>CAMTIM010000058.1 GCA_947072565.1 uncultured Peptostreptococcaceae bacterium | reverse complement strand
AGCTTATTGTTTATAATGAATAAAAATCTCCATAAAAAAACTCCTATAAAAATAGGAGTTTAAATGGTGATCCATCCGCGCCTCGAACGCGGGACACCCTGATTAAAAGTCAGGTGCTCTACCGACTGAGCTAATAGATCGTGGTGAGCACACAGGGATTCGAACCCCGGACACACGCCTTAGAAGGGCGTTGCTCTATCCAGCTGAGCTATGCACCCAATTAAATTTTGTTAACTCTATATAATTATGCCTATAATAATAATTTTTAATACTTAAAATCAAAAATTAGTTTGAAAAGAAAATAGTTATAATATTTATTATAACTATTTTCTTTTCATTTTAAAACTAATGAAATTATTTTCCAGTAATATTTTTTAGTGTCTCTACAAATCCAGTAACGACATCTTTATTTGTAGCCCATGAAGTTACAAGCCTAATAGATGAATTTTTTTCGTCTTCACTTGACCATACTATAAAAGAATATTTTTCTTTAAGTTTCTCTATTACCGTATTAGGCATTATTGGGAAAATCTGATTAGAAGGTGAATTCACTAAAAATTTATATCCTAACTCATTTATTCCATCTCTTAAAATATCAGCCATATCATTTTCATGTTTCCCTATTTCAAGGAATAAGTTTTCTCTAAATAGTTCCATAAACTGTATCCCCAATAACCTTCCTTTAGCAAGTAAAGCACCTCTTTGCTTTAAGTGATATCTAAAATCTTCTTTAAGAAAGTCATTGCAAATTACTAAAACCTCACCTATTAAAGCACCATTTTTAGTTCCACCTATGTAAAAAGCATCTGTTAAATTTACAAAGTCACAAAGTTTTAAATCGTTTTCTTCACACGCCAAAGCAGATCCAAGTCTAGCTCCATCCATGTATAATAACAATTTATTTTCCATGCAAACTTCTTTTAATTCTTGTAGTTCTTTTTTATTATATATAGTACCTATTTCTGTTGAATTTGAAATGTAAACTAACTTTGGCTTTACAACATGTTCATTTGTATAAGATTTAAGAACAGATAAAATATTTTCTTTTCTTAATTTTCCATCTTCAGTGTCAACAGCAATTACTTTATGTCCTGTAGCTTCTATTGCACCAGTCTCGTTTGCAAATATATGCCCAGTTTTTGCAGCAATACATGCCTCGTGTGACTTTAAAAATGCCGCTATAGAAATCAAATTCGTTTGAGTTCCCCCTGGAATAAAGTGAATATCCACATTATCATTTTGTAATTTTTCTTTTATTAATTTAATAGCTTCTTGGCAATATTTATCTTCACCATAACCTGCATCTTGTTCTAAATTTGTTTTTACTAAAGCTTCTAATATTTGAGGATGAGCCCCTTCGCTATAATCATTTTTTAAGCTATACATGTAATTTTCTCCTTTTCCAAATTTGTAGCATTTTTGCAGTTTAACTTTCACTTAGGTTAATAATATCATTTTTTACGTATTTATTACTATAATTTTATATTTTTAATTTCACATTTGCATGAATTTTAAAAAGTCTCCTTTGATGTCAAAGGAGACTTTTTTTATAAGAATATAAATTTACATATAAATAATATGCTTAAAATTACAAGTGACAAGTTAACTTTTTCCTTTTGACCACATACAAACTTAAGTATAGTGTAGGATATTATACCAAATATAATACCATCTGCTATACTGTAGGCAAGTGGCATCATTGTAAAGGTTAAAAATGCAGGTATTGCATCTGTTGGGTCTTTAAAGTTTATTTCAAGTACAGAACTTGCCATCAACACTCCAACTAATACCAATATAGGTCCTGTTGCTTGAGGTGGTATTGCTGTAAATATAGGTGCAAAGAATAGAGATACTAAAAATAAAAACCCAGTAGTTACTGCTGTAAGTCCTGTTCTTCCACCCTCTGCTATTCCTGCTGAACTTTCAACATAAGATGTAACTGTAGAAGTACCAAGAATCGCTCCTACTGTTGTTCCTATTGCATCTGCAAGTAAAGCTTCTTTAGCACGAGGTAGTGTTCCATCGTCATTTAAAAGATTTCCCTTTGATGCAACTCCAACTAAACAACCTACAGTATCAAATAAATCTACAAATAAGAACGTAAACACTACTACTATCATATCAAAGCTAAATATCTGTGATGTCTTTACTGAAAAAGCTTTTAAAAATATTGGTTCTAAAGATGGTATAGTTGAAACTAAGGCTTTTGGAATTTCTACTAATCCACATACCATCCCAATTGCAGCTGTTATTACCATAGATAATAAAAATGCACCTTTTACATTTTTGCACATAAGTACTGCTGCTACTATAAGTCCCAATACTGACAATAAAACTAACGGTGCTTTCATACTTCCAAGGGTTAATATAGCACCCCCTTGTTCTACAATTCCAGAATTTACTAATCCTATAAAAGCAATAAATAGTCCTATACCTGCAGTAACTGCATGTTTGAGTAATGGTGGTATGCAGTTTATTATTTCTTCACGTATATTTGTAATTGTAAGTAATATAAATATTATCCCTTCAATAAATACTGCACACAATGCAAATTGCCAACTGTGTCCCATTGCTATAACTACTGTATAAGCGAAAAATGCGTTAAGCCCCATACCAGGCGCTAGTGCTATTGGATAATTTGCAAGTAATCCCATAAGCATAGTACCTATAAATGCTGATATTGCAGTCGCTGCAAATACTGCACCTTTATCCATACCTGCATCGCCTAAAACATTAGCATTTACAACTAATATATATGCCATTGTCATAAATGTTGTAATACCTGCTAATACTTCAGTTTTTACGTTTGTATTGTGTTCTGTGAGCTTAAACTTTTTTTCTAAAAACTCCATATACACAAATCCTCCTAATTTTATTACTATGCTTAAACTCTCACTTTATAAGTAAGTGGTTTGAGCTAGCTATCTATAGTATATAAATTAAGTTAATATAACTTAAATAACTATCTTTATTTATTCAAAGTAAAATATACTTTATTTGAAAATATTTACAATAATATAATTATAAATATTTAATACTATCAAAACTTAAATTTTCATTTTTGCTTTTATATTTTTAATTATATTATCAGGTGTTGCAGGTAATTTTTTCACCCTAATTCCACTAGCACTATAGATTGCGTTTAAAATTGCAGGCGCTACGTATACCATTACTGGTTCACCTATTCCCTTTGCTCCAAACGGTGCAGAACTTTCCTCATCTTCTACTATTATTTTCTTAAAATCTATTGTGTCTAGTGATGTTGGTATAATGTATTTGGATAGTCTATTATTTTTAATTTCTCCATTTACAACATTTAAATCTTCCATTAAGGTATATCCAACACCCATAGCAAATCCTCCATCTATTTGACCTTCTATCAAATGAGGATTTATTGCTTTTCCTACATCTTGTGCTACAACTGCATTTAAAATTTTAATTTCTCCAGTTTCTTCGTCTACATCAACTTCAACTCCACAAGCTCCAAAAGTATACGGCCAATATGGTTCTCCAATACCAGTTTCTTCATCCATCATTGTTGAGTATGCTTTAAAAGATCCTTCTTTAATTAAAAGTTCTTTATCAATGTTTTTATATACATCTTTTAAATTACAGTTGTTTATATCATATTTTTTATTTATTTCATCTTTTAGCTTTTCACAAGCTATTTTTACGGCATTTCCACTATTGTAAGTTTGACGACTTGCCGCTGCTGTTCCAGAGTCTGGAGTTATTTCTGTATCTTCATTTATAAATATTATGTCCTCTACATTAATTTTTAAAACCTCTGCTCCTATTTGACTCATTATAGTTTTTGCACCTTGACCTACTTCAGTTGCTCCAATATATATTTCTAATTTTCCATCTTGATTTATTTTAGCTCTTGCATTTGAAACGTCTGGAAATCCATTTCCATATCCCGTTCCATAAAACATTATTCCTATTCCGCATCCCTTTTTACTAAAGTCCATGTTTTTTTTAACTTCATTTATACATTTTTCAAGTGGCACGCTTTCTTTTAATATTTGATTAGTAGCTGTTTTACTTCCTTTTTTAAATATATTTTTTAATCTAAATTCTATAGGGTCTATGTTTAGTTTATTTGCTATTATATCCATTTGTTGCTCATACGCTATTGGAACTTGAGTTGCTCCAAAGCCTCTCATAGCACCACTAAATGGGTTATTTGTATATACTGCGTAACTATCTACACATACATTTTCTATTTCATATGGTCCAGTTGCATGCACTCCCGCTTTTCTTAATACATTTATTGCCCAGGATGCATAGGCTCCAGTATCCCCTATTATAGTAGCTTTTAATGCTTTTAATTTTCCATCTTTGGTTGCTCCAGTTTTATATTTCATAATCATTGAATGTCTTTTGGAATGTGCTATAAATGATTCTTCTCTAGAATATGTAGTTTTAATTGGTCTTTTTAATACTTTTGCTGCAAGAGATAGATGGATTTGCATTGTTATATCTTCTCTTCCTCCAAAAGCACCTCCAACTGCACAGTTTATTATTTTCACTTGTTTTTGATCTATTTGTAATGCCTGTGCTATTTCACATACATCAAAATGTGGATATTGAGTTGCTGTGTATAATGTTATTTTGCCTTTTTCATCAGTTTTTGCCACTCCACTTTCAGGTTGTAAAAAAGCATGGTCAACCTGTGGAACAACATATTCATTTTCAGCTATTATATCGCAATCTTCAAATGATTTTTCAACATCTCCATTTCTAAGTTTAAAATGATGAACTATGTTGGTATCATTGTCATGCACTTTTGGGCTATTTTCTTTCATTGCTTTTATTGGATCAAATACAGCTTCTATTTCTTTGTATTCTACATTTATAGCCTTTAAAGCTTTTTTTGCAATTTCTTTATTTGTAGCTACAACAAAAGCTATCGGATCTCCTATCCTTCTTACCTTTTTCTCACAAAATACTTCATTATCTTTAAACACTACTCCATGGTGGTTATAAGGTACGTCCTTTGCTGTAAATATCTTTATTACCCCTTCTATCTTTTTAGCTTCAATTATATCAAGTTCTATGTATGCATGAGGTTTATTAGATCTTAAAGTTTCTCCATATAGCATATCTTCAAAATATATATCTTGTGGATATATTGCTTTTCCATTAACTTTATCGTAAGCATCTACTCTTTTTATATTTTTCCCAACACTATTCACTATTTATCTCTCCTTACAGTAGATGCCAAGTATATGGCATCTACTATCTTATTGTAACCTGTACATCTGCACAAATTGCCTGATATAGCATTTCTTATTTCTTCTTTACTCGGGGAATCATTTTTATCTAATATAGATTTTCCACTAAGTATCATACCTGGAGTACAAAACCCACATTGTACTGCTCCTACATCAATAAATGCTTGCTTTATATACTCATCTTTTACACCTTCAATAGTTGTTATTTTTTTTCCATCAGCTTGAAAAGCAAGCACTAAACAAGAGTTAACTAGTTCTTCATCCATAATAACAGAACAAGCACCGCATTCCCCTTCCCCACAACCTTCTTTGGTTCCAGTTAGTTTGAGGTTGTCTCTAATTACATCTATAAGCCTATCATCTTCCTTTATATTCACATTATATATAGTTTCATTTATATTTAAATTAATATTTTTCATAATTTTTCTCCTACTATTTTTAATTAATATTATATAAGCTTATGCCTTCATATATAGCTTGCTTTAATACACCTTTAACTGCATGAGATTTAAATTCTACACTTGATCTATTTTTCAATCGTTCACTAATACTTTCGTGCACTATATCTAATGCTTTATTGACAGTATTTTGATTAATCGGTTTCCCTTTTAAGTATTGTTCAACCTCATATTCTCGCATAGCTATTTTACTTAATGCTCCTAATGCTATATTCATATTTTTGAATTTATTTTCTTCTATTTCTAGCAATACACTACATGATATTTTAGATATTGATAATGATTTTCTAAAACCAAGTTTAACAAAAGATAGGACTTGGTTTGGATTTAAATTTTTAAACTCTATGTACTTTAAAATTTCATCTTCATCTAACTTAATTTTATTTTTGTCTAATAATATGTCCTTTAAGTATTCTTTTCTCTCAGAATTTCTACTTTGTATGCATACCTTAGCATCTAGTGCTAAAAGTGGAGGTATTAAATCAGAACTTGGCGATGCATTGCATATATTTCCACCTATTGTGGCTCTACTTCTTATTTGAGGTGAGCCCACCAAACTACATGCTTTTTTTAAACCTTGTAAGTTAGAATTTATTTTTTGAGATTTTATGATTTCATTAAGTGTACTACATCCACCTATTTTTATAATATCTCCTTCATCTTCTATAAACTTAAGCTGTTTTACATCTGATATATCAATTAAAATTTCTTTATCAAATTTGTCATTTTTCATATCAACAACTAAATCAGTTCCACCCGCTATAACTTTTGCTCTATATTTATTAATTTAAAGTATATATAGCGCACTTTCTAAACTTTTAACTTTAAATACTTCTTTAACCATATTATCCTCCAAAATAAAATTTACTTGTTTTACTATACTAATCTCATATTGATTAATTTTTTGGTTACTTAAAAGATATGATTTTTTAGTTTTTTATAGTACCTTTTGAAAGTTTTTTGTACAACTTTAAAAGTTTATTTTCTAAGGGGTTTATTGTATTTGATACTGAATATTTGTTAACCAATAATCATATATATTCAATATCAAATATAATAAATTTTTTAAGAGGTGTTTAATGAAAATTATTAAAGGAAACATTATTTTTACTCCTACATATGATAAATTTGAAATAATAAAAGATGGCTATATTATTTTATCTAACAATAAAATAATTGGTGTTTATAATGAAATTCCAAAACAATATAAAAACTACGAATTAATAGACTACAAAGATAAGCTTATAATTCCTGGAATGAATGATTTACATTGTCACGCTCCTCAATTTAGAAATGTTGGCATTGCTATGGACAAAGAATTACTTCCTTGGCTTAACGATTATACATTTCCTGAGGAATCAAAATATAAAGATATTGATTATGGTGAAAAAATGTATTCTAAGTTTGTAAAAGAAATATATAAAAATGGAACTACGAGGGTAGCTGCTTTTGCAACAATACATAAAGAATCCACAATGAAATTGATGGATGTTTTGATAGAGACTGGCATCGGTGGTTATGTTGGTAAGGTAAATATGGATAGAAACTCATGTGATAGCCTTTGTGAGGATACCATGGCTTCAATTAATGACACTTTAGAAATTATAAAAAGATATATAAATAAATCAGAATTAGTTAAACCTATTATAACGCCTAGATTTGTACCTACTTGTAGTGAAAATTTGCTAAAAAACCTAGGTGAAATAGCAATAAAATATAACTTACCTGTTCAATCTCATTTATCTGAAAACATAGGCGAAATAAATTGGGTAAAAGAACTTCATCCACGTTCTAAATTTTATGGAGATGTGTATGATAGTTACAATTTATTTGGTGATACCCCTACACTTATGGCACATTGTGTTCATTTAACAGATGATGAAATAAATCTTATGAAAACTAAAAATGTTTATGCAGTTCATTGCCCTACTTCAAATGCAAATTTAGGTAGTGGTATAATGCCTATAAGGAAGCTTCTAAACAATAATGTCAAGATAGCATTTGGAAGTGATGTAAGCGGCGGTCATAGTTTTTCAATTTTCAAGGCCATTGTTTATGCTATAGAATTTTCAAAACTTATATGGGCTCAAAATAAAGAATATGATTTTTTAACACTTAGTGAAGCTTTTTATATAGCTACTAAGGGTGGCGGTTCTTTCTTTGGAAATATTGGAAGTTTTGAAAAAGATTATGAATTTGATGCTCTTGTTATAGATGACTATGATCTTAATTTTGATAATTACAGTTTACTTGAAAGGTTAGAAAAATTCATTTATTTAGGTGATGATAGACATATTTATCATAGATATGTAAGTGGTAAATTAATATAATTTACATAAAAAAAAGATAGATTTAATTTTAAATTAAATCTATCTTTTTCTATAATCTTATTAAAATTTAATTGTTACATGCACCATTTCCTTGTCCTCTGTGATTACCTTTATTTCCTTGACCTTTATGTTGTCCTCTGTTTTCTCTATTAGTTTGTCTTTCTTCTCTTTTTTCTTTCATTTTTGCTTTAAAATTATCATCCATATACTTAAATGTTTTATCATGAACTTTGAAATACTCATTTATTTGTTCTTCATTTAAATCTTTCTTAGATTCACCATGATATTTATCAAATGTAGCTTTCTCTTCAACTGTTAACTCATTATATCCTTTTTGTAGAAGAGATTGTTGTTCTTCACTTAATTTACAGTCTGTTCTGTTTTTTATAGGTGTACTTGTTGAAGTTTCTGCCTTTGGTTTTGCAACTTGCTCACTTGCATTGGCTGTTACATTAAATGTTCCAAGTCCTAATAAAGATACTACTCCTAAAGCTATTAAAGATTTTTTCATAAATATTACCTCCTAATAAATTATTTATTTCGTATCTTTATTATAAAACCCCAATGTCACACCAATGTCACAAACTAAATTTTTTTAATTTAATCCAAAATTCAACTCCATTTTCTTTATTTAAAACTCCATATTCTCCATTGTGAAGATTTATAATCTCTCTAACAATAGCAAGACCTAACCCTACTCTATTTTGCGAAGAGTTTCTAACCTTATCTATTCTTACAAAAGAATCCCAAATTTTTTCTAAGTGTTCTTGGTCTATTTTATCTCCGGAGTTAAATACACTTATCTTGATACAATCTTTTATTTCTTCACTTGATATTACAACCTGCTTGTTTAAGTCAACATGGCTTATAGCATTATTTAATAAATTATTTAAAACTTGTTCAATTCTTAACTCATCCCCTAAAATCACATGTTTTAAAACATTAGTATTTTCTAATTTCAAAGAAATACTTATACCTTTTTCTTTTAATAAAAACTCATGTTTTTTAAGTGTACTTTTTATTAAATTATCAACATTTATTTCTTTTTTTTCAATCTTGAATGTCTTAGATTCCATCTTATACAAATCTAGTAAATCATTTACCATCATACCCATTTTTTCACTTTCCTCACAGATTACATCTATATAAAACTGCTTATCTTCTTCTTTTTCTAAAATATCACTTCTAAGACCCTCTGCATATCCATTTATAATAGTTATAGGAGTCTTTAGCTCGTGAGAAACACTAGATACAAATTCTTTTTTTAATTTTTCTTGTTTTATTTTATTAGATATCATTATTTCTAATTTTTCATTTCTAATTTTTAAATCATCCATAGTATTCTTAATTTTCAAAGATAATTTATTTATACTATTACCTAAAACCTCCACTTCATCGTTTGTATGTATATTAATTTTTTCATCAAAATCTAAATTAGATATTTTATTACTTATCTTTGTAATTTCTATTATTGGCTTAGTAAATTTTTTAGAAAACCATATCGCCATAAATATACCAAGAAGTATTATGGGTATAAAAATTATAAGTAAAAAGTTAGAAGCTATATTAACACTGTTTTTAATTGAGCTTATAGGCATCTTGCACACTATTGAATAATCTTTATCCTTTGACTGTGTATATGTTGCTAAAAATTCCGTTCCTTGTTTATTATTTACAATATAAGAATTTAAATTTTGATTTATTTTATTTTTATCAGTTATCAAACCATTATTTTTTCTTTGCATATGTTGATTATTATGCATTTCCATAGGTTTAAAATTATTAGAGTATATAATTACATCATTTTTATCAAAAACATCAATAAGTATATTATTATCACTATTTTCTTCTATGTAATTTATTAATTTATCTTTATTTTCTTCTTTTGTTAAATTTAAAATAGAACTCCCAAGATTATTTAAGTCCTTACTTGTTTGTTTTATATAAAAATCCTCGAAATTTAATTTAAAAGCGATTATTCCAATTAAAATTGTACAATTTATCAATATAATTCCTGTGAGTAATTTATTTTTTATAGACTTCAGACTACTCACCTCCAAACTTATATCCAAAACCTCTTATAGTTTTTAATAGGTGTGCTTTTGATCCCAATTTATTTCTAAGTCTATTTATATGAGTATCTAAGGTTCTAGGATCTCCTAAATAATCATACCCCCAAACTAAATCAAGAAGATTTTCTCTTTCAAATAATCTATTTTTATTTTTAATAAATAAAACTATTAAATCATATTCTTTTGGTTTTAATTCAATTGTTTGAGAATCTATTTTCATTAATTTTTCTTCTAAATCTATACACACATCTTCATAACACAATATATTTTTATTATGTAAATTATCTTTTAAATTGGCGCTACTTTCATTTTTTAGTAAGTTATTAGGTTCTACTCTTTTTAGTAAATTTTTTACTCTAGCCATTAATAATTTCGGATTAAAAGGTTTAGAAATATACTCATCTGCACCTATATCAAATCCCTTTAATTCATCTAAATCACTATCTCTTGCTGTAATTATTAAAACTGGTATATCAGACTTTTTTCTTATTTCCATACACACATGCCATCCATCATATATAGGCATCATTATATCTAAAATAACCAAGGATATACTTTCTTTAATAAAAATTTCAAGTGCATCTTGCCCGTTCTCTGCTGTGAATACATTATAAGATTCTTTTTTAAGAAAATCAGCTATTAATCTTAATATTCTTTTATCATCTTCTGCAACTAATATATTTATCATTTAACTATCCTCTCTTATTAATGT
>CAMTIM010000057.1 GCA_947072565.1 uncultured Peptostreptococcaceae bacterium | reverse complement strand
GTATTATAAAGACGCATTTAATAACCCTTCTACATATACTGACTTTTATAACTAAAAATCTAATTTAAACACCGTATTATATTATAACGCTTATCTATTTGTCATTACAAGTATTTTTAATTTTTTATAACTTCTATTTAGTTAGTTAAAATAAAAAAGCATTATATAAGAACTCTTATATAATACTTTTTTTCACTATTTATTATAATTTTCATCTCTTTGTATTGCTTTATTTAGCTCTTCTAATAAAATTCTAAATTCAACTATATTATTATAAATTTCTTCCCAACTTTTACCTTTTATTGTAACCATATCTCCTACATCTTCCTTTATTACTTTTGTTACATATCTAAAACTACCTAGCGCTTTTAGTTCTTCAACAGATTTCACATTAACCCATCTCATTTTATACCTCCATATACTTATTCGGTATAAATATATTCATAAGTAACACTTTAAATAACATTTTTTTATATTTATAAAGTTCACTGTAAATATAAAACCAAACTTATATAATGGTTATTTGTTAGGTATACTAGCCTCACAGCTATATATTTGTTTTAACTGTTCAACTACATTTCCTGTATTTTCTTCAATATCTCTCATACTAAAAAATATACTTCCTTCAACCTCACAGTAATCTCTATTTATATTTATTTGTTTTTCTATTTCTTTAGCTATCTCTATGTTCCCTATATTTTGACCAATATATAGTCTAACATCACTATCTCTCACTACATCACTCCACCAGCTTATGGAAGTTTCATAAGCACTAGTTTTATTGTCTATGGTCCAATAAATTTGAGGTGCTACATAATCAATAATGCCCTCTTCTATCCATGTTAAAGTATCTGCATAAACTTCATAATAACTCTCTAAATTTTTTGTATCAGATCCCCTAGGATCACTACTCTTATTTTTCCATACTCCAAAAGGGCTCACCCCAAATTGGACACATTCTCTCGTACTTTTTATAACTTTATTTACTAATCTCATCATATCATTAACAGCTTCACGTCTCTTATCCGCTACATTACCTTCTCTACTTTCTCCTTTTGGCAACGGATAATTATATGGATAAAAATAATCATCAAAATGAATTCCATCGACATAGTATTTTTTTACTATCTCAAAAACTGTTGTTGCAATATATTTGATAACTTCTGGATTTTCTGGATTATAAAACAATGCATCTTCATATGATAATACCCAGCTTGGATTTAGCCTTGCTGGGTTTAACTTATATAATTTATCTAAATCTGTTCCACTCGTAGTTATTCTATAAGGGTTTAGCCATGCATGAAATTCCATATCTCTTTTATGAGTTTCTGTAATCATAAATTTAAGTGGATCATATCCAGGATCTTGACCCTGCGTTCCTGTGAGATACTCTGACCATGGATTTATGTTTGACTTATAAAAAGCATCAGATGATGGTCTTATTTGAACAAATACCGCATTAAAATTTAAATTTTTAAGGTTATCTAATATCTCTATAAATTGTTTTTTTTGAGCTTTTATATTGCTTTTTTCTTTAGGCCAGTCTATACCATATACTGTTGCTACCCACATACCTCTAAGTTCACAAATTTTACAACTATTACTCATTTTACCCCTCCCATAAAAATCTACTTTATATATTAAAATCTAGATGTCGCTATTACAAAATATGGTTTATATGCTTATATTGTGATTTTTATAAAAATAAAAGGCCTGCCTCCTATTAAATATGGAGAACAGACCTTAAAGATACATTTGATATATTAAATTTTATATAAGTTTTGAATCAACTAAGAATTTATGTGCTACTTCTTCTGGTGATTTACCAAGCACATCTACTTCATAGTTAAGATTTATTATAGTTTCTTCATCAATTTTTCCTGCTAATAAATTGAATACATCTTTCAACTCTGGATGTTTTTCTAAAGTTTTTTCATTTACTAAAGGTACTGCATAATAAGGAGTAAAGAATTTTTTATCATCTTCTAATACTTTAATTCCCATTTTTTTAATTAGTCCATCAGTTGAAAATAAATCTGTGACTTGAGATCTATTTTCGCTTAATGAAGTGTATCTAATAGCTCCATCCATAGCTTTAATATTTTCAAATTTCATATCATAGTGTTTATTTAAACCTACTAATCCATCTTCTCTTACTTCAAATTCTAAAGTTGGTGATAAAAGTACTTCACTTGTATGTTTCTTTAAATCTGATATATTGTTTATATTATATTTTTTAGCAACATCTGGCATCATTCCTAAAGCATAAGTATTATTAAATCCTAGCGGCTTAAGTACATCCAGATTATGTTTATCTTTCATTTCTTTTTTAACAGCGTCATAAACTTGTTTTTCATCTCTCATTGGTTCTTTTTTTAATATATTTACTAACATAGTCCCTGTATAATCAATATACATATCTAAATCATTACTTTTAATTGCATTAAATGCAATCATTGTTCCACCTAAATTTAACTGTTTTTCTACATTTAAATCAGTATGTTCCTCTACTAATTCTGCATATATATTTCCGAGTATAAGCTGTTCTGTAAAGTTTTTAGAACCTATCGTTATACTATCTTTTTTGTTTGAGAATATTGCTATTGTTCCTGTAACTAATGCTGTAATTAATATTAATATTCCCATTATTTTAAGAGCTTTTAAGTTCTTTTTAGGAGCTCTAGGGTCTAGTCCTCTTGCAGAAACTGCTTTTTCAATTTTCCCAAATACATAATCTACTACTAACGCAAGTATACATGCTGGTATTGCTCCTTGTAGTATCATAGTATTATTAACGGTTCCAACTCCTAAGAATACTAAGTATCCTAATCCCCCGCCTCCAATAAATGCTGCTAATGTCATAAGACCAACAGCTGTAACTGCTGATATTCTAACTCCTCCCATTATTATTGGAAGTGCTAATGGCAATTGTATTTTAAATAAAGTTTGATTTTTAGTAAGACCTATTCCTTTTGCTGATTCTAGTATTACAGGGTCAATACCCGAAATTCCGATATATGTGTTTTTTACTATAGGAAGTAGTGAGTATACTACAACCATAAATATAGCTGGCTTACTTCCTATTCCAAGTACTGGTACAAGTAATCCAAGTAATGCCATTGATGGTACTGCTTGTACTAAATTTACAAATCCTAATATTATTTTTCTAAGCGGCTTTACTCTACATATAATTATTCCAAGTGGTACACCGATTAGTATAGCTATTAAAATAGCTCCTGCTGTAAGAGTCATATGTTGTATTGTTAGTTCTATAATTTTATCCAAGAACACTCACCTCCATTTCTAAAAATTGCTCACTTAAAACTGAAAGTAAACTGCTTCTTGTTATCAACCCTGCTAATATATACTCCTCTGTAACTACTGGTATATATCCTACTGAGCGTTCATTCATAATGCTTAATATATTTACCAAGTTGTCATCTTCTTTTACTACTAATACTTCTGATGACATTATACTTCCTAATGATTGTGATTTACTTATATTTGATTTCATATCCTTTACTGTAACTATTCCTTCTAACTTATGATTTTTATCTGTTACCAATAAACTATCTACCTTGCTAGTTCTCATTATTTCAATTCCTTGAATTATAGTTCTAGATGGCTTTACTGAAACTGGATCTTTTATCATAATATCTTTTGCTTTTATATATTCTGGATTATTCCAAACTCTGTCTAATCCTATAAAGTTTTTTACAAATTCATTTACTGGGTTTCTTAAAATATTTTCAGGAGTATCATATTGAGCTACTTTACCGCTATCCATAATACAAATTTTATCAGCTATCTTTAAAGCTTCATCCATATCATGAGTTACAAATATTATTGTCTTTTTAAGCTCATCTTGAAGTGTAAATAATTGTTCTTGAAGAGATGTTCGAGTTATTGGATCTAGTGCACTAAATGGTTCATCCATTAGTATTATTTCTGCGTCTGTGGCTATTGCTCTTGCAACACCGATTCTTTGTTGTTGTCCTCCACTAAGCTGTGATGGGTATTTGTCTATATAGTCTTCGTATTTCAGTCCTACCATTTCTAAAAGCTCTATTGTAGTTTTTTCTATTTCTTCTATAGTTTTTTCTTTTTTTAATCTTGGAATTAATTCGATATTTTCTTTTATAGTTAAATGTGGGAAAAGACCTGTATTTTGAATAACATATCCGATTTTCCTTCTAAGTTCTATAGTGTTTTCTTTTGATATAGGTTTATCGTCTATATAAATTTCTCCAGATGTAGGTTTTATTAATTTATTTATAAGCTTAAGTGTAGTAGTTTTTCCACACCCACTAGAACCTATTAAAACTACTAATGTGCCTTTTTCAATGTCTAAAGTTATATCATCAAGTATGACTTTAGCTCCTACTTTTTTTGTTACATTTTTGATTTTTATCATCTATTATCATCCCCTTAATTTGTATCAATTTAGACTCAATGCGCTATATTGCTACAATTCAGTATAACATATTTTCTGAAAAGTGCAAAATTTGATATATTTTATTCATATTTTGCAATAAACAAAAGCACCGTAAAATACGGTGCTTGCAATGGTTTATAAATTTTATTTTATTTTTTTAGATAAGCTGTCTATTGGCATTAATCTATCTAAGTAATACCACTTACATTCTCCATCTAAAAGTTTAGCAAATTCATCTTTTGATGAGTAATTAGGGGCTTTTTTATTATAGAATTTAAATTCATTTTTGCCCATTTTATTTTTTGTAGTTTCATATTTAAGTTCACTTATAAATTTATAATCTAAATATCCAAAGATTTGAACTTTTTCTATTTTATATAAATCTTTTATTAAATGTCTTTTTATACGATCTTTTTTGTCTTCCATTTCTAGATTTAAGTGTATACCTACATAATAATTTTTCTTATTTTTCTTAGCTTCAAACTCTTCTTTACCTATTATAAGCCTAGTGTGTATTCCATTAGCTATTGCCACTTTGATTCCTATTTTATGTTTTTCTATTACGCTTTCATCTAAATTTCTTTCCATTAAATAGTTTAAAAATGCACATTCTGCAATTTTTTCTACAAACAACCTTTGCATTCCTACCTCTAATTGAAGGTCTTTATCTTTTATATCTTTAGGTACTAATTTTATATAATCCTTAGAGCTTTCAACACTTTCTTTTGCAAACTCCATACACCCTTTTACTTGATCACGAGTTACATTTACTGATTTAGTCATTAACTTATCAAATTTTTGTTTTATAGCTATGTTCTTAACAAATACTTCTTTTTTACTATCTACTGTTATATAATTCATTTATTTTTCTCCTGGTTTTTAAGCTTTTTTAGGTCTTAAGTCTGATTGACTTAAGTGTTTTCTTATAATGTATGATGTATTATCTTTTTTAAATTCTGCTTCATATGAAAATCCGTATTTTTCTATTTCATAAAAATCTAATATTTTAACAGCATCTCCAGCTCTTAAAGATATGTTTTTAGTATAAGTATCACTTCCATCAACATGTACCTTTATTCTTCTATCTTTAGCAAGGTATGCTATATCATTTATTTCAAATTCTCTTTTTATCATATTATCTCCTTAAGTATGTATTTTTCAAGTATTGTACTTAACTATTATACACATAATTACTTTCAAAAGCTATTTTTTGTGCCATTTTATTTATTATTTTCATATACTATACTTTTCAATCGATAAAAGTAAATTCTTTTTATTGAGTACTATAAAATTTGAAAAATATGTCAATACTATGTCTATAAAACCTATAAGGAGAGTTAGTAAATGAATAATTTTATAATTTTTTTAAAATCTAAATTAGATTTATCTGATTTTACATTATTAAAAACTGGTTATAACAAATTAGTTATCTTTAAATGTTGTACTAAATACACAAAGTGTATTTACATAAATTTTTATGAAGAAAATATAGAAATAAAAATAGATAAAGTATTTGATTTTAAAGGTATAAATCCAGGAATTGAAAGATTAATGATTTCTAAGAAAGTATTTAATGATATGGATAAAACTTTAAACTACATTAGACAAAACATGATAGTTTAAATATGGTTTATAATTACTTTTTTAAAATTAATTACTAGCTATAAAAAACAACCTATATGATAAAAATATATTTGATGATATTCATCTAGGAGGTAATATTTATGAAAAAAGGATTAATACCCGTAGCTTTAGGAACTGCTGTTACAGCTGTAGGAGTTACTTTAGATTCTAGTCAAAGTAAAATTAATTTATGTAGAAGAAATGATTACACAAGTTTAATAGGAACATTTTTAGTAGGCTTAGGTGTAGCTCATATATTACTTGGTAGTATAGATATGATAAAAGAATAAATAAAAAAGACAGCAAAGTCTGTCTTTTTTTATTTTTTTAATATATAATTTATTAAAAGATCCCAGTCCCTACCTTCATATTTACTTGATAATGTTTTAGTTTTATCACACATACTTATATATAAATCATTATTTCCAATAATAGAATTTACTAAATCAAGCATTTCACTATAACTACTTACTTTAAATTCATCACTCAAAAGTTCTGATACATCCCCTGTGTTAATAGATATTACAGGTATATTACATGATATAGCAGCTAAGCCACCATACCCTCCTCCTGTTCGTTTAGGATTTAAAAACATATCTGATAGAGATATTGCTGAAATTAAATTTTTCTTAAATCCAATTGTATATAATCTATTATATGCATCCTTTGGAAATTTGGTTTTAAGATGCTCTTTTTTGTATTCTCCTATAAAAACTATACCTGTATTTTTGTTTTTTGTTAATATATCTTTACATATGTCTATAAATTTATCACTTAGTTCTTCTTCTAGTCTATTTCCCACTATCGATATTAAAAATAAATCTTTTGGTATCTCAAACTCTTCTCTTGTATATGACTCCTCGTACTTATCTTCTAATCCAAAAAAACCTTGAGGTATTTCTATTATACTTTGTTTGTCATTAATTAAAGTTTCTTTAATCTTTGTTGTATTTAAACTTTTTACTAAATATTTGGTTTTAGCTATAGGTGTATCTCTAGTAGTTCCATAAGTATATACATCTGTAAAATTATTACACATATCTGCTAATATATTTGACCCTCCAATTGAAATAATGAAGTTTGGATTCAAATTATATATCTCTTCTAAAATGCTATCTATTTTTTTTAGTGAGTTTGTTTCATCTATATCATCAAAATAACTAACTTCACATCTATCTATGCTTGCTAATTTCATAAGATAATAAAAGTACTCATCACTTATATTTATATGATTAAATACTGATGGTTTATAATAAGAACAAGGTGATGTTTTTGGCATTTCTGTTGAATTAAAAATATAAATTTTGTCTATTTCTTTAAATTTATCATTAATAGATTTGACCATGCTTAATAGGACCTTTGTTGGGGAATGTTCATAAGATAAAAATTGATTTGTGATAAATACAGCTATTTGCTTATTTTTTGATTTTACTTTTATTTCACTTATGTCTTTTAAACTGCTTATTTTATTTATTGTATCTAATATACTGTCATATATTTCTTTTATATTTATATTATTTAGAATTTCTTTATTTAAAAAACTTATTCTTACAAGTTGCCAATATAAAAAAATTCTTATATTTATATCTACATTTATGTTTTTACAAATTTCCTCAATGGCAACTATACATCTTATATCTTTGCTTATATCATAATAATATGACATAGCAAATAAAACATTATTTAATATATCCTTATTGTTTAACTCTATTTTATCTATGCCAATATCTAATATTTCTTTACTATTTTTCAAAATATTCAAATTCATATTGTTCATATTTTAACCTCCTTTTTATACATATTTAACTCTTTTCATCTTAAAATAACTTAAAAATAAATTCCCCAAAATAATGTTAAAGTTACCTTAAGGAATTTATTTTATATTTTATCAAGTTTTGACATACTATAAGATATCTGTAATGAATTTACCTCTGTTGGATATATTTTAATTTTATAGTAAGAAGACTTATTATATATTTTTATATAAAACTCTCCACACATATTTGTGGTTGTATATCTGTCTAATGGACATTCACAATTTGAACAACACTCATAAATAGGATTATTGCTACAAGTCCTAATTTCCTGTACAGCTACAAGTGCATCTCTTACAGGAGTACCATCATCATACTTAACTACTCCATATATCAAATTACTTTCTTTCATATATATCAACCCTCCTATGTATTAACTCGGAGGATAAAATTCTAACAAATAATCTACCTTATCTATTTTTTCAAGATAAGTTATAAATTTTCCCTCTGCATCAGTTATTACAAATCCTATTTTGGTTGTTATTATTGGTGTCTGATTTGAATCTATCCTAGATATTATAACTGTAACTCCACTTGCTGGTACATGATCTTCATATACAACTATACCCATGACTAATACCTGATGGTTTTTTGGAATTACAATACTTTTGCAGATTAAGTATTTTTCTTTTAGCTCTTCTGGCGTAATTATAATTTCTGTATATGTTTTCATTTTTTACCACTCTTATAATTTACAATCAAAGGAGAATAAGCAGTAATCTTATACTTTAGTTCAAATCTTGGTTCTACAGCAAAACTATATTCTCCATTTTCATCAGAGAAAATATTTCCTATAATTTTGCTATCTCCGCTAATTTTATTAATCTCTATAATTTCTATAGCTGCATTAGATATAGGATGTAGATCTTTATCATAAACAGTCCCTTTTATCTTAAATTCTTGTTTTTGAGGAATCACAACTTTTACAGTATAAGGCTTTCCTTCCACTAAGTCAGAGCTTTTTATAATTATATAATCAGTTTGTAACGTTTCCATTTATTCTTTTTTATTTTTAATGAAAATGTTTTTTATATATTGTAATATCTTGCTTATCCATGACTTAGTTTCTTTATTTTCTATAGCTTCAGGTATCTCTATTTTTGAATCATCTGCTTTACTTTCATTTATATTTTCTGTAGATTGAATTTCTGGTGAATCTTGTTCATTAACCTCAACATCATCTTCAGCTAAATTTATTACTATATTCATATGTCCACTTCCATCATGTGATTCTAATGAAACTACTCCACTAGTGGCAACTTTATCATTTATCTCTAGAGTGCTTACACCCCTTTGAGTATATTCTTTTCCATTTATATTGAATTTATCACTCATATCTGTGCCTCCATTAATTAAATATATGTTTAATACTACAATATGGTCTTAATCTACATTTGGTGCCTTAGTAAAGAATAATTTCTTTATTGATTTTAGTAAATCATTCAAGTCCTGGAAATAATGTAGGAAAGTTTCACTTTGATATTTAAAATCAGAAGTTAATTTAGAATAATCTTTTGCTGGCATTTCGAAATAATTTGATCTCACATCAAATAAGAACTTAGTAAAATATCCTCCTAGATAATAACTTTTTGTATTATATTCAAATTCATCTACAACATGCAATAAATATAAAAAATTTTGTAAGTTAATATCATCTTCATCCATATCCATTAACGATCCATTTATATCATTATTTAAAAATTCATTACATATACTTATGCATTCATCAGATTTAGCTATAAAGTTGTTTATGTGTTCTAAAATTGAATTTATTATTTCTTCAGAATCTATATCAATAGATTTATCAGGAATTAAATTTTCTATGTTTTTATTAAATTCACTTGAAATTAATACTTCTTCTAGCTCTTTATGTGGTGCACCCTCTATATCAGCTCCATAGGATGCATTTATAAACTCAATATATTCGCTTTCATCTTCTTCTTTTACCAAATTTATATATTCTTCAATTTTAGTCTTGAAAAATTTTAATGTTAATGTAGTTCTTATATAATCTCCATATATATCTTTGTCTAATACTACTTCTAGTTCGTTTGGTGTTTTATCTATATCAAAAGTTGAATTATATGAGTGATGCTTATTTTCAGTAAGTGCACAATCTTGACCTACTAAAATTATTTTATTACAACCTATAATTTTAGCTATATCTATACAGGTATGTGCAACAGATCCTCCAATATAGGTTCTTGACAAATCCTTTAGATCTTCTATAGTTCTTGAAAACAACTCTGATATATATATTTTTTCTCCTCTATATTCTTTCACTAAATCTTTATTACTATATTCATAAAAAGCAAGAGGCAAATCACTATCTAAATATTTTTTCATCATATCATAAGTAACTTGTGCTGGATCTACTGATACTACTAAGTTAGGTTTGATTCCATTTTCTATAAGTGATCCCATAGTTCTATTTCCAGCTATTATAAAAAATTTATCTAAGTGATTTTTGTATTTTAGCATAGTTTGGATGTTTCTATCTAAAGATGGGCCTGCTGATACTATTATAGCTGGTGTGTTTTTAAATTTACCTATATATGAATTTAAAGAAGATGTATTGTTTATAATCGATAAATTTGAAATCATATTTTCAAAAAATATCTTTTTAAAACTAGAAACTACAGTTATTGATGAGCTAGAAGTATAATATATATTATCTAAAATCGCTATGAATTTTTCATACTCTTCCTTGTATACATCTTTGTAGTTTCCAAAACAGTGAACATGTAGTCTATTAAAATTTTTATGATTTATTAGACCTTTTAAAATTGCTTTTATAACTTGCTCATCATAGTGTATTAAATGGATATTATGATCTACTATTTTTTCTTTCACTATATCGTATATATCTTTATTAGGTTCTATTATTATAACTCTGTTACGTTCACATAATTTACTTTTAAGATCTTCTATATATTCTCCACTGTCAATTCCAAATATTATAACTACAGAATCAAATAAAATACCTTCTAAATTATCAATTAAATTTTGTATGTTTTTCCTATAATTATCTTTGTCAGCTAGATAATATGATTTATCCTGTGATATTAGTTTATATAGATGGTAATTATCCTCACTTTTATACTTTCTTATATTAAACATAATTCCTCCTTGATAACTTAAATTTGGAGATTAGCCATAGGCTAATCCCCTTTTTATTATTAACTGTATACTCTCATTGTAATATCTTTACCAGTTGGAATAGTTATAGCATATCTACCTGCATCATCTGTAAAAGTAAGATAATCTGCTGTACCTATAGTAGCTGTTGCTGGTGGGTTTGCTGTTAACCAGAATACAACTGCTGCACTTTTTAATATAGTTGCTGTAGCTGAGTATTTAGCAAGACCTTCTACTAATACTAAGTTCCATAATGCAGTACTTAAATTTGTACTAAGTCTCATTGGTACTGCTGCTGGTGCTATACTATTTACAACCATTGCTTCAGGTTTGTAATTTGCCTTAGGCATATAATTCGCTCCTTATATTCATATATTAAGGATTTTTCATCCTCAATATATTATATTAAAAAATGTAAATATCGTTCTATTTTTCTACATTTTTTTATTTAATAATACACCAAGGAATCTTTGTCCTTAACATATTATATTGAAAAAGTTAAATAATGCTACACACTTTCTACATTTTTTTATTTAACAATATGGAATAAACTTATATTCATAATTTGATTTCCAAGGTAGAGATACTCCATACACCCCATCTTCATTTGAAAATGTAACACCTAAGAATATCTCATTAGGAGGTGTTTCGCTTTTATCGATTAATGTAATTGATACTGCTGCATTAGGTATTGCTTCTTTAGTCGGACTATATATTATTCCACTAACAAACACATAGTCTTCTTTATCCATATATAAATTAGCGGTTGCTCCACCATTTTTAATAATTTCACTGCCCTCAACATAAACACTATTTGATGTTGCCATATCATCACCTTTTCATTATCCACATAATATTTTTGCATTAACTAAAACTATTGCATTTGTTAGGTACTCTCTAGAATTCATTTTTTTATAATATATATCTTCCACTATACCTTCCACATATAACTTACTTCCTATTTCATAATTTTCAGCCATAACTATAAATGTACTAAATGGTATATTATAATGTGATGAATAAACCAATTCATCTATCGCAATATATTGAACAGTATATTTAATTAGTCCATGTATTATTAATTTGTATCCTGATAAATTCTGATTTTCTAAAGATTTTATATTAGGTGTCGCTATTACATAATATTTAATTATTTCTATTTCTGATGTTATATCACTTATTTCTTTCATATCTGGTTTTACAAGATCAAATGATAATTTTTTTTCTATACTGATTTGTCTAAAATTGTACATAGGACTATCCTTAGTACAATTTTCTTTATTATTAATTTCTAGATTTTGTAATGTATTTTCACTTTGATTAAGTGAATATTCATATCTTACACTATCTAATATATTCGTATAGTTTATATAAGACGTATTTGTTATAACCACCTCATAGCTAATTACTATGCTTTGACCAGCACTAAGTTTTGGAGTTAATATACCTGACAGTATATCCGCTTGTGATATTAATATGTCATTTATAATTACAGTTCCAGGTATAAACTGTATTGATGGATTAAGTGAATCTTCTATATACAAATTGTAAATATCGGTTCTTGAATTGTTTACACCTTTTATAGTATAAGTTATAACATCGCCTACATCAGAATAATTACCTTTTGGAGTTTTATTTATTGTAAATTGTGCATTTACTACCACTTTCTTCCCTCCTTACATCTATTTATATTATTTTGATTTAACATACTTTTACATCTACTAGTAACATTAAGCATAAATTTATAGTTTTATTGTCTAGCTTCTTAAATTTAATACCTTCTACATAAGGAGTTACACTTATTCTGCCTGCTCTCATTAAACTATTTATATCTTTTGTGTTTACTTCACTTGGTACTACAACATTTGCAATACTTGAATTTTCGCAGTAATTAACTTGGATCATTTGTGTAGGTTCACATGCTATATATGTTATTTTTTCTTTTAAATTAACATCTACTACTAAAGCAAAACCACTAAGCCTTTGACCTTCATTAGATACTCCTATTGCCGTATCTATTAACTTTATATTTGATATTTCAGGCCATACGGATACATCAATAACCCTTTCTATATCTAGCTTCTTAGGATCTAAATTTATATTTTCACAAACCATTTGTTGTTTAAAATAAGTTGGCATTATTGGAAATAAATTTTGACTACAATTATCTATTTTTACATTCAAATCATTCGAACTTGATGAAACATCTGCTATTAACATAATAGTTATATTATTATAAATGCACCTTAAATCCATTTTTTCTGAAAGTATATCTTCTATTGCTACACTTGGAGTTACTGTTGCGTTAATATTTATGTTTTGAGGTAGGACTACACTTCCATAAAACGAAAATGTAGACTCTGTTGTATTAATTGGTACGTTGCATTCACAGCTATCACAAGAATCACATTCTATATATTCTATCTTTAACGAAATTTCTCCACATATCATGACATCATATCCAGTTAAACCTTGGCCTTCTAGAGATGTACCCTTTACTGTAGATATTAACTTTGAGTCTGTTATAGATGCTTGTGCGTATACACTAACTATTCTATCTACATCTGGTTTTTCAGGTTGTATACAAAATATATTGTCAACATTCAATTGTGTAAAATATGGAATTTTTTCATATGGACACATTGTTATTCCATTATATTCGACTAGTTCTCTCATTACTTTTGTCATTGCTCTCCTCCTTACATTGTTCATATCTATAAACACTACTTTGTCTTATGACATATGTCTTAAACTGCGTTATATTATCTATATTCTATACGCACCTACAACTTTGCTTACAGCTTTTACTACATCTCTAAAATCTTCATCACTCATACTTGGATATAGTGGCAATGTTATAATAGATTTATAAAGTTCCTCAGCTCTAGGGCATAGTCCCTTTTCATAGCCTAATTTTTCATAGTAAGGATGTAAATACACGGGTAAATAATGTACATTAACTCCTATGTTTTCCGCAATAAGAGCTTCAAAAATCTCTTTTCTTCCGACTTTAAACTTATTTAAATCCAGTTTTATTATATATAAATGTCTGCTAGTATCTGAAAATTCTTCTTCTTTTTGTATTATAATTCCATCTATTTTGCTTAGCTCTTTATTATATCTATTAACTAGCTCTTTTCTTCTTTTTATAAAAAAATCTATCTTATCCATTTGAGTTGTACCTAATGCGCATTGTAAATCTGTTATCCGATAGTTATAACCTAAGTCTATTTGTTCATAATGCCAAGGTCCATCTTCTTTATCATTCATTAATTTTTGATTTCTCGTTATTCCATGAGTTCTAAATAATAAAAGTTTTTCATATAACTTTTCACAATTAGTTGTTACGATACCACCTTCTCCTGTCGTTATAGTTTTTACAGGATGAAAACTAAATTCAGTCATGTGTGATATATTGCCTATATAATTGTCTTTATACTTAGTTCCTAAAGCATGTGCTGCATCTTCTATTACTATCAAATTATATTTTTTTGCAAGTTCTATTATAGGATCTAAATCTACACTTTGACCCGTAAAGTGTACGGGTATTATAGCTTTTGTTTTACTTGTTATTTTAGATTCTATTTCTTTCGGATCTATATTGTACGTCTCAGGATTTATATCTGCAAACACTGGTTTTGCTTTACAATATAAAATACAATTTGCTGAGGCTGCAAATGTTATAGGGGAAGTTATAACTTCATCACCTTCTTTTATTCCTGCTGCATAGCAAGCTGCATGTAGTGCAGCTGTTCCATTAGATAGTGCTACTGCATATTTTGCTCCTACGTATTTAGCCACCTTTTTTTCAAATTTTTCAATAGCTGGACCAGTTGTTAAATAATCACCATTTAATGTGTCTATTACAGTTTGTATATCATCTTTATCTATAAATTGCTTTCCATATGGAAGATATGAGCTTCTTACAGGTGTTCCTCCATTAATTGCTAAATCTATTTTCAAATTATTACCTCCATATATAATTCTATAATTTATCTATTTCTGATTTTATATCTTCTACACTTAACCACTTTGTATTATTACCTGAGTTGTATTCAAATCCATCTTTTATGCGTTTTCCTCCTGGTGTAAAGAATTTATCTTTATTCCACCATTCAAAATTAGGATATATTATATAATGTTTTTCGTATTCATAAGTACTTCTTGAATCATCTTTAGTTACCATTACTTCATGTAATTTTTCACCTTCTCTTATGCCAACTTCTGTGCATTTACATTCTGGTAACATGGCTTTTGCTAAATCTACTATTTTAAATGATGGTATTTTTGATATATATGTTTCTCCTCCTTTTGATTCATCTAATGCTTTTAACACCAATTCTACAGCCTCTTTTAAACTTATCCAAAATCTTGTCATGTTAAAATCTGTAATTGGCAACTGTGTACAACCTTGATCTATTAGGCTTTTAAAAAATGGTATTACTGATCCTCTACTTCCTGCAACATTTCCATATCTAACTACTGAAAAAACAGTTCCCTTATCTGCTGCATATGCATTCGCCGATATAAATAACTTATCTGAAACTAATTTAGTGCCTCCATACAAATTTATTGGATTTACCGCTTTATCAGTGGACAGTGCAACAACTTTTTTTACATCCTTATCTATTGCAGCATCAATTACATTTTGTGCTCCATGTATATTGGTTTTTATAGCTTCAAAAGGGTTATATTCGCATGTTGGAACTTGTTTCATTGCTGCCGCATGTATTATATAGTCAACACCGTCAAAAGCTCTATACAATCTTTCTTTATCTCTTACATCACCTATAAAAAATCTCATTTTGTGTATTTTATTAGGAAACATAATAGACAATTCTTTTTTAAATAAATCTTGTTTAAACTCATCTCTTGAAAATATTATGATTTTTTTTGGATTGTATTTATTTAATATAGCTTTGGTAAAATCTTTTCCAAATGACCCAGTTCCACCAGTAATGAGTATTGATTTATCGTTTAACATAATCTATCTCCTTTTATATAAATCTACTTTTTCAAGTTAATTACTACTTAATACAATATATCCGTGGACAATCTTTAGTTGTGATATATATTTAAAATTTAATTTCAAATAAAAAAATAAGGAAAAAGATAATTCTTTTTCCTTATTTTCTATAATATTGTTTTTATATTTTTATTATTTTAAATTAGAATCATAAAATCCTAATATTTTTTCTATATACGGATTGAAAATTTCATCTTTTTCTATGTAAACTTCGTGTTTAGATTCTTTTATATGATGTAATTCACACTTACTATTTGCTTGCACAAATTTATCGTGTCCACCAGGTTTAACATATGAATCTTTTCCAGCTTGTATCAATAGTACTGGTACTTGTATTTTGCTAGAATTCTCTACAACTTCTTTAGTAGCCTTAAAAGATTCCTTTAACCAATTAAAAGATCCTCCTGATGTTTGTAAATTTTTATCTTTAAGTTGTTTATCAAAGTAAGTATCATACCTTTTTTGTGAACTAGTTCCAGAACCTATTAAATCAGGTTTCCCATCATACGGTTTATGACCTAAAATATATCTTTTTCCTTGCCCAAAAGCACATACAATATTAGCTATCAATTTAGAAATAATATCAGGGTATTTACCTGTATGTATTTGCATCATAGGTGCATTTAAAATTGCCGCATCAAAATAAGTAGGATATCTTTCTAAAAATAGTCCACCTACACATCCTCCCATAGAGTGCGCAAATAAAAACAATTTAGTTTCATCTTTTTTAACTATAGTATCTATAAAAATTTTAAAATCTTCTACATAGTAATCAAATTTTTCTACATTTATTTGGCTATCATCTATGCCTAGTCTTCCCGAGTATCCATGACCCCTATGGTCTAATATATAAACAGAGTACCCTACTTTATTGAATACTTTTATTAACTCTCTGTATCTCCCTGAAGTTTCACAAAATCCATGTGATATAACTATTTTGGCTTTTTCATTCTTTACTTCATAAATCTTATAGTGTATAGGTAATTCTTTTATCCCCTTAAAATATCGTTCTTTATTTTTCATATATTCCCCTCCATATTATAGTATATTAAATCTAGCTTTGCTTCCTCTAGATGTAGCTGTTACTTCAAGTTTGGCTTCAACCCTTTCTTTAAGTTCTTCAACATGAGATATTATTCCTACCAGTCTTCCACCTCTTTGAAGTTCTAATAAACTATCTATTGCACTATCTAAAGATTGTGGGTCAAGTGTTCCAAATCCTTCATCTACAAACATTGTATCAAGAGATACACCTCCTGCGTTTGATTGTACAACATCAGATAGACCAAGTGCTAGTGATAAAGAAGCCTTAAAACTTTCTCCTCCAGATAGTGAACTAACATCTCTAGAACTGTCTGTATAATTATCATAAATTTCAAGTTCTAAACCTTTTTGACCCGCACCTTTACTTTTACTTTTCTTTCTTATTAAGGAGAATCTATCACCTGTCATCTTCTCAAGTCTTATATTTGCTGCATCTATAATATCTTCAAAATATGATGCTAATATATATCTTTCAAAAGATATGTATGGCGATTTTTTACCATTTGCTAAATCTGCAAGCTCACCCACTACTCTATATTCTTCTTCTTTTGCTTTAAATTCAACATTTAAATTTTCTACATTTTTAAGAATATCTTTGTTACTGTCTAATATAGAGTATCTGTCTTTTAGCTTCGCTTCCATTTCTTTTTTACTTACATTTATACTCTTAATTTGTTCTTCAATATTTAATAAATCCATAAACTCCAAGCCTTTACATTTATTTATAAGCTCTTCTTTTTTTGTAGCTTCAAAATTTAACTTAGCATTATAGTCTTCAACTTGTTTTTGCATTATATCTATTTTATCTATATTTAATTTAGCATTTTGATATTGTTCTAAAGCATCAAAACCTTCTTTTTTCATTAGAATTTCAAATTGTAAATTAATTTTTTCTATTTCTAATCTTAGTTCTTCTATACTATTATTTATCTCTTTTAAAGTTGAAGTTTCACCTTCTAGATTCTTAGATATAGCATCTCTTGATTCTCTTAAAATCAATAATCTCTGTTTACTCTCATTTAATATTTTATTCTTTTCATTTATTAAATCATTTAAGGCTTTAACAGATTCAATATTTTTTGGAATATCTTTTTTATATTCCTCAATTTTAGTACTTACTTCTGTAAAATATTTAAAATCGTCCTTTTCTTTTGACTCCAATGAAATTAATTTATTTTCATTTGATTCTATACTAATATTTATATCAGTAATTTTTTTAACTATGCTTTCTTTTAATTCTACTTTTCCTTTAACACTAAATAATTCTTTTTGTAGATTTTCAATTACACTTTTCAACTCTGTACCTTTATTTTTAACATCATTATAAGTAGACTGTGAATATTTTGTATCTAAATTTAAGCTATCAGCAAACCTAGATAAAGAGCTATTAACAAACTCTAATGAATTTTTTATATCTGAATTTAAAGCTGTTAAATCTCTAATCTTCGAGTTATTTTTTTCTTCTAACTTATCTAAATTAACTTTTACTATTTTAAGTTCTTCTCTAGTAGGAATATTAGAATCATTTTTAATAGTAGCAGGATTTGGATGATTAGTTGATCCACACACGGGACAAGGTTTATTAGATTCTAGTTTAGAAGCTAGTATTCCAGCTTGTTCCTTTTTGTATAAGTCATCCATAGTTTCATATTCATCTTTAACTTTTAAGTATTCTTTTTCGAATACTTCATAATCCTTACTTAGTTCAAAGTGTTTAGCCTTATATTTTTCATGACTAGCTATAACCTTAAATAAATTTCTTATGTCCTCTATAATTTTATTTTTATTATTTATTTCATTTTCAAGCTCTACTTTCCTAGTTTCAAATGATGCTATATCTTTTAATATAGTTTCATTATTTAACTTCTCAATATTTAGTGTTTCTGTTAACTTCTTATTGTCTAATACTTGTAATTTAACTTCTTCAATATTTTTAGTAATACTTATAACAATTTGTTTTAATTTATCAAACTCAGCTATCTTAGGTTCAATATTTTTTAGATTATCAATTTGTATAGCAAGCCTTTCTCGTTCACTTTCCTTAGCTTCTTCTGATTTTAATGTTTCACTGGCTATTTTAAAGTCAGATTTCAATTTATCTAAATTGCTTAAGCTTAACTTATAGTTTTCTTCTCTCTTAGATAGTTTTTGTTTATTTTCAATAAGTTTATCTTCTATGTATTTGACTTCTTTTGCACTTTTAGCATTACTTATCTCTTTTTTCTTTATTTCAAATTCTTCCTTTTTGCTTAAAAGTTCTTCTACTTTTTTTAAACTATCCTCTTTTTCCTTAATTAGAGAGTTATTATTTTCTATCTTATTTCTTTGTGTATTAAGATTTTCTAAATTACATTCTACATTTTTTAACTCTTCATTAAGTAATTTATAGCTTTCACTATTTTTATCTATAAGATTTTTTAATTCTTCTATAACTAAAGGGAAATCAACGTATTCTCCAAGAAGTATGTCATGTTCCCCTTTTATGTTTTCTAAATTAGTTTGCATTTTTTCTTTACTTTTATTTCTCTTTTTATTAAGGTCTATTGCTTTATCTTTAAGTTGCGATTGGATTTTTTCAAAATCATATGTATTAAATATTTTTCTAAAAATACTCTCACGTTCTAGTGAATCTGCAAGTAACAGTTTTTTAAACTCACCTTGTGGAAGCATTACTATTTGCTTAAATTGATCTCTAGTTATACCTAAAATTTCTACTAATTTATTAGTAACATTTGTAACCTTAGTTATAACAGCTCCATTTGGTAATGTCAAAGTAGCATCAGCACTTTTCTCTGTATAACCATCACCTTTAACTTTTTTCTTTTTTTGCTTAGGTACTCTATTTACAATATATGTTTCTCCTCTAAGCTCAAATTCTAACTCAACAAAAGTTTCAACACTATCCTGTGCAAAATGACTTCTTAAAGAATCCGTTTCTCTAGATTCTCCACTAGCCTCTCCATAAAGTGAATAACTTATAGCATCAAATATAGTTGTCTTGCCCGCTCCTGTTTTACCAGATATAACAAATATATTTCTTCCATTTAATTCTTCAAAGTCAATTACTTGTTGTGTTGCATATGGTCCAAAGGCACTTATAGTTAACTTTATAGGTCTCATTTATTTTTCTCCTTTCTTTAAAACTTCATCAATTGTATTCATTAATACATTTTCTTTTTCTTTTGTGTAATCTCCGCTACCTAAATCCTCATAAAACTCCTTAAATAAGTCTATCTTACTTTTAGTTTTATATTCACCTTTTGCAGATGTCTTATCTTCACTATACTCGCGTCTTCTTTCTCTAGTAATTAGCATAGTATTTGGATAAACTGATCTTAATTTTTCCATTGGATTTATTAATTCTCCATCATCAGTTAATATAGCTTGTATGTAATCTTCTTTTCCATCTTCTACTTCTCGTCCTTCTTTAACTAGATTCTCAATATCACCTTTTACAACTCTCATATCTCTAATAGGATTTAATTTTTTAAATTCTATATTTATAGATTTATCATCCTCTATATCTAGTAATACAACTCCCTTTTTTTGATTAACTTCAGAAAATGAATATTTAAGTAAAGAACCTGAATATCTCATTTCATCTTTTCCTATTCTTTGTCTACCATGCAAATGACCTAGTGCTACATAATCAAAATCCTTAAATAGATTTCCATCAATAAGGTCTGTACCTCCAATTGATAGAGGTCTTTCTGATTCAGATATTTCAAGTTCTGCAATTTCATATTTTTGTTCATTAGATTCTATGGCATCACATCTTTTCATAGTCACATATCCATGACTAACTAAGATGTTTATCTCTTCTTTATTTAAATTTTCTTTTATAATTTTCATAGTTTCAGACATTGCATCATTATGGTTTTTGATTACTTTGTTATCAAGAATCTTCTTTACTAACGCAGGGTCTTTGTATGGTACTAGATAAAAATTAACATTTTTATTATCATCTCTTATAACTACATGCCTATAAAGTTCATTATCTGCACCACAAATATATAGTCCTTGTTTCTCTAATATTTTACTTCCAAAACTTAATCTCTCTCCGCTGTCATGATTTCCTGATATAGCTACTATTTTTGTATCTGTATTCATTATCAAATCACTTAAGGTTTCATTTAAAAGTTCCACCGCCTCTACTGGTGCGATTGATCTATCATATATATCCCCTGCTATTATAAGTACATTTGGTTTTTCTTCTTTTATAAGTTCTATTAATTTATTTAAAATATATTTTTGGTCTTCAATCATTGAAAATTCATTTACAATTTTTCCTATATGCCAATCACTTGTGTGAATAATTTTCATATTTTTACCTCCATAATGCTTACTATTATACTCTTTCTATTATATGGGTATATTTCACATAAATAAAGTCTAGAAAATTAATATCCTCTAGACTTTATTTGTATAAAACCTTTTTAATTATTTTATAGTCTTTATTTGTTTAATAATCTACATTTTCCACCACATTCAAAACATATATCATCTGGTTGTGGTTTTTCACTTATTTGTACTGATATTGATTGACACTTTTCACATTTAAGTTTGTATACATTTCCCTTATTTAATAATTGATCTATTAAGTCATGATTACTTTTCATTTTTTATCCCCGCCCTATATTATAATATATCATTTATAATATAACATATTTTCCCATCACTCGCATAAAAATGTATCCTTCATTTTCTAGTTTATTAATTACAATATCAATTCTATCCATATCTACCATTTCATAATAATTTTTTGATGATTTATTCCATATTTCTATAGCTTCATTTACAGTTTTTTTATTCTCTATAGAATAACGCATACAATCGTTTTTATAACTATTTAAAGACTCTTAATTTCAAATCAAGCTTTAGTTGATTTTTGTCTATTTTTAGCCTACACTTAAATTGAATAGAGATTTATATAATTAATGATATATACTAAATACTAAATTTAAAAGGGGAATAGAATATGAAAAAATTAGTTGTTACAGATAGAACTTTATGCCAAGATTGTTTAGCATGCGAAATGTCATGTTCAGAATCATTTTACAAATCATATGGATTACATACGTCATGTATTGAAATCGATACAAAAAAAGATAATTCTATAAATGTAAAGGTATGCAATCAATGTGGTCTATGTGCTAAGAAATGTCCTCAAGAAGCTATAACTCAAAATGCTAAAGGTGTATATATGATAAACAAGAAAAAATGTAATGGATGTCTTATCTGCGTTGAAACTTGTCCCAAAGGTATAATCGCTACTGTAGAAGGTAAACCTACTCCATCTAAATGTATCGCTTGTGGAATATGTGTTAAGGCTTGTCCTATGGATATTCTTGCTATTCAAGAAGGATAATTATACATAAACTCCTTAAAGGTTTAAATATGTAGAATTTCTATACAATAAACTTAAGGAGTTTTTTTTGTGGATATCTTGAATCATATAAATAGTAATTTTTTTGTTGACTTTTATATTACTCTGTCATATAATTAATCTTGTAAAATACATATTTAATAGAAACTTAGATATTTGAAAATATCTTTATATAGTCAGAAGACTTTTAGTCTTCTGACTTTTTTGTTTCTATTTTGACTAAAGACGTTAAATTTTTAGTCTATATTCTACTTTCCCCAAAGTAAGAATCATATATATTTTAAGATAGGTATAGCCCCCATCTTTTTTTGTATAACTACACCTTATCCTGGTGAAAACTCTAAATTGACATGAGTCCCTATATGTATAGCTGCCAAACTATTAGTTATACAGATTTATACTTATTAAGGCTTCCTTTTAATAAATGCTAATTATTTAAAAGTATATTGTACTTCTAATAACTTTCGCCTGAGTATTCAAATTATTTAAAAGGTTTATTTCTTTTATCTCATCTCCTTCACCTCTAATAATTAGAAATAAATCTCCTTCACATATATCAATTTTCGAATCTAATTCTATTGATATATTTCCACTTACACAGTATAAAGCATCTGCTATATTCTTATATCCCTGTTGTCTATTTGTAAGCTTAACTTTTTTAGATTTATTAACTAATATGTATTCTAATTCACCACTACACCCTTTATTTGTCATTAGATTAAAATCTGTTGCTTTCCCATAGCTTTTAGTTGTCCAATCTCCACTAAAACTATCTATATCAAATTCATTTAACTCAATTGTGTGTTTTCCCTTATGATCTAAAATCAACTTTCCATCTATAACCATTATTTTTCTATCTATTCCAGATAAATGAGTGAATTCAGATTCTTCTATATCAACTTTTGCAGAGCTCAACCTCCATTTAAAATCAAGTTCACTGTATTTTGATTCTTTAGGGTATATATATAACTCAGTTGTAGTTCCTCCAGACCATTCACTTACTTTATAATCTTTCTTTTTTACAACACTAATATTATGTGCCAAATTAAATCATCTCCTAATAATATAATTTATATGATTAAGTTTCCTATGACTATTTTAAATAATTTATATATAGTTATTTAAAACTCAGGCTTTCTTTATTGTGAAAATAAATTTTGACCCTTTTCCTATTTCTGATTTTACGTATATATTTTCATCTAAATGCTTCATAATCTCATAAGCTATTGATAATCCAATACCTGTACCAATTGATGAGTGCGCCTTGTCAACTTTATAGAAACGATCAAAAATAAATGGTATATCTAACTTATCAATTCCATGTCCATTGTCACATACGCTAACTTTTACAAACTCTTTATCTTCTTCAACTTCTATATTCACATTTCCTTCAACTTCTGTAAATTTAAATGCATTATCTAATAATATTACAAGTACCTGTATTATCCGATTTTTATTAGTAACTAACATTGGAATATCTTTTAAATTATTTGGAACATTAAAATTTATATCTAAGTCATCAGCCATAACTTCAAATTCATCTACAACTTCATATATTATATCTTCAATACTTACAAAAGATTTTTCAAGTGCCACATTTCCCGATTGTAACCTTGATAATTCTAACATATCTTCAATAAGTAACTCTAATCTCATTGATTCTCTAAGTATCATACTATAGTATTTTTTTCTATCGATTTTTTCTAAAAATATATCATCATTTAGAGTTTCTCCAATTGCTCGTATAGATGCTACTGGAGTTTTTAATTCGTGAGATATGTTTGCAATATAGTCTCTTCTAGTTTGCTCTAATAACTTAGCTTGTTCATCATTTTCCTCAAGCTTTGATGCTAAATAATTAAATGCACTAGCAAGTTCACCTATCTCATCGTCTTTATATTGTTCTATTCTTGTGGAAAATTTACCTTTTGACATATCAATTGTAGCGCTAGTCATATCATCTAATGGTTTTATCATTCTCTTTATAAATATGTACAACGGTATTATTATAGATATTAAAGATAAAATCATACTTACTCCTAATACTATATAAAATCCTTTTAAAGAAGAAGTAAGTTGATATGCTATTTTAATAAAAAACATAGCACCTATTATTTTTCCATCTTGTTTTATTGGTTCTCCTACAAGTACTACATCATCTCCTACTCCGTATAACTTTGTAACACCTTTTACAGAATTACCTTTTAAAACTGTACTTATGTATGGGTCTAAGGCTTCATTAATAGTTTCATCTGAAAACGATTCATGATTATATTCACTTGAAATTTCATTTCTATGCTGATCATAACATTGAATAATAGAAGATCTCATTAAATCAGACTGTGATATTTTCTTTAAACTACATCCATTTTCTACAAACTTCACAGCAAGTGTATTTACTTCTTGCTTGATTTCATTCATATTTACACTTAAAAAATATTGCTTTACTGTAAAACTACAAAAAAATATTGTAGCTACTACTGCTCCTATAGCTGTTATTATTATAATTTTAAACAATCTTTTAAATATAGTCTCTTTCATTATGATACCTCAAACTTATAACCTACTCCATATATTGATTTAATTTCCCAATTTAAATCATCTGGTGGAAGTTTTTTTCTAAGTCTTTTTATTTGAGTATCTACAACTCTAGTATCTCCAAAGTAATCGTATCCCCAAACTTCTGAGAGTATATGTTCTCTATTTAATATATTTCCAGGATTAGAAGCAAGCATATAAAATATTTTAATTTCCTTTGGCGTAACTTTAACTAGTTCTCCTTTTACATAAACCTCATGGCTATCTAAATTTATTTCAAGGTCTTTATACTTTATACAATTTATTGCTTTACTTATATTAGAAGTTCTCCTTAAAACAGTTTTTATACGTGTTACAACTTCCCTTGGTGAAAATGGCTTAGAAATATAATCATCTGAGCCCAATTCTAGTCCAATTATTTTATCTATAGTTTCGCATTTTGCAGTAAGCATAATAATTGGTACATCACTACTTTTACGTATTTCTTTGCATACATCAGTCCCAAACATTTTTGGCATCATTAAATCTAATAGTATTAAATCAGGTTTAAATTTTTTTGCCTTATTCAGTGCATCCAATCCTTCATAGGCTGATATATAATCCATCCCCTCTATTTTTAAATATTCTCCTATTGTTTCATGTACTGATTCTTGATCATCACATATTAAAATCAGTGTCTTAGACAATCTATCCCACTCCCCTATTTATAAAATTATGTAAAGTTATTTTTCATTATAATGTATTATTTTTTAAGCAAAAGAAAAATGCTTTAGTATGGCAACTAAAGCATTTAATAAGGTTAGGTTTTTACATCTATATTTAAATTGCTTAAGGGCAAATTTAAAAGCCCAACCGAAATGGGTTGAGCTTATCTTTATATCATAGATATACTTATAGCATATTTGATAATAAGAACATTCCCCATCCCCGAAGAACTTCTTGGCTATTATAGGCAGGTATCCTGGCTTAGCTTCATCCTACTAGTTTCCTTCCCGTAAAATTTTTACAGTGGTTACAAACGTTCGTCCACATTACAGTAGCGGGTGCTGCAAAGGTTTTTACCTTTTTCCCTTTTACTCTCTTAGAGTACCCATAATATTTTTAAGTTGTTATATTATATATATTAGTCTATCTTTATTCCTTTTTCAATATATATTTATTTTTTCTTTCTGCTACCTAAGTAATATCCTATAATTCCAGCTCCTAAAGCAGCTTGAGTTGAAAATAGTAAGCTTTCTATTTCTCCACTTGGCGGTTCATATAAACTTTTAAACCATGGTTCATAATCTGGGTTTATTTGTGTTATAAGATCCTCTGCATGTCCATCTGCTCCACCATACTCTGCTTTTGGATTAAGTAAAAGGGGAATTATTATAAGTCCTACAGCTAGTAACATTAGTATTATATTTTTTTTGTTGTTAGATTTATTTTTTTTATTGTCTAATTTAGCATTGGAACTCATCATAGTCCACTTCCTTTCCTTCTCTTGTAGTTATTAAGTTATAAATTACAGTAGTAAGGATACCTTCTGCTATTGCTATTGGTATTTGAGTCATAAAGAAAACCCCTAAAAACTTAGCTGCAGAAACCATAACTCCACCAGTTGCATCTGGAAAAGCTAATGCAAGTTGAAGCGCTGTTATTGTATATGTACATAAATCACCTAAAGCTGCACTTATAAATACATTTGTTCCAATTTTAACATTTCTTTTCTTTAAAAATCTAAATATACAAAATGTAACTATTGGTCCAACAATTGCCATTGAAAATGCGTTTGCTCCTAGTGTTGTTATCCCCCCGTGTGCTAGAAGTAGCGCTTGGAATAAAAGAACTATTGTTCCTAATACTGCCATAACGCTTGGTCCAAATAATATTGCTCCTAATCCTACCCCTGTTGGATGTGAACAACTACCTGTTAATGATGGTATTTTTAGCGCAGATAGCACAAATACAAATGCTCCACATAAAGCTAATAATACTTTCTTTTTAGGCTCTTCTTTTACTATTTTATTTATAGATTTTACACCTACTAAGAAAAATGGTATAAATATAATACTCCATATAATAGACCATTTCATCGGTAAAAAGCCTTCCATTATATGCATCGCATTTGAATAAATTGGATTTAATATTACTAACATAAATGCAGATGCTAATACTAATTTTAATTTTTTCATCTAATCTCTCCCTCTTTAATACACTTTTGTTTATTTATAATTTTATTTTTTATTACAAACTTATTATACATATAAATTGTGTCATTATTATGTCAAAACCTTGACGAAATTTTGACAAATCTTGCATATATTTTAAACTAAGCTATATTACCCAGGAAATCGTATTCTAAATGATATTATAAATGATTATTATAAAATTTCTTTATATATTCAATATTACTACTTATATTTTTGATAGGAATTGAATCAAATACAACATCTTTATATCTGCTATTTGAATTCGATGCTATTCTTGAGTCAAGTATTGCCACTATTCCATTGTCATTATCTTTTCTAATTAGCCTTCCTATACCTTGTCTAAGTTTAACTATCATATACGGTACACTAACCTCCATCAAAAAATCCTTGCTAGTGTTTCTTTTATATTCAATAATAGGATCTGGCACTGGAAATGGCAATCTAAATATTATTAAATTTGACAAAGCTTTACCTGGAATATCAATACCTTCCCAAAATGTACCTGTAGCTAGAAGTATAGAATCCTCGTCTTTTTTAAATTCGTCTAGTATCTCATCTTGTGATGATGACATACTCTGTCTTAACAAATTATATCCAAGATTCTTTTTATTCAATATGTTATATACTTCATTTAAATCATTCTTTGACGTAAATAATATCAGAGCCTTACCTTTAGTAATATCTATTAGTTTTATTATTTCTTCTGTTCCCCTTTTTATAAATTCCTCTCTTTCATAAGTTGGGTGTGGCATATTTTCTGCGCAATAAATCATTGCATTTTTATTATAATTAAAAGGAGAGTATTTGGGACTAGCTAAGAATCCATCCTCAACCTTGAATCCTGTATTTTTTATAAAGTATTCATATCTGTCCTTTTCTTCTCCTTTGTTTTTATCTGCAATTGTAGCCGAAGTTAGTATAGTAGTTTTTGTTTTATCAAAGTATAATTTACTTATTTCTTTATCTATATTTTTAGGACATGAAAAAATTTCTATATTACGATTTTTTTCCATCCAAAATAAATCATTAGAATTTTCATCTAATATATTATTTAAGAATAAATCTAAGTCTGCTAGGCTTTCAATTATCTCTTCACTTAAATTGGTATCACTATAAAATTGAACTTTTTCATATATTATTTTAATTTGTTTTTGTATTTTATATATTAGAGTTTTGATATTTTCAACATTTATAAAAAATCTTTCTATATCATTATTTTTAAATTTTAAATTTTCCTTTACTTGAACTTTGATTTGTTTTTCTAACTCTAAAAACAATAAATTTAATATGTCATTTGCATTTTTAATTTCTAAATCTAGGGTATTTTTAATACTAACTTTTTTAATACTATTTCTAGATTCTTTAATTAAATTCTTTATACTGTTTTTACTATAACTTTCGATAAGTGAATTTCTTACTTTGTCTTCTAAATTATGAGCTTCATCTATCACTATTAAATCTATATCCTCACTTAATAACCCTTTGTGACCTTTTCTAAGTTTTTGAAAATGTACTGTTAATAAGTCCTGATTACAAAGTATAACTCCTTTAGTCTCTAACATATCATTTCTAAGTCTCATAAATCTACACGTCTTAAAGTACTCACATTTACTATGGTCTGTACTCTTTATAGATACATTTTCCCACATATCATCATTTATTTCTAAGTTTATAAATCTTTTATCAACAATTCCGTTTTGTATATATTGGTATAGTATTTCATCTTCTTCATTGATTTTGTTATTATCCTTGAAGTATTCATCAGCTCGTTTCCTACAAGCAAAATGAGTCATACCTTTTGCTAATATTATTTCAGGCCTATGCTTTATATAAGAACATATTTTTTTTACATCTTTTATTAATTGTTCTTGAAGTGCTATTGTTGAAGTAGCTATTAATATTGGTTTATTAAGTAAAAGATTATAATAAAGTAGAGGCACAATATATGCATAAGATTTTCCTATTCCAACTCCTGCTTCTACTATTGTATGTTTTTTTTCTTTTATACTATAACAAATATCAAGTGCCATATCTTCCTGGCCTTCTCTTTGTTCAAATCCTAACTTTGGAATTTCTTCCATAAAAAAGTCCCATACTAATTTTTCTAGCTGTTCGTATTTATCTAAACTATCTTTAGCTTTATTTTTACTATCTGAAAACCAAAACATATTTTTTCTCCTTCTTTACTAATGATATATTAATTTAGAGCATCTTAAGATTTTAATTTATATAATTTGCATTCACATTAAAATAAAGCACCAAGACAATTACTTATCTTGTGCTTTACCATTAATGTATTTATTTTTTAATCTTTTAGTTATTATATAATCTTATACTCTAACAAATTACATGAGAAAATCCACTGATTTTTTTAGCTGCATCTATATTCTCAGGTACTTTACAATAAGGTAATTTATTGTTGTGATCTTTATGATGTTTTATGCACTCTATACATTTTCCAAATCTTTGGCATTTTGTGTTTTTACAGCTACATATAGTCTTTCCGTTTTCTAGCATAATGCCCTCCCAATTTAAGTTTTATATTTATATTAACATAATAAAAACTATTTATTAATCTTTATTTATTAAATTAATACATAAGCTATCTTTTTTTATTTTAGCACCTTGTTTATAGATATACACAAATAACGATACTGCTATTATATAAAATAGTACCGTAAAGTAATACGGTGCTGTATATGATACATTTTGCATTAAAAATCCACCTATTGCTATACCTATCGCTCTACTTATATTACCTGACAATGACATTAAACTACTCATATTTGTCCTATCTTCCTCTGCTATCATTTCCATAGATAAATTTTGAATTAATGGCATAGCCATATTCATAAGCCCATTTCTCATAAAAAAAGATACAGTTATTATAAACAGACCTTGTGGAAATGCTATTGATAATAAAAACGGTATTGATATTAATTGACACATTATTATTGAACGTTGTTTTCCAATCTTTGCTGATATAAAAGGTATAATCATTCCCCCTACTATACATCCAAATTGAGAAATAGACAATATGGACCCAACAATTCCATCACTTATATTCATAGAATATTTTAGATATACACTAAAAAATGGAACTATCATCCCCGCACCTATGCCAATTAAGCTATTATAGATCATAAAACTAATTACATTTTTATTTAATATGCTTATATACCCTTTTATACAATCTTTAAAATTTCTAGACTTTAATTGTTTTGGTTCTTTCATAAAAAATATAGGTATTAATGCAATTAAAGATAGTATTGAAGACATTAAAAATATATACATTATTGCTGTCTTAGATGAAAAATAATTTCCCATATATGAAGATAAAACTCCACCTAAAAAAGATGAGCTCATCATTCCCACATTAGAAATCACAAAATTTGTACTAAAAACTGAAACTCGTTGTTCTTCACAAGTATTTTCAACTATATACATTCCTTCAGCAGTTGACTTTATGCTCATTCCAAACCCGTTTATTATAGACATTAATATTATTATTATAGGATTTTTGAATATTACTAAAAAACTAGAACCTATAGATATACAAATAAATCCTAAGATAAAACTTTTCTTTCTACCTATTTTTTCTATAAAATATGCACTTGGAATAGACGCCATTGCTATTGCAAAAGTATTTATAGATAATATATTACCTACAAATTGTTCTTGATATCCAACTTCTTTTAAATATATCCCTACGAACATATTAAAAATACCCATAGAAAAAGATGCTATTAGGTTTATTATTAAAAACAAATATATGTTTTTATTTATTTTTCTTACATTTTTTGTGCTATCCAAAATCCCCCCACCCCTATCATCTTCCTTACTTTATATTATATCACTATTTATATATTCCAATTTTATAAATAATGATATATTTAAATAAAGCATAGTGGTTAGTTTTCACCACTATGCTTTCTCTTAAAACTATTTAAATTTATTTATTATATATAAATTAGTTTTTCAATTTTAGTTTATCACAAATTATAAGTATCAACTCTCTTAGTACCTTACATGCTGTTACTGTAGATACACTCGAATTATCATAATCCGGACTAAGCTCAACTATATCACAACCTACTAAGTTTATATTTATATTTTTTAATATTTTAAAAGTATTTTCTAATTCTCTATACGTTATACCACCAGGTTCTGGTGTTCCAGTTCCAGGAAATATTGAAGGGTCTAATACATCTAAGTCTATTGTTAAATAAACATTTTTACCTTCTAAATTTTTAACTATTGTTTCAAAAGTATTTATAGTTGATACTTCCATATAAGTATGCTTTTCTTTTAATGCAAAGTTAAATTCATCTTTAGTTCCCGATCTTATCCCAAATTGGAATATCTTATTATCCCCCACTATATCCCATATTCTTTTTATTACTGTTGCATGAGAATTTTTATTATTATTGTAACTTTCTCTAAGGTCTGTATGAGCGTCAAAATGAATTATATATACATCCTTATATTTTTCATATACTGCTTTAAAAGCAGGAAGTGTTACTAAATGTTCTCCACCTATCATAAAAGGTACTTTATTATCATTTACTATTTCTTTAGTTCCTTCATATATTTCTTCTAATACTTTATCAGTATTTCCTATGCTTAGTTCTAAGTCTCCTATATCGCAAACTTTAAAATCGTCTAAATCTAAATTTAGCATTGGGCTGTAAGTTTCAAGTCCATCAAATTCAAGCCTCATAGCACTACTTGCAAATCTAGTTCCCGGTCTATTTGAAGTAGTCCCATCAAATCCTACACCATAAACAACTACATTTGCTTGTTCATAAATAGCATCCATTGCCATGAAATTAGTTATATGCGAAAAATTATTTTTCTTCATTTAGCATATCCTTAACATATTGAGGCAACATAAATGCTCCTTGATGTATGTCACTATTATAGTATTTAGTTTTAAGTTTTAAATTTTCCCAATCTTCTTTATTTTGATGTTTTGTTGGATCTAATTTTTTAGAGGCAAATCCAAATAACCAGTGCCCTGATGGATAAGTTGGTATATGAGCTTGATAAACTTTAGCTATAGGGAATATATTTTTTATCTTTTCATTTGCTCTTTTCATTTCTTTAGCGTTAAAATCAAAGTATGGACTTTCATTTTGATTTACAAGTATTCCATCATCGCTTAACACTCTATAACAATCATTATAAAAATCTAGTGAAAATAACCCTTCTCCTGGTCCTATTGGATCTGTTGAATCGACTATTATTAAGTCATAAACGCCATCTTTAGAATTTTTAACAAAAGCTACTCCATCCTCATAATATAAGTTAACTCTTTCATCATCTAGTTTGCATGCACATATATCAATGTACTTTCTTGATACATCTACTACCATCTTATCTATTTCAACCATATCTATCTTTTCAATTTGTGGATAACGAGTAAGTTCTCTTACAGTTCCTCCATCTCCACCACCTATAACTAATACATTTTTTATATTCATATTAGTAGCCATAGGAGTATGAACTATCATATCATGATAGATAAATTCATCTTTATAACTTACCATCATAAGACCATCTAGTGTTAAAAATTTTCCAAACTCTTTGCTATCAAATACGTCCACTTGTTGAAAGTCTGATTTTTCACTAAATAAATGTTTTTCTACCTTTATTGAAAAGCGTACATTATCAGTCCATTGTTCTGTATACCAAAGTTCCATAATACTACCTCCAAAACCTATTTTAATAATTTATATATTTATTGTTATTCTTACTTCATAACTATGCAAATTTGTTTATTGCATATATTTATGTTATAATATTAGTTCAAATTTATTTTTATTAGCTGGAAATTGCAAGTTTCCATATTGCTAAATTTTAAAGCTTTATAAATTAATTAACTGGGTGCAACCATTTAATTAATTTTATAATTAAGCTATTTTCATAGGCATTATTTACTTATATAGCTTCAGGCTTAAAAGTAATTTTGCCTAAATCTTTTTTTGAAAATTTTTGTATCTTTGATGTTAATCCTCTTGGTATTTCTGTTGATTCACTTCTCTCTGCTTTTAATAGTTCTTCTAATAATTCAAAGCTTTTCCAAGGATCTATGTCTCCACAAGTGAAAAAATCAGCAGCTGCATATCCATATTCCGGCCAAGTATGTATTGTTAAATGAGACTCTGCAATTATAACTGCACCAGACACACCCCAAGGATTGAAATGATGAAATACCGAATCTACTATTGTCGCTTTTGCGTTTAATGCTGAATCATTCATATATTTTTCTATGTTTTTGGGATCTTTTAAAATCTCCTCATCACAATTATAGTATTCAACTAATATATGGCGTCCTAATGTTTCAAATTGCATAATAACCACTCTCCTAAATATTTATTTTTAACTTATAACTAGTATCGTTTCTAGATTTTTGTCATTCATATCGCATAAATATGCATTATTATCTTTTAATAGTTTTATATAATCAATAATCTCTTTAGTAATCAATTCTCCTGGTGCTATTATAGGTATTCCAGGTGGATAAGCCATTATACTTTCCCCACAGACTCTATCTACACAATCATTTAGTGCTAAATTTTCTTTGTTTGAGTAAAATGCTTCTCTTGGATTAAGCTTTACTATAGGTTTTATTTGCTTTATTTTTATATTTTTTGTATTTTGATTTTTGCTACTTATAGTAGATATTATTTCTAATGCATTTATAAGTTTATCAATATCTTCCTTTGTAGTTCCAATAGATACAAGTGCTAATACATTGTATAAATCCGCCATTTCTGGTTGTATATCAAATTCTTTATAAAGTAAATCATAAACTTCAAAGCCTGTTAAATTAAGCTTTCTTACGTTTATACATAATTTAGTTTCATCTAGATAACTTACACCTTTAGTACCTATAAGTTCCTTAGAGATAACTTTTATATTATTCACTTTGTTTATTCTTGATTTTGCATACCTTGAAAGTTTTAAAGCATTTAATAACTGACCGTGACCATTTTCTACTAAATTATGCCTAGCTCCATCAATACTTGCCATAAGTAAATATGATGCAGATGTTGATTGTAGCATATTTATAATTTGTTTAACTTTTTTAGCATCTATGTTTTCATTTATTAAAAGTGCTGAAGCTTGAGTAAGTGCGCCTCCTGTTTTATGAATGCTCACTGCACTCATATGGGCTCCTAATTCCATAGCTGATACAGGTAATTCATCATTAAATGGAAAGTGTGCTCCATGAGCTTCGTCTACTAATACTAAAATATTTTTCTCATTACATATGTCAATTATTTCTTTTAATTCACAACACATTCCATAATACGTTGGATTTAATAAAAATATAGCTTTTATATCCTCAGTTTTATCAATTATATCTTTTACTTTATAATGATCAACATTTAAACTTATTCCTAAATCATCACAAAACTCAGGTTGTATAAATATAGGATGGCCTCCACTTAAAATAAGTGCATTTATAACTGACTTATGAATATTCCTTGGTAGAAGAACCTTATCACCCGGATTTATTGTAGCCAATATCATTGCATGTATAGCCTGTGTTGTTCCATTAGTTATAAAAAAAGCATTTTTACTTTTGTATGCTTTGGCTAACAAACCTTCTGCTTCTTTTATTATACTTTGAGGGTTTGATACATTATCCATTCTTGGAGATGAGTTTATATCCATATTCATGATATTGTCCCCGAAATATTCATTTAAAATTTTAACGCCTCTATTTCTTACATGACCCGGGACATCAAAACAAGTTATATCTTTAATTGAGTATTTTTTTAGGTTATCCAAAAGAGGTATTTTACCATAAATTTCATCCTGCATGTTGTGTCCTCCTTTCCATTAATCACTTACTTTTTTTACAAATATCACTATAACTATTTTTTTTGTTTATTTTTATTAAACTTACTTTATTAATTATACAATTTTTTAATATTTTTTCAAGTGTTTTTTTATTTTTATTTTATTTTCATCATTTTCTTTATATATCAGTATTTCAAACACATAAAGGATTAGTTATTTTTCTAAGTTTATATTAAATTACATTTAGTTTAGTATAAGTATCCTAATTCTCATATTAATTTAAATTAAATTTATCA
>CAMTIM010000056.1 GCA_947072565.1 uncultured Peptostreptococcaceae bacterium | reverse complement strand
AAATATTATAATACAAAATTTATGTACTATATAACAAATAATTTTAATATCCTTTAATAATTTAACACAAATAGATAATTTTTGGTATAAAATGGATTAAAATTAACTTTATATGGATTAAAAAACTGGATTCATCAGTTTAGTATCAGTATATATACCAACACAAACTAACAAATCCAGTTATACACTAAGCATTTACTTAGTACTATATTCATTTTCTAAAATATTTCTTAATGATGAGAACATCCTTCATGGTTACAAGTATAGTTACTTGGGAACTCATTAAGTTTGTTTTCTTTAAGCATTTCAACATTTTGAGATATACTACCTTCACAAGCTTGGTAAACTTTTATTCCCATAGAATTTAATTTAACTATAGCCCCTTGACCTATTCCACCAACTATAACTGCATCTACTGTTTCTCCTGATAAAGCTTTTATTGGTTGGCATTTACCATGTTCATGACCTAAGTCTCCATTACCTATGCTTCTAACTTCATTGCTATCTAAATCGCATATAACGAACATTGGAGCTGATCCAAAGTGGTTAAAAGGTACGCTATCCATTCCATTGTTTTCTACTACTGGTATACATATTTTCATTTTGTTTCCTCCTCTAATTTTTTTTTGCAACATCTTTTCATTGATTTACAATTGCTCTTACAATTTAAGATATTAAATTCTTGTATTCCAAACATACTATGTTTTTTTTCATCTTTATCAATTAATAAATTCATAAATTCCATAGAGTTTTGAAGTACATCTTTGTTTATGTTGTATATAATGTAATAACCTTCTTTATGTCCAGTTATTATATTAGACTGTTTTAATATTTTTATATGTTGAGAAACTGCGGCTTCTGATATTCCTATATGCTTTGATATACCTTTTGCACAAACATTTTTACTATTTAGTAGTAACAAAATTTGTAGCCTTGTTTCATCTCCCATAGCTTTAAATATATTTACTATATCTTTCATATTCACCTCTTTTTGATTAAGTAATTACTTAATTAAAGTTTAGTCCTTTTATTCTTTTCTGTCAACCTAATTTAAGATATTATATTTTAATTTTCTATTCTAAAAAATTTTCCAAATATAAGTCTTTATTGTATAATGAATAAGAAAAAGTTTAGAAAGAAGGTGCCAAGTTGACAAAACATGAGATAAATAAAAAAATTGTAAAATACAATATTTTATCTAATACCTTTGGATATACAATCACAATAGGAATAATAACAACATTATTAATCATATTCAAAGAAAAATTAATCCCATATAGTAATATAATAAAACCTATCTACTTAATTTTATTTATATTTGCTTTATTTGAATCATTTATAGAACCGTTTATAGATATCAAAACATATAAATACGAAATTTGTGACAAAAAAATACAATACACTCAAGGAATATTCATTATAAAAACAGTTATGTTACCAATAAACAGAATACAGCATGTTACAATGACTAAAAATCCACTTTTAAATAAACTCGGCCTAGTTAAAATTGAAATAGCAACTACAACATGTAGCCACTATCTTAGAAATATTTCTGTAGATGAAGGTGTATATATAGTAGATAAAATAACAGATATGTTATTTGTTAATGTCAAAAAAAAGGAAGCTAATCATGAACTATAAAAGAAATTCGTATTTTGTATTCCTTAAAAATACTATATCTACTATAAAAAGTTTTATTTCATTACTAGTTTTTGCAGTTTTGTTTTCAGATTTAGATTTAAAAAACATAATATTAATAGGTTGTGTTTTTACAGTTTTAATATTAATTTATAATATATTAATTTGGAGAACTGATGTTTTTTATATAAAAGAGGATATTTTATATAATAATAAAGGTTTGTTTATAAAAAAAGAAGTAAAAATACCACTTAAAAATATTGCTACTGTAGATTTTGAGGAAACTTTTTTACAACGAGTACTTAAAGTAACAACTTTAAAAATAGATACATTTAATGTTTCTGATGGGCAAGATTTAAATGTTGTTCTAAATAATAAAGATGCTATTGAATTTAAAAAAGCTTTAATAATTACAGATAATAAAGTTCTTCAAGAACAAATTACATCAGAGCATATAAAAGTTGATGAAGAAGTATTATATCATTTAGATAAAAAAGATTTATTAGTTTTTTCAACTATAAAAGGAAGTTTTCTTTTCATGATAAGTACTTTACTATCTCTAATTGCTTTAATTTCAGAAATTGGTGAAGATAATATAAATAATTTTGTGGAAAGTATTACTCTTTCAACAATTGTTTTGTTTATTATTTCTTTAGTTTTAATTTTCATTTTAAAACTCGTAGCTATAGCGTTTAATTATTTTAAATATTATGATTTCAAATTAAAAAAAGATAATAGTAAAATTCAAATAAGCTATGGATTTTTTACAAAAAAGAACTATACGCTAAATTTAGATAATCTTCATGCTATTAAAATTAAACAATCTATAGGTCAAATAATCTTTAAAAAATCAACTTTAAGTATCAGTACTTTTGGATATGGAGACGATAAAACCGAAGAAGCTATCTTATTTCCTCATATAGACGAAGATAATATAGATGATATATTAAATGGATTGTTCCCTAAATTTGTTTACAATGGAGACAAACATAGAATTAATAAAAAATATAAATTTAGATATAAATATGCTCGTATCGGATATAACAAAGATATATTGTATTTATCTGGCGGAATATTCAAGAAAAAAATCAGCTTTATAAGTATCGATGCTCTAGATGATATTTATATGAGGCAACTTTTCTTTAAAAGAAATCGTCCATATTTTAAATTAAAAGTACACTACAAATCAATGAAAAGTTTTGATTTACGCTCTATAAAAGGAATTGATAAAAGTCATTTTGATGAATTAACTAAATATTTATTAAACTAAAAAAATAAGGACAAGTTATATAAACTTGTCCTTATCTTTTTATATATTTTTTTCTAACTTTACTTCTCCATCTACTATATTAATAATTCTATCTGCTTTACTTGCTATGTCTTTATCATGAGTTATTACTATTAATGTTTGATTGTATCTTTTTATAGATTGCTTTAATAAATTCATAACCTCTTCAGTTGTTTTGCTATCTAAATTTCCAGTTGGTTCATCTGCTAATATTATACTTGGCTTAGTAGCCATAGCCCTACCTATTGCAACTCTTTGCTGTTGACCTCCACTTAACTGACTTGGGAGGTGGTTTGCTCTATCTGTAAGGCCTAACATTTCTATAAGTTCGTTTATATATACCTCATCAATATCCTCATTTCCTAGCATCAAAGGAAGTTCTATATTTTCCTTAATATTTAAAACAGGTATTAAGTTAAACTGTTGAAATACAAACCCAACTTCCTTTCTTCTATACTCAGCAAGATTTTTATCTGACAACTTTCCTATATCAATTCCATTTACATTTATAACTCCACTACTAGCTCTTTCTAAACCACCTAATAAATGTAGCATTGTACTTTTACCACTTCCACTAGGTCCTATTATTGCAACAAATTCACCTTTATTAATCTCTATATCTATATTTTTTAAAGCATCAACTTTTATATCTTTTTTACCATAGCTTTTCCCTAAGTTTACAGTTTCTAATATACTCATTTTTCTCCTCCAAATGTTTGATCTTATATATTTTTTAAATAACCTTAATCTATAATATTAATAGACTCTACTATACTACTATTGTTTAATTTCTTAGCTGGTATATAAGTGGCTAAAATTCCTATAATCAAGTTTACAAATATGACTATTATGTAATCTATATATCTTATGGCAAATTTTATACCAAAATCTGCTGATTCAAAGTTATTATAAGTTATAACTTGCATAATAAGTGATACAATAACTACTACTACACTTGAAACTATTCCATAAAGTAACCCTTCAAATATTATCATCTTATTAAAATCTTTGTTGTTAAGCCCAACAGCTCTTAACATTCCAAATTCACTACTTCTAGACATTATACTGTGGCTTATATTGTTTACTACATTTACAAGAGTAATAATAAATAATATAAAAGTTATTCCCATGTTGTATATTCTAGATTTTTCATACATAGCATTAGAATTTTCTTTTTCAGCAGCGATATCTCTAAGCATTGCCCCTTTAACTTTCGATGTTATCTTTGAAATTTTTTGTTCCAATACTTTGTGGTCTGCACCTTTGTTCATATTTACATTAACTGCATTAAATTCATTTATTGAAGTATTCTTCTTAAATGTATCTTGACTTACTATTACATCCACACATTTTTGTCCTGTATGATATATGTCACTCATGTAATCATAATTTACTACAGCTCCAACTTTAAATTCTTTGTAAATATATTCTGAATCCGTATCTTCCATAGTGTAATAACTTTCATTAAACACCTTATTTTCTCTAAACTTAACCTTAACAGTATCTCCAACCTTTATATCTACTACATTTTTACCACCTACAGTACGCATATTATCTTTGTTAGCTTTTGGAACATAAACCGCTGCTAAGTTTTCTTTTTTCATTTTTTCTATATTTATCTCACCACTATCAATATAATCATTTAATTTTTCTAAAGCTCTATCATCATAGCCCCTTAGATTGTTTTTTAATATAAGCTCTTTAGTTTTTTTATCTTCAACTAAATATCCTTTAAAAAGACCTTCTCCTCTTGAATCCTTATTTATAATGTCAAAGTACTTTTGATTTAAAATATCGTCTTTATTCATAATCATTCTTGAATATAAAATTTGAGAAGTTTCTAAACTCTTAATTCCATCTATATTTGAAATTTCATCTAAAGACTTTTTATTTATACCTTTGTTTTTATCATTGTTAAATACATCTATCATAAAATCAGAATTCATATTCATTTTTCTTTCTGTAAGAAAATCATCAGCTTGAGACAAATAGCTTCTATAATTTGAAGTAATTAATAAAACTCCACAAATACTCATAGATAACACAATCATCACAAAACTTTTTTTATTTCTAAATATATTTTTAAAAGAAATGGCTTTGTATGTTTTCATAAACTTTCTCAATGACTTTATACTAATAAAACTTCTTTTTATAGAATTTGAATTTAAATTTTTCTTTATAGAATCTATTACCGATAACTTTTTAATTTTTCTATATGTTAAATATGAAATTATTAAAACTATTAATGCTATTGATACTATTGAACCTAATATTATCTCTACTGGGAATTTAATTCCAATTTTAGTTACTTCTCCATTTAAAACTACCGTAGTTTTAACTTTTTCAGCAATTTTTCCAAATATTAATGCTCCACTAAGCCCTGTTATAAGACCTATTGGTACAGATATCATAAACAACGTAAACAATTCATCTAAAACTATTTTAAATATTTTCAAATTATTTGATCCAACTGCTCTTAATATACCGTATTCACTAACTCTTATATATACTGATATATTAAATATTCCATATATAACAATTCCACAAACTAGACTTATCAATAGCAAAAGTTTTACAGATTGTAAATCTACACTAGTAGTCATAGTTTCTATATCTATTAAGTCATCCATTGATTTTATTTGTTCTTTGTCTATGTTTGCATTTTTTGTAATTTTATTTATTTCACTATTTATATCAGTACCTTCTTTAAAAGCTATTTTAGCTTGTACAATGCTTGATTTTTCTAAACTTATAGGTGAAAATAATTCCATTGTGCACATTGATTTAGCTTCTAATCTATCACTCATAATTCCTACTAACTTAAATTTCTCTTCTTTGTATCCACCATTTCTATCATCTATTTTTAAGTTTATTTCTTCGTTAATCTTAGGCTCTATTCCTAGATTTCTTAAAACCCAAACTTCACCTACAATTTCATTAGATTGCTTGGGAAATCTACCTTCAGTTATTCTGGAATTATTTTTTATATAATCCTCATTAGCTTTTGCAATTGCCACAATTTGATTTTCTTCTTTTGATGTGATTTTATCTATACTACATAATCCCAAATTTTCTATATTTTTATTTTGTTTTATTTTTTCTACCTGGTCTTTATCTACTCCATCAATCTGTACATGATACATTCCATTATTGTATTTCATTTTTTGTAATTCAGCATAATCATTAGTTCTGCTTAAAGTTCCCAAACCTACTATAAGCCCTATAGATAAAACCATACTAAGTATTATTGCAATGGATCTTTTTTTATAGGCTTTTATATATCGAAAGCCTAAGTTTAATTTTTTTCTCATCTCTTATCCCTCCATTAATTTGTGATAGTTCTTTTGTCTTTTACAAACTGAGTATATATTTAAATTTACATAAAAAACCATATTTAGTAACATTGTACGCTTTGCGTTATAAATTCTTAATAATTAGCTTATTTAGTTATAAATTCTTAATAATTATAGAAATATTTATATGTTTTATATTTTTAATAATAACCAAAATGAATTAAATTATCTGAAAATAAAAAACATTAAAAACATTCATTAAATTTTGTTTTAAAATATCGAATTTTGTGATATTATGTAATTACAATATAATTTAACTACAAGAGGAGGATTATAAAATGGGAAATTTAATCAGCAAATGGAATCAAATGAGTTTAGTTAAAAGAATTATTATAGGTTTAATCATCGGTATTATATTAGCTTTAACGATTCCAGACACAGCAAAACCAATTGTTATATTTGGTTCATTATTTGTAGGTGCACTAAAGTCTGTTGCACCCATACTAGTATTTTTCTTAGTAATGGCTGCCATTTCTCAACATAAGAGTGGCCAGCAAACTAATATGAAATCAATTATAATGCTTTATCTTCTAGGTACATTTTTAGCAGGACTTGTTGCTGTTGTAGCGAGTTTTATATTCCCACTAACATTAACACTTGGAGCAGGGGTTGAGAATGTTACTCCACCTGGGGATGTATTAGAAGTTTTGAAAACGTTATTATTAAATGTTGTTGACAACCCAGTAAAAGCACTTTTCAATGCTAACTATATAGGCATATTATCTTGGGCTATACTTCTTGGACTTGCACTTAAAAATGCTCCTCAATCTACAAAGACTATGATAGTTAATGTTTCAGACGCACTATCACAAATAGTAAGATGGATAATCAACTTTGCTCCACTTGGCATAATGGGTCTTGTATTTGATACTATTGCTACACAAGGTATAGAATCTCTTCTTAGCTATGGACAATTACTTGCTTTATTAGTTGGATGTATGGGATTTGTAGCACTTGTAGTTAATCCAATCATCGCATTTATAGGGATGCGTAAAAATCCATATCCACTAGTATTTAAGTGTTTAAAGGAAAGTGGTATTACAGCATTCTTTACTCGTAGTTCAGCTGCAAATATACCTGTAAACATGAAGTTATGTGAAGAACTAAAATTAGATAAAGATACTTATTCAGTTTCAATTCCATTAGGTGCAACTATTAATATGGCAGGGGCTGCTATTACGATTTCAGTATTAACACTGGCAGCAGTTCACACACTTGGAATAGAGATTGACATGGGTATGGCAATAATATTAAGTGTATTATCAGCTGTAAGTGCTTGTGGTGCTTCAGGAGTAGCTGGAGGTTCATTATTACTAATACCACTTGCATGTAGTTTATTTGGAGTTCCAAATGATGTAGCAATGCAGGTAGTAGGTGTAGGGTTTGTTGTAGGGGTTATTCAAGACTCTTGTGAGACTGCACTTAACTCATCAACTGACGTACTTTTCACAGCTGTAGCTGAATTTGCAAAATGGCGTAAAGAAGGAAAAAAGATTAAGATCTAGATTTTTCTAAAAAAATATATAAACATAATAAATCCAAGGAATTAATAACTAATTTCTTGGATTTATTTTTTTGTTATAAATTCTTAATAATTATGAAATTAATTTGTAATTTTAATTTGCTATTATTTAAGTGATATTAATTTACTTAAATTTAATCTTAGTTACTTTTGTTTACAATATATGGTAAATTAAGTATGTAATAAATTTTATAGATTGGAGTAATACTTATGAATGAAAATATATTAGTTGTAGATGATGATAAGGAAATCGTTGATGCTATTGAATTTTATTTAAAGCCAGATGGATTTAACATTTTTAAAGCTTATGATGGTTTACAAGCTTTAGAGGCTTTGATAGATAATAACATTCAACTTATTATAATGGATATTATGATGCCTAATATGGATGGGCTTAAAGCTACTTTTAAAATTCGTGAAAGTAAAAATATACCTATCATTCTTTTATCTGCAAAATGTCAAGATATGGACAAGATTATGGGTCTTAATATGGGTGCTGATGATTATGTTACTAAGCCTTTTAACCCATTAGAACTTAGTGCTAGAGTCAAATCTCAATTAAGAAGATATATAAATTTGGGCAATATGAACAATACTTTAAACAATGAACATGAAATGAAAAACACACTAAGAAGTGGTGGATTAGAACTTAACACAGATACTAAAATTGTTAAGCTTGACGGTGATGAAATTAAAGTTACACCTATTGAATATAAGATTCTTGAACTTTTATTGTCAAATCAAGGTAAGGTTTTTTCTTCAAAAGAATTATATGAACGTGTTTGGGATGAAGATGCTTATAATTGCGAGAAAACTGTTGCTGTTCATATTAGAAGGATTAGGGAAAAGATTGAAATAAATTCAAAAGATCCAAAGTATTTAAAGGTGGTGTGGGGAATTGGCTATAAAATTGAAAAGATTAATTAACGATAATTGTATAACTAAGTACATATCATTATTAGTTATATTTATGAGTTTGTCTATTGGATTTGAAGCTTGCTTTAATTTAAAGTATAACTTCGACAATCCTTTTTCATATGATATGGTGCATAGATTCTATACATTTGGTGTCGCATACGAACACTTAACATCTGATATGCTAGATGATTATATTTATTTAGCTTTAGGATGTATTACAATATCTATTTTATTTTTCACACTTTATAAATTTAATAATAGATGCAGTTCTAAGTTTGAAAAGGCAATAATTTCTTTTTTTTCTAATTTTTCTATTGAAATTATGTTGGTATTTATATCAGTTTTAGTGGCAATAAGGTTTTATATTTGGAGCAGCTGCATGCCTTTTTATGATAGAGAATTAGTAAATTGCAACTTTTTTATATTATTGTTTTCTTATTTATGCTACCAAAGTATAAAACTAAATTCCTATAATAAAGTAAGATGCTCATTTTTTTATAATTTATTTAAAGAATTAGTAGATAAATACAAAAAAAAGCCAATACTTAAAAAATTATCTTTTTTCCTTGTATTTTGCACCTTGTTAAACCTTGTATTTATTTTTATATTTTTTAAGCCAATTATGAAATATATGTATATGGGTTCAGTAAATGCTATTGAGTTTGCTGTATTTACAATAGTTCTTTATTCTTGTATTTATCATATAGCTTATCGTAAATTCAAATATATAAAATATCTAAATGACGGCATCAAAAATATAGAAAATGGAGATTTAAACTATAAACTAGATGTTATTGGTAATGATGAAATGTCAGCTCTTGCAACAAGTATAAACAATATAACTAACGGACTTGAAACTGCACTTGAAAACCAAGTCAAAAGTGAAAAAATGAAAAGTGAGCTTCTAACTAATGTATCTCACGACTTAAAAACCCCTCTTACTTCTATTGTAAATTATGTAGATATACTAAAAAACAACGACTTAGACAAAGACACTATGAAAGACTATATAAACATATTAGATAAAAAGTCCAAACGTCTAAAAACTTTAATAGAAGATATTTTTGAAGCATCAAAGATAAATAGTGGAGATATTGAACTTGATTTTGAAAAAACAGATATAAAAGAACTTCTCATCCAAAGTATAGTTGAATTAGAAGATAAAATAGATGAAAGTGGTCTTGATTTTATAATAGAAACTCCAGATGATAGTGTTTTTACTTTTATAGATGGTAAAAAGACCTGGAGAGTTTTTGAAAACTTAATAGGGAATATTTTAAAATACTCTCTTTCTAATACTAGGGTTTATATAGATATGATTGATTACGATGATAAGGTTATAATAGTTTTTAAGAATATATCTAATCATAAATTAAATATAAAGCCACAAGATTTGATTGAAAGATTTAGACGTGGTGATGTTTCTAGAAATACAGATGGATCAGGGCTTGGGTTATCAATAGCTCAAAGTATTGTAGACCTTCAACACGGTGAGATTAAAATAGATATAGATGGTGATTTATTTAAAGCTACATTAACTTTTGATAAATATTTAGAATGTGTACTTTAAAATTCACTATTTTTTTAATAAGGCTTTAGGTTTAAACCTAAAGCCTTATTTTTTATATATAATCTTCTATTTTGTAAGTTTCAAACGGCTTATTTTTGTACAATATAGCATCTGTTGGACATCTATGAATACACTTTTCACAGCCTATACACTTATTAAAAAATTCAATTTCTTTATCTTTCATAACTATATTTTTAGTTGGACATTGTTCTTGGCATATCTTGCAATTTATACACTTTTTTTTGTCTATTGAAAAGTTTCTTTTAGCATATTTTTTAGCATAAATTAAAAAGCTATCATATACTAATTTAGGACCTAGCGTACTTTTCTTATAATTTATATCACTTCTATTTTCTTTTAAAAAGTCCTTAGCTATATTTTCTACCTCATTTTCTTTAGTTGCTAAAATTTGTTTCATTTCTTCATCAGTTTCTCTTTTAAATATTACATGATAATAATTATTTGGCATTTGTATAGATGTGTTTATAACTACATCAAATCCTTTATTTTTAAGTGCCTTAGCTATGTATGTTCTATTTTCTCTATGATTTTTATCAGCTAAAGTATAATATACTATACATTTTTTAGAATCTTCTTTTATATTTTTATTTATCCAATCTAACAGTATCTTAGGCGTCATTTCTGCATGTATTGGTGAACCTACTATGAAAAAATCATATTCTTTGTCTATACTATCATTTCTTTGTATATCTATTAAGTCTATATTTATGTTTTCTTTTTCAAAGCTTTTTTTAAATAATTTAGCTATATGTTTTGTGTTACCTGTTCCAGAAAAAAATATTGCTGCTCCTGTTTTTAACATACTCTCACTCCTTTTTTTATACGCTTAATTTATATAATTAATTATACAACAATTACTTATATAATATATTTTAATTTAATGATTTATAATCATTATGACATTACATTTTTTTATATTTCAATTGTTAAAAATTATTAACAATTGAAAATATTCAATCAATTAAGTTTACATACACACACTATTGTGCTACGATTTAATGAAATTAAACTCAAGGGGGAGTAATAAGAAATGAGAAATTTAATTAGCAAATGGAATCAAATGAGTTTAGTTAAAAGAATTATAATAGGTTTAATAATCGGTATTATACTAGCTGTAACAATTCCAGATACAGCAAAACCAATAGTTATCTTTGGTTCTTTATTCGTAGGTGCACTAAAGGCTGTTGCACCAATATTGGTATTTTTCTTAGTAACATCTGCCATATCTCAACATAAAAGTGGCCAGCAAACTAATATGAAATCAATTCTGGTTCTTTATCTTTTAGGTACTTTTTTAGCGGGACTTATTGCTGTTATAGTAAGTTTTATATTCCCAATAACATTAACTCTTGGGGCAGTTGCAGAAAATGTTACACCACCTGGAGGTGTTGTAGATGTTCTTAAGGCTTTACTTTTAAACATTGTTGATAACCCTGTAAAAGCACTTTTTAATGCTAACTATATAGGAATATTATCTTGGGCAATATTACTTGGTATTGCACTTAAAAACGCTCAACAGACTACAAAAACTATGATAGTTAACGTTTCAGATGCTCTATCTCAAATAGTGAAATGGGTAATTAACTTTGCTCCACTTGGTATTATGGGTCTTGTATTTGATGCTATTGCTACACAAGGTCTAAGCGCTTTACTTAGTTATGGACAATTGCTTGCTGTATTAGTTGGATGTATGGTATTTGTAGCACTTGTACTTAATCCAATTATCGCTTTTGTAGGAATGCGTAAAAATCCTTATCCTCTAGTATTTAAATGTTTAAAAAATAGTGGTATTACAGCATTCTTTACTCGTAGTTCAGCTGCAAACATACCTGTAAACATGAAATTATGTGAAGAATTAGAATTAGACAAAGATACTTATTCAGTTTCAATTCCATTAGGTGCAACTATTAATATGGCAGGGGCTGCTGTTACAATTTCAGTATTAACTCTTGCAGCTGTTAACACTCTTGGAATTCATGTTGATATAGGTATGGCAATAATATTAAGTGTATTATCAGCTATAAGCGCTTGTGGTGCTTCAGGGGTAGCTGGCGGTTCATTATTACTAATACCACTTGCATGTAGTTTATTTGGAATTCCAAATGATGTGGCTATGCAGGTAGTAGGTGTAGGATTTGTTGTAGGAGTTATTCAAGACTCTTGTGAAACTGCACTTAACTCATCAACTGATGTACTTTTTACAGCTGTAGCTGAATTTGCTAAACGTAGAAAAGAAGGAAATAAAATTGAAATTTAATTTTTCTAAAAATATAATAAATCCAAGGGCTAAGTAACTAAGCCCTTGGATTTATTTATTATTTTCTCTTTTTAGTTTTCTTTTTCTTTTTGCCTTGAGCTCTTTTTTCACTTTGAGCTTTTGTTTTTGCTTCTTCTATTTCTTTTACTTTAACTTTAATTTTTTCATTTTCTCTATATGCTATGAAAAAGTCAATCAAACTCACTAAAAGTGTTGACCAAGCTAATGAATTTTTACTTACAAATGTTACTATTGATGATATAAGGAAAAATATCCCCATTGCAATCCATAAATTTCTATTTTTCTTTGAAACCATTATGCCTACCTCCTATATGTCTACAAACACTAATAACTACTATTATAACTTAATATAGTATATAAATTTCATTTTTTATTTACTATTACAAAGCTTATTAATATGTGACTTAAAGTAGGTTATGTATTTAGTTAAACATATCATCTATATTTATAGTCTCGATTTTATCTACGGCATTGCCTATATAATCAGTTATTCCTTTTGCCACTTCGCTCTCTTTAATTTTATTTACAGTACCTTGTATATCTATACCGTCCGTTATATCCGATAATTTCATATCTTTAATATTATCTATAGTCTGCGAAATAGTCTGTGAAAATTTTGTATCTTTAAGCTCGTCCATTATATATGCTACTTTATCATTTTTAATTTCACTATATTTAAAACTCATTATACCCAGTGGAACTAACAATACAACTAACGTAACTGCTATTTTCTTTCCTAGCCTCATAATAATCCTCCTCTGTTAATTAATAACTCTATATTACTATATTAACTTATTAACCTTAAATTAGTGTTAATTTTTCATTAAATAATTCTTAAATTTTAATTTAATACAGATTCTTTATAATCGATTTCTTTATTTTGCTTAACTTTGTCTTTTACATAAAATATCGAAATTGCTAATCCAACTACTGCTATAATAGTTGCTATTTTAAATGATGCATTCATCCCTTGTATCTGTGCTAAGGCTTTTGAAGTACTTAAACTGTGTCTTGTTACTGTCGTCATAGTAGTAATAAGCATAGATGAACCTATAGCCCCAGATACCTGGCGTACAGTAGAGTTTATAGCACTACCATGTGATATTTGTTCTGTCTTAAGTGAATTTAATCCCCATGTTGTAACTGGCATTAATAAAAATGTTATTCCTATCATTCTTATTCCATACATAATAGCTAACATTGTTATTGATGTATTTTCTTTTAATGTAGAAAGCTCAAATGTTCCTAGTGCTAATAAAGTAAAACCTATTATAGCTAAAACTCTAAATCCATGCTTATCTAGCATCTTACCTGTAATCGGACTTAAAAATGTCATTGCTATAGATCCTGGTAACATTATTACTCCTGGTATCATAGCAGATAATCCTCTTACTGATTGTATATATATAGATATAATCATGGAAGCTGATGTCATTGCTACATACACTATTATTATTAAAATTGTACTTATTATAAAATTACGACTTTTAAATACTCTAAGTTCTAATAAGGGTTGTTCTACCCTAAATTGTCTTATTACAAATAATATAAGTGATACTACTCCTACTATCAATGGAATATACGTTAATGGGCTAGATATAGAATAAGCGCCTATATCAGATACTCCAACTAAAATACCTCCAAATCCAAAAGTAGATAAAATTAATGATATAACTTCAAGTTTAGATTTTTTAACTTCCATTATGCTTCTTAAAAAGAAAAATGCTAATACTATATTGGCTAATGTAATAGATGCTAATATATAAAATATTATTCTCCATCCCATATTATCAATTATATATCCTGCTGCTAATGGTCCTATTGCCGGTGCAACTCCAATTACAAATCCATAAATACCCATTGCTTTACCACGTTCTTCTTTTGGATATAAATTAATCATAGCAACTTGAACTGATTGCATTATTATACCAGCTCCGATAGCTTGAAGTATTCTAGATAATATCATTACTCCAAAGTTCTTAGCAAATATTGATACTATACATCCTGCTAAGAATAAAGACATCGATACTATAAATAGATTTTTAATCGAATATCTATTTATTAAATACGCTGTTGAAGGAATCATAATCCCTAAAACAAGTAAATAAACTGTTGTCAACCACTGTGCTGTACCTACATCTACCTTAAATGTAGACATTATACTCGGTAGTGCTGACGTTAATACAGTCTGAGTAAGTGATGTTATTAGAGATCCTATCATTAATACTACTATGATACGATTTCTAGTTTTTTTATTATCTATCAATGCGGTCATCTCCTAATTGAAGCTTTATGCTTTTTAATTTGTCTATTTCTATCTTTAATGCTTGTTCTTTTTCTAAGTATGCTATCATTGCATCCATCATTAATGAATTATAATTTTTTAAATTGTACTCTTTCTCTACTTCTAAAATAGCTTCATTAAGTTTTTTATTTAAATTATCATTTTGTATTTTAGTTTTTATATCTTTGATTGTTTCTAAAAAACTCTCATGTAAATCATTTTCTATTTTTGATTCGTTATCTTCTTCAAATGTGTATAAAATATTTTCTGTTATCATGCAGTTGTTGTGTTTTAAGTTTTCTATATTTAATTCTATCTGTCTTAAAGTAATCTCAAATATATAATCTTCATCCATATATTTTTTGTTTAAACGCTTAATTAAATCAAACTCATGAATTACACTATCAATTACAAATATAAGTTCCCATATAAATGGCTTAATTTCTTTTCCATATACTTCAATTAAGCTATCGTAATATACTTTTACTAATCTAGATTTAATGGTACTTTTTATCTCTTCTACTGGCTTTCCATTTATTTCTGAGAATGATCCTAAAATATGTAAATTGAAATACCTATTTGATTCTAAATAATCTAATATAATATTTATTTTTTCTTTTAATTTTTCTTTAGGTGTTTTTTGATTGTCTTCATCTATTAGTGTAGATTGATTTAAGAATTTATTACTTGAATAGTTTAACATTTCCCCTACTAAGTTTTCTTTAGTTGAAAAACATTTATAAAACGTTGATTTTGATATCTTGCATTCTTTTACTATATCGTCAATCGAAGTATATTTGATGCCATAACTGTTAAAACATTTTTGTGCTACATTCATTATTAATTCTTGCTTTATATCCATAATAACCTCCAAAATAACTTCATAAAACTTATAAGTACCGTTTAGTACTATTTAGTACTCATAGGTACTTGGTAAGTATACAGTATATTTTTCCTTTAGTCAAATATATAAAGTTTTTAACTACAATAAGTAGCTTATTGTTTTATCAAACACAAATAAGAGGGAAAGAACTTAATCTTTCCCTCTCATTTGTAACATCATTATATTTTAATTCTTTTAATATTGTGAGAATATTTCATGTGATGCTTTCATAGCTTCATCAATATCTAAACAATAAATATCTTCATTATTTTCAAATCCATTTTCTAATGCCCATACATCAAATTCATTCTTCGTCCAGAAGAAGTTCATGATATTTCAGCAACTTGCAGCCCAGTTTTCATGTTTATCTAAATTAATATGAAGTATTCTTAAATCATCATTATTTATAGAATGTAGCTTATTATCTTTAAGCTTTATATTTATTTCCTTGGAAGTAATATTACATAAAGAATTAATAGATATATCTTGATTAAAAGTAAGTCCTACCCCCAATGCGTCTATTGCACACATTGCATTTAATTTTCTACCATCTTGTAGTGTAACTTTATGCATTGTTTCGTGTGCTGATACTGGATAAATAAAATTTACATAATTATCTTCATCGACTACCATAATGTTATTTTTTTCAAAGTAGTCTAATGTTTGTTTTATATAACTTTCTTCTAATTCCAATGTGTTTAATAGATTGTTTGAAATTTCATTTAAACTAACCACAGAATTTTTCTCAATAATCATATTCATAATTTCTACTCTAATTTTCTTTTGCTCATTTTCTAATCTTCTATATTTATTAGTATTTTCCATATTTGCCCCTTATGCATTTATATAACATTTTGATAATATATTTGTAAGTTCTTCTTTGTAGTCTTCATAATCCTTTGCTTTTCTATTTCTAGGTCTGCTTAAATCTATCTTTAAGTCTTTTAATATTTTACCTTTGTCCCTAGACATAACTATTACTCTATCACTCATATAAACTGCTTCATCCACATCATGAGTTACCATTATTGCAGTTATTTTCTTTTTCATCCAAATGTCTTCTAACTCTTCTTGTAAATTTTGTCTCATTTGAAAATCAACCGCTCCTAAAGGTTCATCCATTAAAAGAACTTGTGGATTACAAGCTAATGCTCTTATAACTGCTACTCTTTGCTTCATTCCACCCGATAGTTGATGTGGAAATAACTTTTCTTTTCCTTTTAAATCCGATATATTTAATAGTTCTTCTAGTTTCTTTTCTCTTTCTTCTTTGCATATTTTTTGTTGTTTCATTGGAAATACTACATTTTCTTTCACAGTTTTCCAGGGAAATAACGCATAATTTTGAAATACAAATGCTCTATCTATACCAGGCTTAGTTACAACCTTATTATTTAATAAAACTTGTCCTTCTTCGCACTTTAAAAACCCGCCTATTATGCTAAGAATTGTACTTTTACCACATCCTGATGGACCTAATAAGCATACAAATTCGCCTTCTTGTACTTCTAAATTTATATTTTCTAAAACCTTTAATTCTACTTTGTCATTCATAAAGGTTTTATTTATGTTTTCTATTTTTAAGTTCATTAGTCATTAAACCTCCATTTGCAAAGGCTTTGGTTTATAAATTTTAGTATTCTGTCTATAATAAATCCTATTAATGCTGCAAATATCATAAGCCCTATTAACAATTCTGTTTTCATCATTGTTTGAGCTTGAACCATTGAGTAACCAAGACCGGCACTCGTTGCTATAAACTCGGCTCAAATTACAGACATCCATCCTGTACTTATTGCAAGTCTTGCACCTGTTAGTATATCTGGAAGTGCTGCTGGTAACATTACATTTATAAATATAGAAAATGATGATGCTCCCATACTTCTTGCTGCATTATAATAATCCTTTGATATAGACCTAACTCCTTGAATAGTATTAAGTATTATAGGAAATACCCCAGCAAATGCTATTAAAAATATAGTCGGTCCATCACCTATACCAAACCATACTATTGTAAGTGGTACCCAAGCCATTATAGGTACTTGTCTTGCTGAGTCTACTACTGGAGAAAATAACTTTTCAAAAGTATTTGAAAAGCCCATACATAATCCTATCGGAAGTCCAAATAGCATTGCATATCCAAAACCTTTTAATACTCTTTGTAATGTTATAAGTACGTTTTTAACTATTTCCGGGTCAGTTATGCAAGTTATAAATCCTTTTATTACATCTATTGGCATAGGGAGTAAAAGAGAACTGCCTATATTTGTTGCACTTAGTTGCCATATAGCAAATATTACTAAAATCAATATTAATCTATATACGAAATCTAAGGGCTTTAATCTGGTTTTATTGTTTTTGTTTATTAATTTTCTATTGGTAGAAACTTTAACTTCCACTTTTCAAATTCCCCCATATCTTCCTTTGATATATTTTTATCTGTATAGCTTTGTAGTTGCTTTTTAAAGTTGTTTTTATCTTTTAAATCTAGCACACTTTTATTGTATACATTTTTAAATACTCTATATGAATCGCTATTTTTGAATGCTTTGCTTACTACTAAGACATATGTATCATAGTCTTTGTTTACTGATGTAGATTGCTTTTTCCCTTGTATATTTAATGCCTTTATAGCATCAATTACTATTGCATCTACTTTATTACTTTCTAGTGCATATGGCAGAGAACTATTTATAAATGAAACAGATTTTGAATTTTTGTAATATTCTTTAACTAAATCATTTTGATAATTTCTATTTTGACTAATTCCGATTTTTTTTATATCATCTTTTTTAGCTAAAAATATATCTGAATTTTTAACTAACGTATTTACTATTTCAAAATTATTATCAGCTTTTATAAATTCTTTTGCTGCCTCTTTACAAATAATAGCCATATCAACTTCCTCTGAACTCAGAGCCCATTGAGTAGTACTAGCTCAGCAATCAGCTATTGAATAGCTTTCTATTAAACTATCAATTTTTACATCTTCAAAATAGTTTTTATTTTTCATATAATTTATTACAAATGCAGAGGTATCATCTGATACCCCTATCCTTATATTACCTTCTATTTTTTCATTGTTAGGATTGAAAAATAATATTCCTAAACTTATAAATAAAATAAGTATTCCTAATAATAAATTTTTAGTTTTTTCCATCTATCTCCATAGCCTTTGCTTTCCAATCGTCATAGTTCATTTTTTCAGGGAAAACAGGGTTTACTTTTTCTTTTATAAATTTATCAAAATCATCAGCACCACAAGATTTTAATAATTTATCATTTACAACTTGTTCATAAGTTGGTATTTCTTCTAATGCTTTGTGTTCTTTGTATAAAGCTAAGTTGTTTTTATATTCGTCTCCAGTTATTTTCCAAGTAAGAGTTCTTCCTTCTCCAACAGTCTTTTTGTATATAGTCATTAATGCTACTTCTTCATCTACACTATATGCTTTTGCAAATATTTTTGCAGATTTTACTGGATTTGTGTATATGTATTCTATTGCTTTTGTATGAGCTAAAACTAATTTTTCTGCTAACTCTGGTTTTTCTTTTATGAAGTTAGTGTTTAGAGCAAATGAACAACAATTGTATTCTTTTCCTGTTGATTCTTCTTTGTATTTAGTAGTAGCTATTATTTTACCTGTTTTTTCAAATTCAGCAACTGATCCCCATGGGTCACAAGTCGAGAATGCTTTTATTTGTCCAGTCTTCATTGCTAAGTATGCATCTTTACTTGAATCTATGTTTACACATTCATATTTTGATGAATCAACTGGTAATCCTGTTTGTGGGCCGTAATCAGTAGTCCATAATAAATCTCCATCTGGGTCTGCTGCAATTTTTTTACCTATTAAGTCTTTTGGGTCTTTGATATCATTTGATGCTACTAAGTATTCTGAACCACCTTTATGGTTGTTTGCTGCAACTACTATAGGTGAACCTTTTGGAATAGCTCCAACTAGTCCCTTAGTTCCTATATATCCAGCATCCATTTGTCCTGCTGCCATAGCTTCTGGTACTTTACCGTTTCCAACTGTTTCTACTTTTAATCCTAAATCTTTGTATATACCAGCTTCTACTGCAACTGGAGCCGCAGTCATATGATCACAATTGTAATATCCTAATTTTATAGTGTAATCTCCACTATTCTTAGCACTATCTGCCTTAGTGTCTTTAGAATTGCTGCATCCACTCATAAGTGATCCTCCTATTACGCTGACTAATAATAGTGATTGTACTTTTTTTGATAATTTCACTAGAAAATCCTCCCCTATGTTTTTTATATTTAGCTTCTTAACAGCAAGCTTCCATATCTTCTCCAAATAAATCAATAAACTTATCATCTTGCAATCTATATATTGCATATCCTAGATTTCCATTTTTAGAACCTGATATCATAACTTCCATTTCATCTTTTTTATCTATATCTCTAAAAGTTATAACCGCATCCTCTTTAGGTGCTAATATGGGTTTAGTTAAATATTTTTTATCTTTATTTTTTACAACAGCAACCATTTGATTGTGTTTTTCATCTTTTTTATAAATAACTATTAAGTCATCTTCTTTGTCATTGTTCATATCATGCTGTGCATATGTTATTATTTCTTCATACTCACAATTTTCTTGGAAATATTTTAAGCTATCTTCATCTACTTTCGGAAGATTATTTTTATGAGTGTCTTTATCTTTAGAATAAACGCTTATTCCAACTATAAATATTAAAATTCCAATAATTATAAATAGTTTTTTACGCTTCATTCTTAACAACCTTTCTTACGCTTGGTAAAATAGCTTTTATAAAAAATACAAATATTATAAAAGAACATAAGTATTTCATGCTATCTGGTATATTAAGCATAATTTTATTCGCTATATCTATTGAAGCTTTAGAAGTTTGTATGTCCATACTCATAGAACTTCCGTCTAACAACTTATTGGTAATATATCCTATTATCAAGGCACAACTTGTAAGAGTTGTAGAATAAATTATTACAGCTCTCTTTCCTATAACGTTATACATACTAATAAGCTCTGGTAAGTTCGTAGCAGCTCCTGCAATTAAAAATGTTATAGCAACCCCTGGTGATGCTCCACTTGCAACTAAAGCTGCAATAAATGGAATATGACCTACTGCACAAACATACATAACACACGCAAGTATTGCTATACTACCTAATGACAGTACTCCAGGATTTCCTAAGTATTTTTGTATAATACTAGTTGGAAATGCAGTAGTTATAAATCCTGCCACAAGCATACCTATTATTACGTATTTACTTATTGTAAGGGCTAACTCTGAAAATGACCATTTAAGACCATCTAATATATTTTGAGTTAAGCTTCTTTTTTCTTCTTCTAGCTCTATTAAACTTTCATCATCGTCCATTGCAACACAAAGTTCATTTTTTCCAAATATATTTCCTAAAATACCAACTATCATAGGAACAACAAACCCTGCTATTACATAAATAATTGTGATTTGTGGACCTAAAAGTCCAAAACTAAGTACTACTGCTATCGGATTTATAATAGGAGTTGATGTCATAAATGCTAATACTGGACCTAAGTATGCTCCAGAATAATACATACTTATACCGATTGGTATAACTCCACAGCTACATATTGGAAGTAACATTCCTGATACTGTACTTTTAAATAGTGATGTTAGTTTTGTGTTTCCTAGTGCCTTTTGAAATTTTTGTGGTGTTATTAAATTATGAAGAAGTCCTGCTATTACAAAACTTATGACTAGCCACCCAGATGCACCATTTAATATGCTTACAGATGTTATTAAGATATCTTTTATGAAATTTAATATATGCATTTAAACCACCTTTATAGCTTCTAATATAGCTTTTTCTATTATTTCTTTTGATAATCTATCGTATTTTTTCTTTTGATTTATTATCAAAGTTCCCTTTGTTATCATTCCGTATTTTTTTACGTATGAAAAATCTTTTCCTGCTTGATACAGCTTAACTTCAACTTTATCAATATACTGCTGTGCAATTTTTTTAACAAGCACTCCATGCTCATCGCAAGTTGGTCAAGTATTTATAAACTCAACTAATGTTTTACCCATCTTACTCCTCCATTGATTTCGTTAAAATAGCCCATAGATATCTATGGACTATTTTTTTTATTTATAAAATTATAACTACTTAAAACTTATGCGTTTACATCCCCCCGTAAAGCCCAGTAATAAATTGTAAATTATTCCTGTCTAAATTATAACTATTTAGGAATTTTTTGTAAAATAGATATTTTTTATACAATCATCTTTGAGTATAGTTTTTATCTATTTTAAATTCACTTTGTATATCATAAATTTTATAGGAAGATTTTTATTTTGCTTAATAAAAGCATATAAACAGGGATAGATATTGCTGCTAATAGTGTTGTTATTGTAGTCATTACAGCTGCATATTCGTAATCAGCATTATATTGTTTCGCAATTATAGATGTTTGCGTCATTATTGGCATAGATGATTGAATTATAAATACTTCTTTCATCATTTGTGGCATGTCTATAAATAAAACCATAATTATTGCTACCATAGGGCATACAATAAATCTTCCAATTATAAGAACTAGCATATCTTTACTAACCTTGATTTCTTTAAGTTTTATTTTACTTACAGTAATACCTATAAATATCATAGATAAAGGCGTAGTAAGATTTCCAAGATACTTACATGTACTTATTACAAAATTTGGCATTGGTATTTCTAAAATTATAATAACTATACCAACTAAGAAACCTAACAAAGGTGGAGATAGAATTTTTTTCAAAGTTTCTTTACTTAATATTTTTCTATTCTTTTCATCTCCATCTTTACTTATACAGTAAACTCCTATAGTCCAAAAAAATGTAGTATTTGCTATGTAATAAAGAAGTACATATGCTACACTATCTTCACCAAATAAAGCTAAATTAACCGGTAGTCCTATAAATATAGTGTTTGAAACAAAAAACATACTTTGAAATGTACCTTTTCTCTTTTCATCTATATTTAAAACTTTTGAAACTAATATCGCTATTAAGTAACAAACAAATATTGAAGTAAACGGAACAATAAGTCCTCCTGACATTTGATAAAGTTTGTCCCTTGTAAAACTTGTAACAAGATTTTCTATCATATAAGCTGGTAATGCTACTTTACATACTAAGTTTGATATAAGAGATGTTGATTTTTCATCAAACCACCCCTTCTTAGATAAAACACATCCTATTGTTATCATAATAATAATACTTAAAATACTCTCCATTGATTTTAATATAACCATATAAGTCCTCCTAAGTTTTCCCAATAACCTAATTTTGATTATGTTAGAAATTGTAATCATTTTAAATTAAATTATGTCTGTCTAAATTATAACTATTTAGTAAAATTTTGTAAAACGAATATAAATTATATTAATATATTCAAATATAGATTTTATCTATTTAAAACTTATTTGAAATATTTCGCAGATAGTATAATAATATATAATGAAGGAGTTGAAATTAATATGATAATATTTGCACATAGGGGTGCTAGTGGGGATTATCCTGAAAATACACTCTTAGCTTTTAAAAAAGCTATTTGTTTGGGAATGAATGCTATGGAACTTGATGTTCATAAATGTATTGATGGTAACTTAGTAGTTATTCATGATGAGGACATTGAAAGAACCTTTAAGGGAAAAGGTCTAATTAAAGACTATTCATTGAATCAACTTAAGCACTTTAGATGTAGGAATTTTGAATTTACTAATAATTACGACTGTAAAATACCTACCCTTAGAGAAGTTTTTGATTTAATTAAAAATAAAAATATATTTTTAAATATTGAGGCTAAAACAGATTTAATTAATTACGATTTAGAAAACGATGTAATTGATTTAATTAATGAGTATGGTTTAAAAGATAATATATTGATATCTAGCTTTAATCACGATACTATTAGAAATTTTAAAAATATAGATAAGACTATTAAATATGGAGCGCTATATAAAACTGAAGATGACTATAAAGGATTTGGTAATATAGTTGAACATGCTAAGAATTTAGGTGTTTATAGTATCAATTTAAGTGGTTTGCTAGTTACTAAGGATATTGTTGATTTGGCACATGAAAATGGACTTAAAGTATTTGTTTATACTATTAATTTCCCTCTAGCTATGAGAAAAATGATTGAATACAATGTAGATGGAGTATTTACTGATTATCCTGATTTGATGAGAGAAATTTTAATGGAGTAGATTTTATCTACTCCATTTTGGATTACTTTAATTTAAAGTTTATTGTAACTGGGTTGTGATCTGTATTTTTAAATTCTAAATTCTTACCATTTACGCTATTTACTATAATATTGTCTGAAACTAAAAATCCATCTATTATAGCAAGTAGATTTTTATTTTTTTGGTATTTTATATCCATAGAACGGCATGTTGGAGTTTTCTTATCATATGCCCAACTAAATCCTTTTGGATTAAAATTCTTTGGTATATCTTGTAACCAATCTGGCTTTTGTTGAGTAGTTTTAAAATCATTAAAATCAGTTCCTGGTATTTGTTGATTCCAGTCTCCACCAATTATTACATAATTTCCTTTTTTGTATTCACTTTCTAAAAATGACTTAACAAATCCTAATTGCTCTCTTCTTATGTTTCCACCTTCATCATAAGCTGATAGATGAGCATTTATCATAACCAATTTTTTGTTATTTTTAACAGGTATTCTATGCACACTCATACATCTATCTAAGTCTCCAAGTTGCCTAAAATAGCTTTCCTTGCCTGGTAAGTCGTATCTTGTAGTACTTTGAATATTATATTTAGACATAGTAGTAAGTCCTGCTAATACGCTACCATGTGGATTTGAAAGTGGTATTGGAACCCATAACACTTTATAGTTTATTGAAAACATAAATCCATAATCCTTAAATTTGTTTTTAAGTTCTTCATACTGATTGGTTTTGTAACTCCTAGTAGCTTTTTTATCTACTTCTTGTAACATATATATATCAGAATCCAAGCTTTTCATTTCTGTCATTATTTCATTTAAATTTTCAACAGTTCTTTCTTTACTTATAGACCTAGATTGAGTTCCCCCATCCATAAAAAAGTCTATATCCTTATCTGTACCGCAATAACCTATATTAAATGTAGTCATGGAAATATCATCATCTATATTTAATTTTTTACTTTGGTTATTTTCTATACTTATATCTAATTCACTCTTTGGTCTATAATTAGTAAATATCATAAGCATAATATAACCAATTACTAATACTACTACTGTCATTATAACGCCTATAATAACCTTAAATGTTTTATTGTCTAGCATATAACTCTCCCTTTGTTATTTAAGTTCTAAGATGTATCTTGATAACTCTTCTACTGCTAATTCTTCGTCTTCCCCAATCGCTTGTAACTCAATTACATCACCTTCACTTAAACCTAAGCTAAAAAATCCCATTATGCTCTTTGCACTAATCGTTGCATGACCTTTTACTATTAATATTTCAGATTTATATGATGATGCTTTTCTTATAAACATAGTTCCTAATCTTTCGTGTACACCTGTTTCACTTATTATTGTTATTTGTTTTTTGACCATAATTACATCTCCTAAATTTTGTTTATATAATAACAATATATGAAAACGTTTTTACAGTCAACCATCTATTTTATTTTTCTCCAAAAAAAAGGACTGCTTCCGTAGCAGTCATAAAGGGTTTTTTAAAATACCATCTTGGGGGGATGAGTATTTTTATTGTTAGATTTGTTTGGGTTAAATGTGACAGTATAGTTTATTATCACTAGATAATTAATTATACTATTCGTTTTGTGATACTTTTAATTACATTGTCATTTCTTGTTGTCTATGTATACATATTACTATCTTTTTTTGTCAAAGTCTATAGTATAATCGCTTTTTTATAAAAAAAAATTTTTTTATTGCAATTTATTTTTTTTTATATGTTTAAAATCTAATTTTATATAAAAAAATTACAATTTAATTATAAAATAACCCCACGCTTTAATAAATAGGCGTAGGGTTAATATGTAATATTCTTAGTAATTTATACTGTTTAAACAATCTTGAGCAATTTCCTCTTCATATTCTTCTTTATAACTATCTTTATATATTATAGGCTTGATTACTTTTTCTAATTTCGGCATGAAAAATTGTATTGCAGGACCTGTTAAAAAAGCTCCTATTATCGTACCTACTCCTATAACTCCCCCAAGCATAAATCCTGCTACTACAAATATAGAATCCATAGAAATACGAATCCACTGATATGTAAGATTAGTTTTCTCATGTATTATAAGTGGAATTAAATCATTTGGTGCTACCCCTAACTCAGTAGCTTTTAACATTGCGAAACCGATTGCAACGATTACACAACTAAGCGCTAATAATAACATTTTTACCATTATGTTAAAATCACTAAATTCTATTGGTTGTAAAACTGCTAACATTAAATCTATAAATGGTCCAGCTGATACTAATGCTAAGACTGTTCCAATGTTTATCGTTTTCCTATCTACTATAAGTATAGTAATTAAAAATACAAATGTTATTGTTATATTTGCAGTTCCCGTAGTAATTCCTAATGTTCTAGATATACCTTGTGTTAATACTGTAAATGGATCTGAGCCTATATTAGTTCTAATAAATATAGCTACTCCTGTTTGAATTATCCATAAACCACAAAAGAAAAATATCAACTTCTTTATAAATACTGTACTATTGCTTTTTTTCATTTAAAGATCCCCCGGGTATAAAATTGTGTCAAAATAAAACTGGTTCGATTTTGAATATGTTAATAATATCACATTGTTAATAAAAAATCAAACATTTTAATGTTAATGTTTTTTAATATAACTATTTAATTCAACTATTAATAATTTCATAATAATTTTTTGTATTTATTATATAACGTATTTTATTATGCTATTTGGAAATACATCTTCTATTTCTGAAATAAAAAATTCTTTCATCTCTTGTAATTGTTCTTTGCTGTATACATATTTTCCATATCCAAATTGACCATACTTAAACTTTCTATCATCATCTTGCATTGGAAGTGTAGTTTCTGGGAATATCTGCAAAATAGTATTTTTAGCTTTAGTCGTATATCTGTGAGATATAACCTCAAACATAATTTTTTCATTGTATTGATTTGGCAATTTATCCTTTATGCTTCTTATAAGAGATCTATATTCTTCTTCCCAATTGTCATATAAAAACACTGGTGCTATTATAAATCCTATTTTGTAACCTGCTTTTGCTACCTTTATAGCAGCTTCTATTCTTTTATTTGATGATGCACTATGATGTTCATATGTATCTATTATTTTAGGCGTATTTATACTAAACCTTATTTCTGTATGATTGTTGTGTTTAATGTCTAACAAACTATCTATATCATCATACTTAGTTACAAACCTAAATCTTCCATTTTCTTCTTTTGCAAAAAACTCTATAGCCTTTTTTAACGAATTTGTATAAGGTTCAACTGGCACTGGGTCTGAAGTTGCAGCTCCTTCAAATATAGTTATCTCAGGTAATCTTTCATCTATATATTGTTTTGCTTTTTTTAAAATGTCATCTGTATTTACAAATACTTTTACAAATGGTTTATCACCTAATTGAGTATTTAGATAACAATACTCACACCTTCCCATACAACCACTAACTAATGGTAGCTGATAATTAGCTGAGGGCTTACATGTTTGAAATTTTAGACCCTTTTTTTCTCCTACTACTAAAGTTTCTTTTCCTGATCTATATTGTTCATATAGATTGTCTCCTGGGATATTACTTTTTATCTTATTAGAAGTAGCTTGGATAATTTCAATGCTTTTATTATCACATACTTTCTCGTATATAGCTTTTCCTATTTCTGTATCTAATGTATTTTTTTCAAATATAACTCGCTTTGGATTAAACATTATTTTCATCTCCCAATTATAAATAAAAAAACAGATAAATTTATCTGCTTTTTATTTATATTATTAACTATTTCCAAATTTTTATGTATTAAATTTACTATGGATATAGTTAAATAAATTCTAATTTTTATTTTTTAGGAAGATCTTTAATAATATCATTTTGTTTTATATTATCGATTTTATTTTTTATACTATCTAAACTACCACCAATTTCATTTTTAGCTTCATCTAATTTTTGTTTATCTTGTTCTACTTTTTTAGCAGTTTCATTAGCTTTATTTCTTACGTTGTTTATAGAATTATTAGCATCTTGTGCATCTTTGTTAAAAGCTTTTATCTTTTGAGCTATTTTACCTTCTACACTACCTGCTAAATCTAATTTTTCATTTACGCTTTCTAACTTTTCACTTGAACCTGCTGTTTTCTTAGAAACTTCATCTGATGTCTCTTTTGCTTCATCGATTTTTTTTGACTTAGAATCAAGATCTAATTCTGCTATTTTGTCTTTAACTTTTTTATTTATATCTAAATTAGATTCTTCTTTAGATTCTGAAGCACCTTTAACCTCTTGAGCCCCTACAACATCATGCTTTGAGCAACCTGTCAAAGATAATATTGCTATGACTGCTATTGTTAAGTACATTTTCTTCATTTTTTTAACTCCTCTTACCTTTTTATTTAGATTTCTAATTATATTATAGTATTTTTTTCTAATCTTGTATACAATTTATAGATAATAAATTTAAATTTAACATAAATAAAAGACTATACTAAGAAATTAGTTTCTTAGCATAGCCATTTACTTCAATAATCTTATCTTACTAAAAAGATTATCTTAATTTTTTAAAAGAATCTTTTTTAGTTACAAACAACATAATAAGTATTAAACATATAATTACAAAACTACATACAAGTCCTGCTTCAGGTCCAAACGATCCACCTGTAATAAGTTCATTTCCTACTGTATTTAAGTCAACTAAAGTTCCTATACCTACTTCATTTCCACTAACTTGGAATCCAAATAGATTACCTTGAGCAAAATTCCATGCACTATGGATTCCACAAACAACCCATAAATTTCCAGTGTTTATAACAATTAATCCAAGTAAAATTCCGACTAATATAATGTTTAAAAGAGATATAGAATTCATACCAGGATTTTCAGAATGTAATAAACCAAAGAATACAGCAGATGCTATTAGTCCTATTGTAATATTATATTTAGCACCTAATACGTTCATTAGCCATCCTCTTGTTACTATTTCTTCTGTTGCACCTTGTATCATCCATCCTATTAATATTATTGAAACATTTAATAAGGCTGCCATACCTACTGGCTGTACTGCCCTAGTTTCAACTGTTATATTACCTAGCATATATAGTATAAATACTACTGTACTCATCATAAGTAATCCTATAATTAGTCCTAATACATATTTAGAAAGCCAACTTTCTTTATAAAATCCTAAAGTTGATATTTTTCTTCCTTCTATAGCTGATATCCAAATAAATACTAATGCTGATATCAATCCAAATCCAAGCAACTGAGCAAATTGAGTTATGAATTCTTTATTTGCTAAAAGAAAAGGATTCCTTGCCACTAATCCAAAGATAGGCGGAAACATCATTTGAGCAGTAGCTATTCCTCCTTTTACAAATAGGTATGCTACTAGCATAGCTAAAAATAAATTAAGAAGTACCCTACTTTTGCTGGCTTCTTCTGTGAGTCTTGTTTTTTCTATCATTAAAATTTTCCTCCTTGTAAAAAAGTATTATAATTAGAATACTTTTTTATTATTTGATAAAAATAATATTCATAAATAAGACTGTTTTGTATTGCTATTTTGATTTAAGGTACAACAATTTATACCTATATATATCTTTTCTAAGTAGAAACTATTTTATTCATAATTTAACTTTTACTTACTTGCCATTTATTTTTTTACCACAAGAATATAAACAATAATAAAAACCAAAAATTTGCTACTTTGTTATTAATAAAAACATCTTGCATATAATAAAATTGAGGTGAGAATATGATTAATAAGGAAGTTAATGTAAGGACATCTTTAACTATCCCTAAAAATTTAAAATCTAAGCTAGAAATATTAGCTAAAGATGATCACATAAGCGTAAATAATTTAATAATCAAGGCACTAGATAAATACGTAAAAGACGAGTTTGATAATACGCACAACAAAATGGAGTAGATTTTATCTACTCCATTTTAAAATAACGCTTTTAATTTATTAGAATACTACTCCTGATTTTAATATTATATTTGCATATGGAGTAAATTCACCTGTTCTAACTATTGCCATAGATTCTTTTGTCATAACTTTAAACTCTTCGTGAGCTACAGTAGTTATTTTCACATTTTCAAATCTTTTTTGTATTTCTTTGTACATATCATTACTTACTGACTCTAGTTCAGTAGCTATTACAATTTCTTCTACTTGTAATTCTTCTAATACTGTATCTAAAGTATCTAAAAATGTAGGTATTCCATGTTTTAGAGCTAAATCTATTCTCTCAACGTCCTTTGGTATTGGAAGACCACTATCACATATTGTTAACATATCTGTATGACCCATTTTTGCTATTATTGATGATATTTCACTATTTATTAAAACTGATTTTTTCATTTTCAATCTCCTATTTTTTATTATTTATTTTGTATTTTTTAGATTTTAATTAAAACTTATAATTATCTATATCGTATAAGTTTGGTATTGAAGTTTGTGCTCCTACCTTAGTTACACTTAATGCTCCTGCCTTAGATGCAAAATCCATTGTTTCTTCTACACTTTTATTTTGTGAGAATGCTACAGATAATGCTCCTGTATATGTATCTCCTGCTGCTGTTGTATCTATAGCATCTACTTTATATGATTTTATAAATTTCATATTATCCTTATCTAAATATAGACTACCTTTTGAACCTAGTGTAACTATTAATTGCTTTACACCTTTTTCCATCATTATATTAGCTGCTTTTTTTATGTCATCTTCATCTTTAATACTTACTCCACTTAATATTTCTAATTCTGTTTCATTTGGAGTTAATAAATCTACATTTTTTATAATGTCATCACTTAACATTACTGCTGGTGCTGGATTTAATATTGTAAATTTGCCTAACTCCTTTGATTTTTCTAAAGCATATTTTATTGTATCTATTGGTGTTTCAAGCTGTATTACAACTGTATTACTTTCTTTTATTCCATCTATACATTTGTCTATATCATCTTTAGTTAATTTAAAGTTTGCCCCTGGTGATACTACTATAGAGTTTTCAGCATTTTGATCTACTGTTATAAGTGCTACACCACTAGGACCTTCTTCTACTTGTACGTAATCAGTGTTTATTTTATCTGCTTTAAGTTGTTTTAATAAACTCTCTCCAAATCCATCATTTCCAACTTTTCCTATCATACATACATCTCCACCAAGTCTTGATGCTGCTACTGCTTGGTTTCCACCTTTTCCACCAGGTATCTCTCTAAATTTGCTTCCTATTAATGTTTGCCCCTTCTTTGGCATTTCATCAACATTTACTACTAAGTCCATGTTTAAGCTTCCTATTACGCATATCTTTTTCATACTAAAAATCCCCTCTCATTTAATGTCATTTAATTTATCTTATAATTTTTACATAAATCTTACATATTTTTTACATATTATTATTTATGCAATTTGATTTAGAGCTTGTTTATTTTTAATCGCTTCTTTGCTGTCTTCACTTGCTAACTTTATAGCTATGAATGTAACTACTGTTATTCCTACCATAGCAAAAAGTCTGTAATCTACTATACCTTTGTATAAAGCATTATGTACTAAGCCTGATGTAGTAGCTCCCATTATAGGTGCTACTATTGGTATCCATGCATATTTAAAATCAGATGTTCCTTTACCTGCTATTGGTAAAAAGAAATGAGCTAAACGTGGACCTAAGTCTCTAGCAGGGTTTAGTGCTGCTCCAGTTACCCCACCAAATGAAGTTCCAACTAAGAATATTAAACATCCTGTAGCTAATGGCTGTAATCCTTCTAAAAATGTATTTGTTCCCATCCCTAATATACAAAATGCTAATCCAAAAGTTACTATATACTCACTGAAAAAGTTTGCTACATTGTTTTTTATAGTTGGTGCTGTTGCAAATATAGTTAACTTTGCATGTTGATCGTCTGTTTTTTCCCAGTGATCAATAAACTGTAGATAAACTAAAAATCCACCAAATGCACCACCTGCTATTTGAGCTAAAATATATCCTGGTACTAAACTCCATTCAAAAGTACCCATTACAGCATTCATTATTGTTATAGCTGGATTGATGTGAGCTCCACTTATATCTCCTAAACAAAAGATTACCATTGCAACTGTACATCCCCAAGCTATATTTATTGCTACATTCCCTGCTCCATATGATCCTGATGTTTTTAATGCATTTCCTGCTAAAACACCACAACCAAAAAATATTAACATTGCTACTCCTATAAATTCCGCTAAATATACATTCATTTTAAAAATCCCCCTACAAATTCAAATAGATTTAGAAACTATGATATCGTTTTCCAACTTTATATTTTATATAATAAACTATCTTTTGAATTTTTACAATATATTTTTCATATTTTTTACATATTTTTTACATATTTATTTCATACATAAAAAAACACATAAAAAATAGAGGCTTTAACCTCTATTTATCATTAGTATTTATTAATTTTTCTGAACCTCTAACTTCAACACTTGGTTTTAATATTATATTTTGTGTAGGGCAAGGTTCTTCATTTGTTATTTTCTTTAGTAATACTTCAAAAGCTATTTTTCCCATTTCAGATGTTTGTCTAGACACTACACTAATGTTTAATCCTAGATATGTGAAAAATTCTAAATCATCAAACCCTAGTAGAGATATATCTTGTCCAATTTTTATTTCCATTTCGTTTAATGCATTTATAGCTCCTAGAGTCATCATATTGTTGCAACTAAATATAGCAGTTACATCTTTGTTATTTTCTATTATATCCTTTGTGCATTTGTATCCTGATTCTATTTGATAGTCTCCTATATGTATGTAGCTTTCATTTATTTCAAGTCCATTCATTTTATGTGCTTCTTTGTATCCTTCTAGTCTAAGTTGAGATGTTTCATATTCTAGTGGTCCTGTTATTACAGCTATATCTTTGTGACCTGCTCCTATTAAGGTATCTACTCCATCAAAAGAACCTTTTTTGTTGTCACTAAATACTCCATCAAAATCACTAAACATTAAGTCTCTATCTATTAATATTACTGGAACTCCTAGAGAGCTTAATTTATTTACATGTAGTTTAGTAGTTTCTCTATTTCTTATAGTTGTAGTTATTATTAATCCACATATGTTGAATTCTTGTAGTGCATCTATTATTTTCATTTCTTTTTCTATGTTTTCTCCACTATCAAATGAAAACACGTTGTAGTTTAGTTTTTCAGCTTCTTCTGTTAGTCCTTTTAGCACATCTGTAAAAAACATATTTGATAGATCTGGAAATATTACTGCTATGTTTTTTGATGTTTGGTAGTTTTCATCTTGTTCTTTTATTTCTTGTATTGCGTTTTTTATTACTTCTCTGGTTTCTTTTTTTACATAGCCTGATTTATTTAGGTATCTAGATACTGTAGCTATTGATACTCCAGATTGGCTAGCTATATCTTTTACTTTTATACTCATCTTTAACCCTCAGTTTCTTATAATAATGTTTTTATTAATATTATAAACTATGTATTTGCTTAAAGCTAATTATTTAAATATCTTATTTGTTTATTGTTGTATCTCTTTGAACAAACATTTTAATCAATAAGTCCTTAATAGAACTATTTTTAGTTGGTAAATTATTCAATAAAGTTTATAATATAATAAAGTCATTAATTGTCATATATTACCAATTAATTTCACAATTTATTTCTAACATAAAATTTTAAGGAGACATAAAAATGAAAGATAAAAAATATATTAAATATGGATTATTCGCATCCATACTTATAGCTTTAGGTCCAATACTGTGGCTATTCATTAACATATATCATAAAAATTATGAACCTCTAGTATTAAACATAGCTTCTGTTATAGTCACAATTACTTTAGTATTCTATAATCTCAGAAATTATTTAAAAGTATACAACAAAAAATGTAACATTGCCTTGGACTTGTTAAGCTATATAGTATCGTTTATATTTTACATTCTACTAATACCAGTATTTGTAATAGCTTTTATAGGATTTGGTATGGGAATTTCACTTATACAACAAAAACTATTTATAAGAGGAGAATATCTAACTTGTCTCATAAAATCACCATATTCTTATTTATTCTTTGTGATACTTATAATAGTTGTTAGTAGGATAAAATTGCTAATTTCAAAAGAAGAAAAATTTTATTGTGCGAACAAAGGCTTATCTGCGTGCTTAAAATTTGATAAATTTCTTATATTAACAATAATTCCACTTTTATATATATTACTAACTAGTGTAGTGGTAATTACAGAAGATGGTATTTATGATTATAGCTTTTATAACTTAAAGGGAAATAAATACAGCTTTAGTGATGTAGAGTATGTAAATACTGGGTTTGTTGATAGTGGAAAAAATAAAGGTGAATTTTTCTATAATATAAAGTTGAAAAATGGTAAAAAATTAAAATTAGCTCATCCATCTATGACTACACCCTCAAAGAAGTATGATTTTGATACATGGCAAGAATACGTTGATATAGACAAATATATTATGAATATTGGAGCTAAAAAGGATTCTAGTGAAGAAGGCTCAAAATATATTCAAATGGATAATATATATGTAGATAAGTTATTAAGTGTTGTAAGAAATAAGTAATTAAAATATATGAAAATAGCTAGATATCGGATAATTCCAATATATCTAGCTATTTTTTATTGCTCATCACACAATTATCTAACAAAGCCTATAAAATTATCTCTAACTTCTTTTTATCCAACTATTTTTACATAACTAGAATATACATATCCTACTTTTCCATTGTAGTCTACTTTGTACCAACCATCTTTTGTTTTTGCTTTTATTTTTATTGTTTTATTTTTATTTAATGTTCCTAGTATTTTTCCTTTTGTATTGCTATTGTCTCTTATATATACATTGTGTGTTGCTTTCCCTGTTTTATCTAGTACTGTTGTATCTGAGTTATTGTCTGATGTTTCAACTATTTTTACATAACTAGAATATACATATCCTACTTTTCCATTGTAATCTACTTTATACCAACCATCTTTTGTTTTACCATTTAATTTTATTGTTTTATCTTTATTTAATGTTCCTAGTATTTTTCCTTTTGTATTACTATTATCTCTTATATATACATTGTGTGTTGATTTCCCTGTTTTATCTAATACTGTTATATCTGAATTATTATTATCTGATGTTGCATCTATTTTTATATAACTAGAATATACATATCCTACTTTTCCATTGTAATCTACTTTGTACCAACCATCTTTTGTTTTACCGTTTAATTTTATTGTTTTATTTTTATTTAATGTTCCTAGTATTTTTCCTTTTGTATTACTATTATCTCTTATATATACATCATGTGTTGCTTTTCCTGTCTTGTCTAATACTGTTATACTCCCATTTGCTTGTGTTGAAACTGTTGGTGCTTTATTAGTAGTATTAGTTTGTGCATTTGCAATAACTCCGCCACTTGTGAACACCATAGCCCCTACTATTAATGTTGATACATATTTTTTAAAATTCATATTCTACCCCTTCTTTCTTATGTTTTTAAATTATTTTAAAATCTACCCCTTGTAGTTAGTAATTTGTCTCTCTATATATAGACGTGTAATACTATCTTAAAAGTTTTAGATTTCTATGTTAATTTTTTGTTAACAAATTTACTGCTAGGAAATATATATTCAAACCCATTTAGAAAAATGTTAACATTTCATATATTATTAAAGCTATTTAAATGCTTTTCATAAATAACACATAATCAAAAATCTATTTACATATTATGTAATGGTATATTATGTAATGATATATGAATCACTTAATTTTAAAGCTTCAACAAAATAAAGGAGGTATCATCAAATGAGAGAAATTAGATGCCCATTTACCGGAAGAACAAGTAGCTCTATAGCACAAAGTGGACCATCAAATAATGATTTTTGGCCTAATCAATTAAAACTAAACATTCTTCGTCAAAACTCAAGCTTGAGTAATCCAATGGGAAGTAAGTTTAATTATAGTAAAGAATTCGAAAAACTTGATTATTTTGCATTAAAAAAAGATTTATATAATTTAATGACAGATTCAAAAGATTGGTGGCCAGCAGATTTTGGTCACTATGGACCACTATTTATTCGTATGGCGTGGCATAGTGCAGGAACGTATAGAATAAGTGATGGTAGAGGTGGAGCAGGTGATGGAACACAAAGATTTCCACCATTAAATAGTTGGCCTGATAATATAAATTTAGATAAAGCTCGTCGATTACTTTGGCCAATCAAACAAAAATATGGTAGTAAAATTTCATGGGCAGATCTTATGATACTAACAGGTAACTGTGCTTATGAGTCAATGGGGCTTAAAACTATCGGATTCGGTGGTGGACGTGTAGATGTTTGGGAACCACAAGATGTTTACTGGGGTCCAAATCATGAGTTTCTTGGAAGTAATAAAAACCCTAGCACTGGTAACCTTGAAAATCCACTAGCGGCAGTTCAGATGGGATTAATTTATGTAAATCCAGAGGGACCTGAAGGAAAACCAGATCCAGTTGGCTCTGCAAAAGACATTAGAACAACATTCTCACGTATGGCTATGAATGACGAAGAAACTGTTGCACTTATAGCTGGGGGGCATACATTTGGTAAATGCCATGGAGCTGCTCCTGCTACATATGTTGGTCCTGCACCCGAGGCTGCTGGTCTTGATGAACAAGGACTAGGTTGGAAAAACAGCTACAAAACTGGTAAAGGAATAGATACAATCAGTAGTGGAATTGAAGGTGCATGGAAACAAAATCCAACAACATGGGATATGGGCTATTTTAAAACATTGTTTAAATACGAATGGGAGTTAGTTAAAAGTCCAGCTGGAGCATATCAGTGGTTAGCTAAAGATGTATCTGAAAAAGATATGATTGTAGATGCACATGACCCATCAATTAAACATCGCCCTATGATGACGACTGCTGACTTAGGAATTCGATTCGATCCAATATATGAAAAAATTGCTAGAAATTATTTAAATAATCCAGATAAATTCGCTGATGACTTTGCACGTGCTTGGTTTAAACTTACACATCGTGATATGGGTCCTATTTCACGATATCTAGGTCCAGAGGTTCCTTGTGAAGAATTTATATGGCAAGATCCTGTACCTAAAGTTGATTATGAAATAATTGATAAAGATGATATTAAATATCTTAAAAAGAAAATTTCAGATTCTAAATTATCTATATCTGAACTTGTTTATACAGCTTGGTCATCTGCATCTACATTTAGAGGTTCTGATAAACGTGGTGGTGCAAATGGAGCTAGAATTCGCCTTGAACCACAAAAGTCTTGGGAGGTTAATGAACCAGAGCAATTAAATAAAGTTTTAAAAGTTTTAGAAAAAATACAAAAAGAATTTAACTCTTCACAATCAGGAAATAAAGAAGTATCTTTAGCAGATATAATTATCCTCGGTGGTTGCGTAGGTATTGAAAAAGCAGCTAAAAAAGCAGGATATAAAATTATAGTTCCTTTCACTCCTGGTCGCAGTGATGCATCTCAAGAAGAAACTGATATTAAATCATTTGCTGTACTTGAACCAAAAGCTGATGGATTTAGAAACTACCTACAACCAGATTATTCAATGCGTAGTGAAGAATTATTAGTTGACCGTGCACAACTTTTAACTTTGACTGCTCCTGAAATGACAGTTTTAATAGGTGGTATGCGTGTATTAGATACCAACTATAAAAAATCTCAGTACGGTGTTTTTACAGATAGACCAGAGACTCTTACAAATGACTTCTTTGTAAATATTTTGGATATGGATACTGTGTGGAAACCTACGTCTACAGATGAACAAATATTTGAGGGACGTGACAGAGAAAGCGGGAAGTTAAAATGGAAAGGTACACGAGTTGACCTTGTTTTTGGATCTAATTCCCAGCTTCGTGCTGTTGCAGAAGTTTATGCAAGTGAAGACTCTCAAGTTAAGTTCTTAAAAGACTTTGTATCTGCTTGGAATAAAGTAATGAATGCAGATAGATATGATGTAGTTCACTGCTAAAAATATAATAATAAAGCCTTGGAATAATATAATCCAAGGCTTTAGCTTTTATCTATTATTTAGTTTGAAAATGTCTTTCTAATAATCCTAAGAATGCTTTACCATGTCTAGCTTCATCTTTACACATTTCATGAACAGTATCATGTATAGCATCTAATCCTAATTCTTTAGCTTTTTTAGCTATTTTTAATTTTCCTTCAGTAGCTCCATATTCTGCTTCTACTCTTGCAGTTAAGTTAGCTTTTGTATCTGCTACAACTACTTCACCTAATAACTCTGCAAATTTAGCAGCATGTTCTGCTTCTTCAAATGCTATTCTCTTGTAAGCTTCTGCTACTTCTGGATATCCTTCTCTATCTGCTTGACGACTCATTGCTAAGTACATTCCTACTTCTGTACATTCCCCTGTAAAGTTAGCTCTTAATCCTTCTAATATATCTTCGTCTACACCTTGAGCTACACCTATTCTATGCTCATCAGCCCATATCATTTCCCCACTCATTTCGTTGAACTTCTCTGATCCTACTTTACATACTGGACAAATCTCTGGTGCTACTTCCCCTTCATGTATATATCCACATACTGTACAAACAAACTTTTTCATAATTTTTCTCCTCCTAATTTCACCTGTTATATATTAATTTTAATTTTTTATTATTTAACTATAATCTATATATACCCGTGGTCTTTAGGTCTAAACATTATTTTTTATTATTTATATTAAAAATTGAGTTACTAAGTAATCTAGTATTTCATCTTGTCAGGTATTACGCCTCTTACTCCACCTTTAGGGCATGATGTATCCCCAATGTATCTTGGTATTAGATGCACATGTACATGCATGACAGTTTGCCCTGAAACTTCACCACAATTCACACCTACATTGTATCCATCTGGTGAGTATTTTTCATCAAGTAGCTTCTTACCCTCATCTACTAACTCAAATATAGATTCCCTTTCATTTCTTGTTAAGTCAAAAAAATCTTTTACATGTCTTTTAGGTATAAAAAGCATGTGTCCTTCGTTAACTGGGAATTTATCAAATATAGCATATGCTACTTCATTTTCTAATATGTAATCATTAATTTCACAAAATATACAATTCATAATTATTCTCCTATCTTTATTTTACTTATTTTCAAATCTGTTTTTGTAGTATTCCTTAGTTCTAAACTCTATAGCATCAGATACATGATTTACAAATTCTTGGTTAGTAAAATAGCTTCCTAATTCTTCATTTAAGCAAACATCTTCTCCATCTAAATAGAAAAACTCACTGCTAGTTTTACATAAAAAGTGTACTGGATTTTTTCTAGCCAAGCTTATATATTGCTTACTCTCCCACGTTTTAAAGTTAGATGTAGCTTTATCTTTATGCATATCTACTGCATTTGATCCTTTGCTATAAAATTCTTTAAATGACTTATATAAATCATCATCATTTACTTTTAATTTCATATTACCATTATTATAAAATGCTAGCAACACAGGTAGCTTGTATGTTTTACTCATACTTGTAGTTTCTATAAACTTTATAAAATCATGACCAAATGTATTTAATAAACTGCTTTCATCTTCATTAAGTTCATTTATATTATCTAGAAAACTCATGTAATCTCTAAATACATTTATCTTAGCTTTTTTCTTTATATTGCTGTACAAATCATCATCCATATATGTAAATAACTCTGTTCTAGAAGGTATCTTATTTAAATCTATCTTAATGTTGAAATACTCTTCTTTTATAAGGTCTTGTATCTTTTGATTTGCTTTTCTCATTTTTTCAAATATATCTACAAGTCTAAAATCAAAGTCTACAAAACAATCCTCTGGATAATCTTCTTCTTGAGGTATTGTATAGCTACATTGCTCTCTTGTTTTGCTATCTCCAGTAAGTAAATACGGTACTAAGTTTGCCTTTTTATAATTACCTATAAAATCTAATACATTTAAATACTTCTTATTTTTGTCTTTTCTTAAACCCCTACCTAATTGTTGTAAAAATACTGTTGGAGATTCTGTTGGTCTTAAAAACATCACCATATCTATGCTCTTTACATCAAGTCCTTCATTAAACATATCTACTGAGAAAATAACATCTAAATCATCTTCTCTAAGCTTTTTTAAAGCAATACTTCTTTCTTCGTTGTATTCTCCATCTTTACCACTATAAACTGCACAAGAATTTATTCCATTTTCATTAAAGTACTTTGCCATAAACTCTGCATGAGCTTTGTTGCTACAAAATCCTAATGCCTTATTTGACTTGTATTTTTTGTAATGATTTAATATAAGTTCTGCTCTATTATTTACGTTTAAAGCTTTTTCTAAATCCTTGTCGTTGTATTTTCCATTTTTGTACTTAACCTCATCATAGTTTACACTCTCATCATATATACCGTAATATCTAAATGGCACTAACCACCCTTTGTCTATTGCAGTTTTTAAAGGAGCTTCATATACAGTATTGTAATCGCACACACTAAAGACATCTTTGTTGTCTAATCTATCTGGTGTAGCTGTTAATCCTAACATAAACTTAGGTTCAAAATAATTTATTATGTTTTGATAGTTACTAGATACTGCATGGTGAAACTCATCAACTATTATGTAATCAAAATAATCTTTGCTAAAGTAATTCTCATTTAGGTATTCTTTTTTACCTAAACTTTGAACAGATGCAAACACAATATCTTTATCATTGTCTTTGGTAGAATTCATGAAAAATCCCATATTATAGCCTTCTTCATTGTATTTATCTTTATATAAATTGTTTTCTAAATTGCTTTCTGCTACTTTATCACAAACTTCAGTGTTATAATTTATAGATTTATCAACTCTTACATTTTTAAAACTTTCATAAGCTTGTTTTAATATTTCTTCTCTATGAGCTACAAATAGTACTTTATTAAACTTCTTACTATCAAATGCTGCTAAATATGTTTTACCTATACCAGTAGCAGCTACTACAAGTCCTTTGTCAAATCCATCTAACCTAGTTTTTTTAAGTTCATATAAAGCTTCTATCTGCGCTCCTCTTGGCTCAAATATGCTAGTTATCTTTGGTAATGTATTATCTTCATATACATAATTTATATCTTCTTTTTCATTTTCTGCTACTGAATATATTTTAGGCTTTTTCCAGTTTTTTGAGTATCTTTCTAGTTCTACATCATTGACTATTATTGATTCATTGTTAAATAAGTCTTCAAATACAGTTTTGAAGTATTTAAAGTCATCATAGCTTTGTTTTTTATCTATTCGATAATTCCATTCTATACCACTTGTCCATGCACTCTTTGAGAGATTTGATGAACCTATAAAGATTTCTCCTTCGCTTTGATTTTCAAATATATATGCCTTTGCGTGAAAGCTTCTTTTTGTATCATTGTAAAATCTTAAATCTACTTCATCCCCTAGTATGTCTTTTATAAGATATAGTGCTGATGGTTGAGTTATGTTTAGGTAGTTTCCTGTTAGGATTCTTATTGGTATCTTTTTATCTTTTATCTCTTCTAAGTCTTTTTGTAATAGCTTTACTCCACTTTCCATTAGAAATGATACTATTATATCTATTGATGAAGCACTGTGTATACTTTGTTGTATGTGTTTATATAAGTGGTCGTTATGACCTGTTATACAGTTTAAGTTCATATTTTTCCCCTTTTATTTGTTGTTCTTTTATTTTATCATGTTTTGACAAAGGTTTATGTTCGTTTTATAATTTTAGGTATAAGTTTTTGGAGGTGTTTTTATGAAGGTTTATGATAAGTTAGTTAGGGACAGGATTCCTGAGATTATAGAGGCTAGTGGGAAAAGTTGTGAGATTGAGGTTGTAAGTGATGATGTGGCTCTAAAGTATCTTTATAAGAAGCTTAATGAGGAAGTTGTTGAGCTTTTGGAAGATAAGAATTTGGATGAGATTTGTGATGTTATGGAGGTTCTTTTTGCTATTGGGGAGAAGTATGGTTATAGCGAGAGTGAGGTCTTGGGTAGGAGAAATGAGAAGAGATTGGCTCGTGGTGGATTTGAGGAGAATTTAGTTTTGAAATCTGTGTTATAGAAATTTGTTCACTTTATATGGGTCAGTAGATAAATTCATTTTTATACAAATCTATCGCCCCTCCTAAAATACTATTTAAGATAATCGATATTCACCTTTTACCTCTTCATATTCTTTTAATATTTATTCTGTTTATATTTTTATAATGTTTCAAGTAATAATTCTTTTATGAATACTTTTTCCTGTGAATAAGATGTATCCTATAAATTTTTATTATTAACGTTTCTTGATTCTAGCTACATTACTTAAATGTCAAAAGAAAAGCATTTTTACGGCCTAGCTTAGTGATCATACATACTTACGAGTGGGCTTTCTAAATGTAAAGTTTATTAATAAGTTATATGATTATAGCGATTTACCAGAAAACAGTTTTTGACAAAATTTAAAAAAGCTTAGAATATCTAACGGTTTATCTCAACATGAACTCGGTAATAAAGTTGCTATACAACATGGTATGATAGGATATTATGAACGTGATGAATTTTATCCTACTTCGTATTTCATTCAAAAATTAAGAACCATGTTAGGTATTAATATTTTATGTAGTTAAATTTGTTCAAAAGTCTAACTTAAATCGTCTACCTTTAAACACAAACTGTTTAGTTGGGATTAGAAAACAATTTAACTAAAAGCTAAGCTGCTAAATTATTATCTATTTCTGAAAGAGATTACAGAGGATGGGAAGGGGGGTATAATAATAAGTATTACCACCTATTATAAAATCAAACATAAATTAATAATGTATAATTTAATATATCGAGTACTCTTTTGTGTAAATACTTAATATACTCCTAATATTGGTTAAAATAACTTAATAAAAAAATAAAATAGGATCTCTCTTTAAATAATTTAAGTTATTTTAAGATATCCTATTTTATTTTTTTGTTTTTATATTATTATTTATCAGAATTAAAATTTTTAATTATATCTATCTCTTTATCATCCAATTTATATAGAGAATATATTTTTTCATCTAAAATTTCTATCAACTCATTATACTTATTCATATCTTTGCTGTGAACAGCTTCAATAATTTCAGATACTATATATATAATTTTATCTTGTTCTATTTTATTTCCTGCATATATAGGAATATTTAATAATGGTTGCTTATCTACTTGTAGCTGTTTACCTTTTCTTTTTCCTTTATTGAACAACCAATAATAAATCAATTTAGAATTTAGAATTCCTGTTAAATATTTTAAATCTATCCTATCTGTTTTTATAGATAAATATGCTCTTGTAACATATGTATCTATCTCTGTATAAGTAAAACAAGGTTCTTTAGTCATTCTTATACATAATATTTTTTTTCCTGTAAAATTACTTTCTTCTCTCGCTCTATGTAATCCGTATGGTCTATTGTCAGATGTAATTATTTCTGAAAATTTACCTAAATGATTTTTTATATTTGGATAATTATCTATATTAGTATTTACATTTTTATCTGTGTATAATATCCATTTATCATTTTTCCCTATAACTCCAAATTTGACAAGCTGCTTCGATGTATAATACGGCTTTAATATTTTTTTTTCATTATCCAATAATTGCAAGTCTAGTAATTCATTATCATCTACAGCAAATACACCTTCACCTTTTGTCAAATGTGGTAATACTTTTATATGCTTATCCGTAACAGACTCTTGTAAAATGTCTATTCCATTTCCAACTTCATCTTTTGTTATAAAAAATTGCCCCTTTTGGGTTATTTTATCTAATATTGAATCACTATCCTTAGATAGTACTATTATATTATTTCCGCCTTCATACAAATCATTTTGACTTTTATCAAGAACAGTCACACTTTTATCAGTTGTCGATAATATATTGATTAATTCGCTTTCTGATACCTGTCCTGATTTGCTAGTAGTAATTATTTCACATTTAGTACTAGCGTCTTTACTTTTCTTTAGAAATGTAATTGCATTATGTTGACCTAACGCTGACTCAAATACCCTCAAATCGTTTAAATTAATAATTTTAAATAAATCTGACCTTTCTTTAAAATCTTTTCTTAACTTTACAGCACCTTCTCCTGCAAAAAAGTAATTTGTAGTTATATAAGAAATTACGCCATCTTTTTTACATAAATCCATACCCTTATGGAAAAAGAAATAGAATAAATCCATCTTTGCATTATAATATTTCTTACCAAACTTAGTTTGTGATATAGCTCTAAATTTATCTTTGTTACCTCTTTCACCTACATATGGTGGATTCCCTATTATTATATCAAATCCGCCTTTATCCATAAATCTTTCTGAGAACCACAATTTCCATAAGAAATACGGCTTTGACTTTTCTTTTTTTATCCTTTCTAATTCTTTCAATTTATTTTCTCTAGATAATTTATATTTTATTAGCTCTAGCTCTTGTTCTTGTATTCTATATTTTATATCTTCTTTTTGTTTACTATCTTTAGTATCAAATAATATTTTTTGAAGGTATTGTATATCATTTAGTATTTTTTGTTCGTGCTCTATACCTACCTCTATTTCACCATTATCTCCAAAACTTATTGATATTTGATTACTTATTTCTTTAGGCTGTGCTTTTGGCATACTTTTTTGTAACAGATCTTCATCAAATAACTCAATTCCTTCAAACTCATCTACTAAAGAATTTCCAACCATTATATGATGGTCTAGGTTTGGTAATTGGTTTACTATCTTCTCATCTGCATCAACAACTAAAGATAACCATAATCTTAGTTTAGTTATTTCTACTGCACTCGATTCTATATCTACTGCAAATATAGAATTTTCCATTGCCTCTAACTTTAGATTATATAAATTTCTAGATTTTTTAAAATAATATTTTTCAGATTCTTGCTTTCTTTTAACCATATAGTTGGTTAAAATACTTCTAACTTTTACTATTTCATTCAACATACCTAGCGGAAATGCCCCTGATCCAACAGATGGATCTGCTACAGTTACACTCGATAATATTGTATCTATTCTATCAATATTATTTATAATTGACTGTGGCATTTTATAATCTTCTTCTTTTATTATTCTTGTATCTGCATCTTTTATTATATCACCATATTTTATTAATAACTCTAATGATCCTATGTCTATTTTAGTCTCATTATTAATGTGGTTTATTAAACATTCTTGACACATATAATGTACTATTTCTCTTGGAGTATAGAAGGCTCCTTTAGACTTCCTTTCTTCAACATCTAATAAGCTTTCAAATATCTTGCCTAGCATTTCAGGATCTACAGCAACTTCTTTTTCTAAAGGTTCATCTTCACTCATTGTAAAGTTATACGTATCAAAAAAATCTAGTATTCCTTCCCCTTTCTCATTAGAAAATACATCATTTGATATATTTATATGAACCTTTTCCCAATCATAACCAGATATAGGTTCAAACAATCCACCATTTAAAAAAGGTATTTTACAATTAAATTTATGGAAGTAACTATATTGATCTCTTCTCTTATTTAATGCATTATAAAATAATGGTTCTAAATAATCATTAAAAAAATTCTTATCTTTTTTGGAATTTTCAAAAAGAGTTCTTATAAATTTTTTAGTTCCATTCCCCCATGGTTCATCGTATTTTTTATTATTCCCAAATACAGATGCCAATTTATTCGCTTCATTAGCTGTCAATTGTTTTAAACTGGCTCCACCTAATTTAAACTTATCATTTTTAAATGCATATACTCGTTTTAATATATTTGTTATTTCTTCATCATTTATATAATCATTAAATATCGGATCAAATTCCTCCATTGTCATTTCATTGGGAACAATCTTAACTCCTAACCACCCTTTTTTTTGTAAAAAATATAAGAAAGCTATTTGTCCCATAAGCTTTTTTGAAAATTCATCTGCAAATTTGTTAACTTCTATTTTTAGCCTATTTGCTTCAACCTCAAATGATTTATCATTTTTTAGTACTCTTTTTAATTCACTATACTTTTCTTTATATTTCTCAAAAAATTCTTCTGTAATTACTTCTACACTGAATGCATCTTCTATTTGTTCCACATTTAATTTGTTACTATCATCTAGTAATAATTGTCTAAATTGACTTTGTGCTGTATGATTTATACAATTAGGTTCAATTAAATATGAATATCTTTTAGCAGGTGTAACTTCTGTTTCTAATCCTTTAGGTGTAAATTTTTGTTCAGTTTTTACAAATGATATTCTCCACACTTGTTCGGTTTCTGAGTATAGCGCCACAATTGCTGCATCTGCTCCACCATCTTCTATATGTTGTGCTATAAAATTTCTCTGTAAATTCCTTGCTTTTTCTGGTGATTTGCCATCTTTAATTCTTATTATAGTGCCAATTATAGTTCTTTTATTTTCATCTTTATATCTAATTATATCTTTATATGAGTGAATATAATCTCTATATATAGGATACTGAACTATAGTTTCTCTAGAATTTAGCCTCTCCTCACTACTTACATTAAGTAGATTTATAATAAATTTAATAAAGTCATCCTCATTAAACATACATTTATCTGATGGCTCTATATTAGATGTATCAAATAATTTATTTAGTAATTTCATATTGTTATCCCCTTTACAGTAAATCTATTGATAATACAACTTCCGTATTAAAATCTTTTATTTCTTCTTTAGTGTCCGCATTTTTAATATATGAATCAGGAACTAAATCCCATACAGTATTGAATATCTCTATTGGATCACATATTTCTTTTATAGTTTTTACAATCTCTTTTCCTGTAGCTGAAGGTATTGCTCCATCTTCAAATAAATCCATTAATTTATGAATCTTAGCTACTTCACTATCAGTAAACTTAGGATATGAATTTAATGCTTTAAGAGTTTTAATTATAGTCTTATCATGACTCTTACCTTCTTTTCTTGTTGGAGATATATCCATACTTTCTTCTTGTAAAATTTTTATTAACTCTGTTTTGTTTTTTTCTAAATTTTCATAATAACTATTACTAACATTATGATGTTTTTCTTCTTTATCAGATTCCATAAGTTTCATAGCATCTAAGAATGTAAGCTCTCTTGAAACCAACTCCTCAGATATAAAGAATCTTTTCATATATCCATTTCTAAAGAATGTAAGCGTTCCATCTTTATCTAAATACTTAGCACTTCTTATTTTTCTAGGATAATTCTTTATTTTCACAAATAAATCTTCATCCTCATCTCTTAAGTTTCTTATTATTTGTAAATATTTAAGGGTAGAATCTTCATCAAAATCTTCTTCTTCTAAACTTTGTTTGCTATTTAACTTATCATATAAATTTTTTCCAAATATACCGTAAGTGTCAATCTCTTCATCTTCACTAAGGTACTTAAAGTCTTCTCCTAATGTATCATGGAAAGCTTGTATTTTAGCTGTTATATTTTCTTCTAATGACATATGCTCTCCAACTTGAGCACTTGGAAAGAAGTTAAATACATATATATTATCATGCTTTGTGCCTACACGATTTATTCTACCTACCCTTTGCATTATTCTTGTTGGGTTCCAAGGTAAATCATAATTTACAATTACATTAGCTCTATGTAAACTTATACCTTCTGCTAATACATCTGTAGTTACTAATATTCTAAAATCATCCTTCTGTTGTTTATCTGAGACATCTGGATTAAAATTTTCTTGTATAACATCTCTATCTCTATTCTTAGATCCTCCAGTAAACAGCATTGTTTGATTTTTAAAATACTTGTCTATATTATCTTTTAAATACTCTGCTGTCTCTTTAGATTCTGTAAATATAAGTATTTTTGATTTTTTAAGAATATTATTATTTTTTAAATCATCTATAAATTTATCTAGTTTAGGATCAATTTCTATAGGAGTCCACATACGTTTTATCATCTTTAAATTAGCTAAATCAAACTCTAGGTCATTTATAAATATTTCTTGAAAATTTTCTGAGTTAAACTTAAATGCATCTTCTTTATTAACTATAAAATCAAGTTTTTCTTCTTCCCCATTGTTGATTAAATCATATACATTATATTTTTTACTAATATATACTACACCTGAGTTATACATTGCTATAAAGTTTTCATATGATTCTATAAATCTATCTAACGTTTTATTAAAAGCATAAAAACTACTTTCTAATCTTTTTAATAGTATACCTTTCATAAAACCACCCATATTTTGTTGTCCAACTAATAGTGGTTTATATTTCGCTGGTACTTCATTTAAGTATGTTAGTGTTTTATATCTAGAGTAAGAAAGAATTTTTATTATATCTAGCGTTTTATTAAATGCAACTTCTACCTGATTATCAAATTCATAAACTATTTTCTCAGGTGTATTTAAAGTTGGAAATGTTAACTCTTGTGCTTCTAAGTCTTTTTTATAATATTTACTAATTTCTTTTCTAGTTCTTCTTACCATTATATGATTAAGAACTTTTTCTCTTATCTCGGTTGACACTTCTCTTGATATTTCTAAATATTCTGATGTCCCTTTCTCATATTTTTTTAATCTCTTTTCTAATTTTTTAAAAAATCCTTCTAAGTCCTTTTGATTAGGTATTATATTAGAATTCTTTCTATTTTGGAACAAATAAATCTGATTTGCTATGTCACTTATATAATTATTTTGTGGTGTAGCTGATATTAATATTACTTTTTTGCCTTTACATATTTGATGTAATTTGGCATATGTGCTATTGTCTTCATTTCTAAATCTATGAGCTTCATCAATAAATATATATTCATATCTATCTAAATCTGAATTTAATATAGAATCTAATTTTCCTAACGACTCTACTCTTGCTGCTACATCAAATTCAAGTAATACATTATCCCAATTTTTCTGAAGTACAGGTGGACATATTATGAGTTTTTTACCACCCTTTAATCTTTTAGCTAACATTGCGCCTATATATGTTTTTCCAAGACCAACTACATCAGATATAAACACACCATTATACATTGCTATTATCTTTTCTGCTCTTGTTACTGCATGTAATTGATATTGAAGTTTCATAAATCCAGGTGGTAATCCAAGTGACTTCGCATCTACTTTATCTTGGTTTATTTCTTCTTTAAAATATTCATACAGGCATTTTAAAAATAGTTCATAAGGGGTGATATCTTCTCTTATCCAACTATTTTCAGCTTGTTCTATATATTCTTCAGTTACATCAACAGACTCTTTCCATAATTCCTCAAACTTATCAAGTGCAAATCTAACATCTCTAGAGTCTTTTAATTCTACATTAAACTCTAGCTGATCTAAAAGCCCTGATTTTGAGAAGTTACTTGATCCTGTTATAACCTTGCCAAAGTCTTCTGATTTATCTAGGTCTTTTCTCATTATGTACACTTTTGCATGTATAGGCTGATGAGGGTAAACTCTTATTTCTAGTTTTCCGTTCTTTATAAATTCTATAAATTTCTTTATACCTATTTCTACATCTCTAGTATCTTCTGATGTTTCTATATCGTTACTAACTTCTGTTGAGTATTGCTCTTTAGCTTCTTTATTTGATATAAAATCAATTTGCATTTCATTGTGTGCTGTGTGTATCATTTCCACAGATTTTTTATCCAAATTAAGACCCACTAATATTCTAGTCTTTTCCACTTTATCCATTGATTCGTACATTTTATAAAATCCACTACTTCTAAAATATCCAACTAGTACATCAAAGAACTGTACGTTATTATTTAAAATTTTATTGAATCTATCATAAAGTGTACTATTTTCTTCATTTGTGAAAAATGTTAAATCATTATAATTATGTTTCATCTAATATCCTTTCTATTCACTTATTATATATTTAAAGTATACTATTTATTTTTCATAAAAAAAAGATACTTACATACATCTTTTCATTATATACAAGATATCTTCATTAATTTCAAATAATAATTAATTTATCAGCTTAGCAAGCTTTAATTATGCCATAACTAAGTTCAAATCATAATAATAACTAAGGTACTCAAAGAATATCGGCTCAAGCTCTCTCTTTTCTAGCATAGGTGACATTATCACTGGATAACTTTTATTAAACTCAAAAATCACCCTTCTTCCAACTCTTTCATCCTTACCTAGATCTTCTCTATTCTTTAACTTAGCTTTCATAATCTTACAAAGATCATGTTCGTCTATAATGTCTAAAATATTTAATAAAAACTTATCATTTCTAAATATCTCATATTTGATTATATAATTATATAAATACAAA
>CAMTIM010000055.1 GCA_947072565.1 uncultured Peptostreptococcaceae bacterium | reverse complement strand
ATATTTTCCCTGTAATACAAAATAAGTAAGTGAAAAATCACTTACTTATTTTGTATTGTTTAATTTTAAGTATAAATAAGGCTTTCTAAATTATCAATACTGCTATCATATTCTATAAATTTTCTTAGATTCTTTATACGCACATTAATTACAACACAAATAGTAAAGCATAAAAGCAGTGAAATCATTACTAATCTAACGCTAAATATCTCTCCTAACACTCCACCTAAGCACTGGCCTATTGGTACAAGACCCATACTTATAGTAACTATTATGGCCATGACCTTCCCTCTTATTTCTTGTGGCACAATAACCATCATTGAAGTTGATAAAATAGTGTTTGCACATACATTACAAGCAAATGCTACTAATACGCATATTAACATAATATAGTAATTGTTTATAGCAATAAACAACAAAAATAAAACAGATTGAATCAACATCACACTTACAAATAATTTATATTTGTATCTTTTTTCTAAAGTTATTATTGATAGTAATATACTTCCTACAACGCCCCCTAATGCTAAAGCTGTCATAGCAAATCCATATCTGGTAATTCCTAAAAATGGAGTTTCTTTAAAATAAGGTACCAATAAAATAAATGCTGAGTTTATAAAAAAATTCATAAACGCTGATGATATAAAAACCTTTTTAAGTACAGTAATATTTTTTATAAATTTAATTCCGTCTTTGAAATCTTCTACAAAAGTAACCTTACTAGGTTTTGGCTTAATCTTTGGTATACTTATAAAAATCTCTGTAAATGCTGAGAATAAGTAAGAAATGCCATTAAATAAAAACATACATGGAGCACCTATTGTTACATACAAAACCCCACCTATTGCGTTTCCTATCATATCCATTCCTGATCTAGCTAATCCAGTTACAGAGTTAGCTTTAACTAACTTAGATTCATTAACTATATCTGGCGTTGCTGACATTATAGTGGGATTAAAAAATGCAGAACATATCCCGCTAACTATACCAACTATAAACACCATCCACACTTGTATAAATCCTATAAGTGCCGCTATCCCTATAAAGGTTACAGCTATCCCTCTTATAAGGTCAGTTAATATGATAATTTTTTTCCTATCCCACTTATCTACAAATACACCTGCAAATGGTCCAAAAACTATTCTAGGCAGCATTGTAATTGCACTTAAAATCCCCATAAGGGCTGTTGAACCTGTCATATCTAGTATCCAAAAATCTAGCGCTATTATATATATTACATCCCCAAGTACTGACACCATTTGTCCTTGCCATAATAAAAAGAAATTTTTGTTCCATAATTTATTTTTTGATTTTTCTATGCTTCCCAATGCAACCTCCCTATATTTAATATATTTATGAACTTTATCTTTATAAATATATTAAACATAACATTGATTTAATATTACATTTTAAATTTTATAAATATTTTTTTTAAATAGTTAATAAAAAAGGAGAAGGGTAATTTCCTTCTCCTAAACTCTAATTATAATATTTCTTTTGCATTTCCTAATTTTATTATTTTCCCATCTGCAAGTATAACAACTTTATCTGCAAGAGCTTTTGCATCTTCTTTATCGTGAGTTACAAATATAGATGTTATATTTGCTCTTTGTATTATTTCTTTAAGTTCTGTTCTTATCTGCTCTTGTAAGTTCGCATCTAAGTTACTAAAAGGTTCATCTAATAAAAGTATAGATGGGTTTGGAGCTAACGCCCTTGCTATTGCAACTCTTTGTTGTTGACCTCCACTAAGTTCATGTGGATACTTATCTTTATGTGCTTCTAAATTTACTAATCCTAGCATGTCCATCATTCTTTTTTCTTTATCACTTTTATTCATTTTCTTTAATCCAAACATTATATTTTTAGCTATAGTCATATGTGGGAATAATGCATAATCTTGAAATACCATTCCTATTCCTCTTTTTTCTGGCTCTACAAACTTATTTTCATCATATACTATATTATCAGACATACTTATACTTCCTTTATAGGCTTTTTCTAGACCTGCTATTATTCTTAACATAGTACTTTTACCACTACCACTTTCACCTAGTATGCCTACTATTTCACCTTTATTGATTTTTATATTAAAATTTTCTATATTATCGATTTTTGAATTTTTATATTTAAAATGCAATTTATTTATTTTAAGCATCATAATCCTCCTTATCTACTACTTTGTATAATACAAATATAGCAACGAAACTTACAAATATTATTATTAAAGATGGTACAGACGCTTCAACTATCATTTCATCATTAGCATATTCAAACACTTTAGTTGCCAATGTATTAAAGTTAAATGGTCTAAGTAAAAGTGCTAATGGAAGCTCTTTTATTATATCTACTAATACAAGTGAAAATGCACTTAATATAGCAGGTTTTATCATAGGTAAATCTACTAAATAAAATGTTTTTGTTTTTGAATATCCTAACGTTCTAGATGCTTCATAGAATTTGTTACCGATTTTATCAAATCCACCTTCTATACTTTGATATCCAACCGCTAAGAATCTTACTAAGTAAGCAAATACTAACATCACTAAGCTCATGCTCAGAATAAGTGCTGGAGAATTAGGATCAATAATTTTATATACCCAAAATAATTTTTTATCCATATCTACAAAAAATAAAACCATAGTTATAGCTATAACTGCACCTGGTATTGAATACCCAAGTAAAGTTATTTTTGAATATAGTTTAGATAAAAAATTATCATTTATTCTTGTATAGTTTGCTATTATGATAGCCATAAGTACTATAAGTAAGCTTGATACTACAGCTATCCATAAAGAATTATATATAAGTATAAAAAAATCTGAATTTAATATACTTGAATAACTCATAATACCCCATCTTAAAAGTTGAGCTGTAGGTATTATAAATCCTAAAGACAATATTATAGAGCAATATAAAAATGCTAAAATCCCATAAAATTTATTAAGTTTCTTTTTAGTTATAGGTCTTATTTTAGTATTTGTAGAACTGTATTTCTTTCTTCCTCTTAATAGTTTTTCACTGCTCATAACTATAAATACAGTTACTAAAAGTATAGATGCAATCCTTATAGCAGAATCTATATCACTCATACTAAACCAACTTTTGAAAATTGCTGTTGAAAATGTTTGTATCCCAAAGTATGATACAACTCCATAATCACTTAATACTTCAAGTACTACAAGTGTAACTCCTGCTACTATTACGCCTCTACTTATCGGTACTACTACTCTAAAAAATACTCCTAGTGAATTTTCTCCTAGTAATCTAGCATTCTCTATTAATGATGCTGATTGGTTTTCTAAATATGATCTAACTACCATATATACATAAGGAAGCAAGAAAATTGTGAATATAAATATTGCACCAGGGATACTCATTATATCAAAATAAGCTTGATTAACTTGCATACCTAAATTATTTCTTAAAAATTTTTGTATAAATCCTGTGTATCCTAGCATTCCAGAATAAGTATATGCCGCTATGTAGGGAGGTATAGCAAGTGGAAGTATTAATGCCCATCTAAAAAATTTCCTCATAGGGAATTCATATGCAGATACTAACCATGCAAGACTTGTTCCTATTATCATTGTACACAAAGCTGTAAATATACATATAATTAAAGTGTTTATAATATAATCTTTTAACAAATATTCTTTTATATGATACCAATTTTTATTTGGTTTTTGGAATAAATGTAAAATAACATCTATATTAGGTACTACTATCATGAGTATAAAGACAGTGCTTAATATTGCCCATCCGTTAAATTTTATTTTCTTCATTTCTTTACCTTTCTATTGATATTAATCTATATAATCATTTATAACATTTATTATTTTGATAATAATATTAATTCAATTTCTACCCTAATAAAAAAATACATTGCCATAAAATTATGATAATGTATTTTTTATAAACTTTATTTCCAGCCTACTTCATTAAATATTTCAACTGCTCTTTTGTTATATTCTCCAATTTTAGTTATATCTATCTTTTGAGGTGTAAATGTTCCCCAAGATTTTAATAATTTATTTGCTTCAACTTTCGGATTTGCAGGATATTCATAGTTTTGATTAGTTATTGCCTGTTGTGCTTTTTCTTCTGTTAAGAATTCTATGAATTTAATAGCATTTTCTTTATTTTGAGAGTACTTGCTAAGTACTATACCACTCACATTTACATGAGTGTCTTTTGGTAAAAATACTCCAATTTTTTGTGCTGCTTTTACTTCCTCTGCATCTTTTGAATTTAACATTTGCCCTACATAATATGTATTAACTATTGCAAGTTTACCTTCTTTAGCAGCAATTGCTTTTACTTGATCTCTATCATTTCCTTTTGGTTGTCTAGCCATATTATGCACTATTCCTTGAGCCCATTCCTTAGCCTTTGATTCTCCATTTAATTCTATAAATGATGCTAATAGTGATTGATTATAACTAGAATCTGAAGATCTTGTTAATATTTGCCCTTTCCATTTATCACTAGTTAAATCTTCATACGTAGATAAGTCTTCAGGTTTTACTGTTTCTTTATCGTACGCTACTATTCTAGCTCTTGTTGTAAGACCTATCCATTCATTATTTGTTCCTCTTAAATTTTCAGGTATATTTTTATTTACAATTTCAGATTGTGTAGGTTGCACTAAATCTTCCTCTACCGCTTGATAAAGATTTGCTATATCAGCACTAGCAAATACATCTGCTTGCGTATCTTTATTTTCTCTTTTTAATCGCTCTAATAATTCAGGTGCTTTACCTTCTACTACATTTACTTTTATTCCTGTTTGCTCTTCGAATTCTTTGTATAATTCCTTATCTACCTCATAGTGTCTTGCTGAATAAACATTAACTACTTCCTCACTCTTTGATTTTGCTGTATCAGTCTTAGGAGCACATCCTGTCATAAGTCCAATTGCTAAAACCGCTACACCCGCTAATGATATTATTGATTTTTTCTTTAAAGCCATTTGCTTTACCTCCATTTATTGATAATATATATGTATTGTTACTGATAATCTTTATCAACTCCATATTTTTATAATACGATATCAATTATCAATTGTCAATATTTTTCATTATCATTTTGATATTTTTTAAAAATTTGTATTTCTATCTTGATGGTTAAATTTTATATAATAAGATAAAAAGTAGTCACTCTTAAAATCAATAGTAACTACTTTATATATTATTAAAACCTATACAATTTCTGTCTAAATAACTAATTTTATTAAAATTTATTATATACCTTGTTGTAAGCAGCTTTTTAAATCTTCGTCTGCATTACTTATGGGTCTTATATCAAATGTATCAACTAAGTATTGAAGTACATTAGGTGTTATAAATGCAGGAAGTGTTGGTCCTAAATATATCCCCTTTACTCCTAATGATAAAAGTGCAAGCAAATCAGCCACTGCTTTTTGTTCATACCAAGATAATATTATTGATAATGGCAATCCATTAACATCAGTATCAAATGCATCTGCAAGTGCTAGGGCTATTCTAACAGCAGAATATGCATCATTACATTGACCTACATCTAATAATCTTGGAAGCCCTGCTACTTCACCAAAATCTAATTTGTTAAATCTATATTTACCACAAGCTAATGTAAGTATCACACAGTCTTTTGGAACTTTTGTAGCAAATTCCGTAAAATAATTTCTACCTGGTCTTGCTCCATCGCACCCACCGATTAAAAAGAAATGTCTTATCTTTCCATCTTTTACTGCATTAACTATTGTACTTGCGTGACTTAATGTTGCATTATGACCAAATCCAACTAATATTTCTTTAGTGTCTTGATCTTCTTTGAATCCACCAAGTTCTAATGCTTTATTTATTATTTCACTAAAATCTTTTTCTCCATTTTCTTTTTTACATACATGTTTAAGTCCATCCCAACCAACAACACTGGTAGTAAATATTCTGTCTTTGTAACTATCTCTTGGTTTCATAAGACAGTTTGTAGTCATAAGTATACATCCAGGTATATTATCAAATTCTTTTTGCTGATCTTGCCAAGCACCACCAAAATTACCTGCTAAATGAGTATATTTTTTAAGTTCTGGATATCCATGTGCAGGTATCATTTCGCCATGAGTATATATATTTATTCCCATACCTTGTGTTTGCTTTAATAGCATTTCAAGATCTTTTAAATCATGTCCTGATACTATTATAAATGGTCCTTTTTTAATATTTACATTTACCTTTTGAGGTGATGGATTTTGATAAATATTAGTGTTAGCTTCATCAAGTTTTTGCATTATAGCAACACTCATATCCCCTGTTCTCATAGTCATTTGTATCATTTCTTCAAGTGACAAGTTGTTATTAGTAGTACATTCTAATCCTCTAAAATAAAACTCATCAACTTGGTCATTATAATATCCCATTTCTCTACTTTGATGACCATAAGCACTTATTCCTTTAAGTCCATATATAATTGTTTGTCTTAAAGAACGTATATCTGCATCTATGCTTTGATCATACATTATGCCTGCTTTTTTTGCATCAACTAACATTTCTTCTTTAGTGTTACTTAACTTATATGTAGCTTGCTCAGTTTCATCACTACAACTTCCTACTGTATTTTTTATTTTTTCTTTTATTTGTTGAGATTTTTTTAGCATTTCTACATGAACTTCTGCATCAAAATTTACATTAGTTAAAGTTGTAAACAAAGAGTTTTCTACAAACGTTACTATCTCTTTATCTATTTGTTCTCCTTTTTCTATAAGTTTCTTAGCATAAAAACTTATACCTTTTAATTGATATATAAGCAAATCTTGAAGCCCTGCTATTTCTGGAGTCTTTCCACAAACACCCATTTTCGTGCAGCCCTTACCACCTGCAGTTTGTTCACATTGATAACAAAACATTGAATTCTCCATTTTATCTCTCCTCTATATACAAAGTATCTTACATTTAATATCATTTCCATAATTTATGATTACTATTTATAACAAACAAAAAACTAGGCTATTTACTAGCCTAGTTTTAAACTTCTATTATACGTTTTAAATACATTGATATAACATCTGCAAATCTATCTATATTGTTAATATAAACAAAATCACTTCCGTATATAAGCTTCTCTGCTTCTAAATCTTCTTCTTTACCTGTAAAAATACCAAGTACTTTTATCCCTTGCTTTCTAGCTTTTCTAACTTCACTTGCACTATCTCTTATTCCAACAATACCTTTGTAATTAAGTTCACTTTTTGTAGTTCTTTCACTCTCTTTTCCTACTTTAACGTCATTTGGTTTCCCATCACTTAGTATTATCATAATCTTATTTTCTTCTTCACGTTTTAATAACCCATCATAAACAGACTTTATAGCTAAGCCATCTCTATTATTTCCTGCACAAAAATATTCAAATATGTTTTCATTAAAACTAATTGGAGAATTATAATCTCTAAATCGTCTTATAATAGTGTAATCTAAAAAACTACAATACCCCATAACTCTGTTTGGAATTCCCAGTTGAGTAAGTGCTTGAGATACTATATACCCTTGTGCACTTACTTTCCCTTGATTTCTTCTTTGCGAACCACTAGAGTCTAATAATATGTCTACTACATACCTTCCTTTATCGTTGTTTATACTTTTATAAAAAACCTTATTATCCTGGCTTTTCCCTACTTTCCAAAGCTTATTAGCTACTACACTTCCATTATCAGAATAAATTATATCTTGTTCTTGTTCTTTTATTAACATCCTGCCTATATTATCTTTAAGCTTTTTTACATTTCTTTTATATATTTTTATATTATCTCTATATACATTTAAGTTCTTTTCTTTTTGCCTTGTTACATATTTTATTTGAAATATATTTTCACATTCACTTCTAAGTACTCCATCTGTTAAATGAACTCTACACCCTTCATGTATGTCTCTACAATTAATTCGCTCTAATTTCTTTATTTCTTCTTTATCTAAAAAAGACTTCCCATAATAATATTCTATTTTTGTATATATCTTAGCTATATTTTCTTCATCTATGTATATTTTTCTATTAGATGATGTTTTATTGTCTAAAATGCTTCCTTGACCTATGGAATCTATTATCCTGCTAGACATCATTTCTTCTACTTCACTATCATCACTGTAAAGTTCTTCATTCATAAAGTCAGAGAAGGTATCAAAGTCTATATCTGTATTTTTTCTATTACTTTCACGCCTATTACTTTGTTCTAACTCACTTACTATATATCCAAAATGAGTGTTGTATGCATCTTCTACTATTTTTAATAAATCTAAAGTACTATTACAATTTCTAGCTTTTTTTATATCATTTATAATTTTTCTTATCTTTGGACTTACAATTGGATGTTTGTCCATATTTTCAAGAATCAAAGTGTATTTTATCTTATCTAATGCAGTATCATCTTTTATTTTGAAATAATTTGAAATTATATCTTGATAAGCTTTTTTTCTTATATCGTAAACTCCTGGTCTTTCTTGAATGATTTTATCATTTATTACTACATCACTACATATTTGAACTAATTTTATTAATACTTCTTTATTTAAACCACTTTTAACTCTACTGTTTATGTATTTTTTTATAATATTAAAATCAATATACTTTCTTCTTGCTCCTGCGTTTATAGAATAGTACAAGGCTACATTTTTTGATAAATAATCCTTTTCATCATTTTGTATTTCTACATTATAATCTCCAGATATAGTCCATGATAAATTATTAAGTCTATTTTCAAATTCAAAATCTTCATATATCCATTTCATAATATCACCTATATTATCTTAGCTTTTAATTTAAAAATATCTTCACTTCCCCAGCTATCAGGTATTCTTGTACTTATTACATCTCTTACTATTTCTTTTTCATATACATCAAATGTCTTATCAGTAATTCCCATGTCTATTGCAAGTTTTGGATTCAAACCTCTTTTTATAGTTTTTAATGATGATATTATACCTCTTAAATCTATTGATTTCGTAGATATTTCAGAGTTTTGAGATTTAGTTTGTAAATCTAAAAATAATCCAGCAAATTGATTTAACTTATCTTCATTTGCATCTTCAAATTCATTTTTAAGTACGACCATAAGAGTTTCTTCGTTTATAGAAGGTATATCTATAACCATAAATCTAGAAACTAAAGCTTCATTTAGTTCTTTTGTTCCTGCGTATTCGTAGTTCATAGTACCTATAAACCTAGTTGCCTCATGCAATTTAATTTTTTCATAACCTGGCACATCTATTATTTTTCTATAATCAAGAGCACTGTGAAGTACAACTACAGCGTCATTTTTAGCCATATTTATTTCATCAAATACCCCAAATCCTCCATTAAGTGCACATTCATACACACTTCCTCGTCTTAACTTAACTTCATTATCTATAAATGTATCCGTTCCTATAAGAGAGGCGCTATCTGTATTTACATGAAATGATGTATTCCATTGAGGTCTGTTAAATATTTGAGATAAATTGTCTGCTAATATATTTTTTCCTGTTGCTTTAGGTCCACTAAGTAATATATTCTCTCCTTCAAGAATTGCTGAGATACTCTTTGATAATATATCCCTTCCATAAAAATATGTTTTAGGAGTGGATACTCTACTTGATAACTCTTCATTTAATTCATAATAATTTCTAAAATATATTATATCTTCTATAAGTTTTTCGCTTATCCCTTGATTTCTTAAATTTTCTATTATATTCATGTCTATGCCCCCTAAATTCCTTTTTTTTACATTTTCTATAATACTATTATATATAATTTATGCCATTTTTTGTTATTATTTTATTTATTATTACTTTAAACTAAGAATCCTAATAAGCATAATATATTTTTTTTTACAAATAATAAATAAGTATTTAATTTACAATCTGAAAGGAAAAATCTTATGAAAAAATATGTTTGTACAGTATGTGGATATATCCATGAAGGAGATGCTCCTCCTGAGATTTGCCCTGTTTGCAAAGTAGGACCTGAAAAATTTGATGAACTTAAAGGTGATCTTGCATGGGCAGACGAGCATAGAATCGGAATAGCAAAAGATATTGATTCAGAATTAATAGAAGGCTTAAGAGCTAATTTTATAGGAGAATGTAGCGAGGTAGGAATGTATTTAGCTATGAGCCGCCAAGCTGATAGAGAAGGATACCCTGAAGTCGCTGAAGCTTATAAAAGAATAGCTTTTGAGGAAGCTGAACATGCCTCTAAGTTTGCAGAATTATTAGGTGAAGTAGTTGTAGCTGATACTAAGGCAAACTTATCTGCTAGGGTTGAAGCCGAATACGGTGCTTGTGCTGGAAAAAAAGATTTAGCTACATTAGCTAAGAAAAATAATTTAGATGCTATTCACGATACAGTTCATGAAATGTGTAAAGACGAAGCTAGACATGGTAGAGCTTTTAAAGGTTTATTAGATAGATATTTTTCTAAATAAAAAGTAGGAGGTATAAAATGATTAAAATAAATTGCAAAGTAGAAAACTGCTCTCACAATAAACAAGGTAGTTGTTATTCAAATCGCATAAATGTAGGTGGAAAAGGAGCTAAAACTGATTGTAATACTTGTTGTGGCTCATTCCTTGATAAAGATAATTATTCAACATTAACTAACAATACAAATAGTAAAGGTGAGTGCGATTGTTTGGTTTGTGAAGTTAATACTTGTGCTTATAATGACAACAAATCATGTAGTGCTAAAACTATATTAGTTTCTGGAAATAATGTTAATGTATACACAGAAACTAATTGTTCAACATTTAAATTAAAATAACATATCATTTCCATAAAAGCTAAATATTTTAAAATTATTAAATAAAAAAAGCAGTAACAATTCAGGTTGTCAAAACCTAAATTATTACTGCTTTTTAATATCAACTATATACTCTCTTGTCTAATATTTTCTATTATATTTTCCTTATTTATCTTCTTCATAGGTATATATGATGCAACAAATGTAATCATAAATATTCCCACAACAGATATTAAAACTGCATTCCATGGTAGAATTATACCTAATTGTATAACATCTCCAAGTACCTTGTTAACAACTACATCAATTGCAAGTCCTATAGGTACTCCATATATTACTGCTAAGGCTCCATATAATAAACTTTCAAGATATATCATCCTGTTAAATCCACCAGGCGTTACACCTATTGACTTAATTATTGCAAATTCTCTCTTTCTCAAATTTATATTTGTGCTTATAGTATTTATTATATTAGTTACACTTACTAATGATATAACTAATACAAAACCATATACAAATATTTTTATAGCCACAATAGATTGCTCCATCTCTAATGCAGCCTCCACTTCATCATATACAGCATATCCATACTTTTTACCTATTTCGCTTAATTCTTTTCTAGTATTTTCTGTTTTATCCGAGTTTATACATATATTTCCACTAGTAATATCATAACCTAATTTTGAACCTACCTCATTATAAGTTATAAAATCTATTCCCATATAAGTAGATACTTTGTTTCCTGGAAGTAAATCCTCTGTAGTAGCTAAAACCTTTAATTTAATAGGTTTCTTTACTTCCTTACCATCTTCATCCCTAGAAATATCATAAGCATCTATCGTATCTCCCACTTGATAATTAGTTAATGAAACATCATATCTTTTACCAGGTTCACTATAAGAACTTTTATTTCTAAGTATTATCCCATTTTCTTTTATAGCAGTTTCTTTATCAAAACTACCATCTTTTAATTTTAATTCCCCTATATCTTTATCTTCTGTACATTGAAGTGTATTTTCTGTAAAATTATGTACAGTTTCACCATTTTTATTTTTTTTAGGAATTTTCTTATCTATTAATTCCTTATATTCCTTATTTATATTACTTTCCTTAACATCCAAACCTATTACATAGTCATTACTAACAGTAATTTTTCTTATTCCAGCTACATTATTTAAATCAGCTATTATCTTATCCTCTTTTGTAGTACCACTGTTCCATAGCCTTACATCATAATTCACTATCCCATTATTAACCTCACTAGCTTTTGCAAACAACTCTATAAATCCACTAAAGGATATAAATATAACTACACTAATTATCAATGAGAATAAAGTTATTCTAAATTTCTTTTTATTTCGTTTCAAATTTTTATATGCTAAAACTCCTTCAGTTTTAAATAACGCTCTAACTAACTTAGAATCCTTAACTTTCCCTACTTTAAGACTACTACTGTTTTTTATAGCTTCAAGTGGTGAAATTTTTGCTGCATTGATTGCTGGAAGTATTGCAGATACTATTATTGTTAATAGCACTATTACTGCACTTCCTATAATTATATAAGGTTTGTATACAACTCTTAAATCCATGGTTGCAACAATTGAACTATCAAATAAAGATTGTATTAATTTAAATACCAAATCTATTACAAAAGTTCCAGTTACTAATCCCAATGGTATACCTATTATGCTTACTACAATAGCTTCTACAAGTACCAATTTCATAACTTGAGATTTTGTTGTTCCTATAGAATTTAAAATCCCAAATTGTTTTTTACGCTCACTTATTGATATACTAAATGCATTGTATACCGTGGCTATAGTACATACAACTACTAAAGTTATCACTATAAATAGTATTATGTAAATAGTTTCATTTATATTAGAATAAGCACTTGCAGCTTCTAATCTTAGCAAATCTTCATTAAATAATAAATTTTCATAAGCTACACCATTATCATTACTAGAATCGCTCTCATCAGAACTTGTTACTTTTAAGCCCAAGTTTTTTGATATTTTTGTTGCGATTTCATAAATTTCACTAGGTTCGTTAGCAGATATAGATACATTAAATGTATTATTATTAGATTGCTCTTTTATATTTAAATAAGTTATTCCATTTACTACATCATTTCCAATTTCATCTTGTGGTGCATTTATAATACCAACTATTTTAAAATCTTTATTTCTCCCATCTACTATAGTTTCTTTCTCCTCTAATATTGGACTATATACGTCTTTTCCGTTTTCATCTATTCTATTTCCAATATTTAGAGTTATTTTATCCCCTATTTTTTTATTAACTAAAGGCATAGCTTTTTCACTTAGCACAATTTCATTGCTATTAGTAGGCAGCTTACCCTCTTTCAACTTCATTTGATAGCCTTTAAAAGCAGTATTATCAAATGCCTTCACTTGAACTAAATTTAGTTTTTCTTCACTTAACTTTGCATAACCTAAATTATCACTTAGGGCACTTTTAGATATACCTGTACTCTTTGTTATCTTATCTAAATCATCCTTTTTTATATCATAAAAAGTAGCATGAAACTCTCCGTTACTAGCTATAGTTTTCCTAATTTGATAATCCATAAGACTTTCAAATATATTACCTACTCCACAAATCAGTGCAGTAGACAATATAATCCCTACTATTGTTACTATTGTTCTTTTCTTATTTTCTTTTAAATATCTTAAAGTTAGAGAAGTATATAAGTTCATTTATATCACCTCGTCAACTTTAATCATTCCATCTTCTATAGTTATAACTCTATCAGCTTGCAAAGCAATATTAGTATCATGAGTTATCATTATTAAAGTCTGATTGTATTTCTTTACTGATAACTTTAATAGTTCTAATACTTCTTTTGAATTTTTACTGTCTAAATTTCCTGTTGGCTCATCTGCAAGAACTATAGCTGGTCTATTTATAAGTGCTCTACCTATAGATGTTCTTTGTTGTTGTCCTCCGCTTAACTCATTTGGAAGGTGATTTTTTCTTTCTTTTAATCCTAACGTTTTTAACAAATCATCTAAATATGCTTTATCTATTTTTCTATTATCAAGCTCAGCTGGTAATAGTATATTTTCCTTTGCACTAATTACAGGTATCAAATTATAAAACTGATATATAAGTCCTATATTACGTCTTCTAAATATAGACAAATCCTTTGCTTTTAAAGTATATATATCTACATCATTTACAAATACCTTTCCACTAGTTGGTTTATCAACTCCACCTATCAAATGTAGTAGCGTACTCTTACCACTACCGCTTGGACCTACTATTGCAACAAATTCACCTTTGTTTATTGATAAATTTATATTTTTCAAGGCATCTACCTTTGCCTCTCCCTTACCATAACTTTTAGTTAAATCTTTAACTTTCAAAATTTCCATATTACCCTCCATATATTCCTTTTTATAAACTTTATCTTCATTTTTCTTGTTTATATTTTATAGTTTACAGACTCATCATTACATTAAGGTGAATTAAATATTACAGATTAGTCACTATAAATTTTATGGAATATAATATGGAACTGGGATCCTTTATCTTTTTCACTTTTAACATATAAATCACCATTTTGGCTCTCTATTATAGATTTTGCCATAGCTAGTCCGATTCCTACACTATCTTCTTTTGAGCTATTTTTCCCTTTATAAAATCTTTTAAATATATGAGGTAAATCTTTTTTATCTATTCCTTCTCCATTATCTTTTATAATTATTTCACTGTATAGCGGATTTTCTTCATACTCAATTTTCAAGTTTCCATTTTGTGAAGTATGTTCTACACAATTTTTAATTATATTAATTAAAGCTTCTCTAGACCAATCTATATCTCCATAATATGTAGAACCTTCCTCACCATTTATACTAAGTTCTATATTTTTAAGTTCTATTGGAATTAAGCTTGATTGAATCGATATCGTTATTAATTCTTTAATATTTACTTTTTCACACTTAAAATTTATAACCTTAGCTTCTACTTTAGAAAGCTTTAGCATGCTTTTTATTAGCCATTCCATCCTATTTAATTGGGATTTTATTTTATCTAAAAATTCGATTTTAGTTTCTTTTGGTATATCTTCATACATTAAATCGTTAAGTATTATAAGCGAAGTCATCGGAGTTTTTAATTGGTGTGAAATATCAGAAATAGTATCATTTAAGAATATTTTTTCATTATTTAATAGTTCTACTTTTTCTTTAAGTATATTGGTCATTTTTAAAAGCTCAGTTTTAAGAAGTCCAATTTGACCTTCTTGATTTTTATTTTTCATTTCAAAATATCTACCTTCTGAACTATTATATACATAACTAGTCATATCTTTTATATCACTATATATTTTTTTAAAATAATACATAACTAAAACTAAGATTAAAATAAATATAATAACTACAAGTAATGTATTTACACTAAATAATTCTTTTATACTTTCTCTTACGATTGGTTCGTTTCTAAGACTTATATTTTCATTGTAGTTATATTTATTTAATACTTCTTTCCCTAAACTTACATTTTCCTTTGATTCTCCCTGAGTTATTACACCGACTATATCACTTTCTAAATTAGGATTTCGAGAAACTATAGCTCCTACCATAGCTTGATTATTTTCGACTATCTTATATTTTATAATATTTATATCTATAAAAACAACTCCTATAGAAATTATCATGGTTATTATAAATAAGCTTATATAACTTCTGATAAAATTTTTTATCTCAGCATTAGACAGAAACATAATTTTCACTTCCATCCCACTTATATCCAAGTCCTCTTACTGTAAGTATGTATTTAGGGTTGGTTGAATCATCTTCTATTTTTACTCTAAGTCTTTTTATATAAACAGTAAGAGTGTTATCGCTTACAAAGTCATAAGTAACATCCCATAATTTTTCTAAAATATTGGTCCTACTTAAAACCACATTCTTATTTTGCATTAATATTAATAATAATTTATACTCAACAGAAGTTAAGAAAATCTCTTCTCCATTTTTATAAACCCGAGCTTCTAAAGTATGTATACTTAAATCTCCAAACTTCACTACTTTTTTATTTTCACTACTGTTTCCTCTTCTTCTAATTACCGCGTTAATTCTAGAAATAAGTTCTCTAACTCTAAAAGGTTTGGTCACATAGTCATCTCCTCCAATATCTAAACCCGTAACTATGTTCACTTCTTCATCACAAGCAGTTAAAAATATTATTGGCGTATCTATAACTTCTCTAATTTCTTTGCAAAATTCATACCCATTCCCATCTGGTAACATTACATCTAAAAGAATTACATTGTACTCTTTATCACTAATATTTTTTCTACTACTTTCTAAGTCCTTGCATATCTCAATATTAAAACCTTCTTGCTCTAGAGCATACTTAACTCCAAATGCTATTGTACTATCATCTTCTATCATAAGAATATTTTTCATAAGTCCCTCCAATACTACATTTTTCTTTCCTATTAATTATTATACAACAATTATTTTAATATAGTATTCTAAATAAAATTACATATTAGTCTATTATCGGACTAATATGTATAGAGATGTTATTAGATAAGGAAGTTATTATGATAGTTCTACTCTTTTCATACATTCTCTAAAAGCAACTTTACTACTACTGTGGCTTCTTAATATAGGTATATTCTTCTTTTTAGCTTCTTCTTCTGCCTTCATACTCATCTTATGAGATACAGTAGCAGTAAGTATTATTATCGCATCTGGGCTTCCTATTCCATTATTTAGTTTTTGAGATGCCTTAGTATATACTTTAGTTTTGTACCCAAATGATAACCCTATTGATTTATACTGGCTCTCCATTCTTTCATGACCACCTATTATTACAATACTCATTACTTAATCCCCCTTTTAAATTTACTATATATGTATACTTATTATTACTTGCTAGTATGGACATACTCTAACTATGTACTTTAATTAATATGTTATTATTATTGATAATAATTGTCAATTGTTTTTTATTTTCATTTACATATTGATATTAATTATCATTAATGTTAATATGTATTCATACTAATTAATAACAATTATCAATTAAGGAGGCTATTATGATTAAAAACTGTAACTATCACCGTTGCAATAATACAGCAAATTCATCATATATAAAATGGGTATTAGAAGTATTAGGTCCAGTAATAATGGGATCAAAACCTAGTGAAATACTTAATATATCTTTCAATGATCCTATGAAGAATGAAAAAATTTCAGATTTAATTTCATTTTTTTCTAAATGTAGTAAGATATCTTTTGAGATAATTAATCAAGAAGAAAAAGGTATAAAGATTTTATTTTTAAACTACTGTACTTTAAAGCAAACTTTAGATAATAAAAAAGTTATAAATTTTTTAAAGTTTTTAGGTTATCCTAAAATCTATGATTTTCATAAATATCTAGATTTTTTATTAAAAAAACTTAAGTGTAACACTTTACCAGATGAAATAGGTATATTTTTAGGTTATCCTCTTAAAGATGTTGTAGGATTTATGGGATATGGAAACTATAAATTTCAAAACACTAAATATTGGAGAATTTACGGAGACCCTAATATCTCTCAACAAGTTTATGAGAAATTTTTAGAACATAGAAAACAAATGCGAGAATTAATAGCTACAAATAGTACGGAATGCATACTAAAAGCGATATAAACTCACATAAGTTTATATCGCTTTTAGTGTTAATTGTATTAAATATATTATTATTTAAATTTGTATTGTAAAATATAAGCTTGATAAATTACATAGTATAATATACTGAATTGTTAAAATCTATACATATATTTACTTCATCGTCCACATTGTAATTATCATTAGATGAAGTTATTTTAAACTCATAGCTTGTAGCACTTACAGTATAATAAGTTCGATCTCCACCATACCTTTTCTTAATAATTTTACCTGTGATTTTATTAGAGTCGTTAAATTTGTAATCTAAGTTGCTATATATAGCTATATTCTCAGGAGATATCATAACACTTATTTTATCTGTATCCTTACAATTTACTTTAAACTTACCTATATCGCTTATAAGCATATTTTCTTTTACAGTTCCCATTATATAATTACGTTCTCCAAAAAAGTCAGCAACTTCTATACACGATGGATTTGTATATAAAGTTTTAGGACTATCAAACTGTTTTATTTCTCCATCTAGCATAATAGCCACTTTGTCACTCATCATAAGAGCTTCTTCTTTATCATGAGTAACAAGTATAGTAGTTATTTTAAGCTTTTTTTGAATTTCTAGTACAAATTCTCTCATTTCATCCCTAAGAATTATATCAAGGTTACTAAATGGCTCATCTAACAATAATATTTTTGGTTTTACAGCTAAAGCACGTGCTATTGCTACTCTTTGTTTTTGTCCACCTGACAATTGTGATGGATATTTATTTTCCATTCCTTCAAGTTTAACTAAGCTTATAAGCTTAGTTACTTTTTCTTTTCTTATTTCTTTTTTTTCTTTCATTACCTTAAGTCCAAAATCTATATTTTCATATACATTCATGTGAGGAAATAATAGGTAATCTTGAAATACTATTACAGCTCCTCTTTTTTGAGTATCTACATTTAAAACAGATTCATCATTAAAAAGTATATCTCCACTATCAGCTTTAATAAGCCCAGCTATTATTTTCAATGTAGTGCTTTTTCCACAACCCGACGGACCTAAAAGCGATATTAATTCGCCCTCTTCAATTTTTAAATTTATATTATTAAGTATTTTTTTATTATCAAATTTCTTAACCAAATTGATAAGTTTTACTTTTGACATATATTTTCTCCTATTTTATAAAAATGTAGTTTGCTCTTCATTATAATACGATTTTATCTTTTTTTCTAATATAAAAAGAACTATTACACTTACCACTAAAAATACTAAACTATATAAAGATGCTATTGTTCTGTCTCCACTTTGTATATAGGGAAACATTATCATAGGGTAAGTAACCACTACTCCTGACCCTATTAAATAAGTTAAAAAGTATTGGCCAAATGATATTATAAAACACATGCTACTAGCACTTACTATTCCAGGCATTATAAGTGGCAAGCTAACATATTTAAATGTATCAATTTTATTAGCTCCAAGGACTATTGCTTGCACTTCAAGCTTATTTCCCACGATATCATATACATCAGTTAATATCCTTACAGCATACGGAATACATGGCACTATATTAATTATTACTACACCTATAATAGTATTTGCTATTCCTATCTTCATAAAAGCTATGTGAATTCCCATTGCCACAGATATAGTTGGAATTATTATAGGTGACATTATTAAAAGTTCAAAAAATCTTTTACCTTTAAACTCATACAAACTAATAGCCTTTGCTGCTGGCAAACTTATTATTATAGTTATTATAACTACTATTGTTGAGATAGTTAAGCTAGTTATAAGTGATTTTATACTATCAATTGTAATTAAGTATTCTAGTCCATTTAAAGAAAATTTGCTTGGAAAAAGGCTTGGCCAAGTCCATGAATTTGTTAAACTCCATATTATAAGTACGGTAAGTGGCAATATTAATAATACTACAAAACTATTTAACAATATTTTATATATTTTTTTCATTTTATCACCTACAACTTATATTTATATATTTTTTTTAATAATTTATTGTATACTATTAAAAGTACAAAACTAAAAGTAGTTAAAATAACATTTATAGCCATAGCATACGGTCTTTGTGTTAAATCACTACTACTATATCTTATATATGCTTCCACTGGCAATGCCCTCGGAGTAGTCGGACCTATTAAATAAGGTACTTCAAATGAACCAAATGAAAATGCAAATATTATTATAAACGAAGAAATAATTGTAGGCATAGAAAGTGGAAGTAATATATTAAAAAATGCTTGAAATTTACTCGCACCTAAATTCATAGCTGCTGATTCCAATTTATCGCTAAAATTTTTAAGTATACTAAAAGTCATAAACGCTATAAATGGAATACCTTTATAAATATAAACAAGTATTACACCGATCCCATTTTTATCCATTGTTAATATCGAAAAATCATTTGTATCATTTATAAACCCTATATTATATAAAATTCTAGCTATTACTCCACTTTGAGAAAATACCGTAAATATTAAAAGTACTACTACAATATGAGGTATTATAATAGGAAGTCTAATCAAGCTTTTTCTAAATTTAGAGTATTTATTATCTCTAATTAGCATGTAAGCTATCATAACCCCACCTACTACAGATACTATCGATGATATAGTACAAGTGCTTAAACTAAATAAAAATGACTTTATAAATGTAGTGTCTGTTAATATTTCTTTATAATAATCTAATGTTATTTCATTTAATCCTATAAGTGGAAAATACCCTAAACTTTGAAGCATGCATACTATTATTCCTATAGAAAATATAGAAAACAATATAAAAAATATAGGTGCTAAAAGTATATATGGCTTTAATTTTTCTTTCATATTATTTTGCCTCTAATACTTCTTGTGTCCATATTTTTTCAATTATAGGAATTATACTTGCAGGTAATTCAGGTAATGTATTTTCTATATTAACAGTTTCCATAAATTTAGATTTTTTTTCTTTTGGTATTTTATCCATACTTAATACTGTACTATCTCCCCAATTTTTAGAATCAGTCTTCGAAGCTTGAGCATCTACACTCATTAAAAAGTCTATAAGAACCATTGCTCCTTCTTTATTTATAGCATTATTTGGTATAGCTAAAAAGTGAGTATTGCTTATATTTCCTTTATTAAATTCTACTATCTTAGTCTCTTTAGGTATTACATTTTTTTCTATCTTATCTTTAAGCGTATTTGGAGCATAAGTCATCATCGCACATACTTCTTTATCTGCATACATATTTTCAAGTTGAGAAGAAGTAGATGGATAATTCTTTCCCTCTTGCCATAAATACGGTTTTAATTGTTTTAAATAGTCAATAGCAGGCTTTATAGTTTCTTTAACTTTTTCTTCATTTGGTTCTACATTTTTTATATTTTCATATCCCACAACATCATATATTATATTTCTTACAAATGCACTTCCTGTAAAATCTGGAGGTGCTGGGTATGTAAACTTACCTGGATTATTTTTTACCATATTCATAATTTCATCACTACTATTTAAAGTGCTTTTTATAGTATCGCTATTGTATGCTATGGTAAATTGAGCTTTACCCCAAGGTGCTTCCATATTATCAACAGATGTTCCAAAATCATTAGTTATCTCCGGAGCTTTTTGATCTATATATTTCGTATAATTAGGTGTTTTTTCACTAAATGGACCAAATAATAATTTATTATCTTTTGCAACCTTAAAATTTTCCCCATTTAACCATATTACATCTACAGTTCCTTTTGAATTCTTAATTTGTTTCTCAGATAAAAGCTTATTCATTATTTCATCTATGTTCATACCTACTCTTTTAACTTTTATATCGTATTTTTTCATTTCATTTACTACGTATGTATCAAACCATTTGTTCATAACCTCATCCCCACCATATCCATAAAAGTTTACAGTAGTTCCTTTTGCTTTTTTTAATATTTCTTCATAACTAGATTTTAATATTTTTTCATTTGATACTTGTGTCACATCAGCTTTCGAGCATCCTACAACATTAAATATTAAAAACATAGTTAACAATAAAACTATAACTTTTTTCATATTAAGTCTTCTCCTTTTAATCTGTCTCTATAAAATAATTACAAGATATTATAATAAGTATTATTATAATATTAATTGCAATGTATTACACTATATTACTATATATATTTTTTTTATACTATATATCTTACGCTTAATTTATATATATTTTTTTCTATATATTCTTTTAGCCAATAGATAAAATCTATATATCTTAATAATATTGTAATATAAACTATATAAAGAACATCTATTTAAATTAGTTAAATATTTTTTAATAATTAGGATATCATTTGCCTTACGTACAATAAGGCTAAATTCCCTTTTTATTTATATGATTAATTATATAAATAAAATATATTCATTTTACTCATTAATAATTTTGATATATAATAAGAATATAAGTTATAATTCTTATTATTTTAAGTTATAATTCTTATTATTTATTGAAGTTCATATATATAATTAAGTTATATATATTTTGAAAGGAGAGATTGACTTGGCAATAAAAATAGTTACTGATAGTACATCTTACATACCAACTGAATATATTGAAAAATACGGTATTTCTGTAGTGTCACTAAATGTGTATATGGATAATAAGAGTACACGTGAGTTGGATATAGATAATAATTTTTTCTATAAAGAAATGGACTCTTTAAATGAAATTCCAAAATCCTCTCAACCAATACCAGATGAAATGTTGAATGCTTTTGAAAATATAGTTAAAAATGGGGATTCTATAATAGGTATCTTTTTATCGTCTAGTATGAGTGGTACTTTCTCAAGCGCTAATTTAATTAAAAATATGATTTTAGAAAATTATCCACAAGCTGATATAACTATAATTGATTCTAAAACTAACTGTATGCAAATGGGATTTGCAGTTATAGAAGCAGCAGTAGCTTCTATTGAAGGTAAATCTAAAGATGATATAGTTAATATAGTTAATAAAGTTTTAAATAACAGCAGATTTTTATTCTCACCAGATACTCTAGATTATCTAAAAAAAGGTGGAAGAATAGGAAGCGCGTCTGCTCTTTTAGGAACTATACTTCAAATAAAACCAATACTTACTGTTAATGATGGTACAACTTCCATTTTTACTAAAGTTAGGACTAGAAAAAAAGCCATTGATACTATAATTAACTCAGTATTTGAAGATATTGAAAAAAATAGATTAGGCGATGTTATTGTTCACCACATAAATTGTGAGGATGAAGGTTTGAAACTTGCAAAAAGATTAGAAGAAAAACTACATATACCAGTTAAAATACAATCTATCGGTCCAGTTATAGGACTACATGTAGGTCCCGGAAGTATCGGTATTGCTTATTATACAAAATAAACAAAGGCATGACATTTTTTAATGTCATGCCTTTTATATTTGTAAAAGCAAAGCTTTATTAAAGACTTTAAATTATAATTTTATTAAAACACTATTTCAAAGATAATTATATATTAGGGCTGTATTGCAAAAACTTTGTATTATAAAAAATATTATTTATTTAAACATGCTATTCCTAAAACACTAGGCCCAGAGTGACAAGCTACGCAAGACCCTATTTGTAGTGTATATACATTTTTTGGTGATAGTTCTTCTTTTACTTTTTTTACAAATTTATCACACTTATTTATGTCATCTCCATATCCAACATAAATCTCTTTATTTGAGAAGTCATCTCCAATTTCTGATTTCAATTGTTGTATCAATGCTGGAATTATATTCTTACTTCCTCTTACTTGAGTTTTTTGTTTAACTAACCCATCTTCTATTTTTAGTATTGGCTTTATATTAAGCAATGTTCCTATTGCAGCCTTCGTTCCAGATATTCTCCCACCCTTTTGTAAATAATCTAAAGAGTCAACTGAAAAATATACATCTACTTTTTCTTTAAATTCTTCTAATTTATTTATTATGTACTCTATATCATGACCTTCTTCAACCATTTTTCCAGCTTCACTAACTAAAATTCCGCCACCCATACTTAATTGGTAAGTATCAAATATGTGAATTTCGCCATCGATATCATTCTTTGCTAAAGTTGCAGATTGATATGTTCCAGATGCAGAAGATGAACCCACCATATATAATACTTTTTTACCTTCATTTACATACTTTTCAAATACTTCTTTATATGTTGTATAAGTTATTTGAGATGTTGATGGCATTTGTTCTGATTTTCTAAGCAATCCGTAAAACTCATCACCACTTATATCTACACCCGCTCTATATTCTTTTCCTTCAAACATTATAATTGTAGGAATTACTTCTATATCATACTTATCAACTACTTCTTTTAAAACATCATTCATGGTATCACATACTATTTTAATATTACTCATTTTGTAAGCTCCCTTTTCCTTCTATTTAAAACACGTTGCTTCAATAAAACCAAGCCATGAATATTAACACATTGGCGGATTTATTGTCAATAAAATCAATTCCTTTTGATTTAGTTTTTCTACTAAAATTTGTTCCACAAACTTCTTCTATACGATTTACTATATTCGATATTATTTTCTTATTTCCTCTTATTTGCCTTCTTGATAAATTGATTCATCTTAAACTGTAACAATAGACATTGTATTTAATTGGGTATAATTTAAATGTAATTTTGAAATACTTTTAGATTATATCACGTTTCGCGATATTTTTCCTTATTTTAATATTTCATATACACTAATTATTAAAACACCTACATATATACAGTAAATTGAGTATAGAAAAAGCCATAGAGATATTTTAACTCTATGGCTTTATATTTATAGTTATATCTACTTTTGCTTATTTTCTAAATTTTTTCTTCTATTGTCTAATGGATTTAAGTTTATATGATGTACTCTCATATTTTCGCTTGGCTTCATTATAACGTCTTCTAAGTTTACTTTACCGTTAGGAGTATGAGCAATTACTTGAGGTTGCTTATATCCCTTATGGTATAACCAAGTATACTTTTTGTTTATAACTCTGTCTAAGTCTTTAGATGATATTAAAGCTTTAGCTTGCTCTTTTCCATATCTATCTTTTAATATTACCGCTATAGTATCGTTGTCTATAGTTTCATATTCATTTTTTTCTTTTCTATCTACTAATTGTAAGTTACATTTTCTATTATCTAATGTATCTCCATTAATATGTTTAATTGGAGCTTTAGCTTCAGTATCTAATATTACAGATTGAATATTTCTTTTATTGCTTTTTAATTTCTTATCTACTTTAGTTACAGTTAAGTTTTGAACTAAGTAACTATTGAAATCTTTGTGCCATTCTGCGAACCAAGTTCCCATAGCTTGAACTTTTTCTAAATCTTCTGTATCTATTTTAGCAACAAGTTCAGTATTATTTTTTTTAAGTATATTTATAAAAGTAACATTACCTTGAGTTTCATACTTATTTTCTTTAGTTTTATAATTATCTATGATAAACACCTCTTTCTTTATTAAAGCTATTTTATTATAACAGAATTTTATAATAAAAGCGACTAAGTTTTAGTAAACACCTAATTATATATTGCAACATAATAATTTATTTAAGTATATTTAAAATATCTATTAAAGTTTTTTCTAAGTAATTTAAACTAATTCTAGATTTGCTTAAATATACTATTTTCTTGTGAGGAATATATTCCACTTTTGCCTGAAAATACATAGCTAATTATACACGCCATAAATATATACTTTATATTCTCAGCTCCAAATAATTCAACTCCCATTATAAAAGATGCTAATGGAGTCTTAGTAGCCCCACAGAATACGCTTATCATTCCTAAACCCGATAAAAAAGATATTGGTAAATTTATAATAGATGATAAGAAATTTCCTAAAGTTGCACCTATTACAAATAATGGTGTTACCTCGCCACCCTGAAACCCAGTTGCAAGGGTAATAGATGTAAATATAAGTTTTAATAAAAAAGCATACCCAATTATTTTAATTTCAAATGAATTTGCTAGTAAATCTAAACTAAGACCTAAATATATTCTAGTATTTAATATAAGTACTAAAGCTATTATTAATATTCCTCCTACAAAACTTTTTACACAAGGATTTGGTATCTTTTCGCTAAAGTATTTTTTTAGATAATGAGTTAGTTCTGAAAATAATTTACTTACTAATCCAAATATTATTGCACAAAATATTACTTTATAAAATATACTTGGGTTATCAGTAATCCCATTCATGTGATAATGTGTATGTTGTACTTTTAGTAGTGTTGCAATTTGATTTCCTATAAAACTTGATACTAAACATGGAATTATCGCATCATATCTCATCTTTCCAATAGAGCTTACCTCTAATCCAAATACGGTTCCTGCAATAGGAGTTCCAAATACAACTCCAAATCCGCTACTTACACCACTTATTATAAGTATGGTATGATCCATACCTTTTAAATTGATTAATCTTCCTAACTTAGAAGATATACTAGCTCCGATTTGTACACCTGTTCCTTCTCTACCTGCTGACCCTCCAAATAAATGAGTTATAAATGTTCCTAAAAACACTAATGGAGTCATCTTAAATGGTATATATCCACCACCGTTATTGATACGCTCAATTATTAAATTATTCCCCTTAGAAGAATCGCCTCCATATTTTAAATATAAATAACTTACAAGCGCACCTCCAAAAGGTAATAAATAAATAATCCAAGGATTATTTTCTCTAGTAACAGTTGCATATTGTAGGCTTTTTAAAAATAATGATATAACTAAACCTACAACTCCTCCCGATATAGCTGATAGGAAAAACCATTTTATAAAATGATTTGCTATAACTTTAACCTCATTTGTATTTTTACGTAATAAGTCCATAAATCCACCTCAACATATATATTTTTTGCATTAAATTAGTGGCAAATAAACTTATATTATATAAGAATCACAATTACCCCACCTCCCTTATTATACCATATTTTTTATACAACACTTTTTGTTTATAATTTTTAAATGTGTTATATACTCAAAATAAAAAAAGTACCTCTAGGGTACTTTCTTAGTGTAATACATTTTATCTATATTTTTATAAATTACATTTCTGCTTTAGTAACTCTACGTGGTCTACCTTTTATATTTTTCGTTTGTAATTCTTTTAGTACAATTTCACCTTTATTGTTTAATACTTCTACAAACGTTGATACATCAAGTACATTAATAACACCTATATCATCAGCAGTTATGCCATCTATACTACAAAGAGTTCCAACTATATCAACTGGTCTCATTTTAGTTTTCTTGCCTGCATTTATATGAAGCTTAATAATCTCTTCACTTAACTTAGAACCTTTATCTTCTTTAACTTGTGGCTTTAGTTTTAGCTTATATTCAAAATCTTTTCTTAACTCTTCTACTAATTTTTTACTTGGATTTCTTTTTAATGTAAGTTCTTTTCCTGTATATTCATGTATATCATTTAAACGACCACTATCTCTGTTAGTTACAAAAGTTATAGCTCTACCACTTTTTCCACCACGTCCAGTTCTACCTATTCTATGAACATAGTTTTCTTTTCCTTTTGGCACATCATAGTTTATTACATGAGTTATGTTATCTATATCTATCCCTCTAGCAGCTACATCTGTAGCTATTAAATATCTAAAATATCCCTTTTTAAAGTTAGACATAACTTTTATTCTATCATCTTGTTCCATTCCACCATGAATTTTATCACATGGGTAACTAGCTTTATTTAATTCACGGCAAAGTGTATCTACTTTTTCTTGTGTATTACAGAATATTACACAACTATCAGGATTTTCTATTATAGTAACTTCTTTTAATAAGTTTAATTTTCCTGTTTCTTCTATTTTGTATCCATCTTGCTGTATTCTGTCTACTGTTACAGTTTTTGATTGAATTTCTATCTTTGTAGGATTGTTCATATATTTTTTAGATAAGTTATCTATATCTTCTGGCATAGTAGCTGAAAATAGCATAGTAACACGTTCCTTTGGTAGTGAACTTATTATTTCTTCTATTTGTTCAATAAATCCCATATTAAGCATCTCATCAGCTTCATCTATTACAAGATATTTAATATTATCTGTAAATAATGTACCTTGAGTAATATGGTCAATTACTCTCCCTGGAGTTCCTACTGCTACGTGAGTTTTTTGTTTAAGTTCTTTTTCTTGCATAGCAAAAGAAGATCTTCCGTAAAGTGCTGGTACTTTTATTCTTTTAAATCTTCCTATATTAAATACGTCTTCTTTAACTTGAATTGCAAGTTCTCTAGTTGGCGTTAGTATTAAAGCTTGTGGTTTATTTTCATTCCAGTCAACTAATTCACAGACTGGTATAGCAAAAGCTGCTGTTTTTCCACTTCCAGTTTGAGATTTAACAAGTACATCTTTATTTTCAAGTGCAACTGGTATAACTTGTTCTTGTACATTTGTTGGGCTTTTAAAATTTAATATGTCAATTGCCTTTAATATTTCATTACTTAATTTATAATCTTTAAAATTTACTTTTGTCATTTATTACTCTCTTTCTTATAGTCATTATAGTATTATCTATTATAACACAGTATTGTATAGATATATAAAAAATAAGATGGTACCATAGTTTTGGTTACCATCTTACTTTTTACATGTTTAATATTTTTCAACTATATATTTTAATGCTAATATAAATAAATTTGCCTCTTCTATAGTGTTATATAAACCTAAGCTTAATCTTACCATACCAAAGTTTTGTAATTTTTCATCAGCACAATGTACATCTAAATCACTTAAACCTAACAATCTATTTACATAAGGGTGTGCACAAAACTTTCCATATCTCAAAGCTATTCCAAATTCGTCAGCAAATATACGTGCTAATTCATCAAATGGTATTTTTTCCACATTAAAAGTTACTACACCTAGTCTATCTTCATCATTTTCAATATCTCCATAAATTTTTACGCCTTCTATTTTTTTCATATTTTTCATCAAATAATTCTTAATTTCCATTTCATGACTATATATTTCTTCAAATCCAACTTGTTGTAAATTCTCTAAAGCTCTTACCATTGCCATAACTCCTAAGAAATTTGAAGTTCCAGCTTCATGAAGTTCTGATGGTGTATCCCATATTACATCATAATCAGATACAGTATCTACACATCCTCCACCTCTTAAAAATGGTTTTACATTTGATAATTCTTCAGTTAATCCTACTATTGCACCACTTCCAAAAGGTGCATAAGCTTTATGCCCTGAGAACACTAAAAAATCGATTCCTTCTAAATCATTTTCACACCTCATATCTATTTTCTTATGAGCTATAAGTTGTGCAGCATCCACAATTATTTTAGCATCATGCCTATGACAAATTTTAGCTATATCGTGTATAGGATTCATATATCCTGTTACGTTAGATGCAGCCGTTATACTTACATATTTTATTTTCCCTTTGTTTTCAATTAATTTATCTTCTATATCTTTTATATTTATCCTACCTAATTTATCAACCTCAACATATTCAACTGTTGCAGTATTTCTCCAAGGTAAATCATTTGCATGATGTTCCATTCTAGTTATTAATACTTTTTCATGTTTATTTTTTATTAGTACATTCGATAATAAGTTTAAAGACTCAGTTGTATTCTTTGTATAAATTACTGTGTGCGTATTGGAATATTTCAAATTAAAAAAATCTAATATTTTTTCTCTAGATTCCTCATATTTTTTAGTACATAACTCCCCTTTTTGCCCAGCACCTCTAGCTATTGGTCCATATATTGTTACATTTTCCATAATTTCTTTTACTACGCTTTTTAATGGTGGTGTTGTAGCACCATTATCAAAATTTACAGGTATTTGTAATGATCCATTTTTTAATTTTACAGGCGTTTCTATTCCCTCAAATAAATATCTATAATTCAAAGTAAAACCTCCATTAGTATATCTTTATGTCAAGTTCTATAAAGTAGGACTATCTTATTATATATATGCAATCAACTCGAAAATGTTTATGCTCTAACCTATACTCAATGTTACTATCATTGTAACAACCTCCACTGAATATATTATACGGGAGGCGATTTTAATTACATATAAAACACATAATATTGGTGGAGTGTTTATTGGAACATTATTTATTGGTTTACTATTAAAATTTTCACTTACACATTTCAAGATAATTGATCTGTTTATTATATTGATACTATATATTAAATCTATAAAAATAGGTTCTTTATTTCCAGATATAGACCATCCAAAATCTTATTTAGGTAAGAGATTTCCATTCATATCTAAAAAGATTAATTCTATATTTCACCACAGAGGATTTACCCATAGCCTTTTGTTTATATATTCCTTAATTTTAGTATTTATGCTGATAAGTATTTTTCTAAAAATTTTTTATTCATATATTTACTTTTATATCAATATTTATATATTTTCAATTGAATTTGGATTTATACTAGGCTGTATATCCCACATATTTTTTGATATGTTTAATCCAAGTGGAGTATCCCTTTTGTACCCTTCTACTAAAAAATATCGACTACCACTAGCTCCAAGCATACGTTGTAATTCGAATGGTGAGAAAACACTTGCTACTTTCTTAATTTTTCTAACTTATAGTTTATTTATAATCTATTCATTTTTAATAATTAAATTTTTTATTGCTTTTTAGTTATTTAATATTAGCTTATTGTTTATAATGAATAAAAATCTCCATAAAAAAACTCCTATAAAAATAGGAGTTTAAATGGTGATCCATCCGCGACTCGAACGCGGGACACCCTGATTAAAAGTCAGGTGCTCTACCGACTGAGCTAATAGATCGTGGTGAGCACACAGGGATTCGAACCCCGGACACACGCCTTAGAAGGGCGTTGCTCTATCCAGCTGAGCTATGCACCCACATTATTTTTTTGGAGCGGGAAACGAGATTCGAACTCGCGACTTCAACCTTGGCAAGGTTGCGCTCTACCACTGAACTATTCCCGCTAATTTTGTTTTTTAAAGTAAGTGGTGCGGATGAAGGGAGTCGAACCCCCACGCCGTAAAGCGCCAGATCCTAAGTCTGGTGCGTCTGCCAATTCCGCCACATCCGCGCATTCTTAACTTTTTTTGGTGGAGGATGGTGGATTCGAACCACCGAAATCGTCGATAACAGATTTACAGTCTGCCCCCTTTGGCCGCTCGGGAAATCCTCCGTATTTATGGAGCTAGTGATAGGAATCGAACCTACAACCTGCTGATTACA
>CAMTIM010000054.1 GCA_947072565.1 uncultured Peptostreptococcaceae bacterium | reverse complement strand
AAAATGAATTTATAGTGAAAATTTACATACCATTACAAGAAAACATGACAGTTGGGGAGTTAAAACGACCACTTGGGTCAAGTGTATTGAAGAAAATAATTTAAGGTGCTATCTTTTAAATATAAAAGGTAGCGCCTTTTTTTATTGCAATTAAAGGTAGAGAAAAGGAGGGAATTATATGAAAAAAGCCATATATTTATCAATTCAATATATGAAAAAACAAAAAGGTAGGACATTTGCACTAATAACAGGTATTTCATTAGCAGTAATGTTAGTATTTTCATTAAATGTGATACCAGAAACTAAAAGTAAGCTAGATATACAAAAGGCATACGAAACATTTGAAGACTATCATGTGGAGTATAGTGACTTAGATAAAACAACATTAGATAAGTTGAAAAAAGATAAAGAAGTAACCAAGATGGAGAGTATAGTTAACTTAGGAGATGCTATATATAAAAATGGCGTGGACATGGGATTAAATTCTTATAACAGTGGTTTTAATGATGAGTTTGGATATAAGTTTGTAAAAGGAGATGTTCCTAAAAATAAAAATGAAATAGTTTTAGAAGAAAAAGCACTCAAATCAATGGGGTTAAGTGATAAGTTAGGTCAAAGCATAGATTTAAATATTGAGAAAGAATACAAAGACAAAAACAATTTAAGTCAAATATTTAATAATAAAGCAAAATTTAAGTTAGTAGGAATTGTTAAAAAACCTAATGATTATTATAAAGAGAATGAGTATTATAAGGTAAGAGCTTTTACTTATTATAAAGAAGGGGAAGGCAACTTTATACCAAATGAATTAATAAAGTACAATGGTGTCTTAAATTTAAATACTAAAACACCTGATTTTGAAAAGATACAAGGCATGGCAGCTAAATACAATATTGATGAATCATGCTTTGTTCCTAACATACTTTTGGTATATGCATTAGATGAATACAAAGAGTCTAAGACAACTAATTTTAGTATAAATAACAAATTATTACCAATGATTGCATCAGTACTACTTATATACAATGTGTTTAATATGATACTTGTAGATATGACTAATCAAATAGGTATGTTAAAAGCAATAGGGGCATCTAAAAAACATATACGACTTATAATCGGTTTTCAAAGTCTTGTAGTGCTAATACTTGGAAGCTTAATAGGATTTATATTAGGTGGTATATGTTCATATATCGGGTTGATGGGAGTTTTCAATGGTAAAGTCAGTCTATATATAAGTAAAAGTAGTATATTAGAGCCAATGATTATGGCAACTATAACTGTTATTTTGGCAAGTATAGTACCAGTATATAAATCAGGTAAAATATCTCCAATAGAAGCAATTAGAAAAACTGATAAAAACAATAAAAGATTAAAAAATAGATTTTATCACAAGATGATAAGAAAAACATTTGGAATTAGTGGAGAAATGGCATATAAAAATGTTTGGAGAAATAAAACTAGAACTATTTTATCAATTTTGGCAATAAGCTTAGGTGGTTCATTATATATAGAAAAGATGTCTGTATATAATAGTTCGAGTGCTAATATAGATTCGATGACTTTAAATATTATGTCAATGGGTAACAGTGATGTTAATTTAAGTCATAACTCAATGAACACAGAAAATTTATTAGTAGGTTATGAACAAAAATACATAGATGAAATCTTTAAAATTAAAAACGTTAAAAATGTAAGCCTTAGTATGGAAATAGATGGATTTTTAGAAATAAATGCTTTGAATTTAGACAAGAAGTATATAGCTTCTGAAAGAATAAAAGCTAAAGATAATAATATAGAAACTAGATTATGTGTTCAAGGATACGGAAAAAATGAATTTGAAGATATTGCTAGCTATTTAGAAAAAGGATCATTGCCAAATAAAAATCAACAATACAAAGAGGCTGTAATATATAATAATTTTTATTATATAAATGAAGCTGATCATGATAATAAAATTCTTAAAAAAGCTAATATAGGAGATTTAATAGATATAAAGATACCTGTTATTAAAGATGGTAAAAAAGTATATCAAAAAAACACTGTAAAGGTATGTGGAATTTTAAATAAAGACTTTGGAAAAGACAGACCAGGTGGATATGGTGGAACTTTTAAAGCTATATTAAATGAGGATGACTTTAAAGATATAACAAATATGAATTTATATAACAATATATCTTTACAAGTAGAAAAAGGTAGCGATGAACAGGTACAAAAAGATTTAGAAAAAATACTAAAAGACAAGCCTTTTAGTGAAATTGAGAGCAAGTATAAAAATAGAATGTTTTATACAGACCAAGATACTAAAGGAAAAAAAGAAGTATTGTTAGTAGTAATTTTAATAGCAATAATTTCATCAATAAATATATTTTGTACTATAAAAACCAATTTATTAATACGAATTAATGAATTTTCAACACTAAGATCTATTGGTATGAGTATCAAACAAATAAAATCAATGGTAGTAAAAGAAAGTCTTATTTATGGAATTACTAGTATGATTATTGGAGGTATAGTAGGAACCTACAAATATTATGATTATGTAAGTATGGTAAATAATATTTATAAAGATGGATTACAAATGGATAGAGTTATTAAATTTAATATACCAATAGTTGAAATACTTCAGTATGGGGCGGTATGTATATTAGTTTGTATAGTAGCAGTTTATCTTTCTAAGAGAAAAATAGAAAAATTAAGCATATCAGAAGGGCTAAGAGTAACTGATTAGTAAAGGAGATTAAATATGAAAATATTAAAAACTATAGATTTAAGTAAAACATATGGAAAAGGTGAAAGTAAAGTAAAAGCCTTAAAAAATATTAATATAGAAATAGAAAAAGGAAAGTTTACATCAATAATAGGTCCTAGTGGTTCTGGAAAGAGTACATTGCTACATTGTATGGCAGGACTTGATGATATAACTAGCGGAAAAGTACTTTTAGATGATAAAGATATATCAACTTTAAGTGAGGAAAAACTTTCACAACTGAGAAGACGAAATTTTGGATTTATATTCCAAAGTTTCAACTTAATACCTGTAGTAGATGTATATGAAAATATAACATTACCAGTATCTTTAGATAGCAAGAAAGTAGATAAAACTTATGTATATGAGATAATAGAAATTTTAGGTCTTAAAGATAAAATTAAAAAATTTCCAAATGAATTAAGTGGAGGACAACAGCAAAGGGTAGCAATAGCAAGAGCGTTAGTTAATAAGCCTGATATAATATTTGCAGATGAGCCAACTGGAAACTTAGATAGCAAAACTACACAAGAAGTTATAAATCTATTGAAACTTTGTGTAGAAAAGTTTGGACAAACTTTGATAATGATAACTCATAATAATGAGATAGCAAAGATGGCAGATGTTTGTATAAAAGTACAGGATGGAAAAGTTTTAGATGAAACTATTGGAGCATAATTATGTAAGCAAATACGATATGTTTTAGTAAATATTATATAGTTAAAAAAGAGGGTGTCTCAAAATGATTTTTAGAAATCATTATAGGGGGCACCTCCTTTTTTAAAAATAATATCTTAGGTGAGACTATTTGATTTCTTCTAAAGTTTTTATTGAAAATATGCATACATAATTTAAATGAAAAATATGGAAAATAATTATGCTATAATTAAATTATTAAATAAACTAGTTAAAGATTAACAGGGGGGCACATATGATAAGGATAACTATATGTGAAGATAAATTAATATGATAGATACTAAAGTTATTTTTCAAATTACTAGCATAGCATCGATAGTAGTACTGTGTATAGCTTTTGATGTAATAGTTAATGAATTTAAAGAATCAGATAAAAGCAATTTATTTAAAAATATATTACTATCTACTATGATTATTGTTTTAATAATTATAGATGTACAACAAGGTTATGTTTTTACTTTTAGTAAAGAAATTTGTATTATAGGAATGTTAGCCATATATTGTAATATTGTTTACAATTTAAATTGGTTTGAAAATATAATGTACACATCAGCATATATCTATCTTTATGATATTATAAATTATAGCTTATATTGGGTAGCATTTATTTTTGAAAAAGACTATGATGCTGGGTATTTAGACGTAAAGACATTTATATTAAGTACTGTATTTTTAGTTATGTTAACAAAAATAATAAGGCAATTTAAGGATATAGAATCACATAAATTATATTATATATTTATAGCTGTTGCAATAATAGGTAATTTAATTACTATTGGTTTTACAATAATGGTTGGGAAAAGTGTTTTTTATTCTAATAATCAGTTTTTAAATATAGGTGGGACCGTAATTAATGTTATGTTGCCTTGGATAATGATTGTTTGTAATATAGCGCTAATACTAGTAGTTAAAAAAATAATAAATGATGTAAATATAAAAGCTGAAAACAAAGTCATAAAAGAAAAGATGAATATGCAGTATAAATACTACTTAGGGTTGCAGGAATCTCAAAATAAAGTTAAAAGGCTGTATCATGATATAAATAACCATATGATATGTATGAAAAATATATGTGAAAGTAAACATACAACTAATGCATACATAGAAAGTATAAATAAAGATATAAAGGATTATAATAGTATATTTAATACAGGGAATATGATTTTAGATATTATATTAAATGAGAAAAAATTTATATGTAAAAACAAAAATATTCATCTATTTTGTGATATGAATTTCTCAAAATGTAATTTTATAGAAATGATAGATGTATGTAGTATATTTTCTAATATATTAGATAATGCAATAGAAGCTTGCAATAAAATAAGTGATGTTAATACAATTAAAAGTATTAATATTAGAGGTACTATTGTTAAAAAATACTTTGTTATTAAATGTGAAAATAGTAAAATAGATAAAGTTGTTGTAAAGAAAAATAAACTTATAACAACTAAAAAAGACAAAGAATTTCACGGTATCGGGATAGAAAGTGTAAAAAATTCACTTAAAAAGTATGATGGTGAATTAGAATTTAAAGATTTGGAAAATGAATTTATAGTGAAAATTTACATACCATTACAAGAAAACATGACAGTTGGGGAGTTAAAACGACCACTTGGGTCAAGTGTATTGAAGAAAATAATTTAAGGTGCTATCTTTTAAATATAAAAGGTAGCGCCTTTT
>CAMTIM010000053.1 GCA_947072565.1 uncultured Peptostreptococcaceae bacterium | reverse complement strand
TTATTAGAGCGTTATAATATAATACCTTTTTTAAATCTTGAGGACGTATCAAAATTTATAAATTATAATATATTCATAACTTTTTTGTATATAATAGTATCAATAACTTTTTTAATTAAAAGTATAAAACAAAAAGAATATATTTATTCAGTTATAAGTTCTAGTACATTTTTATTAGCTATAAAATGGATATATGCAACTGTATCAGTTGTAAATAATTCATCGAATATAAAGTTAGCTTCTATATCAATTACATATATGGGATTTATTATATTTATATGGGGGATAGTATGTGAGCTTATATTAAGTATTAAAAAAAATAAGATGTTAGAAAATGAGCTTAATATATTTAAAAAATTAGTCGATGAAAGTAAGTATAGTTATATTGTCATATATGATGAATATAAAAATATAAAATATGCAAATGATACTATAAAGAATGAATGGAGCAAGGATAATAATTATACTAATAGTGAAGTAGGATTAATAATCAAAAGTATGTATAAAGGAATTTGCAAAGATAAATTAGACGAGATTAAAGAGCATTTATTACAACTTGGGTATTGGTCAGGGGATGTAGATATAAAACATTCAGAACTTATTATAGATCTTAGTGTTCAAAATGTATATTCGAGTGAAGGTAAAAAAAATACTGTTATTATATTTAGAGATATATCATCAAAAATAAGAACCGAAAAATGCATATTAGAGTTTGAAAAAATGAAGAGCTATGACAAAGTCAAAAATGAGTTTTTTGCAAATATAAGTCATGAGCTTAGAACTCCTTTAAATATTTTTTATTCAACAATACAACTATTAGACGTGAAAAATAAAAGTAAAAATGAAGAGTTTAAAATAGTATATGAAAATCATAGACAGTGTTTAAAAACGAACTGTCAACGCATGCTAAGACTTATAAACAATATTGTTGATATAACTAAGATAGATGTAGGGTTTACTAAGGCAAAGTTCACAAACTGTGATATAGTTAAATTAGTTGAAGATATAACATTGTCTGTTATAAATTATGCAAGTCCTAAAGAAATAAACATAGTATTCGACACTGAAATAGAAGAACATGTGATAAAATGTGATTTGGATATGATAGAACGTGCTATGCTTAATTTATTATCAAATGCTATAAAATTTACTAATGAAAATGGAAACATTAGTGTAGAAATATTTATAGATGAAAAATGGGTTCATATTGTAGTAAAAGATGATGGCATTGGCATACCTATTGAGATTCAAGGGAGTATATTTGATAGGTTTGTGCAAAGTGACAAGTCGCTTACTAGATTAAATGAGGGTAGTGGTATAGGACTTAGTATTGTAAAATCTATAGTGGAATTAAATAATGGGAATATATATTTAGATAGTGATGGAAAAAATGGAACTGAATTTGAAATAGTGATTCCTAATATTAGATTAGAAGGAACTGAAAAAAAAGACAAAATATATGAAGTTGATATTCAAAAGATTGAATTAGAACTTTCAGATATATACGAATTAAATTAAATAATTATAAAAAAGCTAGTTTAAAGGTTAAGAGAAACCTTTAAACTAGCTTTTTATTATGCATTCAATTTCTTTATATAATTACAGTTTACTTCTATATGATTTAAGAATAATAGTAATCGTTCATAAAGAGGATGAGACTCTTTTCCATACTTAACTTCTAAAATTTCACCTATTTCTTTGACAGTTTTTTTACCATCAATTTGTAAAAATATATAGCTACCATATTTATCTAATGTGATTTTTTTATACATAGGTATTTTAAATTTTAACTTTCTAAATAAATTTTGTACCCAATGATCTTGTTTTTCAAGTATAGTAACTGCTCCATCTTTATTTACTTCGTAATTAATTTTACTAGAAATTTTAAAAATAATATTTAAAATTTCATCATTATTACTCATTATGTTTTACCTTAGATGTTATTATAGGTAACGCAGTAAGAACAACTAATACTACTAGTAAAAGAATTGCCATACCATTTCCAGCTGCAAAGCCAGTTGGAGTACCTACATTTATAACTCCTGTTACTTGTAATATAATACCTATTAATCCTATAATAGAACCACCAGCAACAAGTCCTGAAGATAAACTTATACCATTTGAAACTTTAACTTCTTTTTCGTTATCAGATTTAGCCATTTTTTCAACAAGCACACGGATTAGTGCACCAACTAAAATTATAGAAGTTGTTGCAATTGGTAAGTAGAAACCTATAGCAACAGTCATAATTGGTAATTTTAAGAAGTATAAAACAATTGCCATAAATACACCAACAATAATCATAACCCAAGGTAATTTACCAGACATTATTCCTGAAGTAAGTGTAGACATTAAGTTAGCTTGTGGTAATGCAAATTGAGCACTATCTCCTACTACTTTAAGTTGGTCAGCAAGTAATAAAATTGTACCAACAACTGTAACAACACCAACAATACTTGCAATTGCAAAGTAACGTTGCATTTCATTTTTCTTACCACCAATAATATAAGTTACTTTTTGAGATTGACTGTAACCACCAGCCATAGATATAGCAACAACTATAAATGTACCAAATAAAAGCAATGATTTGTTATCTTCTTGACTAGTCCATCCCATTGAAACAAATATCAATGTTACAATAACTAAAGATGCTATTGTCATACCTGATACTGGTAAGTTTGATGTACCTATAGTACCTGTTAAACGACCAGCTACTATAACAAATAATAAAGATAATAAAAGTGAAATAATTGCACCTACAATCGCCATTGTAATATTTCCAGAAATTAAAAATGCTGCTATAAATCCAAATACAATACCACCTAATAAAATTAAAATTTGAATAGATGAACCATCATCACCATTTGAAGCAGAAGCTTTAGCATTCATAGTTTCTTTAACAGAAGCTATAATAGTTGGTATAAGTTTAATAGCACCAATCATACCACCACAAAGCATCATACCAGCACCTATATATTTTACATAACTACTAGATATTGCATTAACATCCATTTGATTAAGAGCCATTGAACTATTATTCCATACTGTAACCCCATCAGCTGCTAAATCAGTAAAGTAACCTATTAAAGGTGCAATACCGAAGCTTGATAAAATAGATCCAGCAAACATAGTTAAAGATACTTCAAGTCCTACTATAAAACCAATTCCTAAAAGAAGAGGGTTTACTTCAACACTAAATTTCCATTTATAAAATTTACTACCAAGAAAAGTTATTACATTGTTAGTTATATTTAAAAATGAACCTGTTAATACTGTAAGGACACCACTTATTCCAAATCCAATCCCCATATACTTTATTGAATCTCCACCAGTATCTGAAGCTACAAGAGTTTCTGAAATAGCCATAGATTCTGGATACATAAGTTTACCATGTTCTTCAATAATTAAGTAATTGTGAACAAGTGATGCACATCCAATACCAAATAATACTCCACCAACACCAACAACCATACCTTCTAAGAATGATACTTGGCTACCAATTAAAATAACCGCTGGTAATACGAAAATCATACCACTAGCTACTGATTCTCCACCACTTGACATACCTTGAATTAGGTTTTTACCAAGAATTCCTTTTTGACGAGCAAATGCTCCAACAAATGCGGAACCTATTATAGAACCAGGAATTCCTGCAGCAACAGTAAGACCAGCTTTCATACCAGAGTATGTTGTAGAAGCTGCAAAAACGATTGCAAGGACAAGACCTATAATTAATACTGCAACATTTCCACCTGATTTAGTTTTGTCTGTTATGTAAGGAATATAATCTTTTCCAGATATTCCTCCATAAGCTTCTTTAGATAATTTCTTATTCATTTGAAATCCCCCTTTTTTTATATTTGCCTAAGCAAATTATAGCACATATTAATAAAAAAAATTGGAAAATTTTGTTTGAATAGTAAATTAAGATAATTAAATTTTATACATTAATTTATTATTTAATAATGACTTTTTAGGTATATAAAATATAATATTATAAAATAAAAATGATGAATTATAAAATAAAATTTATTGACATACCTAATAAAAGGAGATAACATGTAATTATAAAATTTAATAATCTTCAGGGCAGGGTGAAATTCCCTACCGGCGGTAAAGCCCGCGAGCCTTAATAGGCATGATTCGGTTAGATTCCGAAGCCGACAGTACAGTCTGGATGAAAGAAGATAGTATAAAAATATAGTGATATAAGTTTACACAATACATCTATATTTATTTGATTAATAAGCTCTGGAATATTTTATATTTCAGAGCTTTTTTTAGATAAATAGGTTTATTAAATTTATTTACATATATTTATTTAAAAAGCCCTGAGTTATTTAACTTAGGGCTTTTTATAATACCAAAAATTATAAGACGGGAGGTTTTAAAGTGCAGTTAATTTACATGAGCTTAGCGTTAGAATTAGCAAAAAAAGGAAAAGGTAAAGTGAATCCTAATCCTATGGTAGGGGCAGTGATTGTAAAAAATAATAAAATAATAGGCCAGGGATATCATGAAGAATATGGAGAAAATCACGCAGAAATAAATGCTTTAAATAATAGTTTAGAAAATGTAGAGGGTGCAACATTGTATGTAACATTAGAGCCTTGTTGCCATTATGGGAAAACACCACCATGTGTAGATAAGATAATAGAAAGCAAAATATCTAAAGTTGTTATAGCATCTAAAGATCCTAATCCTTTGGTTTGTGGGAATGGAATAAAAAAACTAAGGGAGGCAGGTGTTGAAGTAATATCAGGAATATTAGATAACGAGAATAAAAAACTAAATGAAGTGTTTATGAAGTACATAAAATTAAAAAGACCTTTTATAATTATGAAAAGTGCAATGTCATTAGATGGAAAAATAGCAACATATAGTGGCGAATCTAAATGGATAAGTAGCGAAGAATCAAGAAAAAATGTTCATAAATTAAGAAATGAAGTTATGGCGATTTTAGTTGGCGTAAATACAATAATTAAAGATGACCCAGAGTTGACTTGTAGATTGGGAAATGGCAAAAATCCAATAAGAATAATAGTGGATAGTTCTCTTAGAATCCCTATAAATTCAAAAGTAGTAAATCAAATAAATAAAGCAAAAACTATTATTGTAACTACGGCCAAATGTGATAAAGATAAGATGAAAAATTTAGAAATCAAGGGGGTAAAAGTAATAATATCAAAATTAAAAGACCATAGAGTAGATTTAGAAGATATGGTGATAAAATTAGGAAAATTAAAAATAGATAGTATTTTATTAGAAGGTGGATCTACTTTAAACTTCTCATCACTTTCACAAAATATAGTAGATAAGATACAAGTTTATATTGCTCCAAAATTAATTGGTGGAGAAACTTCAAAAACTCCAATTGGAGGGTCTGGGATAGAAATGTTAAAAGATGTTTTTAAGGTTAAAGATATAACGTTTGAAAGCATAGGAGAAGATATTTTAATACAAGGTTACGTTGAAAGGGGACAAAAATTTGTTTACGGGAATAGTTGAAGAAATAGGTGTAATTGAAGATATAAAAAAAGGAAATAAATCATCAAAGATTATAGTTAGATGTAATAGGGTTTTAAATCAAACTAAATTAGGAGATAGTATTTGCACTAATGGAGTTTGTTTAACTATAACTAATATAGATAAAAGTAGCTTTGAAGCTGATGTAATGCCTGAAACCTTTAGAAAGAGTAATTTACAAAAATTAAAAATTGGAAGCTTTGTTAATTTAGAAAGATCGATAAGTTTACAAACTCGCCTAGGAGGTCATATAGTAAGTGGGCATATTGATGGAATAGGTGAAATAATAGATTTAGAAAAAGAAGGTAATGGACTTTGGATGAGTATAAAAGCTTCAGATGAAGTACTTAAATATATTATTTATAAGGGATCTATATCAATAGATGGTACAAGTTTAACAGTGGGATATGTAGATAATAAGGTATTTAAAGTATCTATAATTCCTCACACCTTAGAAAATACAATTTTACTAAAAAAAGTAGTAGGAGAAACTGTAAACCTTGAATGCGATATGATTGGTAAATATATAGAAAAATTTTTAGAATTAGGTAATCAAACTCAAAATAAAAAAAACATTTGCATAAACGAAGAGTTCCTTAAGGCGAATGGATTTTTTTAATCAAGATATTTATAAATTCTATAACAATAAATAGATAATTAAAAGGGAGAAATAATTATGTTTGAATTTAATACTATCGAAGAAGCTATTGAAGATATAAGAGAAGGAAAAATGATTATAGTAGTAGATGATCCAAATAGAGAAAATGAAGGTGATTTACTAATGGCAGCTGAAAAAGTAACACCGCAGGCTATAAACTTTATGGCTAAGTATGGAAGAGGGCTTATATGCATGCCTCTAAAAGAAGAAACTTTAAATAAACTAAGTTTAGACCAAATGGTACAAAACAATACTGATAATCATGAAACAGCTTTTACAGTAAGTATTGATTATAGAGATACTACTACTGGGATATCAGCACACGAACGATCTTTAACTATACAAAAAGCTTTAAGTGATGATGTAAAACCAGGAGACTTTAGAAGACCAGGGCACATATTTCCACTAAAAGCAAAAGAAGGTGGAGTATTAATTAGAAAAGGTCATACTGAAGCAAGTGTAGATTTATCTGAATTAGCAGGACTAAAACCCGGTGGAGTTATTTGTGAAATTATGAATGATAAAGGTGAGATGTCTAGGACTCCAGAGTTAATAGAATTTGCAAAAACACATAATTTAAAAATTGTAACTATAAAAGATTTAATAACATTTAGAAAGAAAACTGAAAAACTTGTTGAAAGAATTGTAAAAATAAATATGCCAACAAAATATGGAGATTTTAAGATGTACGGATTTATTGACAAGTTAAGTGGGGAACACCATGTAGCTTTAGTAACAGGTGATATATGTGAAAGTAAAAATGTATTAACTAGAGTTCACTCAGAGTGCTTAACGGGAGACGTATTAGGGTCTAAACGATGTGACTGTGGTGAACAATATGATTTAGCAATGAAAAAGATAGCAGAGCAAGGCGAGGGTATACTTTTATATATGAGACAGGAAGGAAGAGGTATAGGTCTAATTAATAAATTAAAAGCATATGCACTTCAAGATAAAGGATTAGATACCGTAGAAGCAAATCTTAAATTAGGATTTGAAGCAGATACGAGAGAGTACTCTATAGCAGCGCAGATACTTAAAGACTTAGGAGCAAAAAAAATTAACCTTATGACAAATAATCCCAAAAAAATTAATGGACTACAAGCTTATGGCATTGAAGTCGTTAATAGGATACCTATTCAAATAGATTACAATGAATCAAATGAATTCTATTTAAAAACTAAACAAGAAAAGTTAGATCATATATTATCTTACTAAAAACATAAAAATAAGGAGGTATTAAGATGATAATAATGGAAGGTAGCTTAGTCGCTAAAGATATTAAGATAGGTATAGTGGTAGGAAGATTTAATGAATTTATAGTTTCAAAATTATTAGGTGGAGCGTTGGACGGTTTAAAAAGGCATGGTGTACTAGAAACAAATATAGAGGTTGCATGGGTACCAGGAGCTTTTGAGATTCCACTAATAGCTAAAAAAATGGCTAAAAGTAAAAAATATGATTCTATTATATGTTTAGGAGCAGTAATTAAAGGATCAACTCCTCATTTTGATTATGTATGTGCAGAGGTTTCTAAAGGTATATCATCAGTATCATTAAGTGAGGAATTACCAGTTGTGTTTGGAGTATTAACTACAGATACAATAGAGCAAGCTATAGAAAGAGCGGGAACTAAATCAGGAAATAAAGGCTATGATGCAGCTGTAACAAGTATAGAAATGGTGAATTTATTAGATAACTTTAGTTAGATGTAAAAAATACAAACTTCACTTATATAAATATATAATGATATTAATTGGTATAATATGATTCTATTATAGTTATATTATAAATACAGTTAAATTCAATTAGATATGGAGTGAAATTTATGCAAAGAGAAAATTACCTAGCCATAATGAAGACCTTTTTTATGGCTATAGTATTTTTAGTTTTAGGAAGCATTATTGGAGTGTATTTTATACCACCTTCAGTTAGATATATGATGAATATTGCATTTTTCATACTTGTATTATTTTCATTATTTTCAAGAAAAGGTGGGTTTATTAAAAATAAACCAAGTATGTATATATATGCATTTATTTTAGGTGTATTAACAGGATCTACTTATGTATATTATTTTGTAACATTAGGTGAACAAGTATTTATATCAGCTATATTTGGAGTATTATTAGTATTTGGGATAGCATATATAATTGCTAAAAACTCTTCAGAGGAAAAAGTATTTAAATTGTCATCTATGGTTTTCGCAGGTATGATTGCTTTACTAATACTTGAGTTTATAAATATATTTTTATTTAAATTTGGAACGTTTGATTTATTATTATCTACTGGCGGCATACTTATTTACTCAGTGTATGCGGTTATTATAATGAAGTCAGTTCAATCAAGATGTAGATATGGAAAACTATCAGAGGAGGAAGTAGTACAACTTTCTTATTCTATATTTATAAGTTTCTTAAATTTATTACTTGATTTATTGAGATTATTATCTATAATAAACACAAATAATGATTAATAAAAATCCCCTTATCAAAATATAATAAGGGGATTTTATAATTCTAAAGAAGATTATGTTCTTTACAATCACCTATATTCATAACATTACATAAAAATAATAAGAGAAGTAAATATATGCAATTAGCAAAATAATGGGGGTAATAATGAGAACAGTAGCAACTTTTATAATATGTTTAATAGTATTTATGATAGTAATTGATATATTTGCAATAATGTTTAAACTAACAGGATTAAGTATAGAAAAAGCTAGATTTCAAGTAATATCTCTTCTAACTAGTACTGGATATACAACAAAAGAAAGTGAACTAATAGCCCAACATCCAACAAGGCGAAAATTGGCAAGTGCGCTAATGATAATAAGTTATGTTAGCACATTAACATTTATATCTTTTTTAGTAAATCTGTTATCAAAGAGTTTGATAAATGTAAAGTCTATAGCTGCTATATTAATATTTATAATACTTGCAGTTGTATTTTTAAAAAGTCAATTACTTGAAAGTATAGAAAATATAATAGAACATATAGTAGAAGAATCACACCTATGG
>CAMTIM010000052.1 GCA_947072565.1 uncultured Peptostreptococcaceae bacterium | reverse complement strand
AATTATAATAAAAAAAAGAACATATTAATATGTTCTTTTTTTTATTGATTCTATTTTTTATTAGTTATTCCTAATTTTTCATTCATGTTATCAAGGAATTGTTTAAATTTACTTTGAGTTTCGTCTTTTATAACTATTGTTTCATCTACAAGTTTTAAGAACTCTTCTTTTGGTTTATTAATAGCATCTGCTGGAAGTTTATCTAATTTTGCAATTCTAGCATCTATGTTTTTAATAGCTTTTTCACCTTCTGCTATTAAGTTATCATTCATTTTTTTAAGTTCTGCATCTTCTGTTTTTGTATCATTTTTTAATACGTCTATGAATGATTGTATTTTTGCTTTACTTTCTTTGTATGCTTTTTTTACATTAGTTAAATGTACTTCATTACCTGGATATTCATTAGTTTTATAATATTCATTTATGCTCTCTGGAGTTGCATATATTTGGTATTCTTTTATACCAGTCATATAATCCTCATATGATTTAGAATATTTTTTAACGTAATTTGGATCTAGTGTAGTACTTTCTGTTTTTGGTGGTGTTGTTGGGGGTTGTGTTGCCTCTTTTTTAGTACATGCTACTGCTCCCATAGCTATAGCTAAGGATAAACTTAATGTTATTGCTCTTTTAAATTTCATAACTTCCTCCTATAATAAATAATAATACTTGACTATAGTATTATCTGTAAAATTACTTTTATTATGCTTATTTTTAATTTTTAGGAAAACATATTCTTTTTTTACAGGTAAGAAATATGTAATATTATGACATATTTGTATTTTTTTAATATTTTTCAATATTTTTTTAATTTACCCTTGATTTTATTTTTTTTTTGGATTATACTTATAGAGCAGACTTAGTTATTAAGTCTGGATTTTTTAAATACACGGAGGTTTTTTCTAATGAAAAACGGAATAGTAAAATGGTTTAACAGTGAAAAAGGATTTGGATTCATATCAGTAGACGGTGGAGAAGATGTTTTCGTACATTTCTCAGCTATACAAGGTGACGGATACAAAACTTTAGAAGAAGGCGAAAAGGTTAGCTTTGAGATAACTCAAGGAGCTAGAGGACCTCAAGCTGAAAACGTAAATAGAATATAATTATATTTAATATATATATTTTTATTTCAAAGAAAAGAGCTTATGCTCTTTTTTTTGTTGCGCAATAAAACATATCTTCCATTTATGTGCTAATATTTTATTATACGTTAATATTTTGTAATCTTTATATTTTTAATTTTAAGTATTATCCATTTTTAACTATAATATAATATATAGTCCTAGATTGCTATATTTCAATCTAAATTTTATATTTCAAAGGGGAGCTGTCAAATGAAAAAAAAATCTAATAACTTCGTTGTTCTAGCTATAATGATGTGTCTTATATTTGTACCAGCTATAACTACATATTCTTTGACAAGTAATTCAACTAAAAGAAACATCACTAAAAAAGAAAACGAAGAAATTACTAATAATATATCTATTATTAATAATTTAGATAAAAATAACTTAGATAAAATCCAAAAGGAAATAAATAAGGTTCAATCATCCTATTACGGCTTAGATAAAAACGCAAAAAAAATAGATTACAAGAATATCTTTAAAAATTGTGTTGTTATGGGGGATTCTCAGGCCGAGGGATTAATGACATATAACATGCTAAATTCTAAATCTGTTATTTGTTCTAGAGGTTCTAATTTAAAAAATGCCAAATCTAATATGAATAATCTTTCTAATCTAAAACCATCTAATGTTTTCACTTTATACGGCATGAACGATTTATTAATTTATCAGGAAGATATACCTTCATTTATAAAGGACTACACTTCTTTAATAAATTCGATAAAAAAAACATTACCTAAAAGCAAAATATTTGTTAATTCTGTATTACCTATTAAAGAAAACAATAAAAAATCTGTTTATAGCAACGTTGACAAATACAATAAATCTTTAAAAGTAATGTGTAAAGATTTAGATATAACTTTTATTGATACTACAAATTTATTAAAAGACAACGAAAGTCTTTATGCTAATGACGGGATGCACTTAAAACCTATCTTCTACCCTGCATGGCTAAATATCTTAAAGCAATCTGCGAATTTGTAATTTTAAATAATTTTTAATATATATAAAATAGAAAAAGAGGGTTTTGATATGACTTTTAATAATATAAATAATTTTAAAGAAGGTTCTAAAAAATTTCTAATTGGTTTAGCTAAGAAAGTACTACTTGCTAACAATATAGGTCTTTTATGGAGCACTATATCTTCTTTAAACACTTCAAATTTATCAGTACTTACAGCTTGGATTGGAATAATAGCTTTTACATTTAAAATATACTTTAATTTTAGTGGGTACTTAGATATGACTGTTGGAGTTTTAAAAATGTTTGGTCTTGATGTTTTAGAAAGTTTTGATTATCCATATATATCTAAAAGTATTACAGAGTTTTTTAAACGATGGAATCTATCTCTTGGAGATTATTTTAGAAAATATATTTATATATCATTTGAAGGTAATAAACACTATCTAAAAAATCAAGTTATAGATTTCTTTATTATTTGGATATTAATAGCTTTTTTTAGTGGTGGTATATGGAACTTTTTACTTTGGGGAATCTATTTTTCAGTAATTTTATTAGTTGAAAAATTCTATCTAAAAGAAAAGTTAGATAATCTCCCAAATCTTGTAGCTCATATATATACAATGCTTATTGTAATGATTGGGTGGGTATTGTTTAGTTTAAATAATTTATCTATGGTAGGTCAATATCTTAAAGTGATGTTTTTTATGTCAGGAAATTCTATAATAGATACTGCTTCAATCTATTATTTATATACAAATATTATATCATTTGTAATATTAACACTATGTTCTACTCCATATTTGAGTGAGAAATTTAATAAATTACAAAGTAATACGTCTACTATATTATTAAATGTACTTATATTATTTTTATCAATATCTTATTTAGTTAGCGACAACTATAACCACAAAGAAAACTTTTTTACATATGTAAAAACATCTACTGATTTATTACTTGGAAAAAAAGATATTAATAATGTTTATTTAGGTGCTGATGGATATCTTTTGAAAAACTTCTCTCCAAATGATGATAAAATTATTAATAACACTATAAAATCTTTAAATGATTTTTCTAATAAACACAAAGATACAAAAACTTATATTTCGGTAATGCCTACTTCTGCAAGTATTTTAAAAAATAAATTGCCTAAGTTTGCACCTTCTAAAGATCAAGAAAAGTATCTTAAGAATTTAAGTTCTTCATTAAATAAAAATATAAAGTATATTGATACATATAAGGCTTTAAATGACGCTAAGGATAAGTACATATACTACAAGACAGATGATCATCTAACAACGCTAGGAGCTTATACTTCATTCTTTAAAATTAGCGAAAAAATGCAATTAGATAATAATGCTTATTATGATATAAAAAAAGTAAGTAACGATTTTAATGGTTCACTATCTTTAGAAAGTGGTCTTAGATTTAATCAAAGAGATGATATAGATATCTATATCCCCGAGGGCTATAAAAGCAGCGTTATTGTAAATTATTTAGATAATAAAAAGAAAACAACTTCTTTGTATAATACACAAAATTTAAGTACTGAAAATAAATACAATGTATTTTTAAATGGCAATCATCCAATAGTTGAAATAAATACTACTACTAACACTCAAAGACAACTTCTTTTAATAAAGGATTCTTATGCAAATACTTTTGTACCTTTTTTAACTGATAATTATAGCAAGATAGTTGTTATTGATCCTATGTATTACAAAGGCGATTTATCTAAGCTTATAGATAATGGTAAATTTAGCGATATTTTATTTTTATATAATGCAAATACATTCTTCTGTGATACTTCTTTATCTAAGCTTCTTAGTAAATAAAAACTTAATTTATAATAAAAAAAACTGGACTTAAAATCCAGTTTTTTTTATAAATTATTTTTATATAAATTCAAATCGGCTTGTGTGTTTAAATTTATAAATATATCTTCTTTAAAATTTTGTTTCTTAAACTCATCTTCTTCTATAATCTTAATTTTTTTATTACTTTGTTCACAAAAACTCTTTATCGATCTTCTACTTCCATAAATTAAATAGTTTTTTATACAATCTGCTAAATCTTTTTTATAAAATCCTTGGAAAAACTGTGTATTCCCTCCAACGTTGCATATGTACATATCAAATCCAACATTGTTTTTAATATCTTTTTCTATCTTACTTTTCATATATTTTATATAATTATCATCAATATGTGGCATATCACAAGCTATAAAATAAACATACTCACTTATACTTTCCCCTAGCCCTACTGCCATACCACCTAGTGGACCTACATCTTTGATTTCATCACTTACTACCTTATACTTACAATCTTTGTAATACTCTTTTTTATTGCTTACTATTGTTATATCTTCAAAATGATTTTCTAATCTTTCACATATTTCAAATATAAGTTTTTTCTCGTTTATAACCAAACATTGTTTATCAAATTTCATTCTAGAACTTTTACCACCAGCTAGAATTACTGCGCTTTTAAAATTGTCCATAAATCTACATCCTAACTTTTAATAAGGATATAAACTAAAGAGTTTATATCCTTATTTTTTAATTTATTTTAAAATATTAATGCTCTATGCGTTTGATGCTTCTAACACTTTAATTTTTTCAACTTGTATAGCACAAACTTTTAAATCTGGAACCTTACTTATACTATCAAGAGTTGTATTTGTAAGGTAGTTTGCTGCTCCATCTGCAAAATGGAAAGGCATAAAGAATACATCTTCATCTACTATATCTGTTATCTTAACGAATGTTTCTATTTCTCCACGTTTTGAAGAAACTTTTATTTTTTCATTATCTTCAAATTGCAACTTTTTAGCAGTTACAGGGTTTACTTCTATGTATGAATGTGGTGCTTTTTCATTTAACCCATCTACTTTTCCTGTCATAGTTCTTGTGTGATAGTGATAAAGCATTCTTCCATTTACAAGTGTATATGGATAATCCTCGCTAAGCCCCTCAAAGCTTAAAACATAATCACATGGTACAAATGTTGCTCTTCCTTTTGCAAACTTGTCTACGTGGAGTATTTTAGTTCCTGGGTGGTCTACATTTGGACAAGGCCACTGTATTCCCTTTTCTTCTATTCTATCATAATTTATTCCACCATATGAAGGAGTTAAGCTACTTATTTCATCCATTATTTCTTTAGGGCTTTCATATTTTTTATCATAACCTAATTTATTCATAACTTCCATAAGTATAACCCAATCTGGCTTAGAATTTCCTACAGGTTCTATTGCTTTTCTTATTCTTTGAATTCTTCTATCTGTATTAGTAAATGTACCATCTTTTTCTGCAAAAGATGCTGCTGGTAATACTACATCTGCCATTTGTGCAGTTTCAGTTAAGAATATATCTTGAACTACTAAAAAATCTAGAGTTTCAAAAGCTTTTGTAATGTGGTTTATATCAGGGTCAGATATCATTGGGTTTTCTCCCATTATATATAATAATTTTATTTTATCTTCACCAATTTCATGAGTTATCTCTGGAACTGTTAATCCTACTTTTGTAGGTAATTTAGTATTCCAAGCTCTTTCAAATTTAGATACAAATTCTTCATTAATTACACTTTGATATCCTGTAAACACATTAGGTAATGCTCCCATATCACAAGCACCTTGAACATTATTTTGTCCCCTAAGTGGATTAACACCACCAAATTCATTTCCTATATTACCACAAAGAAGTGCTAAGTTTGATATACTCATTACATTTTGAGTTCCCTTTGAATGTTGAGTTATACCCATTGAATAAAATATCGCACTATCTTTAGTCTGTGCATAAATCTTTGCAGCTTTTATTATATCATCTTTGTCTACACCACAGATTTTTGCTCCTTCTTCTGGTGTATAATCTTTTACTAGTTCTACTAATGCATCGTAGTTTTCTGTTCTTTCTTTTATATAATCTATATCTTGAAGGTTTTGATTTATTATTACATTCATCATAGTATTTAAAAGAGCAACATTAGTTCCTGGGTTTATTTGTAAGAATACATCTGCACGATCTGCTAGTTCTATTCTTCTAGGATCTGCTACTATTAGCTTTGCACCTTTTCTTACAGCTTGCTTTATTTTTATTCCTATTACTGGATGATTTTCTGTTGTATTTGAACCTATTACAAATACTGATTTCAAATCTTTTACTTCTTCTATGCTATTTGTCATAGCACCACTTCCAAGTGTAGTTGCAAGCCCTGCAACTGTTGAAGAATGTCAGAGTCGAGCGCAGTGGTCTACGTTGTTGGTCTTAAATACTCCTCTTATCATCTTTTGGAACAAGTAATTTTCTTCATTACTACATCTTGCAGAAGATAATCCTGCCATTGAATCTTCACCAAATTTATTTTTAATTCTATTATAATTTTTAGCTATATATTCATAAGCTTCTTCCCAGCTTACCTCTTCAAACTTTCCATCTTTTTTTATCAATGGACTTTTTAATCTGTCTTTATGATTTATAAACTTATATCCAAATTTACCTTTTACACATAATAATCCATCATTAACTCCATTTTCTAATGGTTGACTTCCTACTACTTGACCATCTTTAACAGATAGTTCTAACTGACATCCTACTCCACAATATGAGCAAGTCGTCTTTACTTTTTTAGTATTGTAAAACATTGCATCTTTAGGAACTAAAGCTCCTACCGGACAAACTGAAACACAATTTCCACAAGATACACAACTACTATCATTTAATTTTTCTTTAAAAAATGGCGTTATTTCTGTGTCATAACCTCGCTCTATAGCAGCTATTGCACTTACTTCTTGAAGTTCATCACACACTCTTACACATTTTTTACACAATATACATTTATTTGGGTCATAATAATAAAAAGGATTGCTATCGTCTATTGGTAATTTTTTAGGAGTATTTTCATACTTAGGTTTGAAATTATGTAAATACATACTTGCATAATCTTGTAACTTACAAGAGCCTCCTCTTGCACATGTTGTACATTCTAGAGGATGGTCTGATACCATAAGTTCTAGTATTTCACGTCTTGCATTTCTTACTTTAGGGCTATTTGTGTATATTTGCATACCTTCTCTTACAAAAGTACCGCAAGCTACCTCTAAGTTTTTTGCCCCCTGGATTTCAACTATACACATTCTACAAAGCCCACTAGGATTTAACCTTTCATCATTGCAAAAGTTTGGTAACTCTATTCCGATACTTTTACAGGCTGAAAATATAGTGGTTCCTTTTTCTACAGAAAGCTTATTATTGTTTATTGTTATATTTATCAACGTTTTCCCCCCTATAACAATTTTTTTAGCTTATTGCATAACTGTGACAAACTAATAAGGGCCAAATAAGTAATTTACCTAAGCCTGTATTTAACCCTCTTGGTATTACAAATTATTTATCAATAATTTTTAAGTTAACTATTTTATAGTTTCGACTTTTAATAGTATTATTCCTTCTTTAATACGCTATTTCGATAGTCTAATTAATTTTTATTTTTGTCTAAGCAATTTTTAGGTTCAATATATATTACTTCCCATTTTCCATCTTGATTTTTTTTATAATCAGCTATCTTTATATCAGTGCCATTAGTTAATGTATAAAAAAGTACATAGTATTCGTTATTATCTTTGTCTTTAAAATACGCCTTTTTTTCATAACCATCACTCTCTACAACTACATCACCTTTTATCAACGAACACCAATCTCCATATTCTATTTCTACAAAAGACTTTGCATCGTATGACCACCCATGATAAGGTGCACATAGATAATTTTCTGGGCTAAAATTTATATCTTTAATTTTATACACGCCATCTTCTTCATCTAAGTAGATGTATCCATAGTAATATGCAAATAGTCCTTTATTTTCTTTACTTCCTTCTATTACTTCTATTTCTACAAAGTATTTTAAATCATTTGGTCTATCTTTATCTGGTACTACTTTATTTAATTTAACTAAATTTATATGTAATTTATTTTCAAATGATTTTAAGTATTTTTTATATGTAAGTCTTTCTTTATAAGAATTTGATAAAAAATTATAAGCTACTGGATATGGGCCCTTAGCATCTCCCATAGTCCCACAACCTGTATTAGTTTCATCTAGTGGATTTGCAGCTTCTCTTAGTACACTAAAGTAATTTAGTATAGTATCATTAGGTGTTTTTAAAAGTTCTTTAGGTAAGTTTATTTCATTTGGTTTTTTTCCATAACTATCATATAAGGATTTTTCTATTTTGTCATTTAAAATTGGTGACTTTGATGGTCTAAAAAACTTTTCTAAACTATAATCCTCATCAATATTATCAACTTCTCTATCATCTACTTCATGTACTTCTTTTATGTAATTTGCTCCCATTACTATTTTTTCAGAATTTATTTTAGTTTTTTCAAACACTACACCTATCCCCACTAATATTGTAATGCTCAAAACTATAAATACTTTTTTGATTTTCAATATTTTCCCCCCTTTCCTATTAACATTCTCTTAAATAGTATATTGATTAATTTGAGTAAATATAATTAAAGTTTAAAGTCTTTTTAAAAGCATTAAAATAAAAAAACTACTATATCATTAGATATTATCTAATTTTATAGTAGTCATTTTTTTATCTTTTAAGTTTTCTATATACACTTTTATCTACGTGTTCTTTTTTTATTACTTCTCCATTAGAGTTTTTAAATATTCTATATGTATTAGCTGCATCTAAGCCGCCTTGTTTAAATGTATCTACAACGATATCTACATTTGGGTTATCTTGTGAACTTCCATATATTGCACAAGTTACAGTTCCATTTCCAACCCAGTTTTTAACATATACAGGATGTGGATATGGGTTTTTAAATTTAAAATCTGTTCCTCCATCATTTACCATAGCATCTCTACCAAGTGGTACATAACTTGAAGCTACTGAATGATTAGTTATTGAAACTAAATCCATTCCTGAACTTAAAACAGCATTATATAATGTAGTTGATACTTGGCAAACTCCCCCACCAAGACCATCTTCTAATTTACCTCTTATTATAACAGGTGCATCTTTGTATCCATTTGCTCTATTTCTCATTCCTGTTAAATTGTTGTATGAAAACTCTTCACCTGGCATTAACAATACATTACTACTTTTATTAGCTGCAGTTCTTATATTATGAGTCCTAGCTGATGAGTTCGTTGAAAACTTAGTTGTAAATTGACCAAGTAAAGTATCTACACTTTGTGCATCTTTTGTTTTTACCTCTGGTTCTTTTACATTTACTTTTAAAGCTATTTCACTATAGTCTTTATTATCTACAGCTTTTATAACGCTCTCTAAAGTGTTTCCTACATCTAATTGTTTTCCAGTTACAGATGGCTTGTGACCAACTGATCCTCCACTTACATATACCTTAGCATTTACCATATCTACATCAACAGCTTTAGATATCTTTTGTATAGATTCACTAAGTTTTGCTTCATTGTAAGAAGCCTTAATTTTTATATCTTTTTTATTATTTTTAAGAGAGAAATATCTTTTTACATTCTCAAAGTACTTGTCTGTTTTTGTATAGTTATAAGCTTCTTCTACAGCTTTTTCTACATCGTACTTTAATTCAATATCTTCTGGCGATATTTCATGTTTCTTTCCTTCATATGAAAGATGTATGCTCTTTGGGCTATAGCTATTTTTAACAGCTTCTATAGCTTGTTTTTTATTCATTTGTGATACATCTACATTTTCTATAAATATATTTTTTGCTATATTATTGCTATATATGTACGTTTGGTTAAAGTGACTAACTAAAAGACATAGAGCAAATATTGTTATTACAGCACAAATGATACCATTTTTCTTTGATATTTTTTTACTCATTCCCCCACCTCATTTTCAAGACTATCTAAATTATAGGGGATTAATTTTTTTAAAACAAGTTTTATGGGGGATATGTAACTTTATTGTTACATTTTACCTCAAATTGCATTTAATTGGAAAATGGTCTGAATATTGCACAAAATCTACACAGTAATCATCTATCGTTACTAGCTTATCTGCAAATATATAATCTATTCTTGCATCAGTTTTTTCAAAAGTACATAGTTTATTATTATTAGTAAAGACTGCTGCATCATAAAAAGTATTTATACCTATATTTTTTTCGTTCATATCTCCACATATTACGCTTTTTCCATCTAAATCATTTGTGTAATCTAGTATTTCGCTTATTTGCTTTTTCCTTTCATCACAATCTAGGCCTAAGTGGGTATTGATAACATTTATTTTCCCGCAATCTGAAAATATATTTGTATATAAAAAGCCCCTTTGCTCTTTTAAACTAGTTAAAAAAACATGGCTATGATTTTTAATTTCACTCTTAGAAAAAGTACAAATTCCATACATCATAATTGATGTAGCTACATTAGCTGCAAATACCCCATCCATATTTAATTCTAATTTAAATTTTGCAAACTGAGGATAAAGTACTTCTTGCAAACAAATAACATCACAATCTGATTGTATTAAATATTTACTTATCTTTGATAATGTAATTTTATCATTGCTATCCATTCCTTTATGAATATTGTATGTCATTATTTTCATTTTACTTACCTCCATAAAATCAACTTAATTTTTCGTTATATTCAAAAAACCCAGCTCAGTATATAATTGCTTTACTAAGCTAGGTTATCTCTTGAAAGTGTTTTATTATATTATACATTTTATTAATGTTTAATTTCTTTTTTTATTTTAGTAAACTTACCCTTATTCCCAACAAATGCAAATCCCATTTTTCTATATATTTCATCTAACTCCCTTAAAGTCACTTCACCATCTATTAAATTAACTAAAGTTATATCTTGTATTTTCCTAGTTTTATTAATCATTAGTAACACTCCTTTTAAAGTTTTTATATTTTATTATATTTTCCTTTTATTAGAATTATTACTGTTTTATTATTTTTTATACCATATGATATTTGCTTAGTTTATATATTAACACTTAAAGTACTAAAGTATTTATATTTAAAAATGTAAATTGATTTTTGTTTTGTTACAAATTGAAGAAATTTATTTATTTTTGTAAGATTATTATGTTTTACTTTTATTGTATATTGGCACTAATAGTATTACTATTATGGTATAGAGCAAAGTATATAAGTTAAAGGAGGTAAATATATGAAAACTACGGCAAATAAAACGATTATATTTAAACAGAAGGAATACGATGAGAAAAAACAAACGTCAAAGTATAATATTAAAAATACTAATTCTAGTACTTCTTCTAAAATCATTCCGTACCCTAAATATAAGAAGAAGAAAGAAAAGAGCATCAAACTTATAAAAAACAATAAACCTCTTTTAATAATTTTACTCTTGGTTATGTTTTTTTTCCTACTCTCTTTTATAGATAATAATTTATTAAGAAATAAGCCTAGATTTACTTCCTCAAGTTCTTCACTATCTAATACTGAGTTTTCATCTTACTCTAAGATAGTGGAAAATGAGATTAGACATATATTAATTTTAGATTCTAAAGACCAGGTAGATACTAATAATATGCATAAAAATGGAAAATCAGTTTATGCTGAGGGAAATATTTCTTCAAAGAAAAAAGAAAAGAAAGATTTTGATATGATTTTAAAAGAGAATAAACCTTATTCTTTACTTATAGACGGAACAGAATATATTAAATAAAAATAGAGCTAAGTTTTTCTTAGCTCTATTTTTATTTAATTTATAGATTAACTTTGCTATAAATTATATCAGTTAAATCTTAAATAGCCATACTTAATCCTAATATAGATTTTATTAAATATTTCTTTTCTTTATCAGTTAAAATGTTCTTTTCTAATAATATTTTGCAAAATCCTAGTTTTTCTTCATCATCACTATTTTTTCTTAATTCATTTTTTCTTTTATTTTCATTTATAAATAAAGGCTTGTAATAATCATAATTATTTATTATATTTTGTACAAAATGGTCTAAATCTATTATTTCGGTGTCAAAATCATTTTTATACTTATTTATTCCTCTAGCTAAAGTTATACTGTCCATTCCGTAAAAATTAGATATTTTATTTATATTTTCAGACTCTGCCATAGTAAACCCATATTTTTTTATTTTATCTACTACAGTGTTTTTACAATTTAAGCAACATCCGTAACAGTTATTATTTTCATCATACCAATCTCTTTTATTCTCGCTAGTTATTCTCTTTGCAATGATTTGATTATACTTTTTAAAATTTTCTCCATCATATGGAATTAAATTTTCTTGATGTCTAAGAGCTATAGCTTTTAAATTTTTATTAGCCATTAATTTACCAAGGCCACCGCTTCCACAAGACTTATTATTTCTAAGCATAATTTTTGCAAAGTCAATATTTTTTATCCCCGCTATCCCCACAGATGCAACCTCTATTTTATTAACATATAATTCTTTTTTAAGTATTTTTTGTGTACTTAAAAAATCGGCTTCAGACAAATGAGTAGCATCATTTATGATAATGTTTTCTTTGTCTATATACACATATACAGGAACATCACTTTCTCCCTCAAATACTAAATAGTCGTATCCATTACATTTCATAAAATGTGCAAAATGACTTCCACTTGTTGACAATGAATTTTTATCATACACACTTAATCTATTTAATCCTACAATTCCATATCCAGCTAAAGGTGGCGCTTCAAATACTAAATTATCAGCATTTAAATTGATTCTACACTTGTCGTACTGATTGATTGTTCTTGCTTTCCTATCATTAAGATTTATGTACAGTATTTTTTTCATCAGCATTCCCTCCTCAATCTATATTATATCACCAAATTTATTTTTTTTTTGCTATTTTTTTTAATGTATTTAATTTATATTCCAATTAAGAAATCGTTTATTATAGTTGTCCATGATTTAGACAAATAAAAAACACCTTAGTTGATATTTTTATAACTAAGGTGTTTGTATTATATAAAATTATTTTTTAGTACTTTTCTTAACAGCTTTACCTACTGATTTTCCAGTGTTTACTGTTTCTTTACCTACATTATACCCAGTTTTCACAGCTTCTTTACCTACATTTAATGTTCCTTGTATAGCTTCTTTTGCGACATTTCCTACTCCATTTAGTACTTCTTTTCCTACTTTTTCTACTGGTTCAGTTACTTTTTTAACTACTTTTTCAGCTTTTTTTGCCATATATGTTTTGACTCCTCTATTACAATATTTATTTTTATTTCTACCCTTTCCTCTATTTTATGATTTATATTTTTAATTGTTACATCAAAAAAGACTAGGATATTATCCTAGTCTTTAAATTTAGTAATATTAATTAAGTATAATATTATAATTTTTATAAATGATTATTAACCTTTGATATTAAACTTTCCTTTGGCATAAACCCAACTAATATCTCTACAGGTTTTCCATCTTTAAATATCATAACTGTTGGAACTGTACTTACATTATACTTTCTTGCTACATCGGTAGTTTGATCGATGTCTACTTTTACAAAGTTTGCACTAGATCCCATTTCATCACTTGCTTGTTGAAATACTGGCGCTAACATTTTACAAGGAGCACACCATGTTGCAAAAAAGTCTACTACAGCTACTCCACTTCCATTTTCTATTATAGAGTTAAATTCTTCTGCATTTAATATTCTTATAAGATTTTCCATTTTATTTTTGCTATTCAAAACAAACTTGAATAGTCTCTCCCTTTCATATATTTTATCTTATTTTTATTATTTGCATTTTAATTTTTTTTATTTCTCTTTATTTCACATTGCCATAATACTTGTTATTACGTTATTTTTCTGTTTTTTAATTGTTTTTAATATTTTTTTCTCTTTTTTTATAATTTACTATTTACATAAACTTTATTTTATATTATAATGATTTTAGTGGCATTTATGCATCGCGCATAAATATACGCTAGCCCAAATAAAGGCACCTATCTTTGATAGGTGCCTTTCCGTTTGTCTTAATTTAAATTTGGTTTTAAAACTTCATTTGGTATAGTAAAATCAACTGCTCCCATAGAACCTGGGCCTACTTCATATTTATCAAAGCATATTACTAACTCATCTTTTTCATTTATATAAAATCCTTGATTTTCTTTTATAGTTTTAAAATCATCATCTTGTCCAGTATTTATCCAATAAAAACTATTAGAATCTAACTTCATTTGCTTTTCCATTTGAGACTTTATATTTTCGCTTATAATGTTTATATAGTCTACATTTTCAAACATACTTTTAAGTGTTATTGGCTTTTCACTTTTTTTGTTTATATTATAAAACTTTCTAGTTGTATCAGATGATGCCTGAAATTCATAATTAGAAACAACTAATGACAGTATATCTTCATTATTTACTTTAACTTCATATGATGATCTTAGCATTTGATGAGCTTGTTTATTGTTTTTTTCTAGTGTTTTTGATTCTTCTACATATTGTTGATATAAAGCTTTAGCTTCTTTTTCTAATTCTTCATTTAAGCTTTTTTCTAATTTTTTATCTTTTAAGCCTTCTACCTTAGCTACATCTACAGATACTTCTAGTCCATTTTTATCTAAACTATAATTAGAGAACTTTACTACTTTTACTATTTTACCTATTACAGGTATACGGTCTAATGCATTAGCTACTAACGGACTTGTATTTACACTACATACAAATACTGCTACAAGAGATGCTACTAATGATAAACTTTTTACTAAACTTACTTTATTGTTATATTTATTTTTATATAAAGCATTTTTTACTATATCTTCTAGTTCAGAAGGTATTTCAATGTTATCATAGTTTTCTTTTAGCTTTTGTAATTTTTCTTTATCGTTCATAAGTACCTCCCTATTCTTCTATTTCTATTTTCAATAATTTTAAAGCTTTATAAAGTCTTGTTTTTACAGTGTTTATGTTCTCATCTAATATTTTTGCGATGTCAGATATCTTCATATCTTGAAAATATCTTAATATAACCACGGTCTTATACTCTTTTGGTAAATTATCTAGTGCCATTTGTATATCTATATCCGCTTCAATATCACGATCTATATATGTATCACTTGATACCTTTTCTACAATCTCTGTATATTTTTTATTTTGCCTTGTATAATCTATGCATGTATTAATAAGTATTGTATAAAACCATGACTTAATGCTATCTATATTTTCTAATTTATCAATTTTCGACAAACTTTTCAATATAGATTCTTGGACTATATCTAAGGCATCAGGTTTATTATTTACGTATTTATATGCAATTTTATAAAAAGAATTTTTATTTTCAATTATATAATTTTTCAATTTTTTTTCTTTAATTTTCTCCCCCAAGCTCAGTAATTTCATATATCTAGGGTCCTCCTTTTTTATTGCGTATATGTACATTAATATTTAATACGATTTTTATAATTTAAATATTAACGCTAAAAAGGAGTAACTCTATAATGATTAACTCATTTTGAGATACTCCTTTAATTTTTTAAAGTAATAAAACATTATTTATAATTATTTAATATATCACTATTTTAAGTTTAGTACAATATGTTTTAAAGTTTCAATTTTGTTTATTATTTCCAGTATTCTGTTTCTATTCCAATATCTTTTGATACAAACTTTTCACCATTTGAGTGTTCATAGTGATCTAGCGTTTTTAAAATTATATGCCTTCCAACTATTAATATCGGAACATTTGAGTATACAACCATTATATTTACCATATCAGATATGTACCATACATTTCCAAGTTCTAACCCAGCAAGTACCGACAATACTCCAAATGGAACAAATACTATTGCACCTAATCCTCTTATAGCCATTATAGCTTTTTTATCTCTTGTTATACAGTTTACTGATATTTCTGCAAACAATACAAGACCTATTAATGTTGTAAATGCAAACATAGCATAGCATAATGATAGTATTGAGTTTACTGCATTATCTAGTGAAACACCTGGAACTAAGTAAGCTACTGATGATGTATATATTGATAATTTAGATTCTTTTATAACATCCCATACAACTCCAGCGTCACCATTCCATACACTTGCCATAACTATTACAAATCCTGTCATTGTACAAATTATCATAGTATCTAAAAATACGCCTATTGCTTGAATAAATCCTTGTTCACATGGATGATCATTTTCAGATATAGCAGCTGCCATAGTTATAGTACCTTGACCTGCCTCATTAGACATTAAGCCCCTTTTAACACCTTGAGCTAAACAAATACCAAATCCACCTCCAAATATTGCCTCAGGTGTAAATGCGCCTTTAAATACTGATACAAAGAAATATGGTATTAATTTGAAATTTATACATATTAATATTATTACTATACCTGTATATATAATTGCCATTATAGGAACTAATTTATCAGTTACTCTAGTAACTCCTTTTAAACCTTTAAATACTGTTAAAGCTACTGAAAGTATTATTGCTATACCTATTACATAATAAACTATTGATTGTCTACCATATGTTTGACCTGTTAAATTTTCTGCAACAGAGCCTAGTGATGTATACAAGTTAAATGTTTGGCCTGGTAGATTAAACAACGCATAAATTATAAATATTGTTGAAAGTAACACTCCTACCCAATATCTATTTCCAAATATTTTTCTTCCGTAAAATGGAAGACCACCTACAAATTCCTTATCTTTTCTTTCTTTAAATAATTGAGCAAGAACTGCTTCTGAAAATGCTATAGACATTCCAAAGAAAGCTGATACCCACATCCAAAATATAGCCCCTGGACCTCCTACAGATACAGCATAGGTTACACCTATAATATTTCCTGGACCTATTCTCATGGCTGAACTTAATAAAAATGCTGCAAAAGGACTAACCCCAATATCACCTGATTTTTTTTTGATAATAGTCTTAAGTCCTGTTTTAAACCGTCTTACTTGTACAAATTTTGTTTTAAAAGTAAAATAGATTCCAGTTCCAACAAGTAGTAATATAGAAAATGCAAAGTTTCCTAAAACAGGTATATTAGCATACCACTTGAAATTTGTGGGGAAATTCCACATAAAATCTGATATAGGAACTATAAACTCAAAGAAGCTATTTACACTATTAAATAATTGTTCCAAACAAATCCCTCCTCTTTGTAATCATAAAAAACATATTTTATATATTGTATGATTGTAAAATAGGATTATTAACCAAAGCTTTAAATTCATTTTTTATATTCAAATAATTTCATATACAAAAAAAATAGATAAATTTACTTAAAAGTAAGTTTATCTATTTTTTCATAATATTTATTTAGTTAATTCTATAGTATCTGATAATCTCCACATTCCTGTTTTAGGACATGTAAATAAGTCTTTATCTTTATAGTTTTTGTGTTCTTTGCATCCACTTTCTAATATTACACCTACTATAAAACTAGATTCTGCCATACCAGAGTGTATTAGTGATTTTGCTATTTTTCCAAATCTCATTTCACCATTTTCTTTTAATAAATCTATTATCTTAGCTTCCATTAATTCCATTTGCTCTTTTGAATATTTCATATTTTCTCCTATATTAGTTATTTTAGTTTCTTTTATTATATCACTAGTTATAATAACAGAAATAGTATTATTAATATTTAAATATCTGCAAATACTATATTAGAAAATATATTAATATTTTTAAATATGTGTTTAGAAGGAGTATTATTTATATGGCTAATTATAATGGAGTAGTTAAATGGTTTGATTGTAATAGAGGTTATGGATTTATAACATCTGATAGTGGTGAAGATGTTTTTGTACATTATTCTCACATAAAAGAAGAAGGAAACAACAAAGACTTACATCAAGGACAAGAAGTTACTTTCGATACTGTTGAAGCTGACAGAGGTCCATCTGCTATTAATGTTCAAAAATTTAACTAATATCTAAAAAAATTTAATTAACTAATAATATGATTTTTTATATAAATATCATATTATTAGTTATAAAAATTATATTTCATAAATTCTTTTATCACATCATTTAATTCACTTTCTTGCTTGAATCAATTTTTATAATTTCTTAATATTTTATCTTTACACTTTTTAGCTATTTAATGTATATATGATAGAATTCTTCATACAATAATAAAAATTTAATCAACAAAGGAGAAAACATCATGGGGTATTTCAAAAGATTATTTTTTGTATTGACACTAGCCATTTGCCTCAGTACTTGTGTGGCATTTTGTGACGATGAAATTAAACTAATACCAGCTGGAGAAGTTATTTATATGCAATCTTATTTGAATTTCCCCGTTGTTGAAGATGTTTTAAGCAAAACTTGTAAAACTCTAAAAAATGAAGATGTTTTATTATCTATAACTTCTAAATCAAAAGGAAAAGTATGTAATTTAGAAGGTATGAGAAATGTTATGAAAGTCGAAAATGAAAAGATCAAAGTAGAGTTTATCAGAAATGGTAAACATAAAAATAAGTCTATGACATCTGATGAGTTAAGACTTTACAAATTAGACTGTATCTCTAGGGCTATAGGCACTGTAACAGCTATAGACCAAAATGGTAAATTCATAGGTCTATCTCACGAATTAGGTTGCGTTAAAGATAATGTTGGTTTTAAAAAAATAGATATATATAAAACTAATTTCATACAACAACAAAAATCTTCTAAAGATGATATCGGATTTTTAGTTGTGAATGATATTGGTGGGTTCTTAGGTGAGATAACTAGTGTTAGTGAATTTGGTGTTAAAGGAAATTATAGTAATTTTAAATATAATCCAAATAAGGCTTTATCTATATCAAAACCTAAAGTTGGTATTGCATATATTTTATGTAGTGATTCTATAACTAGTGAACCTAAACTACACAAAATAAAAATAACAAAAGTAAATAAAGATTTATCTTCCATTAAAGTATTAGACAAGTCTTTAATAAAATTTAGAGGTGGAATCGTAAGAGGAATGAGCGGTTCTCCAGTTATTCAAGACAATAAAATCGTAGGCGGTGTAAGGTCTACTAATATTTCAAATCCAAAAGAAGGTCATATATCTAATATTCACAGTATGTTAGGTATTAGCTTAAACTAAATAATAAAAAACGCCCAAATTATATCTGGACGTTTTTTATTATTTATATATGCAAAATTAGCTTTTATAGGCTTTTTAAAATTTAACTTTAGAACTATTTCTAAATCCTTGTATAAATCCTTTTGGCATTGATTTTAAGAAAAATACTACCATTATACAAGAAATCGGCTTATCAACTATATTACTGATAATTCTAGGGATAAAAGCTGATGTAAATATACTTTGACCTGTTTTCATGAAAAATCCAACTAACAAATCAGCTCCACTACCACTTATTCCTCCAAACATTAAAACAGATATTGGAGTTCCTACAAGCGGACATATCACAGCCAGCATAATACCTACTATTATAGCTTCTTTATATCCAAATGCTTTTTTCTTTGCTACATATCCTACTACAAGTCCTAATACTATATTTACTAAAGCAAAAGGAATATTTGTAGGTCCAGTTATTACACCTAATACAAGATTAGTACATCCTCCTATTAAAGCACCCCAAAGTGGTCCTAGAGTCACTGCTCCTAAAATTGTTCCTACTGTGTCTAAAAATAAAAATGGTATATTTAACATATCTACAAACATACCAAATACTATATTCACAACTATACACATAGCACTAAATGTTAATATTTTAGTTTTCATAAAATCTCCTTTTTTGTCAATTAAAATCGTCTTTTTAGTCATTCCTATATGATTGTACATCAACCATATATTTTTTTAAAATATTAAATATCAATACTATACTTTAATCACATAGATACATTCTATATGCTATAAATCAATTTACATTGTATAATTGTTTTATAACTTTAAAACTAAGGATGGATAATATGAAAAGAGATAAGAATATAGTTGTAGTTTGCCATTGTATATTAAATTGTAATTCAAAAGTTGAAGGTTTATCAGAATGTAGAGGTGCCCTAGATTTTAATAAAAAACTAATTGATAATGGTATAGGCATAATCCAGTTGCCTTGCCCTGAAATGATGATTTATGGTATCAAAAGATGGGGACACACTAAAGAACAATTTGATAATCTATTTTATAAAACTCAATGCAAAAATATGTTAGAACCATATATTATGCAATTTGAAAACTATATTAAAAATGGATACAATATAAAAGGTTTAATATCAATAGAGGGAAGTCCTAGCTGTGGGTACAAAAAAACTTGTTCTTCTTCTCTATGGTCTGGTGAGCTAAGTAACTGTAGCAATTTAGATGAGAAATTAAGTGATGTTAAGTGCGTTGATGATATGGGTGTATTTATGAAAGAACTTGTAAGTATGCTTGAAAATAACAATCTAAACATACCTATACTAGGTCTTGATGAAAGTAATTTACAAGAAAGTATAAATGAAATATTAAATAATCTTGATATTTAAATATATATTAGCAAATAAAAAGAATACTTTTTTATTTAGAATCACACTAATAAAAAAGTATTCTTTTATTTATTTTATATATGATAGTTCATAAATTAAAAATCTTTCTTGGCTATCTTTATTATATAAATAATTTAGTATTACTTCATCTTTTATAACAAATTGTGTTTCATTTTCTAAATAATATATATAATCTTCACTTGGATAGTATAAAACTAATTCAATATCTCTTTGATTTTCATAAAAAGAATTTAATATGTTATCTATAATTTTTCTAAATATTACTACAGAAAAAGGATTAAAAAAATAAAATTTATTTTCTAATTTATCTATTTTATAATCTTGTGCAAAAGCGCATTTAAAGTTTATTTTATTGCTACTTCTTCTTTTGTGTTTTTCTAAATAAGTTTGCTTATTATAAAGACAATCATGGTAGTAATTCTCGTCCATCTCTACTCCCATTACACTACATTTAAATATATAATTTATATAAAAATTAAGTCTTCCTTTTCCACATCCAAAATCAACTATATAATCGTCTTCTTTGATTTTGTAGTTTTTAAATAATAACTCTAGGGCCTGATATGACGTAGCCTGATATGGATGGTAATGATTTATCTTTTCACTCCACAACTCTTCTCCACTTGTGTTTATATTTAATAATTTTTCGTATGTTTGTGCTTGCATTATTGCTCCTTTAAATACTAACCTTACTCTTTTTTGGTATCTCTACTATTCTTTTTTTGTATTTTCCAATCTGATAATGAGTATTTACTGTAAACGAACCACAAACTACTACCATGAAGTAATATATAAATGTTCCATATAAAAATACTGCATATCCCATAATTTCCTTTGGAAATACATTTGCAAATATAGTTAAAAATGCAATTTCATTAGCACCTATATTGCCTGGAGTTGGTACTGGTGATACTGCCATATATAAAAACACTTGAAGTGTTAATATATCAAAATAACTAAATTCAGTTAAATTAAATGCTTTGTACACACAATATGCCACACTAAAAAAGACGCTAAGTTGTACTACAGTTAACGCTAAACTTAAAATTAAAGCTTTTTTATCTTTTATAAATAATCTTATAGATTGTCTATATTCATCTATATATATGTTTATAGTATATTTTTTATTTTTTATTCCCTTAAACATCTTAAATCTAGCTAGCAAGTCTATAATAAAATCAACAACAAATTTTATTTTCTTTGGACTAAATACAATTAAAACCCCTGTAAATAATAACAGTATGTTCATACAAATTCCTGCACTCATTAGTAACATTATAGATGGCATTTGTGCTTTTAAAAAATCCATATTTGTCGCTATAAAGTATCCACCATAAATAGTTACTACGGTTTGAAATAATACAGTTTTATTAGTTATTATAGCTATTGATTTGCTAAGGCTTATATTGTACTTTGTTAGACTATATACCTGTATTGGTTGGCTACCTGATGCAAATGGTGTGACTAAATTATAATAAAGTCCCATTGTAGCTATTTTAAATCCAATAAATTTCATCTTAGTCTTTTGGATTGAATTTATTATTATATGAATTATTAATGATTCAAATAATATATAAATCATCATTAAAATAACTCCAAGCATTATATATTTTTTATTAACTATTTCTATTATATGAGGTATCAATGTAATATCTAAAGTCGTCGATACTAAGTAAGTTGTAAGGCATATTAGAAACAATAAAAATCCATATTGTATAAAAGCTTTTTTCTTCTTAGTCATTTTTGTCATAAATCTTCTCCTATTTTTTATAGCACACAATAAATTGTACTTTTAAGTTTTTTATAAATACAATTTTAAAATATCTGCTTAAAAAATTTATTTCTTTAAGTTTTTTTATAAAACACTTTTTTATTAACCATTATTACATCATATACTATTTTATAACTTCTGTGCAATAGTTTTGACTATTTTCACATAAGTAAAAAAAATATTTAATATTTTTATAATTTTCATTTTATTTTAATCATTTTATTTATCATAATATAATAAATTTATACTAATTTCATACTTATTTCACTTACTTCTTTTATAACATCTACTTCTATAATTTTTACCATATTCTTATCTACTATAATTTTTGTATAATCTTTACTTGCTATTATAAATGGTATTCCTAGCTTTCTAAACAAATAAATTTTCCCATTATCTTTAAATATAGCTTCAAAATTTTCAATAACAATTTCACTTAAACTCTTAAATTCTTCTAATGTTATAGTAGAACTTATTATAAATTTTTCTATTATGCTTAGCATCAACAGTTCACATTTTCCTATTGATCTGTCTTTTTCATATATACTTTCAAAGATTTCCTTTGTATAACTACATATAACTTTCTTTTCTATTAAAAAATCTAAACTAAATTCCTTACTACTTTTCTTCTCTACAAACATATTTGCAATATCATCAAGTGATACATCATCTTTCATAGAAAGTATTAAGTCTATTCGCTCTATTATCTTCTCTTTTGGGAAAAATGTTTCTTGTCCTGTAAAAGTGGATTTTTTTATAAACCACTCTTCAGGTATTATATTTTTTCTTTTCCATCTATATAATTGTCCATAAGATATTCCTATCTCTACTAACAAATCTTTCTTTGATATTAATGTTTCTTCCATATGTATTCTCCTTAGTTTACTTTAGTAGTGTTTTTAACAATTGAGTTAGATGATACTTCTACATTCTCGCTATATTCAATATTTCCAACTTCACACTTACTGATTAAAACAATGTCCTTTCCCCTTAAATTATTAACTTTTGTATTTTCTAGCTTTATAAAGTCACCTTCTATTAATTCACAACTCAATGTACCTAGATTAATAAAAGGTAATTTAATATTAAAAATACCCATATTTTTAGGCTTACCTATTTCTATATTAGTTGCTCCTATCTCTTTACAAATACTTCTTCCTCTTGGACTTATTTCTATATTTTCACTAGTTAAAAGACCTTCACACTTTATATTTCCAAAAATTTTAGCATTTTCACATTCTATATTTCCAGCCATTTTTAAATTTCCACAAACATCTAAATCCTGTGCATATAAGTTTTCTTTTCCTTTTAATCCACCTCTTATCGTAATATTGTTACACTCGATACTATCACTAACTTTCAAATCTCCGTTTACAACTAATTTATCTATTTCACAACTTCCATTTATCACTAAATCTCCATTTACTTTAACTTGACCTGCTTTTAAGTGACCTTCAATAGTTGTATCTCCATTTATAGTACACATTCCTTATACTGATAAGTTTTTAGAATTAACATCTCCATTAACTTTACCCATTCCCGATACATCAAATCTATCACAATCTATATTTCCACTTACGCTACATTTTCCAGATATATTTACTTTATAAAATTCTCCACCACAGTAAGTTCCATATCCACTTAAATCTAGTGAGTTTTTGTTTTCATTCATTTTATACACTCCTTCGTAACATTGTTTTATTGCATGTTTTAAGTATAGCGAAACATTGTTACATCGTCAAGCATTTTAAAAATCTATTTATTCATAAAAAAAACTGGCAACTAAAAGCTACCAGTTTTTTTAATTCTTATTTAAATTTGTCAGGGTAAATAGAAGTTGCCATTTCTTTTAATGCTTTTACAGCATGTTGAGATGGACGAGATGATGCGTTTTTATCTATTAAAAATACATTATTATTTTTTACTGCATTTATATTTTCCCAACCTTTACGGCTTTTTATTGATTCTAGCGGATTTTTTATGTAATCAACATTTGTCAATATTACATCAGGATTAGCATTTATTATTGCTTCTTCACTTGGGCTTATCCATGATTTTTGATCTTTGAATATATTCTCAGCTCCAACAAGTTCTACCATTTCATTTAAGAAAGTTGAATTTCCAAAAGTAAATAAACCTGGTGCTGGTGCTATTTCAAAGTATACTTTCTTTTTATCTTTATCAGCTATAGTGTCTCCTATAGCTTTTATTTCTTGTATTTGCTTTTTCATATCATCTACTATTTTTTGACCTTCTTTTTTCTTATCTGTAATATCTGCTATAAACATAGTATCATCATATATTCCTTGAATACTTTCACTACTTGGTATGTAAACAACACTTATTCCAGCTTCTTTTATAAGTTTAAATGGATCTTCACTACTTCCAGTTTTATTGTGTCCTGATGCTATTATTATATCTGGGTTTAGAGCTATTATTGCTTCTGCATCTGGTTTTAAGAAGTCTATTTTTGCTATGTCCTTATTTATACCTTCTATATCACCTGAATATGTATCTACTCCAACTAATTTATCAGCTAATCCTAATTCTACTAATACTTCTGTATTTGAAGGTGCTGTTGATATTATTCTGTCCATTTTAGTTGGAAGTTTTACTTCATTTCCTTCTCTATCGTTTATAATCTTTTCTTTTGGGCTACAACCAGCTATGCCTAACATAGCTACTAATATTATAGCTAATATTGATGTTATTTTTTTCATTTGTATTATTCTCCTATTTATAATTTCGTTTATTTTTTATTCTTAGCGCCCTGGCTTAATTTGATAGATTCTAATCCCCCTTTAAATCAAAAAAGCATACTCAAAGAGTATGCTTATAATTATCTGTTATTTAGCGCTATATCCAACCCTCAGAAGATATTTGCTTTAAGTTATTGGCAGGTATCCCGGCTCAACTTCATTCTACTCTCCTACCTTCCCAATTGCTCAGTGGTTTTTAAGATTTCGTCAGTTTTACGGTTACTGGGGTAGCTTAGAATTTACATCTAATTCCCTATTAAGTCTAATCGACACCTAATACTTATTATTTTATTAAATTATATCCTACCATTATGATAACTTATTATAATTTGATATGCAATAAAATTATGATATTTTTTAACCTAATGCTACATCCATTATCATCATTACCATAAATCCGAGTATAACTCCTATAGTCGCCAAGTTTTTATTTTCACTTGCACTCTCTGGTATAAGTTCTGATGATACAACTGAAATCATAGCGCCTGCTGCAAATGCTAGTAAAAATGGTAGCATACTTCTCATTGTCATAGCTGCAAATGCTCCTAACACACCTGCTATTGGCTCAACCATTCCAGATGCCTGCCCGCACAAAAATGATTTTTGTCTACTATATCCTTCTCTTCTTAGAGGAAGTGATACTGCTGCACCTTCTGGAAAGTTTTGAAGTCCTATCCCTAGTGCAAGCAACATTGCTGAGAGCACAGTAGCTCCATCTACACCCGCTACTACTCCACCAAATGCAACTCCAACTGCAAGCCCCTCTGGAATATTATGAATAGTAACTGCTGCAACTAATAACAAACTTCTTTTTACAGAATCTGCTCCTTTTTCATAGTCTTTTTTATCTTTCTTATCTTTCCATTTAGTAAAATAAAATTTATCTAAAAATTTCTCAGATACTACAATAAATAGTCCTCCTGCTAAAAAACCCATAGCTGGTGCAAACCATGCATGTCTAACTCCTATATCTTCACACAATTGTATTGCAGGATTTAATAGTGACCAAAAACTTGCAGCTATCATAACACCTGCTCCAAATCCTAACATACAATCTAGTACTTTTCTATTTATTGTTTTAAAAAATAAAACTACAGCTGCCCCTAGAGCTGTTATTGCCCATGTAAAAAGTGTAGCTATAAGTGCCTGTATCACTGGCGATAATCCCAAAAACCAATCCATAATGTCCCTCCCATATATTTAATATTGTTGTCTGTATAATAAATATATTCACATAAATAACTTTAGGTTACTATCTATAGCAAAAAAATCTACTGTATAATTTAATCATATATACAGTAGATTTTTATTTATCTAAATTAGCGGACTATGCATTCTATATTTTAATTTTACCTTATTATAATAATTAATATATTTTGTAATAAAAAAGCTCCTTAAATAAAGGACTTTCTTTGTTTTAGACTACATATCTAACTTAGTTATATTTTCTTTCATTATTCCTATAGAATTGTTTAACTTAGTTTTTTCAGTATTTTCAAGTGCCAAATGTATTACTTCTCTTACACCATCTTTGTTTACTATACTTGGAACAGATATATAAACATCATTTTGGTTGTATTCTCCATTTAAATAAGATGATACTGTTAATACACTATTTTCATTTTCAAGTATAGCTGTGGTTATTTTAGTTAGTGCCATACCTATTCCATAGTAAGTAGACTTTTTACACTCAATTATTTTATAGGCTATGTTTCTTACTTCATCTTCTATTTGTTCTAAATCATCAAAATCTATTTTACTATTATTTCTAGATGCTATTTGATATATTGGCTGTACTCCAGAAAGAGCATAGCTCCATGCTACAAATTGAGAATCTCCATGCTCACCCATTACATAGCTATTTATATCCTTTGGATTTACATCTAATCTTTCACCTAGTGTATATCTAAGTCTTGCTGAGTCTAGAGTTGTTCCCGATCCTATTACTTTAGACTTTTCATATCCTGATAATTTCCAACAAACATATGTCATTATATCAACAGGATTTGTTGCTACTAATAGTATTCCACTAAATCCTGATTTTTTTATTTCATTAATAATAGATTTCATTATTTTAGTGTTTTTATGTAATAAATCAAGTCTAGTTTCTCCTTCTACTTGAGTAGCACCTGCTGTTATACATACAATATATGCGTCACTACAATCACTATACTCCCCTGCTGTTATCTTCATTTTTCTAGGTGCAAAACTAAGCCCATGATTTAAATCTATAGCTTCACCTTCCGCCTTTTTTTTATTTAAATCTATTAATACTAGTTCTTCACAAGTTCCCTGATTTAACATAGAATAAGCGTAACTCATCCCAACCATACCTGTACCTACTATTACTACTTTATTTTTTTTCATTATTGTTCCTCCAATTTTGATATTTCCCTTTTATATTAATTTTCCCAATTTTTAAATCTATAAACTTAAATTATTATCATATATTTAAGTTTTACTTTCAAATTTGAATTGTTTTCTGTTAAAATTTCAATATTAAGTGTATAATAAAAAATGCACTAATTTATCATTATATAAAAAAAGGAGATAATAAATGACAACATTTAACGAATTAAATTTAAATATTAATACAATAGATGGACTTAAAAAACAAGATATAAACGAACCTACAGAGGTTCAAACTTTAGCAATACCAAAAATACTAGAACACAAGGACTTATTAGTTAACGCACAAACAGGAAGTGGAAAGACTCTAGCTTATCTATTACCTATGTTTGAAAAAATAGATTCTACTAAAAGAGAAACTCAAGTTTTAGTACTTGCACCTACTCATGAATTAGTAATGCAAATAGTAGAACAAGCTAAAATATTATCTACAAATTCAAATATGGATGTAACTGCTTTTTCTTTAATAGGTGAAGTAAACATTCAAAAACAAATAAAAAACATTAAAGCTATAAAGCCTCATATAGTTGTTGGAACTTGTGGAAGAGTTTTAGATTTAATACAACAAAAGAAATTAAAAGCTCATAACATAAAAACTATAATATTAGATGAAGTTGATAGTTTACTTAGTGGAAACAATGTATCTACAGTTAAAAGTATAATTAAAACTACATTAAGAGATAGACAAGTTTTAGGTTTCTCAGCTAGTTTAAATGATAATACAATAGATATATGTAATTCTATTATGAAAGAGCCTCAAATAATAAAAACTAAAAGTGAATTAGTTATAAACCCTAACATAGACCACATGTATTTATACGGAGAGCAAAGAGAAAAATTCGCATTACTTAGAAAATCTATAGCTGCTACTAATCCTAAAAGAGCTATAATATTTGTTAATGATGAAGACAGTATAGAAATTATAACTTCTAAATTAAACCACCACGATTATAAAGCTGTTGGTATATTTGGTAAAATGGCTAAAGAAGATAGAAAAAATGCTTTAAATGCTTTTAAAATAGGAAAAGCTAAGATATTAGTTTCTACAGACTTATCAGCTAGAGGGTTAGATATAGTAGATATAACTCATGTATTTAACTTAGATTTCCCAAAGAGTAAAAATGAATATATCCACAGAAGTGGTAGAACTGCTAGAGGAAACAGAAAAGGTGATACTATTTCTATAGTTACAAGTCAAAATTTAGCTACAATAAGAGACTATAAAAGAGAATTTAATATAAGCATAAAAGCTAAAGAATTAAAAGAAGGTAAACTTGTAGACTTCGTAAGTTCTCAAGGTGCTAACAATAAAAAGCAAAAATAATAAATTTTAAATATATTATCAAATAAAAAGAGCTATTTATATATAAATAGCTCTTTTTGTTATACTAATCTTTAAAGTTAATAATAAAAAATACTTTTTATTATTAACTTTAAAATTGATTATTTTATATAATTTGATATATTAGCATTTTCATCTATTACACCTTCTATAATACTTTCTTTAGTCGTCATTATAACAGTAACCCCAGGTCCATGCCCTGATTTTATACAGTCGCTATGCACGATAACTCCAATACTAACTGAACCTTTTAAATACCCAATTCCATATGTATTATCACAGTCTTGTAATAATACCAAATCACCAAATTTCAATTTGTCCAATCCTAATCTTTTTATTTCTTCTATGTCAGCTGTCATTATGTCATAATCACCATCTGTTGCTGCACTCTTTGAGCCAATCCCAGAGCCCATTAAATATGCTGGTACTTTTCCTACAACATTTACTTTTAGCTTGCCGTCTTCTTCTTTTATATTTAACTTTTCAAATAAATCTGGGTCTATATTCATTATACGTATGTTTTCATTTTCTACTAATTTTAGACCTTGACCATATGCTTTTATAAGTATTTTATCATCAATTGCTAAATCTTCTAATATATCTTTTTCAAAATGAATTAATACATGGTCAATTCCTCCATGCATACCAGTTACATATCCCTTTTTGCCCTTTGCATCTCCTGATATTATTTTTGCTTCATTTCCTATACATGCAAATGTCATTAAAGCCGCATTTTCTGAACTATTCTCATTTCTAATAGATACTCCAGGTTCTACATGATCTCCTTCCCATCCAAATGCACAATCTCCTACTGCTACATTATATGAAATACCTCCTGTTGCTGGAAGTATCATAGGCTCCCCGTTATGACTTATTCTATAGTTTCCTCCTGTTGGATGGTGTATTTTTCCTTGTGCAGACCATTTTACTACTTTTTCTTTATTAGTTTTTATCATAAATTTACTCCTCCCTAAACTATCTTTATTAAAATTAATTGTATTGTAAGTTTGATTCATTAGCAACATCACATATTTCTTACTATAATGTTTACTTAATTTAAAGGCTTTAACAAAATATAAATATCTACTTAAATTTCTATATATTTTGTATCGAATCATCTACTTTTTTAATACAATATAGCATACTAATCTTTTTGGAGGGATTTTAATGAAGTTTTTGGACAATTTAGTTTCTAGTAGATTAGGTGGTTCCTCCTTTTTTGAAGGAGATAAAAAACTATACAAATTTGAAAAAATAAAAAAATTAACTAAAGAAGTAAAATTAAAAAACCCTAATATAAAGCTTATTGATATGGGAGTAGGCGAACCTGATCAAATGGCTGATTTGTCAATTGTTGATATTTTAAATGAAGAAGCTAGAAAAAAAGAAAATAGACTCTACGCAGACAATGGAATAGATGAGTTTAAAGAATCTGCGTGTAGGTATTTAAGTAATGTATATAATTTAAATAATCTTAATAAAAATAATATAATGCATGGAATCGGCTCTAAATCAATTTTATCAATACTACCTTTATGTTTTATAAATCCTGGGGATATATGTTTGATGCCACAACCTAACTACCCTACACTTGCAACTTATACTAAGTTTTTAGGGGGTCAAGTTTATGATTTACCACTTTGTATAGAAAATAATTTTTACCCTGACCTTTTAAACATACCTAACGATATACTAAAAAAATCTAAATTATTGTATTTGAATTATCCAAATAACCCAACTGGACAAGTTGCAACTATTGAATTTTATGAATCTGTAGTTAAATTTGCTAAAAAAAATAACATATTAGTAGTATGTGATGCAGCATATGGTAATTTAACTTATGATGGTTATAAGCCTCTTAGTATTTTAAGTATTGATGGTGCAATGGATGTTTGTGTTGAAATTCATTCACTTTCTAAAGCTTTTAATATGACTGGATGGAGACTTGCTTTTTTAGTTGGAAGTGAAGAAGTCATTAAACTATACGGTAGTGCAAAATCTCATGCTGACTCTGGTCAATTTAGACCTATTCAATTAGCAGGTGCTTATGCACTTGATAATTACAATCTAGTAAACACAAATTGTGAAAGATATTCTAGAAGGCTAGAATTAATGGAGAGTACTTTAAGGGATATAGGGTTTGATGCTAAAAAACCTAAGGGTGGATTTTATATATATGTACCTATTCCTAAAGGAGTTAAGGGTGAAATTAAGTTTGAAAATGCACAAGAAGCATCCTTATATATTCTTTCTAAAGCAATGGTATCAACAGTACCTTGGGATGATTGTGGAAGTTTTTTAAGATTTTCTGCAACTTATGATGCAGCTACTTTAGATGATGAAATAACTATAATGAATGAGTTGAAAAATAGATTTTTAAAATTAAATTTAGAGTTTTAATTAAAAAAGGTGTGTAATTAATTACACACCTTTTTACTGTTTATTTTATTATTTACTAAGAATACTTTTAATTCCATCGCAAACAAATTCTACGTTTGTTCCAACTATAACTTGAGCACTAGTTTTGTTTAATCTAACAACACCTTTTGCTCCTATAGATTTTAATACTTTTTCATTTAATTTATCGCTATCTAAAACATCTAATCTTAAACGAGTAGCACAGTTATCTACCTTAACTATATTTTCTGCACCACCTAAACCTTCTATATATTGTGTAGCAAGTTCTTCATCTGAAGATGCTACAGATATATTATTTGCCATAAACTCTTCATCATCTTCTCTACCTGGAGTAGGTAGGTTTAACTTAGTTATTACTATATAGAATACGAAGAAATACGCTACTCCTATTCCTAAACCTATTAATAATATCAATGCTGGTTTAGTAGCTAAATTAAAGTTCATAAAGTAATCTATTGCACCTGCTGAGAATGTAAACCCATGAAGTACTCCTAATGTATCTGTTATAAACATTGATATTGCTGTAAGTATAGCATGAGCTACTAATAATACCGGTGATAAGAATATAAATAAGAATTCTAGTGGTTCTGTAACTCCTGTTATAAATGATGTAAGAGCAAGAGAAATAAGCATACCTGCTACTGCTTTTTTATTTTCTTTTCTAGCTGCAAAATATATTGCAAGAGCCACTGCTGGTAAACCAAACATCATTATCGGGAAAAATCCTGCCATAAAATGACCCGCTGTTGGATCTCCTGCAAAGAATCTATGTAAATCTCCAGCTTTACCATTAAATTCTCCTAATTGGAACCAGAAGAATGAATTGAAAACATGGTGTAGCCCCATTGGTAATAATAAACGATTAAAGAATCCATATAATGCTGCTCCTAGAGCACCCATTCCTGCTATTCCTGCAGATACATTTGAAAGTCCACCTTGTATATTTGGCCAAATCATAGCAAGAGGTATTGCTACTACTACTGATATAAGACCTGCCATTATAGGTACTGCTCTTCTTCCTCCAAAGAATGCCAAGAACTCAGGTAATTTAGTTTTTCTAAATTTATTGTAAGCTAATCCCCCAATTATACCTGCTAATATACCACCTAAGAATGATATGTTTAATGTTTCAGCTATATTCTTAGCAATGTTCATCTCCCAATACTTAGCTGTAACGTTAGTTAATGTTAAATAAGACACTACACCCGCTAAAGCTGAAGCTCCGTTTTGATCATCAGATAATCCAACTGCAACTCCTAGTGCAAATAATAAAGGTAGGTTATCAAATAATGCCGCACCTGCTGCACCAAAGAATGGTAATATCGTTCCCATAAAAGGTAATAGAGGTTTTAATGCGTCTATTACGTCTTGTTGTCCTAATCTAAGCATTATTCCAGCTATAGGTAGTGCTGCTATAGGTAATACAAGTGATTTACCTATACGTTGTAAAAATTTAATCATATAATTGCCTCCCTTTGTTATGTATTGCATTTTTAAGTGCTTTATAAACGCTTTGGTATATACCATTTTGGTCTATACCAATATATTATCAAAAAACGTTTTCTTTTGCAATATTTTTTATTCATTTTTTATATTTTTATAAAAATAGCCCTATATAATAATTTTTAATTATATAGGGCTATCTTTAATTACTATTTATTTAAATTGTTGCTCTTTTTTCATTTGATTTTCTAATTCTTTAGAGAATTTCTTTTGTTCATGATCTTTCATCATTTCATCTTTTTTTATTTCCATACCTGCTTTTATACCTTGTGCATCATCTTTTATATCTTCTACTGTATCTTTCATTATAAATCCTGCTTTTTTCATTCCTTTTTGTAAATCTTCCTTTAAGTTTTCCATTTCTTTTTTTATAAGACTCATATTTTTTCCTCCTTAAAAATTATATATCTTATCTTTTACCAAATCAGTTAAAAATATTTATAATTTTTTTATATAATACGATTTTTAATATAAACTTTTCAAGTTAACTAATGACGGTTATTTTTCATATTATGTTATTAATCAAGGGGGGATTTGATGACATCTTATATTATTTATAGTATTTGTATAATAGCTATTATAATCTCATTTTTTAAAGACAAAGAAAAAACTAAAATAGGTATAAAAAATGGTTTAAAGTCCTTTGAAAATATAATGCCTCAATTTCTTTTTATAATGATTATAATTAGCATTGTTCTTTGTGTTGTAAATCCTATTACTATATCAAAACTCATTGGCCCTAAATCTAGTTTTTTAGGAGTACTTTTATCATCTATTGTAGGTTCCATTACTATGATGCCAACTTTCGTAGCATTTTCCACAGGAGATTCTTTACTAAGAAGTGGTGCAGGAATAGCTCAAGTTTCGGCTCTTATTTCTACTTTAACTATGGTTGGAATTTTAACATTTACACTTGAAGCTAGTTATATCGGAAAAAAGGCCGCTTTTTATAGAAATTTTCTAGCTTTTTTATTTGCTTTTTTTGTTGCTTTTTTCGTTGGAGGTGTTTTAGGATAATGAGTATTAAATTAATTTTAAATCGCTATAAATATGTTCTAATCGGATTTATAATTTGTATAACTATTTATGTTTTTAATAAAAACCTAGGTCTTAGTATTTTTAATAGTACGAAACTAAACATTTTACAAATGTTATCTATACTACCTCCTGTAATGATATTATTAGGTCTTTTGGACGTATGGGTTCCTAGACAATATTTTATTAAGTATATGGGCTGTGATTCTGGATTTGTAGGTATATTATTATCATTTTTAATTGCATTTTTTGCTGCAGGCCCTATGTACGCTGCTTTTCCATTTACTGCTGTACTTATAAAAAAAGGCGTTAAATTTTCTAATATAATAATATTTTTAAATGCTTGGTGTGTTACTAAATTTTCTACTCTACTATTTGAAGTAGGTGCACTAGGTTATGAATTTACAATAGTTAGACTTATTATAGATATTCCAGGTGTTATTGTTATGGGATATGCGGTTGATTATCTTGTAAATGTTAAGAAGGATACTTTTACATTATCTCGTTAAACAAGATATTTTAATTTGTTTTATTAAAATATAAAAAATAGGCTAATTTATAATTTCAAACCTATTTTTTATGCTTTAATCTTTTTTATAATTACATATATTTTAATTTGTTTTAGGAGAACTATTTGTTTCCATTTTCAAAGCTATAAACATTAATCCAACTCCTATTAATAATGCAACAGTGTCTAAATTACCTAAGTTTATACCAAAGAAATAATACAAAACTTTTGGTATATTTATTATAAATGGAAATATTGGAGCTGTTGTTTTTTTTGTTATCGCAATAATTATAGAAACTAAAATCAATACAAATATAATTATACTTACAGTAGGTTCACTAAATAGTTCTATTTGTTCCATCTTTTGACCCACAAGACCTACAGCTACTAATGCAGCTATCTCTAATACTGAAATGATATATATTGAAATGTTAAATTTTGTATTTTTAAATGCAAATTTTTTAGCCAACAATATTATAAACGATATATATACAACAAAAATTAAAGGAACTCCAATTATCTCTAACACTGAACTTTTATATGGACCATAATCTAATTCACTTAAAAATATCCATGAAGTAAGACCAATAATGAATATAAATCCTAAACTTAAAATTCCTTTTTTATCATATGGTAACTCTGCTTCAACAGATTTAGCATATTTTTCTGGAGAATCTCCGAATATATCTTTTACACTTTTACCTTCCTTCTCGCCCAAAATTAAATGTTGCTCTGCTTCTTCAATAAATTCATTTACTTCTTCTTCACTTTTTCGCCCTAGCAGCAAATACACCTTAAGGTCTAATATAAATTTTTCTCCCTCTTTTGATATACACATGTTCTCACCCCCTAATTTATTTTATTTTAAAAGTTTATTTACGCAATTTGACATATTATTCCATGTAAGTTTAAACGAATCTAACTCAATTTTCCCCTTTTCTGTAATAGAATAATATTTTCTCTTAGGTCCGCTTTCAGATGCTTTAGTGGTCGTTACAACTAGTTCTTCTTTTTTCATTCTTATTAAAAGAGGATATATACTACCCTCACTAATCATATCAAATCCATAATTTTCTAGCTTTTTAATCATTTCATATCCATACACATCTTCTTCGAAAATTATAGCTAATAAGCATCCTTCTAATATTCCTTTTAGCATTTGTGTTGAAGTCACTAAGTTACACCTCTCTATCTTGCTTTACAATATAGCTTAACATAACTATCTTGCACTGCAATATATTACTTTAGTATTATTCTAGCATAACGTATATTGTTTTACAAGGTAGCTGCATAAAAAAAAGCCCCATAATTTGGAGTTTTATGGGGATAGTTTTGTAATGGCAACTCTATATGAGGATGTGAGGGAGGGCTGCCATTACAATAGGGTTTTATGGTTTTTAAGCTAGTCTTTCTATACTTATATAATACATTTCTTATATGAATTTAGTGTGAGTTTATTGTGAATGAAATTAGAATATTTTTAACTTTTAAAATTCAACAGTAAATATAACACTATTATCTTTATTCTTTAAGCTATGTTTAAATCCATGACTTTCAAATATCTGACCTACAAGATATAAACCTAATCCACTTCCACCTGTTTTTCTATTTCTAGATTTTTCTATTCTGAAAAATGGCTTAAATATTTCACTCAAATAGTTCTCATCTATTGTAACACCTGTATTTTCTATTTCTAGATATGTTTTTATACAAGCCTTTTTCTTAGGAATTTTTTGTATATTTTTATATAGTCTTATTATAATTTTTTCGTTTTGTGGAGAATATTTAATAGCATTATTTATGATATTATTTATAGCCTTTGCTATTCTTTCTTCATCACAAGTAATATAAATATCTTTTTCAATGTTTAAAATTGTATCTAGATTTTTTTCCTCTATTAAAAAAGTCTGTCTTTTAATTAATCTATCTAAAAGAGAACTTAAATTAATTTCACTTACTACTAAATCTTTTTCTAATATCTCACATTTTGATATTTCCATCATCTCATTAACTAATTCTTTTAATTCTTGTGTCGAATCATAACATTTTTCCAGATAAGTTTCTCTATCTTTATATTTACCTACGTTATAAATCATCCCTTCTAATTGCCCACTTATTATAGTTATAGGTGTTTTTAATTCATGGGATATTGTGGCAACAAAGTCTTTTCTTCTATTTTCAGCTTCTCTCTCGCTTTCAATTATATCTATTAATGGTTTTGTTATTACAGTTGAATATATATACGCCCCTAACATTGCTATTAAAATAGCAACTAAAATTATATATGGCATAAGATTTCTAATAACATCACTTGCTTCATCAATTGGTTGAAGTGGCATTACTATATTTAATCTATACGGAAGAGGAGAATCTTTTGTATACATTAAAATAGATAAAGGAAACTCCTTACTGTTATCGTTTATTATATACTTACTATATTTTAAAACTATAAATTCATTTTTACCATAAATTATCCTACCATTAGAGTCTGTTAATAATACAGATAAGTTTTGCTCTTTTGCTATATTAAAAAGTCTTTCTTCTAACTCTAGTGTAGTGTAATTTATTGACTCTTCACTTAAAGTTTTCATACTTTGTTCTAAAAGATTTATCTTGTATTTGTGGTAATATGATGGCAATAAAAAATATAAAATCAAATATATTATTATGGCTAATGCTAATAAAAGTCCCGTAGTTATTGAAAACAATTTATATTTTATGTTTAAGCCTTCCCATTTATTAAATATTTTTCTCAAGTGTATACCCTATCCCTTTTACAGTTTTTATGTACGGTAGAACTATTTTTTTTCTTATATTTTTTATATGTGCATCGACAATTCTTGTATCTCCATAATAATCATATCCCCATATACTATCTAATAAATTTTCTCTTGTTATAACTTGTGGATACTTTTCTATTAACGTTTTTAATATATTAAATTCTTTTAATGTTAATTCTATATTTTCATCATTTACATTTGCACTGTAAGTATTTAAGTCCAGCGTTAATCTCTCAAAAGATATATTGTCATCATTAATAGTTTGAGAACTTCTTCTAAGCACTGCTTCTACCCTCTTTATTAATAATTTAAATGAAAATGGTTTTGTTATATAATCGTCACATTCTAATTCAAATCCTTTTATTTGATTACTTTCATCATTTAATGCTGTTAAAAATATTATAGGTACATTTGAAGTTTTTCTAATCATTTTGCATGCTGAGTGCCCATCTAAGTTTGGCATCATGACATCTAATATTATTAAATCGTAATTGCCTTGCTTAAATTTTTGAACTCCCTCTACACCATCATTAGCATAGTCTACTTTATATCCTTGTGAACTTAAGAATTCTACTATAAGTTCTTGTATATTAAAATCATCTTCTACTACTAGTATTGACGCATTCATTTTATCAACTCCTACTTTAAGTTTGTATTTTTATAGTGTTTTTTATACTTATTTAATTCTATCATAACTAATTTATATCTATATGAATTTCGTATGAATTTATTTTTCAATTTAGATGTATTTTTAAATTTAAATTAAAATAAAAAAGCTATCACATAACAAATTTACATTGTTATGTGATAGCTCTATCCTACATTTATCTTTATATTATAATTAATAAGTCACGCTAGATTTTGGGTAAAGTGTAGTTCCCCAAATTGAAACATTTATATCATTAGTTAAAGGTACGTTATATTCATCAACTACATCTCTCCACCATTCCCAAGCAAGCCCTGTACACTCTCTTGCTAGTATTCTTATGTTTTTAGTGTTAGCTTTAAGTGGTATTGTTGTAGAGAAATGAGCGGTTTTATCTTTATAATTTCCATTCCATGTCTTATGAGTCAATACTTCTTTTCCATTTTCATCAAATGAAAACTCATCCCATGCTACTTCAAATTGAGCAACATATGCACCACTATGGTCAAGATTTATTTTTCCCTTAGAGTATTCTGTAGATGTTGTCTCAATATAATCTGTTTTATTATGTACAGAAGCAATTGCATTATTTTTTAAGAAAACACTTGTATATGAAATTGGATATGCTGGATTTTTTAAGCTAAACTCTGCATTGTCCTTAATTACATTTCTTATTTCATCAAAGTCTTTTGTAACAACTTTATTGTGTTGCTCTGCATCTCCTCCTAATACTACAGCAGTAAATGAACTATCTTCATAAATATCTTTATATTGTTGATTACTACTTACATTATTACCTTTTATTAGTGCCTTAAAAGCAGCTTGTACATCTTTGCTCTTAGATGTAGTTTCTAATTTTACATAAATAGTTCTTCCATAAGCAACATTTGATACCATAAGTGGTGGTGCTTCATTACTTACACCTTTTCTAGTTAATTCATTAAAAGTAACACTATCATCAAATACTTCTGATGGGTTGTTAGGTAGCTGTGCACTTACCGTATAATAAATTTGTTTATAAGCTAAAACCATAACTTTTTTCTCACCGTTTGATATAGCATTAAAATCTATCCCAAGAGAATCATTAAGAACTTTACCATTAACATTAAGTGAGCTTGCTATTTGAGATTTGCTATAAACCATAGATTCTGAATACTGTGTTCTAGCAGGTAGTGTATGTGTTTGTGAATACTTATCACTCCATTTAGAAACTAATTCATCAACTGCTCCTGATACATTACCATAAGTTGGATTTTCTACGTTCATTGTATTTTCATTTTTCATACCTGGTAAGTCTATACTAATATTTATAGGCTTTCTTTTACATGTTAAGACACTTGGTCTATTTTCAACAAAATCATCATCTGCAAGTTGTAATACCCCAGGGTATGTACGATCAGTTACAGAATCAATAATTGAAATATCAACCGGTGATGTCGTAAGTGATTTTTTCTGACGCTCTACTACTATAAATTTATCATTTGAATTAATGCCCTCTGTTTTAGTAAAGCTTTCTATTGTATCTCCCTTACCTGCTAATACTTCATTTCTGTTATACTTCAAGTTTGATATACCTAAGTCAATATCTTCTTGATTAGTAGTATTTGCTGCGAAACTAACAAAAGTCTGTGCACTCATGCATAATGTTATTGCAAAACATACTACTATGTTCGTTACTTTAAATCTTTTAATTTTTTTCATAAGTTTATTCCCTCCCTTATTACTATAATACGGATAGAAATATAAACTCTCCATGAATTTTACAAAATAATACTTTTAGCTCTTTAATTAATACTAATCCCTTTTTAATATAAAAGTAAAAAAAAGTAGCACTGTGCTTATAATTTTTTTATATTAATAACTATTTTCATAGTTTAATATTTATAAATCATATCACAAGTGCTACTTATATTTTTATTTATATGCTTTAAAATTCTTAAGTCTAAGTGCATTACTTACAACTGATACAGAACTTAAACTCATTGCCGCAGCTGCAAACATTGGGCTTAATAGTGGTCCTCCAAACATATATAAAACCCCTGCTGCTATTGGTATACCAACAGTATTATATCCAAATGCCCAAAATAAATTTTGTTTTATATTTTTTATAGTTTCTTTACTTAATTTTATAGCTGTTGGTACATCCATTAAATCACTTTTCATAAGTACTATATCAGCAGACTCAATAGCAACATCTGTTCCACTTCCTATTGCAATTCCTATATCTGCTTTTGCTAGTGCTGGTGCATCGTTGATTCCATCTCCAACCATAGCTACAAACTTACCTTGCTGTTGAAGTTTTTTAACTTCATTAGACTTATCTTGTGGTAATACTTCTGCAAGTACTATATCTATATTAACTTGTTTTGCTATAGCATTTGCAGTTTTTTTATTATCTCCTGTAACCATAGCTACTTTAATACCCATACTATGAAGCTTTTCTATAGCTTTTTTACTACTTGGTTTTACTACATCCGCTACTGCTATTATACCGCCTAATTTGTTATCTATTGCTATATACATAGGTGTTTTTCCATCACCTGCTAGTTCATCACTTTTATCGCTTAAATTATTTAGATTTATTTTTCTATCATCCATAAGCTTTTTGTTTCCAAGTAATATGTTTTTATTGTCTATTATTACTTCTATACCATGACCAGGTATTGCATTAAACTTTTCTACTTTCATAAATTCCATATTTTTATCTGTTGCATATTTTACAATAGACTCTCCAAGTGGATGTTCTGAATTTTTTTCTGCACTTGCTGCTATTTGTAAAAGATAGTTTTTATCTATTTCATTTTCTACAATTATATCTGTAACACTAGGTTTTCCTTCTGTTATCGTTCCTGTCTTATCAAATATTACAGTATCTACTTTATGAGCTAATTCTAAGCTTTTTCCACCCTTTATTAGTATTCCATTTTCTGCACCTTTTCCTGTTCCTACCATTATTGCAGTAGGAGTTGCAAGGCCTAGGGCACAAGGGCAAGCTATTACAAGTACTGATATAAATATTGTAAGCACAAATTCTATATCTTTATTTCCTATTACAAACCATAAAGCAGCTGATAATATTGCAATAAGCATTACTACTGGTACAAAATATCCAGATACTGTATCTGCTAGCTTTGCTATAGGAGCTTTTTTACCTTGTGCTTCTTCTACTAACTTTATGATTTGAGATAGAGCTGTATCATTTCCTATTTTTTCAGCTTTAAATTTAATACTACCATTTTTATTTATACTAGCGCCTGTTACTTTATCACCTATATTTTTCTCTACTGGTATACTTTCTCCTGTTAGCATTGCCTCATCTATTGACGTATGACCTTCTACAACTATACCATCTACAGGTATTTTACTTCCTGGTTTAACTACTATTATATCTCCTACTTCTACTTCATCTATTGAAATTTCAATTTCTTTATTATCTTTTATAATTATAGCTGTTTTTGGTTGAAGTCCCATAAGTTTCTTTATTGCTTCACTTGTTTTTCCTTTTGACCTAGACTCTAAATATTTCCCAAGTAATATTAATGCTATTATTATACCAGCACTTTCAAAATACAATTGATGGTGTCCATGACCTGCACTTATACTATCTGTATATATCTTAAATGTTGTATATAAACTATATAAAAATGCAGCACTTGTTCCTATTGCAACTAATGAATCCATATTTGGACTCTTTGCTATTAGCGCCTTAAATCCATTTACATAAAATTTATATCCAGCAATCATTACCGGTAATACTAATACAATTTGTATTAATGCATAGTTTAGAGGATTATGCATCGGGCTTATAAAATCTGGTATTGGCCACGGACCAAAAGGTTTTGAAATCATAGGCCCCATAGCTATATAAAATAGGGGTATTGAAAATCCAATTGCTATAATAAATTTTGTAAATAAAGTTTTGATTTCTTTTTCTTTTCTTATCTTATCTTCATCTATTTCTTTATTTTTATTTTCTTGTAATACTTCATACCCTGCTTTTGTTATTGCTTCTTTTATTTGAGATAGCCTCAATTTATCATAATCATAGCTTAATGTAGCTTTTTCTGTAGCTATATTTACACTTATACTTTGTATACCATCAAGTTTTTTCACTACTCTTTCTACAGCTTTAGAACATGATGCACAAGTCATTTTACCTATTTTCAATTCTATATTTTTATAATTAGTTTCCTCTACTAATCCATACCCTGCTTTTTGTAAAACTTGGCTAAAGTTTTCAAAACCAACTTTATTAATATCATATTCTATTTGTATTTTTTCTGTAGCTATATTTACACTTGCACTTAATACTCCATCAAGTTTTTTTACTACCCTCTCGGCAGTTTTTGCACATGCGGCTCAAGTCATTCCTGTTACTTTATATGTTTTTGTTTCCATATTATTATTCATTATTTGTAACTCCTCTCTAATTTTGGGTTATATATAAAATATACCCCCTATAGGTATATTAAATCATTTATTTATTTAAATCAATAGTTTTTTAATTTATCTTTTTTATGTAAAATAACTAATACAATTTTAAAATCAAAAAAAGCCTAGCTATAATTTACACTAGGCTTACATTTTTAATTTTTTCTATTTCTTATAAAATCTATAACTATATATAAAACTACTATTATCGTTATAGCTATAACTACCTTAGTTATCCATGAAGTAGTTCTAAATCCATGTCTCATTCCATAAAGTGGATTAAAAAAACCATAAAACCCACCTCTATTATAAGTATTCCTACTTCCACCTTTATAATCTTTATACTCTTTATTTTCATAAGTTTTATCATTATTTTTTGGTTTTGTTGAAAAACTTCCTGAGTCAGGTTTTGTACTACTATTTGAGTTATTATTGTTATATGTTTTATCTGGTTTTGTTGAGAAACTGCCTGAATCAGGCTTTATTATAGTACTCTTTGGTTTTGAGTAACTTCTAGATCCGCCAGAACTAAATCCGCCTGACCTTGGTTTTGACTGAGCTAAACAATAAATTTCATTTTTATTTTCAGATGCATAAGATTTAGTTACTAAAACTAAATTTAAGGATCCTATAATTAAAAGTAAGGACAATGTAAAAAGGGATATTAACTTTATATTTCTTTTTTTCATTTTATACTTTAAGCCCTAGCTCTATAAATTTATCATTTATTCTAACAAGTTCATCTTGCTTTTCATCTACTATTACTGAATCATAACTTTCATTCCCTTTAAACTTTGAATATCTTAATATATGTTGATTATCATAATCTAGTTTATCTATTAAATAAACATATCTATAAAAATTGCCTTCTTCATCTTTTTCTACTAAATATCCAGCTACATTAAATACATACTCTTTATCGTCATTATAAAGTGTTACCTCATCTGTAGATTTTGTAAGCAATGCATCTTCTTTGTTGCAATCAAATACATATTCTTTTTCTCTACAATTTAGGCACCCTTTCATAAAGCATTCTTTAGTACAGTTTCTACATTTACATTCTCTACATTTTTCTAATTTCTCTATATCTATTTTTTTATTATGATCTAAATAATTGTAAATTTTATCATCAATACTTTTTTCTGTTTTTAATATTTTACTAAAAAAACCTTTATCTTTTTTACTTTCAGCTTCTAGTTTATCTAAAAACTCCATATAGTCTTTTAAAGTATTTAATTTATTTATAAAAGTTCTTTTATTAAGTTCTTTTTCATCTAAAATTTGCCTTAAATCATCGTATGCAAACATTAAATTTGAATAAGTAGTTTTATATTTATTTTTTTCAATTTCTATTGTCTCATTCACTAAACTTTACCTCCCTTGCATGTCACAGTAAGGTTATTTCTAAATTATTTTTTCATTTGTTCTTTTATTCGCTCTAGTTCTTTTTCTATTTTATCATCCACTACAGGTGAACTATTTATATATTCATCTAAAACTGCATCTTCATTTTTAGGTTTTAGGTCTTCTAATGCTTTACCATAATTTTCTTTTTGTGATACTTTCTTTTCTAATTCGTCTAAACTTATACCTTTATCGTCACTAAGCCCTGCTAATGTTTCATTTATTTCATTGCTTATCTCAGCTACATCAAGTCTTGTAGCTAATTCTTGTTTTTTAGATTTCATTTTAGATACTTCTATTTCTAAGTCTTGTATTTTTTCTTTTATAAATTGTATTTTTTCATCATGATCTACTATTCTATTTTCGCTATTTTTTAATTTTTCTTCTAAATCTAATTTTTGTTTTACGAAACTTTGTGCTTTTTCTACGTCTTCTTTTAATATAGCTGCTTTAGTTGCTTCTTCGTATTTATCAATTTTTTCTAATATTTCTTTTTTTTCATTTCTAATACCATCTACTGATGCTATAAAGTTTGCACACTGTTTTTTTGCATCTTGAAGTAGTTTTTCTTTTTTTACTATTGATAAATCTAACATTTCTATAGGGTCTTCATGTTTTTCTAAAGCTTTATTTGCTTTTGCATCTACTACATCTTTTAATCTTTTAAAAAATCCCATTTATTTTCCCATCCTTTTTTTTATTGTTAATATACTGTATGTATATGTGTATCTATATTAAATTTATGCTTTTTAATTATTATGATGCTAAATTTTTAGAATATACTAGTTATTATATATTTAGATACTTTGATAACACATAAAAAAGGAATATCTCTTAATTATTAACGTAATCTTTGAGATATTCCTAATATATTTTTTTATCCAAGTAGACTAAGTAATATTCCGGCTGCAACTGCAGATCCTATAACCCCTGCAACATTAGGTCCCATTGCATGCATTAACAAGAAGTTTCCTGGATTTTCTTCTTGTGCAACTTTATGGGCAACCCTAGCTGCCATTGGAACTGCTGATACTCCTGCTGCACCTATAAGTGGATTGATTTTTTCCTTAGTAAATCTATTCATTAATTTACCACATAATACTCCTGCTGCTGTTCCTATTCCAAATGCTACAACTCCAAGTACAAATATTTTTAAAGTTTCTGCACTTAAGAATATTTCAGCTTGAGCTGATGCCCCAACTGATAGTCCTAAGAATATAGTAACTATATTCATTAAAGCATTTGTAGCAGTATCTGATAGTCTATCAGTAACTGTACATTCTTTAAGTAAGTTACCAAACATAAGCATACCAATTAATGTTGCTGCTGCTGGTAAAAGCAGTGATACTACTATAGTAACAACTATTGGGAATATTATTTTTACTTTTTTAGAAACATATTTACTTTGAACCATTACTATAGCTCTTTCTTCTTGAGTAGTTAAAGCCTTCATTATTGGTGGCTGAATTATTGGAACTAAAGCCATATATGAATACGCTGCAACTGCTATTGGTGCTAATAAATGTGGTGCTAATTTTGTTGTTAAATAAATAGCTGTTGGCCCATCTGCTCCACCTATTATACCTACTGAAGCTGCTTCTGGTGCTGTAAATCCAAGAAGTAATGCTCCTATAAAAGTGAAAAATATTCCAAATTGTGCTGCTGCTCCAAGTAATATATTCTTTGGATTAGCTATTAATGGGCCGAAGTCTGTCATAGCCCCAACTCCTAAAAATATTAATGGAGGGAATATTCCAAGTGCATCACCTTGGAATAGATAATACAGTAGACCTCCTGGAGTTTTGGTACTAATACCGGCCTCCATAATTCCTTTTGTTGCTTTTCCTATAGGCTCAATTGTAGAAACTGCACTATTCATAACTCCTGAAAGTGGAATATTTGAAAGTAGCATACCAAAGGCTATAGGTACTAGCAATAAAGGTTCAAAACCTTTAGCTATTGCTAAATATAATAGGACACAGGCAATTGCCATCATTATCAATTGTCTCCAGTCCATACTAGCAATACCCATTGATTGAATAAAATCAGTTATAACTTCTCCCATGGGTAAGTCCCCCCCTTTCTATCCTATAGTTATTAAAGCGTCCCCTACGCTTACTGATGCTCCTTTTGATACGCTTACTTTTGAAACAGTTCCATCACAACTTGCCATTATCTCATTTTCCATTTTCATAGCTTCAAGTATTAATAAAACATCGCCTTTTTTTACACTATCTCCAGCTTTAACACGAACATCATTAATAGTTCCTGGCATTGGCGCATTTATACTTCCTGCACCTGAACTTACTGGCGCTGCTTGAGGTTTTTGTGCTACTGCTTTAGGTGCACTTTGTGGTACTGCTTGTGGTCTTGAAGATACTTCACTACCTAATTCCTCCACCTCTACATCGTATGTATTTCCATTAACTGTTATATTGTATTTTTTTATCATCTTTAAACTCCCCCTATGGTTCATTATTTAGTAATATTCTTTGATATATTTTCCCAACTTGATTTAGAGTTATTGCTTCTTACTATTTTTCTAACTAATATATTGTTAGTTTTGTTTCCAGTTGCTGCACAAATTGCTGAAGTAATTACAGCTACTAATTCTTTATTATCTTCTATTTCATTATTTACTTCTTGGGTATTAACTACAGATTCTACTGTAGGTTGTTTATTAACTTTTTCTCTTTGTAATAAACTTATTATTCCTTGTATTATAACTAATACTATAAATACTACACTCATTGAAAGTATAGCTACACTAAATCCAGCAAGCAGTTTATCGCCTATACTTAATGCTGCTGAAGGATCTTTTAGGGATTCTAATAATTGGCTAATATTCATAATTTACCACCTTCCTATAAAGGTATATTTCCGTGCTTTTTAGGCGGTCTTTCTTCTCGTTTAGAAGATAATGTGTCAAGTGCATCACAAAGTCTTATTCTTGTAAGTGATGGTTCAATTACATCGTCAATATATCCTCTTTCAGCCGCTTTATATGGAGTTGCAAATTCCTCTGTATATTCTTTTATCTTAGTTTCTCTCATTGATTTTTGATCCTCAGCATTTTTTATATCATTTTTAAATATTATATTTGCTGCTCCGCTTGGTCCCATAACTGCAACTTCAGCTGTAGGCCATGCTAAAACCATATCTGCTCCTAAATCTTTTGAACACATAGCTAAGTATGACCCACCATATGCTTTTCTAGTTATAACTGTAATTTTTGGAACAGTAGCTTCACTATATGCATATAACATTTTTGCACCGTGACGTATTATTCCACCGTATTCTTGAGAAGTTCCTGGTAAAAATCCTGGTACATCCACTAGACTTACAATAGGAATATTAAATGCATCACAAGTTCTTATAAACCTTGCACTTTTATCAGATGAATTTATATCTAATGATCCAGCCATAAATTTAGGTTGGTTGGCAATTATTCCTACGCTTTCTCCATTTACTCTTGCAAATCCAGTTATAATATTTTGTGCAAAGTATGGTTGAACTTCGTAGAAATCACCTTCATCAATTATTTCATATATAATTTCTTTCATATCATATGGTTTGTTTGAATCATCAGGTATTATATTATTTAAAACTTCATTTAGTCTGTTTGGATCATCTATACTTTCAACTATAGGAGCTTTTTCAGCATTATTTGAAGGTAGGAAACTTAATAATCTTCTTATTTGATTTATACAGTCTTCATCATTTGAAGCCATAAAATGAGCTACTCCTGAAGTAGTATTATGTGTTCCTGCACCACCTAAGTCTTGTGCACTTACTTCTTCACCTGTTACAGTTTTTATAACTTGTGGACCTGTTATAAACATTTGACTTGTTTGGTCTACCATATATACAAAGTCTGTTAATGCTGGTGAATAAACAGCACCACCTGCACAAGGCCCCATTATAGCTGATATTTGTGGTATTACACCTGATGCTATAGTATTTTTATAAAAAATTTCTCCATACCCAGCAAGTGCATCAACACCTTCTTGAATTCTAGCACCACCTGAGTCATTAAGTCCTACTACCGGTGCACCTACTTTTATTCCCATATCCATTACTTTTCCAATTTTTTTAGCATGCATTTCACCTAAAGACCCGCCAAGTACTGTAAAGTCTTGAGCAAAAGCACAAACTAATCTTCCATCTACTTTCCCATATCCTGTGACAACACCTTCACCAGGTATTTCTTGTTTTTCCATGTTAAAATTAGAACATCTATGTTTAACAAAAGCATCTAATTCTACAAAAGTATTATCATCAAATAATTTATTCATTCTTTCTCTTGCTGTTAATTTAGATGATGCATGTTGTTTATCTATTCTTTTTTGACCTCCACCTAATTCTATCTTGCTTCTTTTTTCATTAAGTAAGTTTAGTTTTTCTTTTGACACAAAATCACCCCCAAGTATTTATTTTGGCTATTTTCTTTCACTTAACTCTAACAATACTCCGTCTACTCCCTTTGGATGACAAAATGCTATTTTAGCATTTCCTGCTCCATATCTAGGTTTTTCATCTATCATTTTATATCCTTTAGCTTTAACTTCTTCTATTGCTTTTTCTATATTTGAAACTCTCACAGCAACGTGTTGTATTCCTCCACGTCCTCCATTTTCAGCTATAAATTTTGCTATTGGCCCATCTTGTGTAGTTGATTCTAATAATTCAAGTTCTGTTTCTCCTACTGGTAAGAAAGCAACTTTTACCTTTTGTTCTTCTATTACCTCTGTTCCCCCACATTTTAACCCCAATACATCTTCATAAAATTTCAAAGTTTCTTCTAAGTTATTTACAGCTATACCTACATGGTCAACTCTTGATATATCCATCATTACCCCTCCACTTATAAATTTTTACTATTTGTTATTTTTTCAAATAAAATGTTACTTATAGAATAAGGATCTATTTCCTTAGTCATAGTCTTAGTTAATAATTCTTCTACTTCATCACTGTATTCTAATTTTTTTACCATCTTAGCAACTTTTCTTTGTACTAATTCTTTGACTTCAAGTCTATTTCTATTTAATCTATTATCATTTAATTTATTGTTTTTTTCTAAAAACTCTTTGTGTTTTAATATATTTTGATAAGTTACGTCTACACCCTGTCCGTTTTCTGCTATAGCTAGGTTTACTGGTGGTCTAAATTCCCAATCCTTTTTAAAATCTAGCATCATTTCTATTTCTAGAGATGTTTTTTTAGCTCCATCTTTATCAGCTTTATTTATAACAAACACATCTGCAATCTCCATAACACCTGCTTTTATAGCTTGTATATCATCTCCTAAACCCGGAACCATAACTATTAAAGTAGTATCAGCTGTTTTTACTATATCAATTTCAGATTGGCCAACCCCAACAGTTTCTATAAATATATAATCACATCCATAAGCATCTAATACCTTTATAGCTGCTTGTGTAGCATTAGATAAACCACCTAAACTTCCTCTAGTTCCCATAGATCTTATAAAAACCCCTGGATCTGTGCTTAAATCATTCATTCTAATCCTATCCCCAAGGATTGCACCTTTTGTAAAAGGGCTTGTTGGGTCTATTGCTATTATTCCTACTTTCTTACCATCTTCTCTAATTAACTTTACTAACTTATCAGTAAATGTGGATTTACCAGCACCAGGGGGACCAGTTATTCCAACAACATAAGCCCCTCCAGTGTGTTTATATATTTCTTTTAATGCTTCTTCATATCCACATGATTCATTTTCTACAATAGTGATAAGTCTAGCACAATCTCTTTTTTTACCTTCTAGTACTCCATTCACTATATTTTTCATATTATCCTCACTTTTTTAAGCTAAGTCTTTTTTTATATTTTCTCTTATGAAGTCTATTGTTACAGAAGTTGGTGTACCAGGAGTAAAAATTTCAGCTATTCCTTTTTCTTTTAACCCTGGTATATCATCTTCTGGTATAACTCCTCCACCTATTATTAATATGTCATTTACTTCTTCTGATTTTAGTAAATCTGCAACCTTTGGCAATAAATGATTATGTGCTCCTGATAAAATGCTCATAGCAATAACATCAACATCCTCTTGTATAGCTGATGCGACTATTTGCTCGGGAGTTTGACGAAGTCCCGTATATATTACTTCCATACCTGCATCTCTTAAGGCACGAGCTATTACCTTAGCACCTCTATCATGACCATCAAGGCCTGGCTTTGCAACTAATACTCTTATTGGTCTCATATCTTTAATTACCCCCTATATCATAACTGTTTGTTTATATTCACCAAATTCTTCTCTCATAACTCCACATATTTCACCTAATGTAGCGTATTCTTTAACTGCTTCTAATATATATGGCATTACATTTTCACTGCTTTTACATGCATTTCTTAAAGCTTCTAAACTTTGTTTAACTTTATCATTGTCCCTTTTTTCTTTAAGGGCTTTTATTTTTTCTACTTGTCTTTCTCCTACCATAGGATCTACTTTTAATAATCCTTTTGGTGATTCTTCTTCTATTTGGAATTTATTAACACCAACAATTATTTTTTCATTATTTTCTATATCCTTTTGATATTTATAAGCACTATCCATTATTTCTTGTTGAATAAATCCTTTTTCTATTGCTTGTGGTGCTCCACCTAATTCATCTATTTTATTTATAATATTTAAAGCTTCTTCTTCTATTTGATTAGTCAAGCTCTCTATATAATATGAACCAGCAAGCGGATCTATGCTATCTGCTACTCCACTTTCATGAGCTACTATTTGTTGTGTTCTAAGTGCTACCATTACTGAATCTTCACTTGGAAGTGCTAAAGCCTCGTCTTTAGAGTTTGTATGTAGTGATTGAGTACCTCCAAGAACTGCTGCTAGTGTTTGAATTGCAACCCTTACTATATTATTTTCTGGCTGTTGAGCTGTTAGTGTGCATCCTGCTGTTTGAGTGTGGAATTTAAGAGCCCATGATTTAGGGTTAGTTGATCCAAATCTTTCTTTCATTATTTTTGCCCATATTCTTCTTGCTGCTCTAAATTTTGAAACTTCTTCTAATAGATTGTTATGCGCATTGAAGAAGAAAGATAACCTTGGTGCAAAATCATCAACATGAAGACCAGCTTCTATTGCTGCATTAACATAAGCTATACCATCAGCTAGTGTAAATGCTACTTCTTGTACTGCATTTGCTCCAGCTTCTCTTATGTGATATCCTGAAATACTTATTGTGTTCCATTTTGGAACTTCTTTTGAACAATACTCAAATATATCTGTTATTAATCTCATTGAAGGTTTTACTGGGAATATATATGTTCCTCTTGCTACATATTCTTTTAATATATCATTTTGAATAGTTCCTCTTAGTTTGTCTGCACTAACTCCTTGTTTTTGAGCAACTGCAATATACATTGCAAGTAATACTGTTGCTGGTGCATTTATTGTCATTGATGTAGATACCTTATCTAGAGGTATTCCATCAAATAATATTTCCATATCAGCTAATGAATCTATACAAACTCCAACTTTACCTACTTCACCTTCAGCTATTGAATCATCTGAGTCATACCCCATTTGTGTTGGTAAATCAAATGCAACTGAAAGCCCCATAGATCCTTGCTCTATTAGATATTTATATCTTTGGTTTGATTCTTCTGCTGTAGCAAATCCTGCATACATTCTCATTGTCCAAAACTTACCCCTATACATAGTTGGCTGAACCCCTCTTGTAAATGGGTACTGCCCTGGAAATCCTAAATCATTTTCATAATCAATGTCAGCATCTAGAGGAGTATATAATCTTTTGACTTCCTCTCTTGTGTCAAATTCAAAGTGTTCTTTTCTTTCTGGAAACCTTGCCAAACTTTTTTTTACTTTGTTTTCTTCCCACTTGTCAAATCCATTTTGGATTTGTTCTTTGTTGTTAGTCATACAGCATCCCCCTTATTATTTGTCTATCATAAGGTTTAGTACTCTCTAAATCCTATGATAGACTTTGTATATTAAATATTTATAATTGATATATTTTAATTATTTTGAGATAGCGACTCTTTTTTTTGCATACTTCCAGTTTTCATGAATCTATCATGCCAAGATAATGATTTTGATAAAACATGCGGAGTGTGCTTGTACTTACCTTCACAAGCTTCATTGAAATACTCATATAGAGCTTCTTTATAATCTGGATGTGCACAATTTTCAATTATTTTAATAGCTCTTTCTTTTGGAGATAAGCCTCTTAAATCAGCTACTCCTTGTTCTGTTACAATTACCATTACATCATGTTCACTATGATCATGATGTGATACCATAGGTACTATGCTTGATATGTCACCATTTTTAGCAATTGATTCTGTTGTAAATATTGTTAAGTATCCATTTCTAGCAAAATCTCCAGATCCACCTATACCATTCATCATTCTACTTCCCATTATGTTTGTTGAGTTTACATTTCCGTAAATATCAACCTCTATCGCTGTATTTATAGCTATAACACCTAATCGTCTTGCGATTTCTGGGCTATTACTTATTTCTTGAGGTCTAAGTATTAATTTATCTTTATAGTTTTTAAATTTACTATAAAAATCATCCAATCTCTCTGGTGATATAGTTAAAGATGTCCCAGATGCAAATTTAACTTTGCCAGCTTCTATTAAATCTATTACGCTGTCTTGAATAACCTCAGAATAAACAACTAAATCTTTGAATTTTGAATTAACTAATCCCCCCATAACTGCGTTTGCTACGCTTCCTACGCCTGATTGTAGAGGAAGTAAATTTTTAGGTAATCTCTTTTCTCTAACTTCATTTTCTAAAAACGCAATTAGATTATCTGCCATTTTTTTAGATACATCATCTATTTTACTAACTGGTCTTGTCTTATCTTTTATGTCTGTAAATACTATTCCTAATATCTTGTCTTTATTACAACAAATATAATTTGTTCCTATTTTATCATCTACTTTGGTTAGTGGAATAGGCTTTCTAAACGGTGGTATATCAACATTATATATATCATGAATTCCTTCTAATTCTAAAGGTTGTGATGTATTTATTTCTACAATAACTTTGTCTGCATATTCTACAAAAACATTTGAATTTCCTATTGAAGTTGACGGTATTATATATCCTTCTTTAGTTATGGCTACAGCTTCTACTATTGCTATATCCATCTTTCCAAAGAATCCATATTTAACCCATTGAGGTGTATGACTTAAGTGCATATCACAGTAATTTATATCTGAATTGTTTATTTTATTTCTACAAGTTGAATTGGTTTGATAAGGGTATCTTCTTTTCATAACTCCTGATTCTGATAATTCCCCATCTAATTCTGGCCCTACTGATGCTCCAGTTATTATTGTTAAACCTATCTTTTCTCCATTTTTTGCTCTATTTGCTATTTCTAGCGGAACTGCTTTTGGATACCCCGCTGGTGTAAACCCACTAGTACCTACAACCATGCCGTCTTTAAAAAATTTAGCAGCCTCTTTTGCGCTCATTACTTTACTTTTTAAATCTCTACATCTTAATCTACTATCCATGAGTCTCCCCCCACTCAGTATTATTTAAGCTATTCTTTTAATAGATTTCAATAATCTTAATGTTTTGTTATCTCATTTGTTAATCAAATTCTACATTGGTAATTTGTGAAGTATAATTGTAAATATAACCATTCCTAATAATGCAAATGGATAGGTAGCTCCATATCCAGCTGCTGGTTCATCACTTCCTAAAGCTTCTACTGCAGCGCCAAGTCCAGGGGTAGACGTCATACCACCACATATAGCACCTGATAGCATCGGCCAATTAATCTTAAGTACATATTTTCCTAATAAGAATCCACCAAACATACCTACCATTCCAACAACTACTGAAATAACTGCCAAATAAGCTCCTGCCCCAACTAGTGCATCTACAGCCTTATAACCATATCTAAGGCCTACTATTCCTAAGAAAAATGCTAAAGCAAGATCTCTTATTATACCTAGAGTTTTTGAGTCCATTCTAAAACTTATACTTCCAATCTTTCCTATATAACCTAAAATAAGTGCTCCTATTAATACTCCACCGGTTGATCCTAAACTAAAGTACCCTATAAACGGTAGATATATATTTATATTTCCTATTATATATCCAAAGCCGCATGCTAGTGTAAATCCAGCTATATCAAACTTTGATTCCTTTATTATTTTAGATGAACTACTTGATTTTCTTGCATCTTCTAGTTCTCTTTTATATTGTAATTTTTCCTTCTCAATATCAATTTTAAAGATAACTGGAAAAAAGTTAACTGCTAATATTACTATCAATACTCCAAATGGATATCCTATTGCATGACCTGCACCTATGCTAGCTTCTGCATTTGTTATATATTGATCTTTAATTTCATTGCTAAGTTTAAATGTTTCAACGTCTTTTGGTATGTTTTCTACTCCTGCCATTTCTAAAAACTTTTCTTTTTCTTTACTATTCATACTTTCATACTCAGCTGCTTTTTCAGTTGCATGACCTCTTGCAGTTTCTATAGCTGCTGCAAGTCCTGGAGAACTTGTAAGCGCGCCTGTATATACTCCTGAAATTTCATATTGATTTGAATCTTTGCTAAATAGGGTTGCACCATATGTAGCAGCTGCACTTGTAAATGTTATAACCATTCCTAAAATAACAAACTTCAGCCCATATTTTTTTAAGACGATTCCCATATCTTTTGCTGCTAAAAGTCCTACTGCACAAACAAATAGCATCAAAAATATTTCAAATAGGTTATTTGATATTACGCCTTCTGATAATAGTTTTTGTGATGCATCAAAAGCTACTGCACCTTCAGGTACACCTTTTGCATATTTAAACGTGGCCCATCCTACTAAAAGCCCTGTAAATAATGCCCCTGATATACCAAAGCTAAATTTGCCAAATTTTATTTTCCCAAAGAGCAAACCAGTAACTATTGCAATAAACATCAACATAAACTGATTTAAAAATACATCTGCAAAGTTAAAACTCATATAACATACCTCCTTTTTTATAGTCTTAAAATTCATATCTTTTGTTTTGGTATTTAAGTTCATTTGCAAATCGTAATTTTTTCGTATACACGTTACAGTCTCTTTTAGAATTTTTTTTACATTTACACTTTTAATTTATGTTGATATCTTAACAAGTAGTAATATATAATTTGTTATATAGCATTAACAAATTTGTTATATTTAATTATTTAGGATGGTGAGTTATAAATATGGAGTTAATACATTTGAAGTATTTTCAAAATGTAGCTAGAACTGAACACATCACTAAAAGTTCAAAAGAATTAAACATTGTACAACCTGCTTTAAGCCGGTCTATACATACTTTAGAAAAGGAATTAGGCGTTGATTTATTTGATAGGAATGGAAGAACCATAAAATTAAATAAAAATGGTAAATCATTTTTAAAAACGGTAGATGAAGCTTTAAGTATCTTAGAATCTGGAAAAAACAAACTTCTTGATATGAATAACAAACTAGATCTTGAAATAAAACTTTTAGTATTTGCTGGCTCAAGTACTATATCTAAATTAGTTGTAGATTTTAGATTTTTATATCCTGATACAACGTTTAAACTTTTGCAACACAATGTCCATGCATTAAATTATCATACTTTCGATTTTTGCATTTCTTCTACTTTAGAAGAATTAAAAAACCCTTACTCTATAACGCTTATAGAAGAAGAAATGTTTATAGGCGTGTCTACTAATAATCCTTTGTCTAAAAAAGACAGTATCTATTTAAAAGAAGCCTCTAATGAAAATTTTATTAGTTTTGAAGCTACTAAGCCCTTTAGAAAAATTTCAGATAAGTTATGTTTATCTGCAGGTTTTACACCAAATACAGTATTTGAAAGTGATGTTCCAGAGATAATTAGAAACCTTATAAGAGAAGGTTTCGGGATTAGTTTTATACCTCAAATCACTTGGAATATTGCAAGTGATGAATCTATAAAACTACTTCATGTAATAGATCCACCTTGTAAACGCTATTTAAATATTTCTTGGCATCCTGATAATTACATGAGTTCTCGTGCTAAAATTTTTAAAGACTTTGTAGTGAATTATTATTCTAATCTTTAAATTATTATTCTAATCTTTAAAGATACAAAAAAAGAGTATCTTTTAAAATAAAATCTTTAAAAGATACTCCTTATTTTTATTTTTTACATATTTTGAAGAAATCTTCTTCATTTTGCTTTATTACAAGTTCTCCATCTATTTTTCCTACTGCTTCTTTTGAATACGCTCTACATGCACCTATGCATCCAGTCTTTACGTTTTCTTCTCCAGCTATTTTTTTCAATTTATTTACATCTATGTTTGAACAATATGGACATACTTTTATCATGTTTAAGATCTCCCTTAAGTTTTTATTTAATACAATTATACCCGTGTATGTTTTTATTTAAACATTTTTAATGTGCAAAGCTCATTGTCTAAAATTTATGATCTACAGTAAACAAAAAAAAATGCTCCAAAATAATTTCTAAAAAAATCATTTTGAAGCACCTTGTATATTTAAAATATCATATTATATACAAATGCTGAAAATACTGCTCCACATATTGGCCCTACAACTGGTATTAAAGCATATCTCCAGTCAGAGTCTCCTTTATCTGGAACTGGTAATAGAAAATGTGCAAGTCTTGGACCTAAGTCTCTTGCTGGATTTATAGCATATCCTGTTGGTCCTCCTAAACTTAATCCTATCCCCCATACTACTATACCTACTGCCATAGGGCTTATACCGTCTGCTAATTTAGAAGATCCTATTCCTAATATAGCAAACATTAATACAAATGTACCTATAAATTCTGTTACAAAATTCAACTTTAAATTTCTAACTTCTGGACTTGTACAAAACACGCCTAACTTAGTAGCTTTATCATCTGTTAGTTTAAAATGATCAAAATAAGAAACTAACACTAAAGCCGCTCCTATAAATGCACCTAAAAATTGTGCTATTAAATACATTGGAACATCTACCCATGGGAAGTTTCCTATTGACGCTAATGCTATTGTAACTGCAGGATTAAAATGAGCTCCACTTATATTTCCAAATATAAACACAGGTATTGCAACAGCAAATGCCCATCCAGCAGTTATTGATATTATTCCACCATTATGCCCTTTTGTATTTTTAAGTATTACATTTGCAACAACTGCATCTCCTAGTAATACTAACATCATAGTTCCTATTAATTCTGCAAAAAAACTTGTATTCATTTTATTCCCCCCATAAAATTCCCCTCTCATCTCTGAGGGGGGATAATTATATTAATACGCTGATTTAAATATATTTACTATATCTTTTTCATTTCCTTTTCTTGGGTTACTAAAAGCATTTCCATCTTTAAGAGCCATTTCAGCCATGTATTCAAAATCTTCTTCCTTTATACCTTTTTCTTTTAATGAAGTTGGTATACCTATATCTTTAGATAATCTAAACATTGCGTCTATAGCTTTTTGTGCAGCTTCATGAACTGATAATCCATCTATTTTTTCTCCCATAAATTCTGCTATATCAGCGAATTTTTGTGGATTAGATATTACATTATATTTACAAACATGAGGTAATAACATTGCATTAGCAACACCATGTGGCATATCATATAATCCACCTAATTGATGAGCCATCGCATGAACATAACCTAAGTTACCATTATTAAATGCCATACCTGCTAGTAATGAAGCATAAGACATATTTGTTCTAGCTTCTATGTTATCTCCCATAGCAACAGCTTGTCTTAAATTGTTTGCTATTAATTTTATAGATTGTATAGCAGATGCATCAGTTACTGGGTTAGCATCTTTAGAAACATATGCTTCTACTGCATGAGTTAATGCATCCATTCCTGTAGCTGCAGTAAGTCCTGCTGGCTTTCCAACCATTAATTCTGGATCATTGAAAGATACTAATGGTAAGTTTCTCCAACTTACTATAACATATTTAACCTTTGTTTTTGTATTAGTTATAACACAGTGTCTTGTAACTTCACTTGCAGTTCCTGCAGTAGTGTTTACAGCTAATATTGGTGGTAGTGCATTAGTTAAAGTTTCTATTCCTGCATAATTATATAAATCACCTTCATGAGTTGCAGCGATTCCTATACCTTTACCACAGTCATGAGGAGAACCTCCACCTACTGTAACTATCATATCACAATTTTCTTCTTTGAATACTTTTAAACCTTCAGCTACATTAGTATCCTTTGGATTTGGTTCAGTTCCATCATATATAGCAATTTCAAGTCCAGCTTCTTCTAAGTATTTTACAGTTTGTTCTACTGCTCCGTTTTCTTGATTTCTTAAGAATTTATCTGTAACTATTAAAACTTTTTTTCCACCTAACATTTTTGCTCTTTCACCTACAACCTTTAAACATCCAGGTCCCATAAAGTTTACACTTGGTACTAAGTAATCATACATTCTGCTCATTTTTATTTCCTCCAAATTTTTATATCATTATTTTTATATAATTTATTTATTATTTTTATTTATTAAAAGCATCAACAGCAGCTTGTGCTATTAACATATCTTCTTCTACTGTTCCTCCACTTACACCTACTGCTCCGACAACTTGACCTTCAACTATTATTGGCAGACCTCCACCAAAAGGAATTATTCTTGCATTATTTGTAAGCTGAAGCCCATATAAAGATGCTCCTGGTTGAACTGCATCTACTATTTCATGAGTTCCTTGCTTTAAGCAAGCTGATGTAAATGCCTTATTTATTGATATATCTATACTTGTTACGAAAGCATCTTCCATTCTATGCATTAGCATAAGGTTTGCACCTTTATCTACTGCTGAAAATACTACAGGAACATTTATTTCTAATGCCTTTTCTTCTGCACTCTTAGCCATTACTTTAACAATTTCTAAAGTTAATTCTTTATATTCGTTTAATTTTTTCATAGTTATATCTCCTTAAATATATTTAAGTTCTATCCCTTTTACTAATCTAGCTCCATTAGAACCTAAATTTCTTAATCTAGTATAATCTTGATTAAGTTCGATGCTAATCAAGGGCTTATTTTTATCCAATTTATTAGTAGTTAAAGATATTTTATCTTTACTTACACCTATTCCTACGCCTAATTTAGATTTTAAAGCGGCTTTATGACTTAATTCATTAGAAATCTCCATAGTTGTAGACTCTACTTTGTATGGAATTCCTTCTTCTTCTATCCCCCATAAAACTTCCTTAAACTTTTCAATATCTATATCATTACAATGAAATACATATACACTTGGCGTATCTAAATCATAACTTTTTATACTCATAATAAACTCCTTAGTTAGAAGATAATATAAGACCTGTTGCTACTGCGTTTCTTGGTCCTTCTGTACCTCTTATATTTCCCCTACCTGCAACAACACCGTAATGAGATAGCGAATCTGTTATAAGCTGAGGTACTTCAAAATCTAGCGATGAACCTCCAACTAAAACTACAAATTCTATATCTCTAATGTTTCCAGTAGGAGAAACCACACTAAGAGCTCTTAGACAGTTTGTAACAAATACTTTTTCTTTTGCTTGTCTTCTTATATTTTTTATTTTTTCAACTGAATTTTGACCATCTATTGGTATTAGTTCGTTGTCTTTTATAATTACAACCTTTGCAAACACAGATGAATCTAATGGTTTTTCAAAAAATTCTACACTTCCATCCTCATGTCTTATATTAAATAATGATTCTACCTTTGCTAGAGAATATTTCTTTATATCTTCAGCTGTAGAAAAGTCATCAAGGCCAAGCTCTGATTTTATAAGCATAGTTACCATATTTCCAGCACCAGCTAAGTGTATAGATTTTATTTCACCTTGTTTATTGATTATAGATGCATCAGTTGACCCTGCTCCCATATCAAGTATTGCAAGTGGTGCACTAGTTCCTGGAGTTGTTAGAGCACCCTTTATTGCAACATCTGCTTCTACTCCTCCAACTTCCACTTTTATTCCTAGTTTATTTTCTAATTCCTCTGCTATCATTTGCATCTGAAGCTTATCAGCTTTAACCATAACCGCTATACCTACAGCATTTTCCATAGAAAATTCATTAGCAAGCCCACCTTTTACATTTTGTGGTGTAAATGTATCTACTGCCACTAAGTCTTGAATCTTTATATCAGATATATTTTGATCAGTAAGTCCACTCATAACTTGTCTTACTCTTTCAATCATTCCGCCTACGTTAGTTCCTGACTCTCCTTTTATATCTGTAATTGGCAAGCTTAAATTTACTGCATCCATTATTTTTTTAGCACCTTGGTCCACATCAACAACTTCTTTTCTTCTTTCACCCTCAATAATCATTTTTCCAGCAGGTATCTTTTTTTCTTTTACATCGCCTTTTGGAGTTTTAATAACTACCGCTGATCTGTTACCTATAAGCGCTCTTGATATAGGAACTATCATTTTGGTTTCTTCTGAAGATAAATTAAAAACTGTTGCTATCCCATATGGATTTGAAAGTTTATCTATAACTTTACCAGGTGGAGCTACCTCTACTGTACATAACATATCTAGAGGTACTTTTTCTAATAAAGTAACTTCATCTACTATAGGTATACTTTTATTTAGTCTGTTATTTATTAATACAGCATCATCTCTTTGAATTATTGCACCTGTTATATCTATACCATTTTCAACTGCATAATTTATTCTATGTGCAGCTTCCAAGAAATTCATTTCACTTAAAACTAATGGAATATAACTTTCTTTTAAAGATTCACCTTCTAATAGTTCTAAATCTTTTATGTTTATAGTTTTTCCAGTCCCAAGACCTTCTCCACCAGGTGTAGATGGGTTGTGACCTATCATAGTTGATTCTGTTATTATAGTTTCTGTTATAGTTTCCATTGCAACATCGCCTATAACTGGAGCTGCTTCATTAATTCTCACTAAATCTAAATCTTTCATTTGTAATTTTGCATTTTTAAGTGCCATATTTAATGATGAGATAACCCCAGTTATATTTTCTTTAGTTCCTTTTATTCCGCTAGTTGAAACTATACCGCTTGAAATAAATTCACATTTATCATTATGTACTTTTGCAAGAGCTACTTCTGTTGTAGCATTTCCAATATCTACACCAGCTATTATTTTCATTTTTTTACGTCCTTTTATATTTATTCTACTCTTAATTTTTTTCTAGTTTCATAAACTTGAGCTGCTTCTCTTATAAATTCCGCATTTACTTTAGCATTATATTTTTTTTCAAGTTCATCTGCTATTTCTAATAATTCCTCTTTAGTAGATCTAAAAGGTCTTAATGCATTATATATTTCAAGTATTCTTTCATCTGGAACACTTATAAGTTCTCCTGCTCTTCTAAAGTTCCTTGCTATTGCATATCTATCCATTTCCTCAGCTATTTGAGCTTGCATCTCTAGAGTTTCTTTAGATATTCTTATATCTTCAGGTTTTATTTCTTCTGACATAACGCTTTCTAATGTTATATCTTCTAATTTTTTTCCTGTTGGTGTTTTTATATTACCTGGTATCTTAGTTGCTAGAGGATACTCTTTAGTAGTCATTTTAGTTGCTTGCATGATGTATCTCCTTCCCGTAATTAAAATTTAACCTCTATTTGTTCTGGCTTACTATTTTGTACAATATGCTTCGTTTCTTTTATATGAAGTAATGCAGCTATTGCCATAAACTTAGGTCTAGCCATTTGGTCATTTCTAGTAGGTACTGGATTTGGAGATTCTCCTTTTGCATACTTCGCTGCATTTTTACCTATTAGTCTAAAAGTATCTAAATCTAGTAGTGGAGCTTGTGGGAATAGCTCTATATTATTTAAGGGAAGTAAATCTTTTTGGTGTATTATAGTTGTTCCTTTTGATTGAATACCTATTCCGATTCCTGAACCACTATATTTTGCTGCATCATTTCCCATAAATGAAACATCTGAAGTTCTTAGTACTCTTATTATACGAGCATGTAATCCTTCTTCTTCTATTCCTGCTATTAACTCTCTTAAAACGCCTTCATGACTTATCTTAACTATAGTTTTATTTTGATGTTTTAAAAATGAAGGTCCTATTCCTATAACAACTTCATCTGATCTTGTTCCAACGCTAGCTTCTCCAATTTCTTCAATTTGAAGAGTTGGCATTACAAACTTATTCATATATTTCAGCCCCTTAATCTATATCTTCTGGTTTTATTACATTTGGTATATTCTTTATTTCGTTCCATCTTTCTTCACTTATTCTATATCCTGTTCCAGGACCTCTATAATCATTTATATCATTAACTGCACTTATGACATCAAAGTTTTCATCTAATATAGCTGATGTTTGTAAATAATCCCCTGTAACTCTTTGTTTAAGCATATTTAATATATTTTGAGCAACATCGTCAAATCCATGCTTGCTTAATGCCTTAACTATATCAAGACCAGTTATTTTATTTTTTAGCATTTCTTCTGCTGCCTTTAAGTCTTCAACTATATTTCTTTCTGGCATATCTTTACTTCCATGAGCATAAGTTGCAGCTTCTACTTCTTCATCAGTTACATCTGGGAATTCTAATTCTTTAAATACCGCTTGTATAGCTCTTGCTGCTTTATTTCTAATTGTTATTGTTTCATCTTCATTTACTGGTCTAAGTCCACCATCTACCATTAAATCTCTTTGAAGTATATTATAATCATCAAAGTCTTCTGCATCAAAGTTTGAACCCGCAAACATGTTATCATAATTTGGAACTGCACTATATCCTGAGAATATAAAGTCTGTTCCTGGCAACATTTGCATTAATGTTCTAGCAGTTCTTCTTATATCAGAGTGTGAGAATGTTTGATCATTACCTGATGCAACTTCTATATCTAGCATAGAAGCTATCAAGTTTTCTGCAAGCACTGCTCTTATTCCAGATGGTACTGCTCCTGTCATACCTATACAACTAACTGCACCATTTTGAAGGCCTTGCACTCCTGCACCTTTAGTTATATATATACATCTAGATTCTAAGTAAAGCATTGACTTGCCTTCAGCATATCCCATTAATGCTTCTGAACCTGTACCTGATGTATATCTCATTTTTAATCCTCTTGATGCGTAAGCTGATGCTAAGAATGTTTTTGACCAAGGAGTATCATCTCCATCTGTAAATACTGATTCTGTACCATATACAGAAACTGTTTCAGCATAACTAGTAAGACCTCTCATACCTAGGTCAAGTTCAGTTGCTTCTTCAACTGAACATTGAGTTAACACTCCTCCACGTCCAACTTGAGAACCTATAAGTATAGCTAGTGCATTAAATGGTGCATATCTAGTTATAGCAACAGTAGTCTCTTGTTCTGAGAATCCTCTTATTCCAGCTTCCGCAGCATCTGCAGCTATTTGAACTGGATTATCTTTTAAGTTTGTTACGTGACATTGATTTGATGGTGTTTTTCTTGCACGCATCTTTTGCATTGCCATCATCATCTCAACAACATTCATATGAGATACAACTTCAACTATTTTAGCTGGCGTTATAGATGTACTTATTTTAACTATTTCTTCTCTTCCTACATTTATATCTACTAATCTTCTAGCTATTTCTAATGAATCTAAATTCATAAATTCTTCTGCTTTATCTAAATTTATAGCGTAGTCAGCTATAAATCTATCTATCATATCAAAATCTTCTCTTTTTTTACTATCTAATTCAATAACTCTTCCATCTTCTAATTTTATAGAAGGCTTAGGATCATTAGGGCTATTCATTGCAATTAATCCTTCATCTGCCCATTCCCCAATAAGACCATCTTGGTTTACTGGACGTTTAGCTAAAGCTTCAAATCTTTTTGATTTCACTTTTTTATTTCCCCCTCAAATCATTGATTTCGTTTTCCTTGTTATAAGTTTAACTTAATATTTTATTAAATACATCTTAATATTTTGTCTTTTTATGGAATATTTTGGTCTATTTTAGCTTTTTAAAATAGGATTTTTTTGATATTTTTATTTTTGAACATAAAAATAGTCCTATTTTTTTCAAATAGGACTATCTTTTTTATATAAATCTCTATATTTTTTAGGCGTCATACCTTCTTGCTTTTTAAATAACCTTATAAAGTAACCGCAATCTTCAAAACCTAAGTTTATAGCTATGTTATTTATTGGATCTTCTGTATTTATTAACAATTGTTTTGCCTTTGATATCTTTTTTATATTTAAATATGAAATAAAATTAACTCCAGTTTCCCTTTTAAACAGTTTACTAAAATAGCACTGACTTAGGTTACAAACAAAAGATATCTTATCTAGAGTTATATTTTTATCAATATTATCATCTATATATTCAATGGCTTTTATTATAGGTGATTCTAAGTCTTCTTCGTTAGTTTTTAAATTAACAGATTCGTTTAAATCTTCATCTATATCTATCTTTTTTCCTTCTCTTAATTTACAATTAGCTTCATTTAATGAAATTTTAAGTATCGCTTCCTCAACGATATAATTGCTTATATGAAACATCATTTGTGCTACTGACTTTATCTTTTTAAAGCTAAGGGTAGGTAATTTTTCATATTCTTCTTCTAATTCATTTTTTGTTTTTTCATCTATGCTCTTAAATTCGTTCTTTATCCTAACAATTTCTTCTAATTCAACACTTTCATCATCTTCAACTAAAATCTGTCCCGCCATTACTGCACCTAAATATTGATCTTTAACTATTATAGGTACTGCAAAATCAACTAATCCTCTATGACATTTGTATATGTAGGCTTCTTTTATTCTTACAGATTCTAATCCACCTCTTGAATCACATTTTTCACAAAGAATTGAATACTCTCCTATATTTCTAACCATAGAACAAAACTTAGTACAATTACTATGATTAGTTATTGGTCTTCCCTTATAATCAATCATTATCACAGCTATGTCTGTCGCTTGAGCTATATCATCTTGTATTTTTTGGAATGATTCTATGTCTATTATTTCTTCTAATGATAACGCACTTTTCAATGTTTCACATCCCTTTTACATTTTTTAATAAATTATAAAACATTCTAATATTATAAAATATAATAAATATTTATTTATATAAAAACTTATTATATTTTTTCCTAATTTCTTTCATACTAAAATATACTAAAAAATTTCATTTGCTACATTTTCATACTTACCTCTTGCACCCTTTGATTAAAACATTTTCCCTCTCAATTATATTATAACTCATGAAATATAGCGTATCAATGCACTTTACTTATTTTTTACATAGGTTATATATTTGTAAAAAATAATTAACTAATTTCTTATATTTTCACTATAAAAGTATCTTGTATACACATTAATACTGTGCTATACTTATAAAGTTATTTTAATGCTGAAAGGAGCAACACAAATGTCAAAAAATAAAATTATAAATATCGCAGTTATTGCCCACGTTGATGCCGGTAAATCAACACTAGTTGATGCATTCTTACATCAATCTGGAACTTTTAGAGATAATGAAGTCGTAAAAGACTGTGTAATGGATAGTAATGACCTTGAAGCCGAGAGAGGTATAACAATATATTCTAAAAACTGTTCTATCAACTACAAGGATTACAAAATAAATATAGTAGATACTCCTGGACATAGTGACTTCTCTTCTGAAGTTGAACGTGTTATCAAGACTGTTGATACTGTTGTATTACTAGTTGATGCTAGTGAAGGGCCAATGCCTCAAACTAGATTCGTTTTACAAAAATCTTTAGAAGCTGGACTTAGACCTATACTATTTATAAACAAAATAGATAAGTCTGATCAAAGAGCTGAAGAAGTTGTTGATGAAGTATTCGACTTATTCGTTGACTTAAATGCTAACGATGAGCAATGTGAATTCCCAATAATATACGGAATAGCTAAGCAAGGTATCGCTAAAAAAGAAATGGATGATGATAGTACTGATTTATCTCCATTATTCGAAACAGTTGTAAACCATGTTGAAGCTTACCCTGACTACAGTGAAGAATCTTTACAACTTCAAATATCGGCTCTTGCATATGATGAATATGTTGGAAGACTTGGTATAGGTAGAGTTTACAAAGGAACTGTAAAAAACGGTGCTACTGTTTCTGTATGTAAAGTTGACGGATCTGTTGCTAGAGGAAAAATATCTAAGCTTACAGCTTACGAAGGATTAATACAAGTAGAAAAAGAAGAAGCTTATTCAGGTGACATAGTTGTTGTTGCTGGTATGCCAGATATATCTATAGGTGAAACTATATGTGATACTGACAATCCAATGGCAATGGAACTTATACACATAGAAGAGCCTACATTATCTATGAACTTCTTAGTTAATGATTCTCCATTCTGCGGTAAGAGTGGTAAATTCGTAACTACTAGACATATAAAAGATAGATTAGATAAAGAATTAGAAGTTAACGTTGGACTTAAAGTTGAGCCAATGGATACTACTGACGGATTCAGAGTATCAGGACGTGGAGAGCTTCACTTATCTATACTTCTTGAAAACATGAGACGTGAAGGATACGAAATAGGTGTATCTAAGCCTCAAGTTTTACTTACTAAAGAAAACGGTAAGTTAATGGAGCCTATGGAGAGAGTTATAGTTAACTGTCCAGAAGTATATTCAGGAACTGTTATAAACAAACTTAACTTAAGAAAAGCAATGATGGAAGCAATGGAAATAGAAGGAGATTATGTTAAAATAACATTTATAGCTCCAACTAGAGGACTTTTAGGATACAGAAGTGAATTCATAAACGATACTCGTGGAGAAGGAACTTTAGTTAGATCATTCGAGAAATACGAAGAGCATAAAGGTTCAATACCAGGAAGAAGTAATGGAGTTTTAGTTGCTCAAGGGTCAGGTTCTACAATGGCTTACTCTTTAAGTGCTTTAAGTGATAGAGCTTCTATGTTCGTTGATCCAGGTGTTGAAGTTTATGAAGGTATGATAATCGGTATGAACTCAAGAAAAGACGATATGGTAGTAAACCCTTGTAAAAACAAGAAATTAACTAACGTTCGTGCTTCTGGTACTGATGATGCGGTTAAATTACAACCTGCTAGATTATTCACTCTTGAAGAAGCTTTAGAATTTATAGATGATGATGAATTAGTTGAAATAACTCCTGACTCTATAAGACTTAGAAAGAAATTCTTAAACGAAACAGAAAGATTAAGATACAATAAGTCTAGACAAGGAAAATAATAAATTATACAACAAAAGCTCACTTTTTAAGTGAGCTTTTTCTTTTGCTTAAATGTGTTTATTATTTATATAATTATATAAGTTAAACTTATATATTTCATCTCTTATAAATTGTCTTGCGCTACATCGTCTAATATATGACTCTCACTTAAATAAGATAAGAAAGTTAATCCATACATAACACATATTAATATTGCTGTTATTAGTACTATTCCCATTATAATAAATCCCTCCTTTTGTTATTATTATATACACTGTATATGAAATCTCTATGAATTTTAATAAATTTATTTTTTTTAATAAATTCATGTAAGCTATCACTTTTATTTTAAACACATATGTAATTATATATACATTGTAATACTCTATTGTAGTGTATTTCTAGTTTAAATTTTGTAACCTTTTCAATAAAGCACTTAATTTGGCTGCCCCTTTGATTTCAATAACTAATTTTCATATTATTTTAAATAATGCTATTCTTTTTAATTGAAATATAGTATAATATTTTTAGTACCAGGTAATAATATTAACTATTATAATCATGTACTTGTATATCACATATAAGGAGGAGATTCTCATAAAACCATTAAAAATTGGAGATTTAATAGCAAAAGTTCCTGTAATACAAGGTGGAATGGGCGTTGGAGTATCTAGATCATCTTTGGCTGCAGCAGTTGCTAAGGCTGGGGGAATCGGTGTTATTTCTGGAGTCCATGTAGGTTATGATGAAGAGGATTTTGAAAAAAATACTTTAAATGCAAATTTAAGAGCTTTAAAGAAGCATATTATAAAAGCCAAAGAAAATTCTAATGGCGGTATTATAGGTGTAAATCTTATGGTAGCTATGAATAATTATGAAGAACACGTTAAACAAGCAATATCTGCAGGTGTTGACTTAATTATATCAGGAGCTGGTCTTCCTACAAAGTTACCTTCATTAATAAAAGGAACTTCAGTTAAAATTGCACCAATAATCTCTACATCTAAAGCTGCTAACGTTATACTTAAGATGTGGGATAGAAAAGAAAAAGTTACAGCAGACTTAATAATTGTTGAAGGACCAAAGGCAGGTGGTCATCTTGGATATAACAAAGAAGAGCTTCAAAACATAGATGATATAGACTATGACAAAGAATTTGTTGAAATACTTAAAGTAGCAAAAGCTTATGGAGAAAAATTCAATAAAGAAATCCCTGTAGTTGCAGCTGGTGGTATATTTACAGGCGACGATGTTTTAAAATATATAAATCTTGGAGCTAGTGGTGTTCAAGTAGGTACTAAATTTGTTGGTACTTACGAGTGCGATGCTTCTCAAAGTTTTAAAGATACTTATATCAACGCAACTAAAGAAGATATAAATTTAGTAATTAGTCCAGTAGGTATGCCTGGTAGAGCTATACATAACAAATTTATACAAAGGGTCTCTTCTACTCGCCCTAAAATAACTAAATGCTATAACTGTTTAATACCTTGTAATCCAAAGGATACACCTTATTGCATATCTGAAGCGCTTATAAATGCAGTTAAGGGAGATATTGATAATGCGTTACTGTTTTGTGGTGCTAATGCATACAAGGTTGACAAGTTATATTCTGTAGATGAAGTTATGAAAGAATTAACAAGCAAGCTATAAGCACGCAATTTTTAGCTATATTGTATTTAAACCTTTTTAACACTCCTAAACCTAAGGTTTATTCCTATTAAATTTAGGCTAAAATTTGTATATAAAAAATGGAATGTTTATACAACGTTCCATTTTTTTATTTAACAATCTTGTATACTTATCATGAAATCCTTTACCTCTAATTGTAAATATAAAAATATTTTTTATTTATAAATCAAATCTTGATTTATCCTTTATAACGAGGTATGCTAATTAGAGGACATAAAATATTTACTAAATAAAAAATCTAAAGGGAGAGTGATTGTAAATGGACCATAGTCCCAGTGCGGATGTGGGTTTTCATAACATCACTTATTATTATCTTACATTAAACTAAACTAATTTCTTTATTTTCATTATATAAATTAGTCATTTAATAGATAATATTAAGTGATAGGATTTATATAAAATTGAATAAAGGACGTGTTGCCATGATAAGATACTATAAGACTATTGACAACAAATTAGAAAAGCTAAATTCTTTCGAAAATGGCTGTTGGATAAATCTTGTTGAACCAAATCAAAGTGAAATTAACGATATTGTTACTTTGCTAAATATAGACGCCGAAAGTGTAAAAGCTGCACTTGATGAGGAAGAACGCTCAAGAATAGATGTTGAAGATAATCATACACTTATACTTATAGATATTCCTGTGGATGAAAGTGATAGTAACTCCTCTCACTATTCAACCATACCACTTGGTATTATAATAGTTAACAATGCTATTGTAACTGTCTGTACTGCACAGACTAAAATTTTAAATGACTTTATTGTAGGTCATATTAAAGATTTTTATACGTATAAAAAAACTCGTTTCATACTTCAAATCCTTCATAAAAATGCAAGTTACTACTTGTACTACTTAAGAAGGATAAATAGAATGACAACTATTATAGAAAAAGAAGTTTCTAAGTCTATGAAAAATAAAGAACTTATACAACTTCTAGAATTAGAGAAGTCTTTAGTATACTTTTCTACTTCTTTAAAAGCAATTGAGCTAGTTTTAAATAAAATGGTTCGTACAACCAGTATAAAAAAATACCCCGATGATGAAGATTTACTTGAAGATGTTATCATTGAAAATAAACAGGCCTTAGAAATGGCTACAATATATGGAGATATACTAAGTAGAATTATGGATGCTTTTAGTGCAATTATAAGTAATAATCAAAATAATGTTATGCAGTTTTTAACTTCAGTTACTTTAATATTCTCTATCCCAACTATAATATCTGGGTTCTTTGGAATGAATGTAGACGGTATTCCTTATGCAAATGATGCAAATGGATTTTGGCTTGTGATGTTAATTACAACTTTAATTTGTCTATTAGTTACATTTTTCATGTCTAGAAATAAATTACTATAATTCAGATATGATTTAGTAATATAAATTAAGCCAAATTATATTAGTATTATATTGTAAATTTTTGCATTTTATAATACAATACTAATATAATTAAATTCCCTGAAGGGGAGTAGCTTACACTTTTGTGTATAATCAGTCGTCATTTCGGTATTTATTAATACCCGGTTGGTTAAGCAAGTTTTTATATATAACTTGGAAGCAAGACCTTCAAAGCAGATTTCTATCTGTTTTGAAGGTTTTTTTAATGTCTTACATATTAAATACGGGAGGTACTGATATGAATTATACCTTATTAATAATAGGATTAATAATAGGATTTTTCTTGCTTGTTGTAGGTGCCGATTACTTTGTTGAAGGTTCTTGCAATATAGCAAAAACTTTTAAAATCCCCCCTATTATTATAGGACTTACGATTGTTGCCTTTGGGACTAGTACACCTGAAGCAGTCGTTAGCATAACAGCTTCTTTGCATGGTCAAAGTGGTATGGCTATTGGAAATGTAATCGGTTCTAATATTTTTAATGTATTAATGGTTGTGGGCTCTGCTGGATTTGTAAAAACACTATATGTTGAAAGATCTATTTTATCTAAGGAGTTTCCTTTTTTGTTAATATCCTCAATTTTAATAGTAATTTTGTCAGCAGATAAAATTTTAAAACATTCTACAAGTAATATATTAAGCCGTTTTGATGGTTTAATATTATTAATATTCTTTGCTTTTTTTGTATGTTATTTATTATATTTAATACAAAAATCCAGAAATACTGCATTAAATGAAGCTTCTATTTCAATAGATGCAGATGTTATTGCAAGTACTCGTGAAGTATCTATGTCTAAATCTATTGTATATTCAATAGGTGGTATAATTGCCATAGTTATTGGTGGAAAGTTAGTTGTTGTTTCTGCTTCGTACATAGCTTCTGCATTTGGTGTTAGCGACCATTTAATAGGTCTTACTATCGTAGCTATAGGAACATCACTTCCTGAGTTTGTGACATCTATTATAGCTTCTACAAAGGGTGAGTGCGATATTGCACTTGGAAGTGTTATAGGTTCTAATATTTTTAACATATTATTTATTCTTGGTATATCATCATTTGTATCTCCAATGACTATAGAACCTAAGTTAATTTTAGATAGTATTTTCATGATTCTTGTTACTATTTTAACTTATTTCTTTGCTGTCAAAGAAAAAGATATTAATAAATATGAAAGTTTAACTTTAATAGGAATTTATTTAGGATATTTAACTTACTTAATAAACACTTAATAACCTAAACAAAAATAAAGCTATCTCCTTAAATGATTATTCATTCGAAGATAGCCTTTTTTATTTATTTAATATCTATATCTATTATCATTTCATCTAACAAGTTTTCATACTCATTACATAAATCTTCTTTACTATCTAGTATGTATGTTGGTACATATTCTTCTTCTTCGCTAACTATCTTTATTTCTTCAAAAGGTGCTACTAGCACTTCTTCAAGGTCTATACTTAATTTAGGCATATTTTTAATTATTGACTTACAGTCATTATAATCTTCTTGTGCTAAAGATTCGTACATATCTAAGCTCTTTTTGTAATAAAGGCCCGCTAACATATATTCACATTTTTTATTTCCTAAATTAAAGCCTTCTTTATAGTATTTCTCTGCTTCACTATCTTCATTTAATTTCAAACTTAACATTCCTAAATTATAGATAGACTCTTCACATTGTTGGGCTCTTGATTTTTCATACCAGTATTTTGAATTAACATAATCTTTATAAAAAATATCGTAAATCATACCTAACATATGTTGAGAATATACATTATCCTCATTAGCTGGAGCTTCAAACATTGTTTTTGCTTGTTCATAATTTTTATCTTTAAAAAGTATTTCACCTAAATTAATACGTGCATTTATATGAGCTTTATCAGCTGCTTTTTCAAAATATTTTCTAGCATTAACTTTATCATCCATATCCTTATATATACAGCCTAGCTTATAATTTGCATCTACATCTCCATTTTCACTAGCTCTTTCATACCAAACTATAGCTTCTTGATAATTTTCTGCGTCATCATATATATTTCCAAGCTTTATCTGACAAGACAATGTATCAGAATTTCTTAAATAATAAGAAATAGCTCTTTCTATATCACCGCTTTGAAAATATAAATCCCCTATATTTTCAACAGATTCTCTACATCCATCTACTATAGCTTCTTCATAATACTTTATAGCTTGAGTATAATCCTTTTCTTCAAAATAAAGGCCTGCTAGATTATTTTTGGCTGCTATCATGTTATCATTAGCTGCCATTTCATAATAAGTTTTAGCAAGTTCTATTTCATTTTTTTTATTGTATAAATTTCCAAGTCTATATTTTGATAAAGTATTTCCACCTTCAATACTTTTTTCATAGTACTCTATAGCATCTTCAAATTCTTCATTTCTATCATATATATATGCCAATCTATACTGAGATTTAACACATTCTTTATCTGCACTTTTTATAAAATATCTTTCTGCTTCTTCATAATTACCACTAATCTCCATCATTAATCCTATATTAAAACAACCTTTTGTATATCCTACCTTATGAAGATATTTATACAAACTTATAGCTCCTTTTTCATCATCTTCTCTTTGATTTAAAACAGCTAAATTAAATTTACAATTCTCATCTAGTAAAACTGAACCCTTTTTGTAACATTCTATAGCCTCTTCTTCTCTTCCTATTGTAGAATATAAAATTCCTAAATTAAAGCAAGCTCTAGAAAAATTAGATTCACAGGCTTCCTTTAGCCATTTTTCGCATCTAGCATAGTCTTTTAATTTAAAATATACTACACCTAAATTATTTTGACCCTGCAAATCGCCTAATTTAGCTACTTTTTCATACCAATAAAGGCAATATTCATATCCCTGTATATTAAAATACATATCGCCTAAATTAAGAGCAGCTTTCTCATCACCATTTTTGTAAGCCATACTATACCATTTTTCAGCTTCATTATATTGGCCTTTAGAGTGATATATATTGCCTAAAGTATATTGAGACTTTACATAATCATATTCTGCTGCTATTTTGTAAGATTGTATAGCTTTATCTATTTTCCCCATTTTCTCATAAAAAGCTCCTTTAGTATGGAATAATTTCGGATCATGAGGTATATTTTTTATATTTTTTATTGAAAACTTTGTACTTTTCATATTTAACTCCCTATTTTAATTTGCACTTTATTTTGATATATATTATATATTATATAGTAAAAAAATTTTTTCTAATTAATTTTTCTCTTTTGTAATTATATTGTAACAATAAATATAATGAGTTTATTAATCCTATATAATTTCCATTCTAATATTATAACATGTAATTTATTATTACCAATACTTAGCATTTTATTTTATCATACTTAATTTCGCAATTATTACAATCTTGTTTTCTATAGTTTTTTATTATATAGAAATGCTATATAATCATATGTACGAGGGGAGATTTATTATGAATTTAAGCAACGTATTTATTCAAGTTTTAGTTTTGTTTATTTTAATTTTGGTCGGATATATAGCTAGAAAAAAGAACTTATTAGATGAGCATTCTACATCTAAGCTTTCATCTTTAACTATGAGTATATTCTTGCCCGCTATGATTATTAACTCTATGCAAATAGACTATAGCCCACAGATGATTGATAATATATTTAAATTATTGCTAATATCTGCCTTTATGTATGCTTTTACCTTCTTAATTGCATATTCTTTGAAATTTATATTTAAATCTTCTAAAGACATAGGTATTTACCAATATGTAGTTATGTTTTCTAATGTAGGATTTATGGGCTATCCTATTGTCGAGGCTATTTTAGGAAAGAAAGCTGTATTTTATACCGCTATATTTAATTTACCATTTAATTTACTTGTATTAACCTTAGGGACTTATTTTTTATCTAAGCATAAAGATGATTTCTCATTTTCATTTAAATCGCTTATAAATCCCGCTATTATCTCTATCTTTATTGGGTTAATTATCTTTATATCAGGGTTTAATATTCCTAATTTTATTAATAAACCACTTACAATGTTAGGAAATATTACAACTCCTATTTCTATGTTGATTATAGGAAGTATGCTATGTGCGTCCTCCGCTAGCGAATGCTTTTCAAACAAAAAACTGTATTTTATAGGCTTTATCCGATTGATATTACTTCCTGTTAGTGTTTATTTGTTGTTTAAAGGACAAATAAAGGATAGTTTGTTGCTATCTATACCAATTGTAATGTCTGCTATGCCTGCTGCTGCTAACACAGCTATAATGGCTGATGAATACGATGCAAATACATCTCTTGCCTCTCAAGCAGTTTTTTTAACTACACTATTTTCAATAGTAACTATACCTTTTATAAGCATTATCTTATTAAATTAATTAGTGCTTATTGTTTTTTTATAGTATAATAGTATATTATTGTAGAATTTCTCAGTAATACTAATATTCAATGTAGGAGGAAATTTAATGGATATGAATATTGATTTGATTTTTAAAATACTTATGCTAATAGTTCTTTTAGGGATTTCTATAAAGGTTATAAAACTTGTTAGTGGATTAATTTTCAAAATCGCAGTTGTTGGTTTTGTAATACTATTTGTTTACAAATTATTTATATAAAAAATGTCATCGAATTTTATTTCGATGACATTTTTATATTTTATATTATTTTATAGTTTTTAAGTCTATATAAGCTTCAATTTGAGGAATATATAACATATTATTTTCTTTAATATGTGTATTTCCAAACTCCTTAAGTTCTAATCCTTCTTTATCTTTAGTTATTTTATATTTTATAACTTCACTGCCTTCATTTATATCAGCATGAAAAAACATTCCCTCATATTGTTTAAATCTAAAATTAAAATTATCTCTTGTAAGTTTTATGATCATATTTTTATTAGTATATCCTTTCTATTAATATATTTATTCTATTATATCACAATCTAGTATTAACCCTAAAAGTTATTAGATTTCTAAAACATTCTTTATTCTTTCCATAGCCTCTTTTATTGTAGATAGAGGACACGCTGCATTTACTCTAACAAATCCTCTTCCTTCTTTACCAAAACTATATCCTTGATTAAATAACACATTACCCTTTTTAAACAGTAAATCCTCTAGTTCTATCTCATTAAATCCATATTCATTAAAATCTAACCAAGCTAAATACGTACCCTCAGGCTTAACTAATTTAACTTTTGGTAAGTTCTCTTTTAAGTATTTATCTATAAATTCCATATTATTATCTAAGTATTTATTTAATTCATCTATCCAATCTTCACATTCATTGTAGGCAGCTATAGTTGATACTATAGCAAAAGGACTTGGCGTTCCTATGTCTAGCTTTTCTCTTATCTCAAATTCCCACTTCTTTTGAAGTTCTTTATTGTTTATAATTATATTTGATAAATGCATTCCTGCTAAATTAAAAGTTTTACTTGGTGCTGTACAAGTTATTATTTTATCTTTATAGTCATATCCAACTTTTTGTGTTGGTATGTGTTTGTATCCACCTCTTATTAAATCACAATGTATTTCATCTGATATTATCCATAAATTATTACTTTTACATATATCTATAACTTTTCTTAGTTCTTCTTTTTTCCAAACTCTACCTACTGGGTTATGAGGACTACAAATCAACATTATCTTAGCCTTAGGGTCTTTTGCTTTTTCTTTTAAATCTTCAAAATCAATTTTATAACTTTTTCCATCATATTTTAAGCTATTGTTTATAACGTCTCTATCGTTATTTTCAACCTTTGCTTCAAATGGATGATACACAGGTTTTTGGATTATAACTTTATCACCTTTATTAGTTAATATGTTTACTAATGCTGCTATAGCTGGTACAACTCCTGGGCTATAAAATATATTTTCTTTATCTATTTCAAAATCAAGTCTTCTTTTGTACCAATTACAAACAGATTCTTTATACTCTTTAGTATCATTTGAGCTATAACCAAATACTTTATGGTCTATTCTTTTGTGAAGTGCATCTATTATAGGCTTTGCACACTCAAAATCCATATCAGCTATCCACAGGGGGAGTCCATCTTTTGATGCTTTTTCATTGCATCTTGTTCTAAAATCCCATTTTACACATCCCGTATTTTCTCTATTTACAACCTTATCAAAATTATATTTATTCATTTTTTCCTCCTGTCTAATTTATATTAAATTATATTAATATATTTTAAGACCCTCACTAAAAAAATCTATATTATATACATTGTATTTTAATTTTATGGTTTTTATACAATATTTCTATCTTCATATTTCTATATTAATATTTATTTTATATATCTATCTTTAAAATATCTAGTCTTATCATCTTCATTTATTTCTCTTATTATTCTGCAAGGATTTCCTCCAGCTACAACATTAGATGGTATATCTTTAGTAACTACACTTCCTGAAGCTATTACAGTATTCTCTCCTATACTTACGCCTGGGTTTATAGTAGTGCCTCCACCTACCCATACATTATCTTCTATGCTTATTGCTATTGCATATTCAAGTCCACTAGTTCTCATCTTAACATCTATTGGATGCCCTGCTGTAAATATGTTTACATTAGGTCCAAACAATACGTTTTTACCTATCTTAACAGGTGCACAATCAAGTACTGTCAAATTATAATTAGCATAAGACCCTTCTCCCCAATAAATATTATATCCATAGTCACATCTAAAAGGTGGCTCTATGTAAAATTCTTTACCTACTTCTCCAAATAGTTTTTTTATAATATCGTTTCTATCATCCACTTTGCTTGGATGTAAGTTATTATAATCAAATAAAACTTCTTTTGCATATTGTCTTTCACTTTCTAATTCTTTCCCAAAAGCTAAGTAAAGATCTCCATCTATCATCTTTTGCTTTTCTGTTTTTATAATAGTTTTGTGCATATCCATATTTTAAATCCCCCATTAGTTTCATTTATACGGTGTAAATATATTTTTAATTATATATTGACGTGCATACGCTTGCAAGTTTTTTTCTAATAGCTTAAGTATATAATATTTTCACTTTTAAATCTTTAAGTATTATAAATAAAACAGGAGAAATATATAACCTTTATAGTTATTTATCTCTCCTGTTTTATTTTATCTACATATAGTCATGTGTATCTTTTGGTAATCCTTTTTTACTTAACTTGTCTTCTATAACATCTTTTAGTATTGAATAAATTATAGCAAATAAAGGAACTCCTATAATCATTCCAACAAGCCCTAATAATTTACCTGCTACTAATAAAGAAAATAATATCCAAAAGGCTGATATACCTATCGAGTCACCTAATATCTTAGGACCTATGATATTTCCATCTAATTGTTGTATCACAAATATTATAAGTAAGAACCATAATGCTTTTATAGGTGATACAAACATTATTATTATAAATGATGGTATAGCACCAAAGAATGGTCCAAAGAACGGTATAATATTAGTTATACCTATTATCACAGATATAAGTAAAGTATATGGTATTTTAAATATTGTTAATATAACAAATGTTAATATACCTATTATTACTGAATCTATAATTTTCCCGCTTATAAATTTACCAAATGTATCATTACTTCTATGATTTAACTCTACTACTTTTTCTGCATGTTTTTTAGATAACAAAGCAAAAGTCATTTTTTTACTTAATGCACAGAAGTTTTCCTTATCCATTAATAAATAAATAGATATTACTAGTCCTAATACTATATTCCATATACTAGATGCTATACTTTTAATAGTATCTCCTAAAATAGGAAGCAAGTTAGTTATTACACTTATAATGTAATTTATAAACTCATTCCATTTTTGCATAGCTAGTACTACATATTTGCTATCTGTATTTAATTTTGCTGTCATATCTTCTAATAGCTTTGTTAAATTAGTTACATATGTTGGAATATCATTAACAAGACCAACTACACTATCTACCACTTGTGGAAAAACAAATTTCATAAATAAATAAATTATTAGAAATGCTGTTATATAAGTAAATAAAAGGCTTAGCCCTCTTTTATTTTTTTTCTTCATATTTTTAATTGAATCAAATACAAATACTTTCTCTTCAAAAAATACTAATATGAAATTTAATAAATATGCTATTACAAATCCTATTATAAAGGGTTGCAATGTTGATACTATCCACCCTAAATTATCAGTAAATTCACTCATTTCACTAATTATGCTAAAGAAAATTATACTACAAGATATTACTAAAAATGAGTATATCGCTATTGTTGTATACCTTTTATTCCAGTCTATTTTCATATGTCCTCCCTATTGTTTATATAACTTTGCTTTTAATTATATCATTTTATTGAGATTTAATGTCACTGTTATCAAATTTTTTTTATTTTAATACATTCTTAATGCACCTTATTTAATTTAATATTATAGATTTTAAACACTTTTATGGCTATATAGTGTCCCATTTTTGGAATTTTAATCATATATCTATATTACGTAGTTATACTACTAATTAAAATATTTAACATGGAGTGAAAGTATATGTATAAAGACTGTATGAGTAAAGACAACAATTGCAATAAAGATTGCTACAAATCTACTTCTTGTAAAATGCCTAAACATTCTACTAAGTCTTGTGGATCTAAAAATGTAGAACATAATATGTGTCCTATGTTTGTATATCCTATAAATGTATGTGATTGCCAAATATATTCTATATTGTGCAGTTGTATAGGTAAAGTCGTAGGATTAAAATTAGAAGACAGTGATTGTATTTTAAAACTTCGTATTTGTAAGGTTAATCAATGTGCTGTTATGGGGAAAACATCTTCAGGAAAAGGTCCTATTTATGTAAAATTGAATTCAATTCAATATATAGACTTAGGAAAAGAAACTTATGTAAATCCACTTTGTAATATGGGTGGAAGCATCGCTGGAATACCTGGCCCTCAAGGCCCTAAAGGTGATAAAGGTGATAAAGGCGATAAAGGCGATATGGGTCTTCAAGGTAAGCAAGGTCCTAAGGGGGATAAAGGTGATATAGGTCTTCAAGGTAGTCAAGGTCCTAAAGGCGATAAAGGCGACATGGGTCCTCAAGGCAAACAAGGTCTTAATGGAGAAAAAGGTACTATGGGTCCTCAAGGTAGTCAAGGTCCTAAAGGTGATAAAGGCGACATGGGTCCTCAAGGTAAACAAGGTCCTAAAGGCGATAAAGGCGACATGGGTCCTCAATCAAGTGCTAGTTCTAAAGGTGAAAAAGGCGATAAAGGTGATATGGGACCTCAAGGCAAACAAGGTCCTAAAGGTGACAAAGGAGATAAAGGGGACAAAGGCGATATGGGTCCTAAGGGCAGTGCTAGTTCTAAAGGTGATAAAGGAGATAAAGGTGACAAAGGCGATAAAGGTGACATGGGTCCTAAAGGTGAAAAGGGTGACAAAGGTGATACAGGAATTGCACCTACATCTCCTAAAGAAAAATATGCTCCACCTAAAAAAGTTCCATATAAAAAATAACATATAAAAAAGAGTGTTTTTAAATGATTAAAATCATTTTTAAAACACTCTTTTTTATATGTTATAGACTTTAACCTATACTTTCAATCCATTTTTTACTTTCTAAATATGTATCTTGTTTTTTTAGAATTGCTGAAACTATTGCATATCCATCGCTTTTTAATAATTTTAATTTTTCTAGATTATCTAAATCAATTCCACCTATTAAAACCATAGGTATATCTATACTTTCCTTTATCTCCTTTACTGTATCAAAAGAAACCGATTTTGCATCCATCTTAGTAAGCGTTGTATACATAGCACCTACACCTATATAATCTGCGCCATCATTTTTAGCCTTCTGAGCTTCTTTTAAATCTCTTGCTGACACACCAACTATTTTATTTTTTCCTATTAAACGTCTAACTGATTTTGCATCTATATCACTTTGCCCTACATGTACTCCATCAGCGTCACAAAGCATTGCAATATCCACTCTATCATTTATTATGAAGCTGACATTGTATTTTCTAGTTAATGCTCTTAGTTTTATAGCTTTTTCTAAAAATTCACTACCAGACGCATTTTTTTCTCTTAATTGTAGCATTGTAACTCCGCCCTTTATAGCATCCTCTATACATTTATAAAAATCTCTATTCTTTAATATGTCACTATCTGTTACTAAGTACAACTTTAATGTTTCTTTTATATTATTCATATTTACAATTATATTAGCTAAATTTTAATTTAACTAACCCCCTTCTTTACTTTATTTATCAAATTTATAAAAATGATGAACAGGCCCAACACCATGACCTATGTCAAAGCTATTTTTTATAGCCTCTGTTATGTATATTTTACTAAGTGCCACTGCTTCTTTTATCCCATATCCTAAAGCTAAATGAGACGCTATTGAAGAAGATATAGTACACCCAGTTCCATGAGTATTCTTTCTATCTAACCTTTTACTTTCATAAACTTCAAATATATCTTTTCCGATTAATACATCAATAGCATCACCTTCTAAATGTCCACCTTTCATTAATACATGTTTTGGTCCCATTTCTAAGATTTTTTGCCCTGCTATTTTCATATCTTCTAAAGTTTCAATGTTCATACCTGTTATCTCTTGTGCTTCGGGAACATTGGGTGTTACTATATATGCCATTGGTATTAAATATTTTATCATATTTTCTTTAGCCTCTGGTCTAAGTAAGCTGTATCCACTCTTTGATATCATAACTGGATCTACTACTAAATTTTTTGGATTATACTTTTTTAAAGTATTTGCAATCTCTAAAATTATTTCTGGACTCGATACCATACCTATCTTAACAGCACCTGGCTCTATGTCATCAAATACTACTTCTATTTGTTTTTTTATTATACTTTGACTTAACTCTTCTACTTCAAACACTCCTTGTGTATTTTGAGCTGTTATAGCAGTTATTACACTCATCCCATATGTTCCTATAGCACTAAATGTTTTTAAATCAGCTTGTATTCCTGCTCCCCCACTACAGTCTGATCCTGCTATTGTAAGTGTTGCTACTTTATAGTTTTTCATGTTTTTCCCCCTCAATTGTTGTTATATTAAAAAAGCTATACCTAAGTTAGGTATAGCTGTATTACACTTATAAATATACATATATATTTAAACTAATGTATAAGCTTTCCTACGCTGGAATTATCCATATCAGGTACAAGGGTCGGTAAATCCTCTCAGCCTTTTGGCACCCCTAGCTGTTCTTTAAAACTCTTTATAAGTCAATTATATAACTTTTTGTTTAATTGTCAATCCCTTGTACTTTATAAGGAGTTTTGGTCTTAAATGTTTTTATACTTTGTATAAATAATAGTATTATTATATTTTTTTAGTTTAATTTGTTTTTTTCTTCAATCTTAACACCTTTTATTCTAACTATATCAGCGGCCATCCCAACTACTGTTGCACCTTCTGGTATATCTTTTAATACAGCTGAGTTTGCTCCTATTTTAGAATTTGACCCTACAGTAATAGGTCCCAATATTTTTGTTCCTGCTCCTATTATTACATTGTCTTTAATAGTTGGATGCCTTTTACCTTTATCTTTTCCTGTTCCACCTAAAGTGGTGCCATGGTAAATCGTAACTCTATTGCCAACCTCTGCTGTTTCTCCTATTACAACACCCATACCATGGTCTATCAATATACTATCTCCTAATGTAGCACCTGGATGTATTTCAATGCCTGTTAAAAACCTTGATATTTGAGATACTAGTCTTGCAGTAAAAAAAAGTTTATGATTATATAAAAAATGCGATATCATGTGAGATATTCTAGCATGGATAGAAGGATATAGCAAAAACACTTCTATCTTACTTCTTGCTGCTGGGTCATTTTCCATTATATATTCTATATCTTTATTTATTTTTTTAAACAATTTCTTTCATCTCCTATAATTCTACTTTGATTAACTATACTTGCTATTTAAATATTTCCATAGATATATATTTTTCAATTCCATCAGGTGCTATTGTAACTATATTTTTATTTGGATAAAGTTTTGATAGCTTTAAAGCTCCAAATATGTTAGCTCCCGAAGAGATTCCAACTAATATAGCTTCTTCTTTTGCCATTAATCTAACACCATCAAAAGCTTCTTCATCTGATATTGTCATTATTTCATCTACTAAAGAAGCATCATAATTCTTTGGAATAAATCCTGCTCCTATACCTTGAATCTTATGTGGACCACTTTGATTTTTAGATATAGCTGGTGACTTTTCAGGTTCTATAGCTACTATTTTTATATTAGGATTTTGTTCTTTTAAGTATCTAGCTACACCACTTAAAGTACCACCTGTACCTACACCACAAATAAATATATCAATATCTTTTACTTGATCTAATATCTCCACTCCTGTTGTTTTGTAATGACCATTTGGATTATCTTCGTTATCAAACTGATTTAAGCTTTTATAACTATTATTTTCGTTTAAAAGTTCTTCAGCTTTTTTTATAGAACCATTCATCCCAAGCTTTCCATCTGTAAGAATAATAGTTGCTCCATACGCTTTCATAAGCTCTCTTCTTTCTACGCTCATAGTTTCTGGCATTACTATTATTACCTCATACCCCTTTAATCTTCCTATCATTGCCAAGGCTATACCCGTATTTCCGCTAGTTGCTTCTACCAATACATCTCCTTTTTTTAAGCTACCTCTTTTTTCTAATCCTTCTATCATAAAATAGACTGCTCTGTCTTTTACACTTCCACCTGGATTATATTTTTCTAATTTAACATAAACATTAGCATTTTCTAATTTATTTAATTTAACAATAGGTGTATTACCTATCATACTTAATATATTTTCATTAATCATCTTGTTGCCTCCCTTTATTATTATCAAAATGATAATTATAAGTTTATTATATTATTATCATTTTGATAATGCAACGCTTTTTCAAAATAAAAAAATATTTTTTTAACAAAATAGACTAGGAAACTTTCCTAGTCTATTTTTATTTATATTTATTATTTAAATATATTTTATTTAGTTAAACATTTTATCTCCTAAATTAGCAAACATTTGAAGCATTAAATAAGACTTTATATCTATTATGTCATCTCCTTTTAATATTTCTTTTGCTTGCTCTTTAGATATTAATAAAGCCTCTATCTCTTCATCATCTTCTAAAAATTCTTGGCTTATTTGACCATCACATAAACAATATATAAACGCTACAGATTCATCTGTCATACCAGGAGATAAATAAACCTTGCCTTTACTATTTACTTTGTTTATTTCAATAAGATTTAAACCAGTTTCTTCTTTTAACTCTCTTGCTGCTGCCGTTTTAACATCTTCGTCATTATCTACAAGACCTGCTGGAAGTTCATATATAAAGTTATTTATAGGAACTCTAAACTGTTTTATCAAGACTAACTTATTTTCATCTTTGTGAAGTGCACAAATCACTACAGCATCTATTTTGTCTTCTTTATTTTCTAAATAAATTTCACTTAATTCTTTTTCACCTTTTCTTGAAGCTACCATCCAGTGTCTTTCATCATTGTTTTTATTACTGTATTTTACATCATATAATCCTACAAACTTAGTTTCTACTAAAGTTTTAACATTTTTTATTTTTGAATGTTGCATATCAAAATACTCCCTTTCTAAGACCTCAATCTACTATATACTAGTTTATATTATAACAATAATTCCTTTTTTTATCATTATTTTTACATTTATGATATAGTTAAGAAGATAATATAGCTATGTTTTAGGAGGTAATATGGAAAATTTATCAATCTTTTATATTTTTATTATTAATATAATTTCATTTATATTAATGTTTATTGATAAGCAAAAAGCAATAAAACATCAATGGAGAATCAGTGAGTACACTTTAATGTTGTTATCTGCTTTGGGTGGAAGTATCGGAACACTTAGCGCAATGTATACTTTTAGACATAAAACAAAAAAATTAAAATTCAAAATAGGCGTGCCATTTATAATTATTATTCAATTTTTATTTTTAATTTTTTTCAAAAATAAATTTTAATTATTTATTTTTGTCTAATTTTAAAATTATTTTTTTCTTTGTTTTAGTTATATCTTTTATGTTATAATACATTTTATCAGAGTATTTTTACATTTTTTTCCATAATACAGTATGGGAATTTATATTTATTAACTAATGTGTTTATTATAGGGGGATATATGAATAAATACGTAGATTTTGTTGTAGGTTCAACGCTTAGTGTATTTATATTTTTAATTTGGTATTTTAAAAGTTTGTTTTCTGCCACTCCAAATAATTTTTATTTTGGCATAGCAGCTTTAATATTATTTAACTTAACCATATTAACTAAAATATATTGTACATATTTAAGCAAGACTAAGTTAGTTTTAGCTAATTCAGTATTAGTATTTTTTTTACTATGCTGTTGGTTTTCAATAACGAAAACATCATTTACTTATAATTATTACTTAAGTGACACTATTATAAATTTATTATGTTTTATACTAGCTACTATTCAATTTTTGTGTATAATTTCAAACGGGGTAAATAAAATTAAAAATAATAACAAAAATAGAAGTTCCCTGTAAATTACAGGGAACTTCTATTTTTATTATATCCATTTTATCTATGCTAATGTTTTAAAAGCATATCCACTATCTTTGAAATATTGTATTATTTGTGGTAATGCTTTAGCAGTTTGTTCTTTTCCATAAGTATCATGCATTAAAATAACTACCATTTCTTTTCCTTCAGATGTTTTTTTAGCTTGCGCTAATAATTCATCCGCATTTTTCTTTCTACCTTCTGCATCTGAATTTAATGCATTCCAGTCTATAGACGCCATATTGTTTTCATCTAAATATTTATCTAAGCCTTCCATACCTTTCCAAGACATATGTCCTCCTGGACATCTAATTACTCTTGTTGAGAAATATGGTCCTAATATGTCTTTTAAGATTTCATCTGTTTTTTTGAAGTCTGATGTAAAGTTTTCTAAATTTAAATGCCTATTTGGATATAAATATTTATAGTCATGGCTGTATGAGTGATTTGCTATAGCATTTCCTTCACTAAAGCTTCTCTTTATAAGATCTCTTGCTCTATCTCCGCCTCTTTCTATATTTTGTCCAGTTACAAAGAATGTTGCATTAACGCCACCTGCTTTTAGTGCATCTAAAATTTTAGGTGTAACAGTTGTTGATGAACCATCATCAAATGTTAAGAATACAACTTTCTCTCCGTTATTTGAGTAGTCATAATTCTTTAATTTTTTTGATATTTCTACTGCATCATAAGAATTTTTCTTTGCTTCATGATTAACACCTATCATTCTCTTTTTAGCTTCTTCTGCTTCTTTACGTTTTTTTTCTGCTGCTATTCTTTCTGCTTCAGCAGCTTGTTGCATTGCTATTTTTTCTTCTTTTTTATCAGCTAAATAGGATGTAGTAGCTCCAACTACCTTGACTCCCATGAACACTATTACTAAAAATGCAACTATTGTTAATGCCATTTTTTTAGGATTAAATCTATTTTTTTTATTTTGTTTTTTAGAACTGAAGTTTATTTTGCTTTTTTTCGCCATAATACTCCCCCCTCTTGTGTATTTTTTTGTCAGTTTGTATCCTATAACTATTATAGTAGTTTTAAAAAAAATGTCCACAGTATAAAAATTACAGTTCTGTAATCAAACTAAATACAACTCTTTTTCGTCTAATTTTTTATATGATTTTTTTTAAAATTTTGCATCAAAAAATAGGTAGTAATTTTAAAATTACTACCTATTTTTTGATTTTTTATTTAATGAACTATCCCCATAGATACATTCATAATAAAGCTTAATATAAATAATGCTGTAAGCACATACATGGGTATAGATATTTCTTTTCCTTTTCCACATGCAACATTTAAAATGGTGTAAACTATAAATCCTATAGATATACCATTAACTATATTATAAGTAAAAGGTATTAATGCAATTATAAAAATCACAGATATAGTATCTATTAGGTCACCCTTTTTCAAGTCAAAGAATGTCTGTATCATTAAAAAACCTATAAATATAAGTACGCTACTTATAACACCATCTGGTATCAACTTAAGTATAGGTATTAAAAATAATGATAATAAAAACAATATACCTGATGTAAACGCAGCTATCTTCCCCTTAGCGCCTACACTAATTCCAGAAAAATTTTCTGCTGCAACTATAGTTGGACTAGTTCCAAATACACCTGCTATCATATTTGATATTCCGGCTATCTTAAATGGTTTTTGAAATTCATCACTTCTATCAATCGCTTCCATCTGACCATATAAAATACCCATGTTTTCAAATATAATAACTACACTTATAGAAAATACTGCTACTATAAAAGGCATCGTTAACATATTTTTAAATGACATTGATAAAAATACATCACTTAAAGCACTAATATTAAAAGAATTAAAATCTAAATCGCTTAAATTTGTAACTCCCATAAACAATGCTAATATAGTGCCTACAACAATACTTATAAGTAAATTTCCACTAACATTTCTAGCATTCAATATTAAAATAATTAATAGTGTTATTATGCTTAGAAGTGTCTCTTTATTGGTTATATTTCCAAATGATACCATAGTATTTTCATTGGCAACTACAAGCCCGCTTTTTTGTAAGCCTATAAATAATATAAAGAATCCTACACCAACAGTTATAGCATGCTTTAAGTTACTTGGAATAGACTTCATAAGTATAGGTGTTATCTTAGTACTTGCTATTATTGTAAATATTATCCCACTTATAAATACTGCCCCTAATGCCTCTTGCCATGCAAGTCCCATTGAATTTACTATTGTATAAGTAAATAATGAGTTAATTCCCATTCCAGGTACTACAATCAGTGGTGTATCAGAAAATAATCCCATAAGTATTGTTGATATACTACATGTAAATATAGTAGCAATCATTGCTGCATCTGAACTAATTCCAGCATCTGACAATATAAGTGCATTAGTCATTATAATATATACACTAGCTATAAATGTAGTTACTCCTGCTAATACCTCTGTTTTGAAATCATTTTTCCCACATACCTTGTTATTTGTTTCATTTAATCCTTTGTTTAATCTTTCATCCATTTCTCTTTCCTTTTAAAATATGTCCCTCTCCCACCCGTATAAACAATACCTATATATTTTAACATTTTTTTTTAAGCCAGTCTATATTTTACAAATATAGTTAATCTAATATAAAAGTTTGTAATTGCCTAAATAATTGTATATCATCTTCTATTATAGCAATTACCTCATCATTAGCTTTTATAAAAAAATAACCCATATCCTCTTCTATTAGTTCAAAGCATATATCTTCTTTCTTTATTGTTTCTCTTTCATTTTTAAATACTTTAGTTAAGTCATCTCTATTATTATCATATAATATTTTTTCTAATATAGTAACGCCAGATACTTTAGTTGCTGCTACCATATATACCGCTAAATCTTCAAGATATGATATTAATAACTCTCCATGTATATGATGTTGTATGAATTTTTTTAATTTATTATTTTTATTATTTATAGGATATAAATCTATTAGCAAGTCTTCAAATTTCATATTACTTCCTCCTATATGCATTTATTAATATATATGCAACCATTTTTAATAAAATGCTTATCTAAAATTAACATGAAAATCAAATTTCGCTCTATTTTTTTATATTCTGTTAGTATATTTCCCTATAATAAAATAAGCATTCAGTAAATTTTATTTTACTGAATGCTTATTTTTAGTATTTATCTATTTCCTTTAATAATTCATCTACTAAGTCATTTCCTTTTATTTTTCTTACTATCTCGCCTTTTTTAAATAACAAGCCTTCACCTTTTCCACCTGCTATACCTATATCTGCTTCCCTAGCTTCTCCTGGCCCATTTACTGCACATCCCATTATAGCTACGGTAATATCTTTTTCCATGTAGTTTATTTTTTCTTCTACTTCATTTACTACACTTATAAGATCTATATTACATCTACCACAAGTAGGGCAAGATATTACTTTTATCTTGTCATTTAAAAGATCTAAGCTTCTTAATATTTCTTTTCCAACTATAACTTCTTCACAAGGATCTCCTGTAAGAGAAATTCTTATAGTATCTCCAATACCTTTAAGTAGCATCGCTCCTACTCCTATTGAAGATTTTATAGTCCCCTTTTTTATACTGCCTGATTCTGTTATACCTATATGTAGAGGGTAATCTACTTTTTTAGATATCAGTTCATATGCTTCTATTGTTTTATATATATCTGATGATTTAAGAGAAATTACTATATTTGTAAAATCTAAATCTTCTAATATTTTTATATGTCCTAATGCACTTTCAACTAAAGCTTCGGCAGTTGCAGATCCATATTTTTCTAGTAACTCTTTTTCTAGTGACCCGCCATTTACACCTATTCTTATCTTTAAGTTTTTAGCTCTACATTTTTCTACTACAGCTTTTACTTTATCTATACTTCCAATGTTTCCTGGGTTTATTCTTACTCCATCTATACCCTGGTCTATAACTTCTAATGCTAATCTATGATCAAAGTGTATATCCGCTATTACAGGTATATTTACTTCACTTTTTATTTTACCTATATTTTTTGCTGCTTCCATATCAGGTATCGCTACCCTAACAATATCGCATCCTACTTCTTCTAATGCTTTTATTTGTGCAATAGTTGCTAATCCATCCCTAGTATCAGTATTGGTCATTGATTGTATACTTATAGGATTATTTCCACCTATTTTTACATTTCCAACGCTTACTTCTCTACATTGTCTTCTTTTATAGCTCATTTTATCACCTATCTTCTAAAAAATTAACACCTAAAATAGTCTAAGTATATCTTTATACGTTACAAATACCATAAAGCCCATTAACAGAGCAAATCCTGCCATATGTATCATAGCCTCTTTGTTTTGATCTAACTTTTTTCCGCCTCTTATAGCTTCTAAGCCTAAAAGTACTAGTCTTCCACCATCTAGTGCAGGTATTGGTAATAAATTAAAGACACCTAGATTTAAACTTATTATTGATGCTATATATACTAAGTTTATAATACCCATCTTAGCTGCATTTGACACAATTCCTACGACTCCAATTGGACCTGCTACTGAGTTTCCAAATCCTCCAGGTATTGTTCCTGTTACTAATTGTCCAATGAACGTTACCATTTGTTTTGTCATATCTACTGTACTTGTAAATGCATAAGCTATTGATTTGAATATATTTTTTTCTGCTTTATATCCTATACCTATTATATAGTTTCCTTGCTCATTCTTTTGAGGTACTACGCTAAATTCTTTTGTTCCTTTATCTCTTTGTACTTTTATATTTACTTTGTCTCCATTAGAATTACGTAAGTTGTTTGTTACATCATTCCATGATTTTATTTCATTTCCATTTATATTTATTATTTTATCATCTGTTTGTAAACCTATCTTTTGAGCCGGGCTATTTGGTGCTATTTGACCAAGTGTTGTACTTGGTGTTCCTGTATACATATATACTGGTATTAACAGTACTATTGCAAATAGTATATTAAAAAATGGACCTGCAAATAGTATACTTGCTCTTTGTAATATACTCTTTGCACCAAAAGATTTTGGATCTTTAGATTCCTCATCTTCACCTTCCATACTCACATATCCTCCAAGTGGAAGTAGTCTTACTGAATACTGTGTATCACCTTTTGTTGTGCTAAATACTTTAGGTCCCATCCCTATTGCAAATTCATGAACTCTAACTCCTGCTTTTTTTGCAAATAAGAAATGTCCTAATTCATGTATAAATACTATTGCACTAAACAATAATAATGCTGCTATTATAGTCAAATTCTCACCTTCCTACGTATTTTATTTGGTTAATATATTTTTTACAAAGTTTCTTGCCCATTTATCTATTTCTAATATATCTTCTAAACTCGGATTTTCTATACTATTATGTGCTTCTAAAGTTTTTTCTATGTAATATGGTATGTCGTAGAATCCAATTTTATCCTCTAAAAATTCATTTACTAATACTTCATTTGCACTGTTTAATACTGCACAGTATGTTCCCCCCATTTTTAAACTCTCATAAGCAATTTTTAAACATGGGAACGTTTCTAAATTTGGCTTTTCAAAAGTTAATGTAGCTATCTTAGCTAAATCTAATCTTTCAAAATCATTTATTGTTCTATTTGGGTATGATAATGCATACTGTATAGGTAATCTCATATCAGGGCAGCCTAATTGTGCCATTACTGAACTATCTACAAACTGTACCATTGAATGTATTATACTTTGTGGATGTACTACTACGTCGATTTGATTATGTTCTACACCAAATAACCACTTAGCTTCTATCACTTCTAATCCTTTGTTCATTAGTGTTGATGAATCTATACTAATTTTTCTACCCATTGACCAGTTCGGATGCTTTAATGCTTGATTTTTAGTTACTTCTAATAAATCTTGTTTAGTTTTCCCTCTAAATGGCCCCCCTGACGCTGTTAGTATTATTTTTTCTATCTCTTTGTTTTGTTCTCCATTTAAACATTGGAATATTGCACTATGTTCACTATCTACAGGAAGTATTTTAACATTATGTTTTTTAGCCTCACTCATTACAAGGTCACCTGCACATACTAAAGTTTCCTTGTTTGCCAATGCTATATCTTTTTTATTTTTTATAGCTGTTAGTGTTGGCACTAAACCTATCATTCCTACTATAGCTGTTAGTAATACATCTATTTCGTCAAGTGCTGCTATAGCTTTTAGCCCTTCCATTCCACTTAGCACTTCTATCTTAATATCATTTGGTATCATTGATTTTAGCTTCAAAGCACTAATTTCATCGTATACTGCTACGTATTTAGGTTTAAATTCCTTTATTTGTTGTAGTAACAAGTCCACACTACTATTAGCACTTATTGCAACAACTTCAAATTTTTCTTTGTTTTTTCTTACTACATCTAAAGTTTGCGTCCCTATTGATCCAGTTGATCCTAGTATTGATATTTTTCTCATATTATTTCCCTTTCTATAATATAAACAATTTTATATATCATTATATTATACCATTATTTTAGCCAATATTATTAAATATGAATTAAAATTCATTTCATATAAAACAATTAAAGCTTCAGTATTAACTGAAGCTTACTTGATAAAGAACATTATTGCATAATATACAAACGGTGCTACTAATATAACACTGTCAAATCTATCTAATATACCACCATGTCCTGGTATTAATTTTCCATAATCTTTTATGCCTACATATCTCTTTATTGAAGATGCAAACAAGTCTCCAAATTGTGCTACTATGCTTCCTAAGCTCCCTATTATGGCTATTGGTAGTATAGCTAGCTTAAACATATATGCAAATAATATACTACAAAGTGTACTTCCTAATATTCCCCCTACGCTTCCCTCTACTGTCTTTTTAGGACTTACTTTTGGAATAAGTTTATGTTTTCCAAATAGGTATCCAGTGAAGTATGCAAATGTATCCGTCGCAAAAGATATTATAAATATAAGCCATACATATATATATCCAAATTTAAAATCATTTAGTGTTAATACTATAAAATCCAAGAATATGGCTACATAAAAAATCCCTACAAATGTCATAGCTATATCTAATATGTCATTTTTACATCTTAGTAAATAAGTTATTGATATTAAGAATAGTATAAATGCTACCGCGTATGAGTATTGTACATCTAATCCATAAATGTTTTTAATTAGTAAATAACCAGAAAATATATATCCTATATTAAATAATGGGTTTATATTTTTTACCTTAAATGCTTTATAGAACTCATTTAAAGCAATAGAAACTATTGCTACTTCTACTATATATAAAGGAAGTCCACCTATTATTATAAATATAAATAATGGTACTAGGGCTAGCCCAGCAATAATTCTTGTAAGCATATTTTATTCTCCTTACTTAAGACCACCAAACCTTCTATCTCTATTTTGATATATATATATAGCCTTTTGAAGTTGTTCTTCATTAAAATCTGGCCAATGTATATCTGTGAAGTAAAATTCAGAGTATGCAGCTTCCCAAAGTAGGAAGTTACTTAGTCTTTGCTCTCCACTTGTTCTTATTATTAAATCAGGTTCTTTAATGGACTTTGTGCTTAAATAGTTTGTTATAGTATCTTCGTTTATGTCTTCTATATCTAGTTTACCACATTTTGTATCTTTTACTATATCTATTACAGCATTTTTTATATCATATCTTGCTCCATAGTTTAATGCTAGGTTTAAATTAACCCCAGTATTAAATTTAGTAAGTTCATATGCTCTTTCTAATTCGTCTATACAAGATTTAGGAAGTTTATCTATATCCCCTATTGTGCTAATTTTTACGTTATTTTTATGTAATTCTCTTACTTCTTTTTTTAAGTATGTTGATAATAAGTTCATTAATGTATCTACTTCAAGTTTAGGTCTTTTCCAATTTTCTGTAGAAAATGCATATAGTGTTAAATGCTTAACTCCTAATCTTTGACACTCTTTTAGTACTTTTCTTATAGTTTCTACTCCAGCTTTATGTCCTGCTGTTCTTGGTAAGAATTTAGATTTTGCCCATCTTCCATTCCCATCCATTATTATAGCTATATGAGTAGGCACTTTATTTAAGTCTATGTCGTATGAATTCATATTATGCCTCCAACAAGTAATCTGACCCCCTATTTTAAGGAGTCAGAAAAATTTGTGATTAATAGTTCTACACCATCTTCTATATCTGATATTTTTATAACCTTAAAAACAGTTAATTTTTCTTGGTCTTTTTTACCTTTTATAGTTTTTATAGTGTAATTTATATTTTGTTCTTTAAAAAAATCTTCTACATCATTTACCTGAAGGCCCAAAAGGTTATAATATTTTTCCAATATTATACCTCCATTATATCCTTTTCTTTAGCTACTGCTAATGCATCTACTTCTTTGATGAATTTGTCAGTTATCTTTTGAACTTCATCTTGAGCTTTCTTTAATTCATCTTCACTTATTTCGCCTTCTTTTTCCATTTTCTTTAATGAATCATTGGCGTCTCTTCTTTCATTTCTTAATCTTACTTTGTATTCTTCAGATACTTTATGAGCTTTTTTTCCTAACTCTTTTCTTCTCTCTTCTGTTAAAACTGGAACTGATAGTCTTATAACACTACCATCATTAGTTGGATTAAGACCTAAATCAGAATTTCTTATAGCTTTTTCTATTTCAGACATAGCACTTTTATCCCAAGGACTTATCATTATTGTTCTTGGTTCTGGAACTGATATAGCTCCTACTTGATTTACTGGAGTTGGAGTTCCATAGTAGTCTACTCTTATTTTATCTAACATTTTAGCATTTGCTCTACCAGCTCTTATTGTAGTGTATTCATGCTTAAGTGCATCTATAGTTTTGTTCATTTTAGTTTCTAATTCTTTGTGTAATTCTAATTTCATTATTTCGTCCTCCTACTATACATATAGATTTTAATTTATTATCTTACTGTTGTTCCTATATTTTCGCCCATTACTGCTCTTATTATATTCTCTGTTGATAGTTCAAATACCTTTATAGGTATCTTATTATCCATACATAAAGATGTAGCAGTTGAGTCCATAACTTTAAGTTCTTTTTGAAGAACTTCTATGTATGTTAACTCTTCAAATTTAACTGCATCGTCATGTACTTTTGGATCTTTATCGTATACTGCATCAACATTTTTAGCAAGTAATATAACTTCAGCTTCCATCTCAGCAGCACGTAATGCTGCAGCTGTATCTGTTGAGAAATATGGATTTCCTGTTCCTGCACCAAATATAACTACTCTTTCTTTCTCTAGATGTCTAACTGCTTTTCTTCTTATGTACGGTTCTGCTATTTGTCTCATTTCTATAGCTGTTTGAACTCTTGTTTGTACATCTATATTTTCAAGGGCATCTTGTAATGCCATAGAGTTCATAACTGTTGCAAGCATTCCGATATAATCTGCTGTAGTTCTGTCCATTCCTTCTGAAGTTCTTCCTCTCCAGAAGTTTCCTCCACCTACTACAACCGATACCTCAACACCTACTTGTTGAATTTTTTTTATAGCTACAGCTATTTCATTGACAACATCGTTGTTTATTCCAAAGCCTTTATCTCCTGATAATGCTTCTCCGCTAAGTTTTAGCAGTACTCTTTTGTACATTGGGTTACTCATTTTAGAAATCCTCCTATTTTGAACTAAAATCAATTTCATATATATATCTTTTACAATCTTTATGAATATTACTCTAATTTAGTTTTCTTAAAAAAAGAGAACACTTAAGTGTTCTCTTTTAATAATTACTTAAGCTGCTTAGCAACTTCTTCTGCAAAGTTTTCTTCTTTCTTTGCTATACCTTCTCCAACTTCGAATCTTACAACTCTAACAACTTCGATTTCTGCATCTACTTTTTTAGCAGTTTCAGCTACTAGTTGCTTTATTGTTAAATCAGGGTTTTTAACGAAAGGTTGTTCTAATAAACAAACTTCCTTTAATTGCTTCTCTAATCTACCTTTTATCATCTTCTCAACTATGTTAGCTGGTTTTCCTTCGTTTAAAGCTTGTTGAGTTAATATTTCAGTTTCATGAGCTATGTATTCTTGGTCTATATCATTTCTTGAAACGTACTTAGGATTCATTGCAGCAACTTGCATTGCTATATCTCTTCCCATAGTTATAACTTCAGCATCTTTTGAAGCAGTTTTCATTTCAACTAATACACCTATTTTTCCAGCTCCGTGTATGTATCCAGCGATTTGTCCTTCAGTAGTTACTTTAACAAATCTTCTTAAGTCTAGCTTTTCTCCTATAGTAGCTATTCTGTTGTTTAATACTTCAGATAATGCAATTCCTTCAGCATGAGTTTCAGATAATAATCCTTCTACATCTTCTTTAGCTGTTACTAAAGCCATCTTAGCAGCATCTTTAACGAAAGCTTTGAAGTCTTCGTTTTTAGCAACGAAATCTGTTTCTGAGTTTACTTCTACCATTGAAGCAACTGTGTTATCTTCGTTCATCTCTATAGTAACTAAACCTTCTGCAGCTACTCTATCAGCTTTCTTAGCAGCTTTAGATAAACCTTTTTCTCTTAATATATCTACGGCTCTTTCTACGTTTCCTTCAGCTTCTACTAAAGCTTTTTTACAGTCCATCATTCCAGCGCCAGTACCTTCTCTTAACTCTTTAACCATTTGTGCAGTTATAGCCATTTGAGTTACCTCCTATATATTATTAATGGTAAGGGCTATTAGACCCTTACCATTCAGTTGTTATTTTTTGATTATGCTTGTTCTTCAGTAGTTTCTTCTTCAGTAGCTTGTCTACCTTCTATTATAGCAGTTGCCATAGCAGCAGTTATTAATTTTACAGCTCTTATAGCATCATCATTACCTGGGATAGCGAAATCTAATTCTTCTGGGTCACAGTTAGTATCAACTATTCCGAATACAGGAATTCCTAGTCTGTGAGCTTCTTGTATTGCTATGTTTTCTTTTCTTGGGTCAACTATGAACATAGCTCCTGGTAATTCAGGCATATCTTTCATACCGTTTAAGTATTTTTCTAATTTTTCTTTTTCAGCTCTTAATTTTATAACTTCTTTTTTAGGAAGAACGTTGAATACACCTTCAGCTTCCATTTTTTCTAATTCTCTTAATTTTTTTATTCTAGTTTGTATAGTTTTGTGGTTTGTTAACATTCCACCTAACCATCTTTCGTTAACGTAGAACATTCCACATCTTTCAGCTTCTTCTTTTATAGCTTCTTGAGCTTGTTTCTTAGTTCCTACGAATAAAACTGGCTTTCCAGTTTCAGCTACTTCTTTCATAGCTCTGTAAGCTTCTTCAGCTTTCTTTACAGTTTTTTGTAAGTCTATTATATATATTCCGTTTCTTTCTGTGAATATATACTTAGCCATTTTAGGGTTCCATCTTCTTGTTTGGTGTCCGAAGTGAACTCCAGCTTCTAATAATTGTTTCATTGATATTACTGACATTATATTTCCTCCTTGGTTTTATACCTCCGACATGATCATCTCCCAAAAAAACCTGTTAGGCACCTTCCCAGGATCCCATTGTCGTGTGTGATTTATTTTAATTTTTTCACCTCTAGTAGTATATCATAGGTGATTTTAAATTACAATATTTTTTATATCTTTTATTTTTATCCTTTTTTGTATAAATTATATACAATTATCGCCTTATCTAATCAGTAAATATCATTTTTATTTTAGTTTTAAAAGATGCATTATCTACATCATTAGCACTAACTACATTTACACTGCCTAGTATTTCTCCATTATTCGTATAATATTTTATTACCCCAACTACATCACCTTTTTTAATTGGATAATTTATTTCTTTAAAAGTTATTTGAGAATTTAGAGTTTCGTCATTTTCTAGTATTGTATAAAGCTCTTTATCTGCTATAAGCTTTACTTCTAACTCATTTATTCCTTTTATATATTTTTTACCTATTAATTTATCCTTTTGCATTACTTTACTTGTAGAGAAGTTTTCCTTACCATAATTAAGCATGCTTAAAGCTGCTCCTAGTCTTTTGTTTTTATGATTTGCTCCTAATGTAACTCCTATTAATCTATGTTGTTTCTCGTTATTTTCATCTTTTTCAACTACCATAGAAAAAGATAAGCAATATCCAGCATTTCCTGTATACCCTGTTTTTATTCCATCTACATTAGGTAACATACTAAGCAGCGCAGCATTTGTATTATTTTTTTGAAAACTTCTAGCAGGATTTGAGTAAATTTCCATATTAGTTATAGATACTACTTGTTTTTCATAATTGTCAAACATATATTTCCCTAATATAGCTATATCTCTAGCTGTAGATATATTTTCTTTTGGTGGCTTAGAAGGATTTTGTAAATCATATATAGGAAGACCATTTGGGTTAACAAAGTGAGTATTTATCATACCAATTTCTTGGCATTTATCATTCATTCGTTTTACAAACTTATCAGTATCTCCTCCTATATGTTGTGATATAGCTACAGCTGCATCATTTCCAGATACTATCATAAGTCCCTTCATAAGTTCTATTAATGGTACTTTTTCACCTTCTTTTAGATGATAGCTTGATCCTTTAACTTTAGCAATAGATTTATCTATAGTTATTATATCTTCTTTTTTCACTTCATTATTTTCTATTGCCTCTATTGCAATTAAAAACGTCATCATTTTACTCAGACTAGCTAAAGGAATTTTTGCATCTGCTTCTTTTTCATATAAAACTCTGCCAGTATCTTGGTCTATAAGTATTGATGATTTTGAAAACTTATCTACATTTTTTTTCTCCTTAGCATAAACAAAATTAGGAGTTAAAAAAGCAACGATGATACTTAGAACTAGTAATTTTTTTGCTCCATTTTTCATTTTCTTCACCTTCTTGGATTAGTAAGTTTGTTTATTTTTTTATTAATAGGTATATATTAGTTTTTTCCTTTTTGTGTCTATAATATATCAGTAATTATTTGCTAACTACTTTTATTATCTTTATAATATAATATTTAATAAATTTAGGAATAATATTATCAAGTATTTTCTCTTATATAAGGTAGGATAATTTCTATTTATAAATTTATTAGTATTAATTTAGCTATTATGCTATTATATAGAAAGTAAAATTTGATTAAATTACAATTTAAATAGCCTAAAATAGGCTTATTTTCAAAATAAAATTTTGTTTTAAATGAAAGGTAACTTATTTATGAATTTTAAAAATCTAGAAATTAATGATGATATCATAAATGTTTTAAAAAAAAATGGTATAACTAATCCTACTCCTGTACAAGAGGAAAGTATCCCTCTTATTAAAAGTGGAAAGGATGTTATTGCTCAAGCTCAAACAGGTACTGGTAAAACTTTAGCGTTTTTACTACCTATATTTGAAAATATAGACACATCTAAAAATTGCGTACAAGCTTTAATAGTATCACCTACTAGAGAATTAGCAATACAAATTACAGAAGAAGCTAATAAGCTAAAAGAAGGTAAAAATATTGGAGTACTTGCAGCTTATGGTGGGAAAGATATTGGGTCTCAGCTTAAGAAGTTAAAAAAAGATATTCACTTAATAATCGCTACTCCTGGTAGACTTATAGACCATCTTATGAGAAAAACTATAGATCTTAGCAAGCTAAGCACTATAGTTTTAGATGAAGCTGATGAGATGCTTTTTATGGGATTTAAAAACGACATAGAATCTATAATGACCTTTGCACCGAAAAAACGTCAAATGTTATGTTTCTCTGCTACTATGGATTCAGCTGTAAAAAAATTAGCTTATAGATATATGAATGATCCATCTGTTGTTTCTATAAAAAACAAAGAAATAACATTAGAAAATATAGTTCAAGAAGTTGTTGAAAGCACTGATAGACATAAACAAGAAGCTTTATGTAGTGTTTTAAATGAAGATAACCCATTTATGTCTATAATCTTTTGTAGAACTAAAGTAAGAGCTGATAAACTTGAAGAGGATCTTTATAAAAAAGGATTCAACTGCGCTAAACTTCACAGTGATATAACTCAATCTAAGCGTGAGAGAATTATGAAATCTTTTAGAAATGCTGAAATTCAATACTTAATAGCTACTGACGTTGCAGCTCGTGGTTTAGATGTTAGTGGAGTTAGTCATATTTATAATTATGATATTCCAGAAAGTGTAGAGTCTTACGTACATCGTATAGGTAGATGCGGTAGAGCTGGCGAAAAAGGTTACACTTGTCTTTTCATAGATCCTAAAAATCAAAAAATGTTAGATGAGATAGAAAGTACTATTAAATCTAAAATCAAAAAAAGAACAATAGAAAAATAAAAAATATATATAAATAAAAAGTGGAGAGCATGTGCTCTCCACTTTTTATTTATATAATAATTTATTATTTTCCAAGAATTTGTATTTCTATAGTTTTTCTTCCCCAATCAGAACATTGTTTTTCTGTATTCATAAATATGTCTATTTTGTTACCTTTTATAGCTCCACCACAATTGTTCGCTATAAATACTCTATCAAACTTTGGTATATATACTTTAGTTCCATAAGGTATTACTTTTGGATCTACCGCTATTGTCCCCCATACAGGCTTTTGTCCTGTTGATGTTGTACTATAACCAGTATATGCTGTAGCTACAACATTAACTGATCTTTTATCTTTATTTTGAGAATCAGTTGTATTTGTTGATCCTGATTTTATATACTTGCTGCTTGCCCATCCCTGTTTGTTATTAGATAATTTCACTTTACTCCAACCATTGCTACTACTTAATACTGTTACTGATTTATTTTTACTTAAAGACCCTATCACTTTATAGCTAGTTGATGGTCCGCTTCTTACGTTTAAGTTAGTTGTTGCTGTTGCCATACTATCCGCAAATGTTTCTGTTGCTCCTAGTGTAAATATAACTGCACTAAGTAACATACATAGCACTGTAAATTTCTTTATCATAAAAGCACCCCATTTCCCTTTTTTTAATCTTTGTTACCTTTTTGTAACTTTCTAATAAGTATATGATACACTCTTGTTTCTAGTTTGTAAACTATTTTTTGAGTATTTAATTACAATTTAGTTACATTTCTATAAATTTTGTTTACAATTTTGGACTTTAGGTTATACTATATAACCCTTTTATCCGGCGTATTTGAATGTATTATTTTTATGTAATTAGGACTGTATTTTTTATATTATAAAGAGCATCACCTAATTAGGCGATGCTCTTTATAATATAATCTATAAAAAAACTATTTTGTTATTAATTTTAACTGTACTGGTATATACTCTTTAATTTTTTCATTTTTTAGTATTTTATTAACTGCATCTACAGCAGTTTTTCCTATTAATACTGGTTGCTGTGCTACCGTTGCAGCTAATTTTCCTTTTTTAACCGCATATACTGCATCAGCTGTTGCATCAAACCCAACTACTAATACATCTTTCATATTAGCACCTTCTAAGGCTTTTTGAGCTCCTAATGCCATTTCATCATTTTGTGCAAATACAGCATCTATTTTATCTTTTGATTGAATTATGTTCTCCATTACCGAAAGTCCCTTAGTTCTATCAAAATCTGCACTTTGCTTTGCTACCAAATTAAATCCACTTTCTTTTATCCCATCTTCAAATCCTCTACCTCTATCTCTAGTTGCTGAGGAACCTGCTATACCTTCTAACTCTACTACATTCCCTTTTGAACCTAGCTTTTCCATTAAAAATTTAGCAGCCATATCGCCTCCAGCTATATTATCTGATGCTATATGAGATATTACATCTCCACCATTCGCTGCTCTATCTACTGTTACTACAGGTAACTTCGAATTATTAGCTATCATCACTGAAGCTATAGCTGAATCAGAGTCTACTGGATTTAAAAGTACTATATCTACATCCTTAACAGTTATATCTTCCATGTTTGATACTTCTTTTGCTGGATCATTTTGAGAATCTAGCACTACTACATCATATCCTAATTCTTCAGCTCTTTTTTCTACTCCAGTTTTCAAATCTACGAAAAATGGGTTATTTAACGTCGATACTATAAGTCCTATTTTAACTCTAGAATCATCTTTAACTTGGCATCCTACTAGCAAAGATGATGACATGATTATACTCATTATTATATAAAGAAATTTTTTCATTTTTATTTCCCCTTAGTTATCTTTTCTGTCTAAAAGTACAGCTATTAGTATAACTACACCTTTTACCATCATTTGATAGTATGACGATACATCTAATATATTAAGCGCATTACTTAATACACCTATTATTAATGCTCCTATTATCGTTGCTCCTATTTTACCTTTTCCACCTGCAAGTTTTGTTCCCCCAAGTACTACGGCTGCTATTGCATCTAATTCATACCCAGTTCCAGCTGAAGGTCCTGCAGAATATAGTCTTGAAGTTATTATAATACCTGCTATTGCTGATAATATACCACTTATTGTATATACCCATATTTTTATTTTATCTGTATTTAACCCTGATAACTTTGTTGCTTCTTCATTTGAACCTAATGCATATGTGTATCTTCCTATTTTAGTATTACTTAATATATAAGCACATATTGCAAATATTAATATCATTATTATTGCAGGTGTAGGTATTCCAAGTATACTTCCTCCACCTATTTTACCAAAGTTAATTGCTAATTCACTACTACCAAGAGTTATTGGCTTTCCATCTGTAAATACTAATGTCAATCCTCTAAGTATTGTCATAGTAGCCAATGTTGCTATAAATGGTTGTAATTTACCTTTAGCTATTATAAATCCATTTAAAAATCCTACTGCTGCTCCTACTAATAAAGCGGCTATTATTGCTACTAATATACTTTGACCAGATGCTAATAAACTACCACAAAATGCTCCACTTATTGCAAGTATAGAACCTACTGATAAATCTATTCCACCTGTTAAAATTACAAAAGTCATACCTGCTGCTATTATTGCATTTACTGATGTTTGTCTTAATATGTTAAATATATTTTTAGTACTTAAAAATGATGGACTTAGTATAGACACTACAGCTATTAATAAAATCAAGCCTATTAAGCTTCTATATTTTACTAATAAATCTTTTTTATCTATTTTTTTGTTTTCTGTATTTTGTATACATTTTGTTGCCATATTATATTGCCTCCTTAGTTTCTACCGCACATTTTAGTATTGCTTCTTGAGTTGCATCTTTTATATCAAATTCTCCGCTTATCATACCTTGACTTAAAACTAATATTCTATCGCTTAATCCTAATATTTCAGGCATTTCTGAAGATATCATTATTACTGCTTTTCCTTGAGACTTAAAGTCATTTATAAGGTCGTATATTTCTTTTTTAGCTCCAACATCTACGCCTCTTGTAGGTTCATCAAGTATTAAAACATCAGGATGTGTCATAAGTGCTTTCGCTATTGCTACTTTTTGTTGATTTCCTCCACTTAAATTTCTTATCAATTGATTTTGACTTGGAGTTTTTATATTTATTCTATCTATATAGCTTTTTACTCTTTCATTTTCTTTATTTTTATTTATTCTAAATAAAGATGATATTTTGTCTAATGATGATATCGACATATTTTCTTTAACAGATAAATCAAGTATTAACCCATCACCTTTTCTATCTTCACTAACGTATGCTATTCTATTTTTTAATCCATCTCTAGAACTTTGGTTGTCTATTTCTCTTCCTTTTACATAAACTTTACCGCTAGTTTTTCTTATATGTCCATATATAGTTTTAGCAAGCTCACTTCTTCCAGCTCCCATTAGTCCTGATATACCTAATATTTCTCCACTTTTAACTTCAAGACTTACATTTTTTACATACTGATTGTTAAGATTTTCTACTTTAAGAACAGTTTCTCCCATATCAACCTTAAGTCTTGGAAATTGTTCTGTAAGTTTTCTTCCTACCATCATCTCTATCATTTTATCTTCGTCTAGATTTTCTATGTTTTCACGACCAACATATCTACCATCTCTTAATACAGTTATAGAGTCACAAATTTCAAATATTTCTTTTAATCTATGTGATATATATACTATTGCTTTGCCTTCAGATTTTAATTCATTTATTACATTAAACAAACTTTTACTTTCTTTATCCGTAAGTGCATCTGTAGGTTCATCCATTATTATTATTTTTGCATCTAATGATAATGCTTTTGCGATTTCTATCATTTGTTGTTCACCGATGCTTAAATTTTGTACTAATTCTTTCGAACTTGTTGATATATTCAACTTTTTAAGTAACTGATCACTATCTTTATAAAGTTTATTAAAATCTATTCTAAGTCCTTTTTTAGGTTCACGCCCTAAGAATATATTTTCTCCTATGCTTAAATCTGGTAATAGGTTAAGCTCTTGATGAATTATTGCTATTCCTTTTGTTGTTGCATCTTTAGGACCTTTTATATCTTCTTCTACTCCATTATAAAAAATCTTTCCACCATCTTTTTTATAAACTCCACTTAATATTTTCATAAGTGTAGATTTTCCCGCTCCATTTTCTCCCATCAATGCCATTACAGAACCTTCATACAAATCTAAGTTTACACCATCTAAAGCTTTAACTCCTGGAAACTCTTTTACTATATTTGTCATTTTTAAAATAGGTGATTTCATTAAAAAACAACTCCCGACTTTAGTATTATATTTGCGTATGGAGTACATTCTCCAGTTCTTACTACTGCTTTACTTTCTTTTGTTAAGTTTTTAAACTCTTCATGAGATACTTCATTTATTTTTATATCTTTAAATCTTTCTAATATTTCTTTATATATACATTTATTGTTTTCTTTTATTTCACTTGCTATTATTATTTCTTCTACACATAGCTCTTCTAATATTGTGTCTAATGTCTCTAAAAATGTTGGTACTCCGTATTTTAATGCTAAATCTATTCTGTCTACATTTGTTGGTATTGGTAGGCCACAATCACCTATAGTCAAACTGTCTGTATGTCCCATCTTTGATACTATATATGATACTTCACTATTTATTAATTTTGTTTTTCTCATTTTTTACCCCCTGAAACTTTCTACGTCTTTTAATGTTGGTAGTGAGCTTTGAGCTCCTTCTCTTTGGACTGTTAACGCTCCTACTTTTGATGCAAAATCCATTGCTTCTTCTATTTTTTTGCCTTGAGCTAATGCTACTGCTAATGCTCCAGTATAACTATCTCCCGCAGCTGTTGTATCTATAGCTTCTACTTTACACGCTTTTTTAAATATACTTTTTTCTTTATTTATATATAAGCTACCTTTTGATCCCAATGTAACTATAAGTTCTTTTACGCCTTTTTCTATCATTATTTGTGCTGCTTTTTTTATATCTTCTTCATTATTTATTTGCATACCACTTATTATTTCAAGTTCCGTTTCATTAGGTGTTAATAAATCAACATTTGCTATTAATTCATCTTCTAATATAACTGCTGGAGCTGGATTTAATATTGTATATTTACAAGCTTTTTTTGCTACATTTAAAGCATACTTTATAGTTTCAAGTGGTGTTTCAAGCTGTAAAACTACTATATCACTATTTGTTATAGCTTCTATGTTCTTATCTATATCACTATTTGTTAATTTGAAATTTGCTCCTGGTGCTACTACTATACTATTTTCTGCATTTTTATCTACACTTATAAGTGCAACTCCGCTTGATCCTTCTTCTATTTGTATGTACTCTGTATTTACCTTGTCATTTTCAAGTGCGTTTATTAGAGCCTTTCCAAACCCATCGTTTCCAACTTTACCTATCATAGATACATCTCCATTTAATCTAGCCATAGCAACAGCTTGATTAGCACCTTTTCCACCTGGTACCTCTTTGAAATTGCTTCCTATTAATGTCTGCCCTTTTTTAGGCATTGTATCTACATTTACTACTAAATCCATATTTAAACTTCCTATAACACATATCTTTTTCACAATAGTGCCTCCTATATAACATTAATCTATATCAATCATTTAATTTTATTATTCATTTAACTTTTTATAGAATATCACATTCGTTTTTTTAGTGCAACACATTTAAGCATTAAAATATATTTTTTTACATTTTAATGCTTAATTTTTAAGTATTTATGTATTTATTTCAATATAAAGGCGTTAATTATAAAGTTTATTTTATAATTAACGCCTCTATTTAATCTATTTCTAAGTATGTTTCAAATTTCACTTTGTGTTACTCTATTACGTCCTTGTTTCTTTGACATATATAAAGCTTTATCTGCTTCCTTTATTAATGTATTATAATCCTCACTACTGTTTACATCCCCACGGCTTACGCCTATACTAACTGTTATATTATTACTCACTTTAGAGTAGTTATGTTCTATATTAAGTTCATTTATATTTTTTAAAATCTCATTAGGCAATCTTTTTATATAATCCTTATCCTGACTATATGATATTATCAAAAACTCTTCTCCACCATATCTTATTACTTCATCTTCACATTCACTACAGCTATTTTTTATCGATTGTGATACACTTATTAATACTTTATCACCTTTTATATGACCATAATTATCATTATAGTATTTAAAATAATCTATATCTATCATCATTATGCTTATATTTTTTAATGCTACATTGTTTTTTATAATCTCACTTAAATAACATCTATTGAATAACTTAGTTAATTCATCTCTATATGATTCTTCTTTCATTATTTTATTATATATATCTAAATTTTTTATTTCTTCTTCTTTATATATTTTTTCAAATTCTTTATTCAAATTTTCATACTGTATAAAACAATATTGTTTTTCAAGTTCACTAAATATATTCTCGCATATCTTATAATATTTTAATGCTTCTTTATAGTTTTGCTGATGTTCATATACTCTAGCCAAAGAATAATATGCATTTTTTTCATAGATACTTCCCCATTTTTTACTGTTTTTTATACTTTCTTGATAATATTCTATACTTTTAGTGTAGTTGCCAAGTTTAAAATATAAATCTCCAATAATATTATTTATATTACAATCAAAATGAGTATATTTAAATGTTGATAAAATTTCTCTATATCTATTATTCGCAGATATGGCATACTCAAGACCTTTTTCTATGTTTTTGTATCCTTTTGATATTAACTTAGCTTCTAAATAAATCAACATAATCTTAGTGCCTTCATCTATATTATAATTTATATATTTTAGATATTCATTTCCATAGTTTATACATTCTCTTGCATCTTCTAGTTTATCTTCATCTATATATGCATCTATTAAAGCCACAAATGATGATCCTTTTAGCTCTTTATTCATAAAGTCATATTTAGAGTTGTATATCAAAGGTTGTAGGCTTCTTATAGCTTCTGATGGATTATTTATATAATCTAAGTATATACTTCCTAAGTAGTATAAAACTAATGCATTCATTTCAATTATCCCGTATTTTTCTCCTACCTTCATGCCTTCCATAAAATATTTCATGGATGAAATGTGCTCATTTAAAAAATATACATATGTTGTAGCAATATCTATATAGTAGTATCCATGTTCTATATCTTGCCAAAGTTTCATCAATCCTAATACTTTATCTAAATATACGCGTATTATTTTTTTATTTTTTTCTTCCCACCTAATCGCTAACAATCTTTGAAGATATGCCAATGTTATTTGCTGTATGTTTTCTTCTTCTTTAAGCAAGGTTATTGATTTAATAAAAAATCGTCTTGATAATATGTAGTTATTTTTTTTAATATTACAAGAGCTCAATCTAGAATAAATCTTTGCACTCCAAAAATTATTATTTACTTTTTTAGCTATTTCTAAGCTTTTCCCCCACCACATTATACTTTCATTTATTTGATTTTTAAGACTTAGTTCTAGTGCTAAAAGATAGTATACTTTTATTAGTTCTAAATAATCATTCTTCTTTTCTAGTTCATCAATTTGTTCATATGTTTTGTCAATAATTATTTCTAGATAATCCATATCTATTAGCAATGTCGATTTTATTTCTACATCTTTTATTATTTTTTCAATATCAAAATTCATATCAAAGCATCCCCTGATTAAATTAACACATATCTTTTATATGTATATATCTATTTTTCCCATTTTTCTTAGCCATATACAGTGCCTTATCTGCATCGTCTACTAGCTTATTATAATCCCCGTTTTTTTCTTGCTCTCCAGTTGCTATGCCTATGCTAACTGTAATTTTAGAGTTTAGTGGTGATGTTTCATGTTCAATATTTAACTCATCTACTTTATTTAATATTTCATTAGCTATTTCTATAGTTTCTTCGTGTGTTATGTCTTTAAGTAGTACTAAGAATTCTTCTCCTCCGTATCTTATTGCCATATGCTTATAAGCTATTTTATTTAAAAGTTTTCCTATTTGAGTTAATATTTCATCACCTTTTACATGACCATATTTATCATTATATTTTTTGAAATAATCTATATCTATCATTAATATTGATACCTGTTCATTTTCTTTATTATCATTGCTTACATTTTGACTAATAAATTCATTTAAAAATCTTCTATTTAATAATCCTGTTAACTCATCTTTATTTCTTTTACTAACCAAAATATCTTTTAGAGAGTTTAGTTCATCTATTTTTTCTTCTTTTTCATTTATATCATACTCTTTTAATAATATTTTTGTATATTTATCATTTTGTATTTTCATCCATTTTTCCTTTAAAAGCATATGTTGCTTTAAATTTTCTATAGAACCCTTAAAATCATTTAATTGTTCACAGTCCATAGATAATAATTTATAAAACTCAATTATTAAATTGTTAATATTTTTTCCCAAACTTTTTTCAAGACCCGCTTTATGCAATTTATATGATTTTTCATAGTTTCCTAATTTATAATAGATATTTGCTTCTATTTTATCTATCATTACATCTATATTTCGATATATGTTTTTATATTTATTTTTTTCATATAATAATCTACTCTTTTTTATGTATCTTACAGCTTCTTTTATTTTGTCTATTTCTACTAAACTATAATATTCTGCCTTGCACATATAAATTATCATTTTTAATTGCACTTCGTTTAATAAATTATTACATATATAAGTAGATTGTATTATTTCTAAACATTCATATGCACAGTTATATATCCCTAACTTTAAATAATTAGACATTAAATTATTTGCTGCCGTAATTTTATATACTAAATTTATTTTTTCATATCTAGGGTCACTTAAAATTGGTTTTAAATAGTTTACTGATTCCATATAATTTCCTAATAGTGTATAGCTTAACGCTAAAAATATTCTATTTCTAATTTCTAAATCAACTTGCGATGTTTTTATTGATAAGTCTAAGGATTGTGATAAATAGAATATAGCTCCTACTGTATTGTCAAATACAGATAAATGTATTTGTGCTATATCACAGTAATACATAGCAATATATTTAACATTATTTTCTTTTATAGTTCTATGTATATTTTCTACATATGGCTGTATTTCTCCTTCTGTACAGCTTTTATTCATTAGTAATTTAATATGTCTTAAATAAAATTGTATCAATTCATCAGCATCACAACTTAATTCAAATTTATCTCTAGCAATTTGATATACTTGTACTGATGTGTTTGTATCACTATATTGGGTATGATAGTTTGATAAGTATCCATATAATATGGCCTCATAATTTTTATTATTTGAATTGCTTTTATCTAATAGTTCTATTGATTTCAATAAATTTTCTTTATATTTTTTTTTATTTTGCATGTACCTGTTTATAAGCATAAGTAAAAAATAACATCTTGAATATTCATAGTAACTTTCTTCACTTAATTCATTTAGATATTTTTTCACATCAAACTTCATTTGTGTTATATATTTTAATTCTATGCTATGTTCATCTTTTTTTCTTAAGTAATCTATATAAGTTTCTATCGTTTCATAATTCACCTAAATATCACCCTTCTCAAATGCACTTATTAACTTTATTTTTATTTGTATATACTATATATCTTATCTCATATAAGGATTAAAATAAATATAAAATTGTTTATTTTAATTTCTGTATTCATTTAATATTTATAACAAAATAAAAGCCTCCGTATTAAATACGAAGGCTTTTATTTTATATCATACTTAGTAAAATAAAAAATGTTAAACTAAGCGTTGCAATTGCTAAAACCACTTTATTTTTTATAAATCCAGCTTTTTTATTTTGTATTTTTGAATTTTTTATTATAAGTGCATCATCTATGTCTGCTTTTTCATACATAACTAAACTTAAATCTATTATCAATTCTTGTACATTATTATATTTTTGAGTTCTGTTTAAAAGTTTTTTTACAATATTTATAAGTTTATAATTTCCATTTATTGCTTTTAAATCTATCCAATTAACACCTTTATCAATATTTTTAAGCATTTCTTTTTCATTTTCACATTCACTAAAAGGTAATGCTTTAAATATAGATTCAAATAAAATAATACCCAATGCAAAAATATCACTTTCTATATCAGTATAATTTATACATAACTGATGTGGTGATAAATATTTAATTTGATTGCAGGCTCTTATATTTATTCCATTATTAGATTTAGTAGTTCCTAAATTACAAATTTTAACATTATAATTTTGATCTATCATTATATTGCTTGGGTTTAAGTCTCCATGATACATATTGTGTGCATCTAAAACTTCCAATGCTTTTACTATTTGTATTGCAATACTTACTATAGCATTTAAATGAAGATAGTTTCCTTTTATTATATTTTCTAATGGCATGCCTTCCCATTCTTCGCTTACCATGTAGTAAAGCGTAGTCAGTTCTGTACAGTGTATCCCAACATCTATAATTTTCAATATATATGGCGAATTTATTTGATGGGTCATAGTACTTTCATCTATTAAATTTGATATGAAATTTTCACATATATTCGTATTGTGCTCTATTATTTTTATTAATACCTTCTTATTATAATAAACATCTCTTGCTTTATACATTTTATTTAATTCTATATTATCTTCACAGTTTAATAATTCATATCTATTACCTATAAAATTCAATTATAAATTCCCCGCTTCCTATCTTTATTAAAACATAATATATATATAATTATATCAATTTATATATATATATCC
>CAMTIM010000051.1 GCA_947072565.1 uncultured Peptostreptococcaceae bacterium | reverse complement strand
TCACTAGCTCTATACGCCTCTATTATAGGAGTTTTTTCAGGATACATTACAAAACTAAAAGTAGTTTTATCTTTGTCCTTCATAGTAGCTATAACTCTATCAAACTTTTCTTTTTGCTTTTTATCTTCTTCACTTATTTCAGCATTAACTCCAGCTTTCATTTGGATTTGTTTTGACCAATCCATAGGAAGCTCTAAAAGTCTTAATGTATGCCCTGTTGGCGCTGTATCAAATACTATAACCTCGTACTCTTCTTCTGATGCATACGATATAAATTTTTGGAAAGCTGCCATTTCTTCTGTACATGGAGAATTTAATTCTTCTTCCATAGTAGCTATAGTTGCTCCACTAAATTTAGATTTAGCATCTTTTAGAACCATTTCTTTGTATTCTTCAAATGCAACTTTAGGGTCAATCTTTGCTGCATATAAATTAGGGCATCCATCTATAGGAGAAGGATTATCTTCTATTGGTTTATCTAAAACTTTTCCTATATGGGCTGCAGGGTCTGTTGTAAGAAGTAAAGTTTTAAATCCTTCATTAGCAGCTTTAACAGCTGTAATACAAGCCATTACAGTTTTTCCAACTCCACCTTTACCTGAGAAAAATACATTTCTAACTGAATTTTTCTTAGGTATTATAAGCGATGTAGCATCTTCATTTTTTTCTATTTTTATATCATCAATATTTTTATATTCTAATTTAGTAATTTTTTTAGGTTTTTTACCTTCAAATAATATAGATCCACTTATTCTAAATCTATCTACACCTTTAAGTTCACTATCAAATAGTTCCATAGTATCTATAGGTAGTTTATTAAATATCTCTTTAGCTTTATTTAAATAACTTTGTTGCATTTCGTATCTTGATTTAAAGAAAGGTATTACTGCCTCATCTTGTGGTATAAACCCATTAATTATAATCTTCGTAGTTGATATTCCAAGTTCATTAAGTTCATGTGATGCTCTTATTGTTTCATCTAATGAAGTTTGTTCTGGTTGCATAACAAATATAAAGTCAGTTTGAGAAGTATCTCTAAGTTTAGCTATAGCTCTATCAAACTTATCTTTGCTGTCTTGTATCATTGATACTGGACCCATACAAGTTTGACCGCTACCAGAAGCACTTTCTTCTATATGTTTAGACCAGTCTATTGGAAGTTCTAAAAGTCTTATAGTATGGCCTGTTGGCGCTGTATCAAATATTATAATGTCATATTCATCCACTTCCATGAAATCTATAAATCTATCAAAAGAAGCCATTTCTTCAGTACATGGTCCACTTAATTGTTCATCAGCTATTCTTATCATTTCTTCATCAAAGATTTCTCTCATTGGAGCAAGTAATCTTTCTTTATACTCATTAGTAGACTCATCAGGATCTATCTCCATTGCATAAAGATTATCTATATTATTTATTTTAGTTATTTTATGACCTATTTCTTGTTCAAATACATCAGACAAGTTGGCCGCAGGATCTGTTGTTACTATTAAAGTTTTTAACCCTTTATCAGCATTATAAACTCCTGTAGTACATGCCATTGAAGTTTTTCCAACTCCACCTTTACCTGAGAAAAATAAAAACTGTGTCATATTACTCACCTCTTAAGTTTGATTTTAATTCTTCTAAACTTGGATATGCTCCACTTTTTATTACCTTTCCATCTAAAACTGTTATAGGAAGTATCTTTTGACCATTTTCTCTTACTAGTTTTCCAACTTCCATATTAGCCATAAACTTCATTGAATGAGTTTGTGGTTGATATCTTTCAACAACTAATCCTTCAAATTCATTTTTAAGTACTTCTATATCTTCACTTATTTTAACTAAATTTCCATCTACACTAGGACCACAAATCCCTGTAGAACAACACATAGTAGGTTCAAATATTTCTATTTTCATAATATTACTCCTTATAATTTTTATTTTTATTTTGCAAACCAATGTTTAGTTTTGTTAGCTATAGCGACAAGTGCAAGCATAACTGGAACTTCAACAAGTACTCCAACTACTGTAGCTAGTGCTGCCCCTGAATTAAGTCCAAATAAACTAATAGCAACTGCAACTGCTAATTCAAAGAAATTGCTCGCACCAATCATACCAGCTGGTGCTGCTACATTATGTGGTAACTTCCAAGCCTTACACCAAAAGTATGCTAAGAAGAATATAAAGAATGTTTGTATTGTAAGAGGTATAGCAATTAACGCAATGTGAAGCGGATTATCTATTATCTTTTGTCCTTGGAAAGCAAATAATATTACTAATGTTAATAACAATCCAACTACTGTTATTCCATTAAACTTCGCTAAAAATACATTCTCAAAGTAATCTAATCCTTTTTTCTTTATTATCATAGTTCTTGAAAAATATCCTGCAATAAAAGGTATTACAACGAATAACACTACTGATAATAACAATGTATCCATTGGTACACTAACATCTGTAACACCTAATAGTAGAGCAACTATTGGTACAAATCCAACTAATAAAATAAGATCATTAACTGCAACTTGAACTAATGTATAAGCCGGATCTCCATCAGTTAAATGACTCCAAACAAATACCATTGCTGTACAAGGTGCTGCTCCAAGTAGTACTGCTCCTGCTAAATATTCTTTAGCTAAATCAGCAGGTATTATATTTTTAAATACAATTATTAAAAAGAAATATGCTATCGCATACATTGTAAATGGTTTTATTAACCAGTTAGTACCACAAGTAACTGCTAACCCTTTTTTCTGCTTTGCTGCATTTTTTATTGATGTAAAATCTATTTTAAGCATCATAGGATAGATCATTAACCAGATAAGGATTGCTACTGGTATAGAAACTTGAGCATAAGTAAACTTATCTAAAGTTTGAGGTATTTGAGGTAGATATACTCCTATTAAAAC
>CAMTIM010000050.1 GCA_947072565.1 uncultured Peptostreptococcaceae bacterium | reverse complement strand
ATATAAATATAGTAAATGAAGAAATATAAAATATAAATATATAGTATATAAAATAAGGTGTCGTAAATTACGACACCTTATTTTGATGAAATTTTTATTTATCTTTTTTTACAAGAAAGACCACAACTACATCGATTGTCTCCAAACATCAATGAATAAGAATTAGGAAACTCTGTATTAACACCAACAACTTCTTTTGAAAATTCTTGTTTATCATGAGGGACATGACCTAGCAAATCAGCTTTATCTTGAGTATCAATAATTGAACCAGCAGGAATATATCTATTAGCATCAACCAAAACACCATTAGTTACAATTGCCCCTGTTCCTATAAAGCACCCTTCCTTAATAACAGCACCAAATATAACTGCTCTAACTCCAACAAAACAATTATCACCGATAAAACAAGGTCCATGAATAACACAACCATGTGCACAAGAAATGTTATCACCTACATAAATAGAATATTTTTTATTTTTTACCGTAACGTATTGCTTTGCTAATCCATGAAAAATTACTCCATCTTGTATATTAGTGTTGCAACCGATATAAAATGGGCTGCCTTCATCAGCTCTTAAAACAACATTACAAGCTATAAATACGTTTTGGTTGATAGTTACATCACCTATAATAGATGAAAAAGGACTTATAAAAACAGAAGAATGGATTGTAGGGCAAATACTTTTATTAATACTAGTTTTAGGATTTGGTCCAATGAAGTAAGTGTATTGATTAAAAGGCCCGAAGAGTTTTTGAATATATTTAATCATTATATACCTCCTAAAATCACCGTATTACATAATATTAATAAATAGCATAAGATGTTCATTTTATTTTTATTGACAACTATAAACAATGGTAATAAAATTAAAGTGAGTAATCACTCATTATTAAAAAGGAGATGAAAAAATGTCTATAGAAAATTGTATCCACATTGAAAATATATGTAAATCTTATAAACATCAAAATATATTAAATAATATATCTTTTGACGTTATAAAAGGTGAGATATTTGGACTGCTAGGACCTTCAGGAGCAGGTAAAACTACGTTAATTAAACTTCTTATGGGAATGGAATACCCAAATAGTGGGCAAATCGAAATAATGGGAAATAAAGTTCCTGATTTAAAAACAATAGAAAAAATCGGGTACACAGCTCAGGCAGATGCTTTATATACAGATTTAACTTGTGAAGAGAATATGAAATTTTATTGCCAGTTATATAAAATTCCTAAAAAAGAATGCAGTAAAAAGATAAATGAAGCTCTTAAAGTAGTAAATTTAAATGAAGATTTAAAAAAAATTGTAAGTACATTTTCAGGAGGCATGAAACGTAGGTTATCTTTGGCTATATCATTAGTAAATTCTCCTAAGATATTAGTATTAGATGAGCCAACAGTAGGAATGGACCCAGTACTTAGAAAACAAATATGGTTAGAGTTAGAAAATCTTAAAAATTCTGGAGTAAGCATAATAATAACAACTCATGTTATGGATGAAGCTATGAAATGTGACAGAGTGGCTATGTTAAGAGATGGGAATTGCATATCACTTGGAAAGCCAAATGATTTAATAAAAGAATACAACTGTAATGACTTAGAAGAAGTGTTTTTAAAATTAGGAGGAGATAAAGATGAGAATTAATGCAATTATAACTAGAATCATAAGACAGTTTTTTAGAGATAAAAGAACTCTAGCATTACTTATTTTGGCTCCTATACTTATTTTAACTCTTATGAATTATGTATTTAGTGAACAGGATGCAAAACTAGACATAGGAGTTGAAAATGAAAGCATACAAAAAACTTTAAGTTCACTACAAAAAGAAGAAAATATATTTATAATCACTAAAGAAGAAGCTAAAACCAAATTTAAAAATCAAGAATTAGATGCTTATATACAAAACGATAATAATGATATAAATATTATTGTTAATGGATCAGACAGTTCAATGAATATGAAAGTTATGGATGTTATAAAAGATGCGATAAGTAAAAAAATGCCAAATCAAGCTAATGCACCAAAATTAAATATAGATAATTACTATGGTAGCGATGATATGGAAACTATAGATTATATAGGACCTGTGTTAATAGGGCTTTTCATATTTTTCTTTGTATTTTTAATTTCAGGAGTAAGTTTTTTACGCGAACGTACAACTGGAACTTTAGAAAGACTTTTAGCAACACCTATAAAAAGATATGAGATAGTACTAGGGTATTTGATAGGTTTTGGGATTTTCACTATTTTCCAATCAACGATAATATCTGCATACAGTATTTGGGTGTTAGATATATATAATGCTGGTGAAGTAGGTTTGATTTTATTAATTACTGTAATAATTGCATTATGCGCACTTAGTCTTGGAATGTTTTTATCATCTTATGCAAATAATGAATTACAAATGATACAATTTATACCACTAGTTATATTGCCACAAGTATTTTTATGTGGATTATTCTCAGTCAGAACGATGGTAGAGCCTCTACAATTTATATCAAAATTTATGCCATTAACTTATGCATCTAAAGCACTTAATGATGTTATGATATGTGGAGCATCATTTATGGATATATTGCCAAGTTTGGGCATATTATTGACATTCACAGTAGTATTTGCTATTTTAAACATACTAGCACTTAAGAAACATAGAATATGGTAAGGTGAGGAATTAAATTGAAAGAATGGATGAAATATATTACAGAAGATAGCAATAATGAGCAAAAGCTTACTTTAAAGCAACAAAATATTTTAATTGCGGCAGTAGAACTCATTAGTGAAAAAGGATATGAAAAAGTATCAACAGCAGAAATAGCGAAAAGGGCTGGAGTTGCAGAGGGAACTATATTTCGCCAATACAAAACCAAAAAAGACTTACTAAATGCTATTGTCCGTCCTTCTTATATGAGGTTTATTGGAGATATTATAGCTAAAAGTTTTGTAGAAGAAGTAATAGCAAAAGATTATATAAATTTTGATACATTTTTAAATTGTATTATAGAAGATAGAATTGAATTTGCAAAACAAGAAACTCCTCTTATAAAAGTGTTAATACAAGAGATTACAGCTCAAGAAGATGTCAGAGAGGATATTAAAGCTTTGTTTTTAGAAAATGTTTATCCTAGCTTTGAGAAAACAATCAATTTGTTTAAACAAAAAGGAGAAATAATAGATATACCTTCTATCACTATTTTTCGTATAATAATAACTAATTTATTTGGTTATTTAGTTCCAAGATTTGTGCTGTATCCACAGCTTAATTGGGATGATGAATATGAAAAAAAAATTGTTATACAGTGTATAAAAAAAGCTTTAACTTAAATTAAAAAATAGTGTAGATAAATTAGAAATACTAAATTTATCTACACTATTTTTATTAAAATTTTTATTGAGCGTTTTTATTTAAAACTAAAGAGTCTTCTTTGAAAATAAGTGTACCGATAATACCTCCTAATATAGCTGGTACTATCCAGTTAAATCCTAAACTATCAAAAGGAAGAGAATGTATTAAACTTATACTAACACCTAAGCTATCAATAACAGTAAGTATACTTACTAATAAAGTAGCGTAAGCAGCACCTTTGTAAGTAGAATTTTTAGTGAATATGTTTTTGAAAGATGCCATCAAAACTAAAACAATAGATACAGGGTATAAAACTGTTAATATAGGAGCTGCTATAGAAATTATTTTATCAACACCTAAATTAGAAACCACAGCACTAAATACACAAATTAATATAACTAAATGCTCGTATTTGAACTTTTTATTAGTAACATCTTCAAAGTATTTAGCAGTAACAGAAGTTAAACCTACAGCTGTAGTAAGACAAGCAAAAGCAACAATTATACTTAATAAAACTGATCCAGTATGACCTAACAACTGCTTAGTTATACTAACTAATAGTGCAGTTTGAGAAACATTAGCATCGTAGATTGTAGAAACAGTAGCTCCTAAGTAAGTAAGACCACCGTACACTAATATAAGACCGATACCTGCAACTAAAGATGCTTTTACAGTAAGGCTTGCAACTTCTTTTTTATCTTTGTAGCCTTTAGCTAAGAATGAAGTCATAATAAGTGCAGTAACTCCACCTATTCCAAGAGCATCCATAGTTTGGTACCCTTGAGTAAGTCCAGTTGAGAATAAGCTTTGAGAATCAGTAGCTGGAACTAAATTTCCTATTGGAGAAAGTATTCCTTTGCCTATTAATACAAACAATGCAATTAAAAGTACTGGAGTTAAAAATTTACCTATAATATCCATAACTTTAGTTGGCTTTATAGTTAAAATAAGAGTTAAACCAAAGAATAAAATAGAGAATATAACAGGGTTTACTGAAGGAAATAATGGATTAATACTCATTTCAAAAGTTGTTGCACTAGTTCTTGGAATAACAAGAATTGGGCCCAAACAAAGCATCATAATAACTTCTAAAGTAAGTCCAAATTTTCTACCAGCTCTTCCTACCACTCCTTGGTAAGAACCAGCCTTTGCAACAGCGTTAATAGATAAAAGAATCATACCGATATCTGCAATAGCGAATCCTAAAAAGCTTACTAACCAACCACTACCAGATGTTACCCCTATGAATGGAGGGAATATTAAATTTCCTGCACCGAAGAAGACCGAAAATAATGCAAAACCAATAATAATAATGTCTAGATTTTTTTTCATAATTATACCTCTTTCTTTTTTTTTATACAAAAAAGCCACATAGCATACACTATGTGACTATTACAATCCGAGGATATAAAAAAGCCACATAGTATTTATCTATGTGGCTTACATAACAAATTAATCTTAGCCATCACAGATACAAACGTCTAGGGTTTGTATCTATGATTAAAATTTTTATCATAAACACAAACCTAACTAAAATAGCTAAAATAATAATATATATTTAATTTTAAAGTATTAGTTAAGTTCATGTTAGTTATCATATTAAAAATCTCCTTATTAAGAATATTTGTGAAATTTGTATTGTTAAAGGTTATTATACACATATAAATATATAATGTAAATAGAAAGTTTTAAAATTTATTTTGCAAATTTGACATTAATATCTCCATTACTAGAAGTTATATTTAAAGTATTTTTTGCATTATTTTCTTTTACAAAAGAGTTCTCAACCTTATTACCTCCAATATTAATATCTCCAGATGTAGTATTAACATTGTAATTATATAAATTTTCATTTTCATTAGAAGTTGTATAAATAGATCCATTTTGTGTTTTTAATGTAGTAAGTCCTAAAAGAGAACCGTTTATGTTTATATCTCCATTAGTACCTTCTACATTAAGTTCATTGCTTAAAAAGTCTGTTGAATCTACATTACCGTGACTGTTTTTTATTTCTGCTTTTTTAGAGTTACTATTTAAAATTTTAAAATCACCATGTTTTAAATCAGACACAAAATTATTTAAATTAGAGTTTGATATATTTACATCTCCATGGTCACTTTCAAGAGTACAATTATTAGAAGCTAAATTATCAATATCAATATCGCCAGATGCAGATTTTATATTTGTATTTTCACTATTAATAGAATTTATTTTAACATCTAAAGAATGTGCATTTATTTTTAAATCTTTAAGCTTAGTAGTGTCACTTACATATAATTTTAGGTAATTTAAATTTTTATCATCAGCTCCAATTACATTAATGTGAATCCCTACGTGTTTATTTTTAGCTTGAGTTATTTTTAAATTATTGTCTTTTATTTCGGATTCTACTTTATTTGATTTTTCATCATAATTTAATTCTAATTTATTTTCATTAGATTTTATTATTTCGACATAATCTAAATCAACGTCTATATCTACTTTATCGAAATTGTCTAATTGTTTTGTTTGCGATATTTTTTTGACATTTTTAGAACCAAGAGACACTAAATTGTTATTTATATTGCTAAACTTTCCGCCCATAAAAAATCCAACAGCAGAAAATATTATTCCACATACAACTATACCTAAACCTATTTTTACTATTAATTTTAAAGATTTCATTTATACTTTCTCCTTATTTTTTATTTTTGTTTACTTTTTTTAATAAATTGTTGCTCCAGCTAAGTATTGATTTTAATACCATGTTTCCAAGTTTAACAGTTCCTGCAAATGCTAATAATGCTATTCCGCATATTAATAAACCTGTACCTATAAACAAAATAGCACTTGAAAAATCACTCATTACAGATAAAATCCCTGTGCCAAATAACAAAATCCCTGAAACTAATACGCCAACTGAAGATAAACCAAGAGAAAATACTAAAGCACCGATTGTAAATACTAAAGAACCTATAAGTATAACCATAGCAAATGATAGTGGAAGAGCTATTGGTGATGCAAATATAGCTAGTATTATAAACCAAATTGATGAAACTTTATTTTTACTAGGCTTATCCTTTACTTGTATATCTTTGACTGCATAGTCTGATAAAATTTGAGAAGCGACTATTGAAGGTGACCCCAGTTCTTTTTCCACATCAACAGTATCATCTATTTGTGCGTCTTCGAAATATTCGTTATAATAGCTTAGCGCATCATTTAATTCTTGACTTGGTAAATTTCTTAATTTTATTTTTAACTCTTTAATAAACTCAGTTTTATTCATTTATTATTCCTCCCAATAAAATTTTATCTACATTAATTTTGTAGTCGCTCCATTCTAAAACATATTCTTTATATTTTTTTATTCCTAAATCTGTAATTTGATAATATCTTCTATTTCGACCTTGAAAAGGTTGGTCATATGTTATAACATACTCATATTTTTGTAATCTTCTAAGTACTGGATATAATGTCGATTCTGATATATTCATTATTTCCCTAACATTTTGAGTTAATACGTATCCATAAGTATCTTCTTTTGTAAGTATTGCTAAAACACAGGCATCAAGCAGTGATGATCCTAGTTGGAAAGACATTTTCTACCTCCTATCGCTTGTTTTTATATTTAATTCAATATTATATGTCGTATAATATGATTATGTATAATACTATACAGCGTATAGTATTATATGTCAACTTAATTTATAAACTATTATTAGATTTATTTAAGTAATTTATACTTACTAAATTAAAGACCCTTTAAGCTTAATTTAGAATTTATTAAGTGCAAATTGAATTTATTGATAGAGCAATAATAGTTCTACTTAGCTAAAGGCATTGCAATAATATTTTAAAATATATATTATATTCTTAGCGTGTATAAATGAAAAATACATAAAAATAAATACTTGTAAATTATAAGAAATTATAAAGAATTCTTTTTAAGAGAGGATAAAGATTAGATAATGATGAATATAGTGTTAAAAAAAGTTAATGTTGATAATTATAATGAAATAATCTCTTTAAAAGTAGCTAAAGAACAAGAAACTTTTATTGAAAGTACAAAAGATTGTTTAGATGAAGCAAAAGAATTATCTTTATGGAGACCTGTTGGTGTTTATGATGAAGATACATTAATAGGGTTTGCTATGTATGGTTTCTTTGAATCAGAAGGAACTTGTGGTAGAGTATGGCTTGATAGATTTATGATTGGGTGTAAATATCAAGGAAGAGGATATAGCTATAAAATTTTAAAATTTTTAATAAAACATATATCAAAAGAATACAATACTAATGAAATTTTTCTGAGTGTTTATGATTGTAATAAAGTAGCAATTAAAATATATGAAAAATTAGGATTTGAGTTTAACGGAGAAGTTGATTCAAAGGGCGAGAAGTTAATGGTAATTAAATTAAATGAGGAGAAAAATAACATGAAAATAAGTATAAGAAAAGAAGAAGAAAAAGATTTTGATATAGTAGAAAAAATCGTAGAAGAAGCTTTTAAAAACGCAGAGTTTAGTGACCATAGTGAACATAAACTTGTATCTAGATTAAGAAAAAGTAATGAATTTATAGAAGAATTATCTTTGATAGCTGAAGTTGACAATGAAATAGTTGGACACATATTGTTAACAAAAATAAAAATAAAAAATAATAGTGATTCATTTGATTCTTTGGCATTAGCTCCAGTATCTGTTTTACCAAAGTTTCAAGGTCTTAAAATAGGTAAAGCGCTTATAGAAACAGCACTAAATAAAGCTAAAGAAATGGGATTTGAAAGTGTTGTAGTTTTAGGTCATGAAAACTACTATCCTAAGTTTGGGTTTAAAGTAGCTAGTAAATTTGGAATAAAGGCGCCTTTTGAAGTGCCAGATGAAGCATTTATGGCTATTGAGTTAAAAGAAGGTAAGCTAAAAGATGTTAGCGGTGTAGTAGAGTATTCAAGTGCATTTATAGATTAATTTATTATAAGCTTAGGAAGTGAGTAGGAGTAATATTATGGAAAATAATTTTGATACATGGCTAAATAGTAAGATACTAAAAGATGAGATAAACAATCCAAATATTAAAGTTGGTGAATTTACATATTATTCAGGGTATTACCATAAAGAAAAATTTGAAGATGTTTGTGTAAGATATCTTCTAGGGGATGGTAGTACTAAAAATTACAAAGAAATATTTGGAGAAGATTTTATATTTGATAAACTAGAAATCGGTAAATTTTGTTCTATAGGCTCAGGTGCAAGTTTTATTCTTGCAGGAAATCAAGGGCACAATCATCGTTGGATTTCTGCATATTCATTTGATCCAAGTGTATTTTCAAATGCTAAGAACGGATTTGAAACAAAGGGCGATACTATTATAGGAAATGATGTATGGATTGGTACTGAAGCTATTATAATGCCTGGAGTTAAAATTGGTGACGGAGCAGTAATTGGTACTAGAGCTGTAGTTGCAAAAGATGTAGAACCTTATAGTGTTGTTGTTGGAAATCCTGCAAAAACTATTAAAAAAAGATTTAAGGATGAAGAAATAAAAATGCTTTTAGAGATAAAATGGTGGGAGTGGAGTGTTGAAAAAATAAATGAGGCTCTTCCATATATATGTAGTGAAAATATTTTAGATTTATACAAATTTTATAAAACATCAAAATAACACATCCTTTTTCACGGTAACGGGACATAAAATATTAAGATGTAGCGTTATCGTGAAGTTGAAAATTAATCAAAATCATATGAAAATCACATTTTAGCCCATTTAAACAACCATTCAATCCATTTTTAAACAATCTATAAAAAAGTATGATAAAATATATACAACTTTTGCCAATCCTAAAGTTTAAAACAAAATATAAAAGGGGGATTAAGATGATAGAGGTAAATAATTTATGTAAATCCTTTACGAGGGTAGTAAAAGACGAAAGCAACAAGAAAATAAAAAAGTTAAAGACTAAAAAAGAAGATTTTTTAGCAGTAGATAATATTTCATTTTCTGTTAAGCAAGGCGAAATATTAGGAATACTAGGTCCAAATGGAGCAGGAAAAACAACATTACTTAGAATGTTAGCAGGAATACTTACTCCAAGTAGCGGTAATATTAAAGTTGCAAATCATGATTATTCTATTGATAAAAATGCTGCAAAATGTGAGATAGGATACCTATCAGGAAACACTAAATTATATGGTAGAATTTCACCAAGAGAGCTTTTAACTACATTTGGAAATTTATATGAAATGCCAAGTGAAAAGTTAAAACAAAGCATAGAAGAAGTAAGTGAAGTAATGGATATGAAAAACTTTATCGATAATCGAATTGAAAATTTATCAACAGGACAAACACAACGCACATCAATAGCTAGATGCCTTATACATTCACCAAAAGTATATATATTTGATGAACCAACTCTAGGGTTAGACGTAATTAGTAGTCAATCAATAATAGAGTTTATGAAAAATGAAAAGAAAAAAGGAAAAACTGTTATTTACTCAACTCATTATATGGAAGAAGCAGAAACATTATGTGACAAAATACTAATGATACATGAAGGTAAAATAATAGCAAATGGAACTTCACAAAAATTGAAAGAGGACACTCAAACAACAAATTTAAGAGATGCTTTTATAAGCCTTGCAAGTAAAGGAGGAGAGCTTTATGAGAAGTAAGATAGTTAAATATATTTTCAAAAAAGAAATGCTAGATATATTAAGAGATAAAAAAACACTTTTTATGATGATAATTCTTCCAGTTATTTTATATCCAATTATGATGATTTTACTTACTCAAGTTATGACTATGTCTACAAATAGCATGAATGAGAAAGAATTACCAATAGCAATAAAAGGAAATGTAGACTCACAGTTAATATCTATGATTAATGATAATGATAAACAAAATGAAAAAGAAAAAAGCGGAAAACTAAAAATAGTAAAAGTTAAAGATTATAAAAAAGCAATAAATGATGAAAGTATAGTTGCTTATATAGAAGTAAAAGACGATAACAAAAAATACAATATATACATAAATTCATCAGTATCAGATTCAAATACAGCAATGGAGCGAATTGAGAAAATCTTTGATGATTATAAACAAGAAAAAATAAATGAAAATCTAAAAGAAAAAGGATTAGATGTAGAGCAAACTCTAGAGCCTATAGTTTATAAGAATATAGATATTGCTGAAAATGAAGAATTAGCAGGTTATATGTTAGGTCAAATACTTCCGTTTATATTAATAATGGGGATATTGTTAGGAGCTATATATCCTGCAATAGATGTTATGGCAGGGGAAAAAGAAAGAGGAACACTAGAAACTCTTTTAACACTTCCTATATCAAATTTAGAACTTATTATGGGTAAATATATGGCAGTATCATTTAGTGCTATTGTAACTGCAATTTTCAACTTATTATCAATAGCTCTTACGTTGGTTTATTTAGTTGCAACTAGTGGCCTAGCAGCTTCGGAGATAGGAGTTGGAAGTTTAGACTTAAATAAGCTGGTTTTCCCAATTATAATAACTATAATATGTGTTTGTATATTTGCAATGGTTGTATCAGCAATAAGTATGTGCGTATGCTCATTAGCAAAAAGTTTTAAAGATGCACAAAATTATATGACACCAATAATGTTATTAGTTATGATACCATCTTATGTATCAATGTTACCAAATGTAGAATTAGATAAATTTACAGCAACAATACCAGTAGTAAATATATCGCTACTTATAAAGAGTGTATTATCTTTTAAGAGTGATTTAGGATTAGTAGCACTAGTTTTAGTTTCAAATATTGCTTTTGTTATTTTATCAGTAATGCTTTTATCTAAGATGTTTGATTCAGAGGAGATATTATTTGGAAATAAAGCAAGTTTTTCATTCTTAGAAAAAAGATCAAACATTAAAAAGGGAAATATGCCAAGTGTAAGTGATGGTGTAATTTTATATGCAATAAGTTTAGTACTTCTTATATACGTTGGTTCTATAGTTCAAATGAAGCTAGGATTAGGTGGGTTAGCAATTACTCAAATTATGATAGTAGGATTGCCTCTAATTTTTGCATATTATACAAAACTAGATTTTAAGAAAGTATTTAGTATAAAAATTCCTAAAATAAAACATATAATAGGATCAATATTACTTTGGGGGAGTGCATATATTTTAGTTAATTTAAGTTCTCAGATATTGCTACATATATTCCCACAAAATATGGAGATAATAGAAAATTTAAATCATGCCCTATATCAAGAAAAGCTTGGAATAAACTTACTTGTAATAGCACTTATGCCTGCTATATGTGAAGAAATGCTATTTAGAGGATTTATTTTCACATCTTTTAAAAGTAAAAAAGGTATAAAGATGGCTATCATAGGAAGTGCGATATTATTTGGATTTATGCATATAGACTTTATAAGAATAGTGCCAACAGCAATACTTGGAATAAGTTTTGCATTTGCAGTTTATAAATCAGAATCTATTTTTGTATCAATGCTTATGCATTTTATAAATAATGGATTAGTAGTTCTTGCAATGCACTATCCTAAAAATACATTAATAAAGTCAGTAGAAAACCTAACTATCTTTGATCCTAACTTAAATGTTTTAACATTTATAGGTCTTCTTGTTATTAGTATGATACTCTTAATAATAAGCTTGTATTTATTTAAAAAGACTAAAACTGAAAAATCAGAAAGTACTATTTAATTATAAATATTAATTAGAAACAAGGATTTTGCTTTAGCTAAACAACGCTTTAGAATGTTTTTAGATATAAAAGCTTGATATATTACCAAATATAGAAAAGAGGGGATAATTGTGGCAAAGAAGAAGATAGTTTTAGAGCTAGATGAACGCTATTTTAACAAGAGGGATTTAAGCAATGCGACATATGAATATTTAAAAAATGAAAATCATTCATGTGAGCTATTAGATTCAGATACTATAATTGTAGATGGGAATAAATACCTTATAAAAGAATGGAATACTAGTGCAATAGTTCCTCTACAACAAGTAGTATTAAAGTTAATAAAAGAATAAAATTAAGATTCCCCTTAAAACTAAGGGGAATTTTTTGATGCAGGTAATTAATAAAATGATTTTTTGTAAAAATAAAAATAAATATTTATTGCTAAACAATAAATATTTATGCTATAATGATAATAAGAAAAAAATACGAGGTGAAAAAATGAAAAAAAATAAGATTTCTAAAATTCTACATTCTATTGTAGTAGTAGGTATAGTACTTACATTGTTAGCACTTTTAGTTACACCACCGGTTATAACTGCATTTTTTAAAAGTAGATTCCAAATATTATCAACTGAAAATAATGTAGTAACAATTACTTATGCTTGCATATATATATGTGCAATTCCTTATGTTATAGCTTTATTTAAATTGAAAAATCTTTCAAAGTTTGTTAAAAACAATAATCCATTTTCAATAGAAAATATTAAATCTTTAAAATGTATTGCTATATGTACATTTACTGAAGTAATATTGTTTATAGGATGTGTATTATACGTGAAAAACTTTACAAAGTTTTATAGTGAGTTTTTCTATTTACCAGTTAGTTATGTAGCACCAATTTTTTTAGTAAGTTTTATAGCTATTTTTATAGGGTTCTTATGCTTAATACTGGCAAATTTATTAGAAACTGCCATTGAAATAAAAGATGAGAATGATAAGACAATATAGAAAGGAAATTTATCATGCCAATTATAGTAAATGTAGATGTAATGATGGCCAAGAGAAAAATTAGTTCAACTGAGCTTTCTCAAAAAATGGGGATAACTATGGCTAATTTATCAATTTTAAAAAATAACAAAGCAAAAGCAGTTCGATTTTCAACACTTGAAAATTTATGTGAGATATTAGATTGTCAACCAGGAGATATATTAGAATATGTAAAAGATTAAGGAGTCTAAATTGTACTGCGCCCCAATTGTTGGACCAAAAATCCAATGATTGGGGTGTTTTCACATGGCAAAATATGATTTTGGTTTTAAGCTAAAAGTTGTTAAGTCATATTTAAATGGAGATGGTGGCTATAATTTTGTAGCTAAAAAGTACGGAATTCCTAATATGGCGCAAGTTCAAAGATGGGTTAGAACATATAATGTATTAGGTAAAGATGGATTAAAAAGAAAAAATAAACACACTTCATATACTGTACAATTTAAGTTAGATGTTATAGACTATATGACAAGAACTAAAGCCAGTGCACAAGAAGTAGCTAACCATTTCAGAATTAAAAATAGTACACTTGTATCAACATGGAAACGTAAGTTTGAAAATGGTGGTATTCACGCATTGTCTAAAATGAAAGGAAGACCACCAATGAATAATAATAAATATAAAGAAAAATTTTTAACTAGAGAACAAGAGTTAGAACGTGAAAATGAACTTTTAAAAGCGGAGCTTGCTTTTTTAAAAAAGCTACGTGCTTCAGGGATGAACATTCCAGAAAGGCTAAAAACCAATACGAAGCAAAAGTAATTTATGACCTTCGTGAGGCGTTTAAACTATCTACTATTCTTGAAGCTACTAAGTTTCCTAAATCAACATATATGTATTGGCAAAAAAGATTTGATAGTGAAAATCTAAATAAAGATATTGAAGAAAAAATCAAATATATTTTTGAGCAACATAATGGTAGATATGGCTATCGCCGAATTACAGCTACATTAAGAGACAGCGGTATAGTTATTAATCAAAAGAAAGTTAGACGTATTATGAAGAAGCTAGGTCTTAAGTGCATAGCATTTTCTCATAAATCACGTAAATATAATTCATATAAAGGTACTATTGGGAAAATAGCTAATAATAAAGTTAATAGAAGGTTTACAACACCAGTTCCACATCAGAAAATAACAACTGACACAACTGAGTTTAAAATATATAGTACTAATGATAATGGAAAATTAACTATTAAAAAAGCATACCTTGATCCATTTTTAGATATGTTTAATGGAGAAATTTTATCTTTCAGTATCTCAAATAAACCTAACTTCAAGTCGATAAATGATGCTTTAAATAAAGCTATTAATATTACAAATGATTGCACTTACAGAAGAACTTTTCATTCAGACCAAGGATGGGCATATCAAATGAACAAGTATTCAAAAACTCTTAAAAATAATAAAATATTTCAAAGTATGTCTCGAAAAGGCACATGCCTTGATAATTCTCCTATGGAAAATTTCTTCGGAATATTGAAACAAGAAATGTATTATGGTAAGGTATATAAAAGTTTCAATGAACTAGAAATTGCTATAGAAGAATATATTTATTACTATAATAATAAAAGGATCAAAGAAAAATTAAATTGGCGTAGCCCAGTTAATTATAGAATTGAATATGAATCTAAAATTGCATAAAATTAAAAATACTGGAATGAAAATTCATTCCAGTATGAAGTCCAACTTTTGGGTCTCAGTACAAATAAGACTCCTTTTTTATTTAAGATAAAATAAGTATATTTTTAATTTGAATTATTTTTTTATGAAATTATCTTTATATTGTCTTCTATTACTGTGATTAGATGGATGTGGAAATAATAATAAGCCTTTGTAAATATTTTCACATTTAGGACCAGTTAATTTTACTAGCGTCTGAATTACACCTAAAAGATCAGAATCTGACATGCCTAAAACCTTTTGTTGTATCATAAGGTTATAATAACTATTAGCAACTTGTTTTATTGGATAAACTGAATTTGGGTGGTCTATAGTTGGATTATCGCTTGTATTAACAATACCTGATGGAGAATATATTTGATTTAGATATTCTTTTGGTTTTGATGATAAATCTATTGAATATTTTTTTGTATCATAATTTATATAGACTTTATAATTATCAAAGTAACTAGCAACACAAATATTACGTTCACAGAACTTACCTTGGTCAAATATTTCTACCAATTTATTATCTATATGTTTATAAATTACACCGATTTCATAATCACTAACACCATCAAGTATACCTCGAACCATTATTTCAGATTTATTATCTCCAGTAAAATCAGCTATAAAAAGCTGCATATTAGATCCTACATATGGGAGAGTTGTTGCTATAGGTTCTATTTTTTCATCTTCTGGGCTTAATAGAAGCTCTATTTCTTTTGGATAGCTATCATTAGCAGAGGTATATATGCCGAAAAGAACGATTTTATCTTTTGAGTATTGACTTATTACATTACCTAACTTAACATCTAAAATTGATTTTGTGGTAGGATTTGACACTTAATTACCCCCCTGATATATTAATTTCTTAACGCTAGGTTATATTATGATATTTATAAAATTAGTGTTAATAATAATTATATTAAGGGTATAAAAAAGTAAGAAGTTTTTAAATAGTATGTATAAAGACAAGCTAACTTAAAATATAAAATAATAACTACTTTAATTTATAGGGGGCGTTATTATTAATATGTATGAGTATAAATAT
>CAMTIM010000049.1 GCA_947072565.1 uncultured Peptostreptococcaceae bacterium | reverse complement strand
ATATATATATATCCATATTTTTACTTTTATCTCTTAAAAATATTTTTTTATAAGCTGAAAAAACCAGTTTTATTATTATTTATTACTTAAACTACAAAAAATCCGTATATATTTGTTTACGGATTTTTCTTAACTTACTTTAATTTTTATTTTAATTAATAATTTCAATATAATCAGTGTAATATTTTTTACCTGGTATAGAATTTGATAAAACCTCTATCAAATAATAGTTCTCTTCCAATTCTTCATAATCTTTTACAAAATAATTTCCTATAAGACTATTGAATTCATTATATGTTAACTTTTTTTTATTTAAAAACTTATTGAGTGTATCAAATTCTTCTTTTGTATTAATTTCCATCACGCCCTTAGAATTTAAATATTTTTTTTTATTAATAATATAATTATATACTTACTTCTTCAAATTATACACCTTTTGCACCATCTATTTCTGCTAAATATACAGATTCAACTTTATACTTTTACTTATATATACATATATTGTGCTATTTCTGCATTTTTTATAAGCATTTCTTGTTGAATGATTTTAAAAGGTATTTTAATAAAAATATTCAATCTATATATATAGTCTTATATAAGGAGAGTGGTAATTTGAATTCTAAAAAGTTTTTGCTTATTATGTTTGTATTTCTAATGATTATTTTTGCAATAGGCAAAGATACTAGCGCCAACGCTCAAACTTATAAATCTGATATACTCATAAAAGAACTTACTTTGAAAATTTCATTAATTCAAACAGCTTCAGAAGTATATGATGCAAACATAAATGAAACTAAAAGCTTTAATAAAACCTTATATAAAGATAAATCAAATCAAGCTTACAAACATTATATTTGGTTAAAAAATACATATTCTGATATGGATGCAAATATGAAAAGTTCTCTTGAAAATATATTTAAATCTAAAGATTCTTGGGAATATATAAATGCAGTTGTAAACTTAAATGATGATGCTTCTGTTGATGAAATAGTAAATACTTTAAATTGTGATAAATATTTAAATTTATCTAATGATTTAAAAAACGATATAGAAAAGTTTTTTATTTATTTTTATGATGAACATTTTAAATCTTACTACAAAAAACAGAAATATAAATCCGATAAAAAAGCCAATAATTTAAATCAAAAGTTATATGATAATGAAGTTGATGTAATAAAGTTTATAGAAACTTCATCCGGTATTAAATTACCAAAGCATTATAAGTCTATTATGTACTACAATTTAAACCCTCTTGCATCACAAGCATTTGAACATGATAATGTAATGATTTCTACAATAGGATTAAATGCAACTCCAGCAGATATTGTAAGTATTCATTTTTATAAATATGCTCGTCCTTTATTTAATACATTTGCTAGTAGCAAAGAATATTTAAAATTTTATTCTACATTAAATCAAGATAAAAATTTTCAATCTGCGTACAATAATTTTAATAAAGGTTCTTACAATTTTAATGATTGGTGTTTAGAAAATTTAATTTCTGGATATTCAAAGTATCTAGAATACTTATATTTTGGAAGTACATATGAAAGTGCTAGTTGTTCATATGATTTAGATTTTTATAATTATTTAAAAGACATAGGATTTAATCCTAATAAAATCTCTTTAAAAGATGCTACTATAAATTTCTATAAGAGTAAGCTAAGCTCGTAAAGTCAAAACAATTTGGTATCAAAAGTTTTTGTATTATACCCCTTAATACATTAATTTATTTAAATAATACCCCCTATCGTAAAATACGATAGGGGGTATACTATTTTATCTAAATCCTATTACCGCTGCACCAAGTGCTCCTATTATTTGAGTATCCTCTGCAATAAACATATCTTTGCCCAATGAATCCTCTACCATACTAACGAGAACTTTACTTTTTGCAAGTCCTCCAGTAAATGCAACTTCATTTATAACTTCGCCACGATTTAACATAGCTGTTGATTTATTTGCAATAGATTTTAAAATTCCTGCTGCTACACTTTCTTTACTTACATTTCTTGCAAGCAAACTAACTATTTCACTCTCAGCAAAAACTGTACACATAGAGGATATATCAACAGGATTAGCATCCTTTGCTAATGTGTCAATATCTTCTATATCACTTCCTAACAGATTTGAAGTTATCTCTAAAAATCGACCTGTTCCAGCTGCACATTTATCATTCATTATAAAATTAGATATATTTCCATCTTCATCTAAATTTATAACTTTGCTATCTTGTCCTCCTACATCTAATATCGTTCTAATGTTTTTATTTAAAAAATGTATTCCCTTAGTGTGGCATGTTATTTCTGTAACTTTCTTATTAACAAAATCCATACTCACCCTACCATATCCAGTTCCTACAATTTTTTTTATTTTATTTTCTGCTATACCTTCACTTAAAATTTCATAAACTTGCTTTGATGTAGATTTTGGACTCCAACCTGTTGGAATAACTATTTTTTTAAGAATTTTTTCTCCATCAAATAATACTCCCTTAGTTGCTACAGAGCCTGAATCAATGCCTATACTATACATATTGCCTCCTATTTTACACATACACCATCTTCAATCATTTCTATAAATGCTTCAAATCTAGTTCTTAATTGTTCTGTATCTGATTTAGAATAATCAGTTTCTATTGCCATATACGCTATGTTTTTACTATTCATAAGTTGTTTTACTCTAAAACTTTCAACATTGAATGTATGACAAGCCTGAAGTGCAACATCTATAACTCCATCTACTTTATATTCATCTGCTAATCTATCTAGCATCTCCATTCTATTGTCATTGTGCATCATACAAGAACAACCTATGCTTAAGTATTTTTCAGTTAATGCATCATATACATCTTCATTTTCTTCATCAACTAATGAATCATTATTTCTTATAGCTCCACAAAGTTCATATGCCACAATAGATGCTCCACTGTCTTCTATTGTTGTTATTATTTTTTCACTTATTCCTCCTATTGGAGATCCTGTTATAAGTATTCTTGCTTTATCAACATTTTTTTGACAATTGCCTTCTTGATATTTTTGTTTTACAGAGTCTATAATATTTCTTAGCTCAGCTTTAAGAGCAGCTCTATCAAATTTGAATCCTGACTGATACAATACTTGATGAAGTTCCATACCACTTAATGGCGATGGATTTAATTTAGCAAGTTCATAATACTCTTTTAATAATCTTCTTTCTTCGTTTTTATCTTTAATTGCATCTCTTATATCTTGGTCACTAATAGTAACACCTAATGCTTTTTCTGTTTCTTCTTTTAATACTTTTATTTCTTCCTTCCAAAGCTTGTATGTATATTCTCCTCTTTGCATATTAGGTAAATGCATTACATGAGTAGGCTTGATTTTAGCTAACTCCTCATACATTTTTTTCTTACCATCACAAGTAGTCTCTCCTATTAGCATATCTGAAAAATAAAAATATGGACAAGTATCAGTTATTGCATGCCCATAGCTTGATTTTATAAGAGGACAAAGGTTTCTTGGAAGTACTTTTTCTGCATCTGGTATTGCTTCTTCACTAACACCACAAACTCCAACTGTAACAGCTCCTGCTGCCATAGGTATTTCTACTGGAGTATATGTACAAAACACTCCAACCATTTTCTTTCCGCTCTCTTTAATTTCTTTAGCTTTTATAAACCCGGCTCTTCTTGCTTCATTAAAACTTTCAAATTTTTCTGGTAAAGTTGTCATATTATTTCCCCCTTTTTACATTTTATTCTATCTAAAATTTTATCATGCTTTCCCTTTATTTGTTAATGATTGTATCTATAACACAAGTTGTTTGTATAGATATTTTATATGCATTAAATTAAAGTTATATTTTTATTAATTATATAATTATTTTATTTTAAAGATTTCAAAACATCACACATTATTTTTAATTCTTCTTTAGATAGTCCATCAAATTCTTCTAGCTTTACTACTATATCAATTATCACTTTATTTTTATAATTATCTTCACTAAATCTTATTTCTTTTTTTGATTCTTCCTCATGATATTTTTTATGCTCTTTTTTAATAAAATATGTAGACAATGTTGAGCTTAAAGAACCTATAAATCCAATTCCCATTACCATTAATATTGCTGCAATAATTTTTCCAAAAGGCGAAGTAGGAGAAATATCTCCATATCCTACAGTTGTTATTGTTACAATACTCCACCAAAGTGCATCTCCTATACTTATCTGTTCTACATAAGACATTGCTAAAGAACCTACAAGTATTAAAATTATGCCTATGGCTATAGTATAATTAAACTTATTTGTTTTAATAAATTCAGAAAAATTGTCGCTACTTTTTTTCAATATAGCAACTATTCTTACAACCTTACTTATTTCTGATAATCTAGCTAGTCTACTTATTCTTACAATTTTTAATGTGTTAAATGCTCCAAATATAGAATACACAGGTATAATTGAGATTAAATCTATATAGTTTCTTTTAATAAATTTTTTCTTATTTGTGCTCTTACAATATCTGCTAGCATAGTCAAATACAAATATTAACCATATTATAAAGTCAATAATAGTTAGAATCTTATTTACTTTATAGCTCAAATTCATTGTTAATTGTAAAACCAAAATTATAGCAACTACTAATGAAAGTGATGCCATAATGATATTATAAATAATATATTTTTTTCTCATTTTATTTAATAGAATAGATGCTTTCCATTTTTATAATGCCAATTCCCCTTATAACCTTCACTATATGCTCCTAATTCAAAATGAAGCATTGAAATTCCCAAATCAATTTCTTCATACCCATAATTTTTACTAGATATAAATGCTTTTATTTTATTTTCATATATTTCATATGATATTTCTTTTTTATTTAAAGCTGAAGGAGACTTTAGTGCACATTTTATACCACTTTCAATCCACAAACAAATATTATTTTTATTTGATATTAGTATATCTTCAAGTTTTTTATCTTTTTTATTTAGCTTTTTAACAACCTTCTCTTTTATCGATAACTCTTTAGGAGTGTGTCCTATTACTATTATGCAAACTAATTCATCGTCCTCATTAAATTTAATATGACTTGCGCATTTTTTATTATTATAAGTTCCCCCTACCCAACAAGTACCAAGCCCCATAGATGTAGCTTCTAATACTATCATTTCTCCATAATAGCCTAGTTTTTGTTTGAAATTTCCAATTTTATTATTACCTACTAAAGCTATAAAAGATTTTACTCCACTTATCATTCCATATGAAGCCTTGAATCCACTAATTCCTTCTTCTCCATCTTTTATGAATTGAATATTAAGAGAAGACTCTTCATTTATTTTATCTATTAATTTTAAAATAGCTAATATATCCATATCATCTATGTCTTGGTCTATATAAGTTCGCCTCGAGGTTCTTTTATCTATTGAATTTATCCAATGTTTTTGTAATTCCATATATTCCTATCCTTTCTAATTTATATATTTATTATATATAGTTTGCATATTTTTCCTTAATTATATTTATAAATTCAAACTTTTTTTACTTACTTTTTTCAAGCATTTTATCTGCAGTTATATTTATCCCTATAGCTCCTATTGGAGCTGTAATTAAAACACTAAGTATAGCTATTGCTTGCATTATTTCTCCGCCTGTAACTCCCATTTGTAAAGGTATAGATGCCTTTGCAGATTGTACTGTTGCCTTTGGTAGATACGCTATTATACAAAACATTTTTTCCGACTTAGTAAGGTTTGTTCCTTTCAGTGCAATTAAAACCCCTATTGAACGTATTGTCAAAGATATTGATAATATCCCTATACCTACTAAAAAATATTTACCTACTAGTGATGGATTTATAGCCATTCCTACAAATGTAAATAGATATAATTTTCCACTTTTCCAAATAAAATTCATTTTATCCAATATTATTTTAGAACTTTCTTGTATATTATTTCTAATGAAAAATCCATATACCATTATTGCTAACAACGAATTGAATATTTGTACATGTAAATTTTTTTCGATATACCTCATTGCTAGGCAAATTATAAAAACTAATATAACTTTTCCATAATCATTATCTATTTTTTGTATATATTTTTTGCTTAATTTAAATATTATAAATCCTGACAACAAACTTAATATAATTGTTACAGGTATTAATAATACTTGTGTAAATATCGAAGAATTTTGTCCTAGCTCACTTTGCATATATATACCTAAAAATGTTGTAAATAAAGTTATTGCTACAGTATCATCACAACTTGCTCCAACTAACAACATTTGAGGTATCGCTTTATCTTGCCCTAATTTTTTATCTATTAATGATACCATAGAAGGTATTAAAATAGCTGGACTTACTGCGGCTATTATAAAACCAAGAATCCCTCCTTGTATAAAAGTAAAATCTAAAAATATCATGCATAAAAATGCTATAGTAAATCCTTCTAATGTTGCTGGTACTATACTTAATAAGACTGCTGGTCTACCTATTTGTTTTATTTGAGATAAACTTATTCCAAGTCCACCTATAAATAAAATTATTACAAGCGCTATGTCTTTTATCAATGGAGCTATCTGTAAGACGTCTTTTGGCACTAAGTTAAATAATGCTGGACCTATCAACATACCAAATATCATCATACCTATTAAAGATGGTAACTTTAATTTTTCTGCTATTTTCCCACTGTAATTTGCTAAAATACCTATTATGATTAAACTTATTAATGCTATTACCATACTTATCCTCCTAATATTTCAAACTAAAAAAGTAAAAAAATAGACTCCTACTCTCATTAAGAGTAGGAGTCATTAGCTTTCGCGTTTGATGGCGAACTCCATCGCCGATATATTTTATGTTTATATATTATCATAATATAGGTTTATTGTAAATTTTAAAAACAAATTCCTTTTAATTATATTTCATATATTTTTTATTTAAACATAGATAAACATTTCCATTAATGTTAGTATGTTTGTAGTAAATTTTATATTGGAGGGTTGATTAATGATAAATATGAATATAAAAGAATTATTTGATGTTGGATGTAGTTTTGAGAGTTGCGTTGGAGATGGTACTAAATCTGAAAGAGCTAGAATTCCGAAAAATTACTCTAGGATAAACTTATCTGATGGCTTTATGAAGGAAATATTATCTATAGACAAAGAAATTAATTTTTTAGTTTCAGGTGAAATTTGGTGTCCTGATTTTCAAGTTAATATAAGTGTCTTAAAAAAATTCTGTGATATAAATTCTAACTTTAACATCTCTGTTATAACTATGGCTCGTGGTAAAAAATTTTTAGCTCCAATATTAAATATTAAAGATTTCAAAGGTCCTACTGTTGCAATACTTGATAAAGATTTCAATATACTAGGTACCTTTGAAGAAAGACCTCTTAAAGTAAAAACATTTAATAATTTTGAAGATGTAAAGCTTGATTATTATAAAGGAAAATATATATTAGATAGTGTTGGAGATTTTTTAGATATAATAAAAAAGCATAATTTTTAAATGAAATATTTTATTTTGCATAACATAATTTTTTTATTAATGATTAAATTCTCTTAATTTTACCATACTATTAATATAATTAATTTTAGGAGGTAATTTATGCAAACTAATTTAAACTGTTTAAACCATAACTGCTCATTTAACAAGGCTTTTCAATGTTATGCTTCTCATATAAAAATAGAAGGCTTTGAAGCTTCTATAACACCTGAAACTTATTGCGATACATTTAAAGATAATTCATCTTTTAATTTATCTAACTATAGTGGTGAGATATCTTTAACTAGCTCCCAAAATATTTCTTGCTGCGCTAATAATTGCAAATACAATATAAGTGGGGGATGTGCCTCAACATATGTTGAGATTAATCTTGAAAATGCTAGTTGTGAAACTTTTGTATTAAAATAAAACAAAAACCTAGGTATTGTTCAACTTTTCAGATAAACAATACCTAGGTTAAATTCAATTTCAAAATGATACTTTTTAGTCAATATTTCTAAGCTACAAACTTAGCTTTTTCTTCTTCACTGTTTTCTAATACTCCTAGCTTTTTAGCAACTAGCTTTGTTGTACTAGCTTGTACTATAAGAGTTACAAGTATAGTCATAAATACTACTGAAGATATTATTTCGTATCCTGGTAACTTCATAGAAACTATTATACCCGATAATGCAGCTGGTATAACACCTGTTTCTCTAACCCACATCATAAATAACTTATCTTTAAACGTCCACTTTGCTTCTTTGTCAAATGATGTAGATATTAAAACTACAAGTGGTCTAGCTACAAACATTAATATTAAAACTACTAAAAGAGCTGGTGCCCAATATTTTGAAAGTGCTGCTAAATCAACCTGTGTTCCTAGTACAACGAATATTCCCATACGACATAATGATCCAATGCTTTCTCTAAAGCAATGTTCCGAATGAAAATCATATTCAGGAACCCAAAGTCCAAACAATTTTTTATTTCCTGCAATAAGCCCTGCAATAAATACTGCCATGTATCCGCTACCATGGAAAAGTATAGCTAATTCATAAGCTAAAGCTACTTTTAATATAGACATTATTGGTGCATATGAGTGAAATACCCCCCATTTTTTATCACATATTAAAAGCGAGAATACATACCCCATAACTATACCAACAGTTATCCCAACTACTGTTGATATTATTAATTCCTCCATACTTTTAGCTACTGAAAATTGTCCACTTGTTACAACTCCCAGTAATGTAGAAACTAATATTGCCCCAACTGCATCATTAAACGCAGACTCACTAACCACAGTTTGCTTTATTTTATCTTTTATTTTTACTTGTTTAAATACTGGTATAAGTGCTGCTGGATCTGTAGATGCGATTACTGACCCTAAAAGTAGTGCTGTTATTATTGGTAAACCAAATATTTTTTGAGCAAATAATCCAACTACTCCTGCTGATATCAAAACCCCTACTGTTGACAACATACCAACACTTAACTTTACTTTGTTTAAAACTTTTAGATTTATTTCCCTACCGCCTTCATATAATATAAATGCTGAACCAAATGTAAGTATTAAGTTATTCTCTATAGGGAAAGACTCTATACTAATTAAATTAAGCACTGCTGGTCCAATTATGATTCCTGCTATTAAATATAAAATTACGTCTGGTACTTTTATAATTTCACTTACTTTACCTAAAACTATACCCGTTATAGCAATAGCCGAAAATATTAATAATAAATTATTAGTTGCAATTTCTTCCATTGTATTCACCTCTTCATTATTTTTTTCTTTTGTCTTTTTCGATAAAATACATTATATTCCTAACTTTTTAGTAAGTCAACCACCTCACTTAATAAATTTTCTTATTTTTTTAAATTATAATAGTTATTTTTCGAATTATTTTTAAAAAAAATTATTTCTTTGTTGAATTATTTTTTTATATATTTATAT
>CAMTIM010000048.1 GCA_947072565.1 uncultured Peptostreptococcaceae bacterium | reverse complement strand
TTTTTACATTATCCTCATTTACTCCTATAGAAATAATCTTTTCTTTATATTTCGTTCTACTATCTTCACTATTATTGTGTAAGTAAATATTCCATATAGCATCTTTATTTACATTATTATATACCTCTCTAAAATATGGCATATCTACATCCCCTAATGAATGACCTATAATTGATACTGTATCAACATCTTTTAGACGTCTAAAAAACTCTTTATTTACCAATATAAAAAAGTCTACATCTTTTAATGTTCTTTGGTAATAATTCGCTACTGCATTATATATACTGCATTGTTTTTCACGAAACCTTTCTCCAAATTTTCTAGAAATTGTCCTCATTTCCATAATTTTACCTTTATTACCATGACCAATAACTGGTGAACTATCATCTTCATCAATAGAACCATGTATATGTAAAATACTATTCTTATTAATTTTGTATACCTCTTCTAAAAGCAATGTATAGTTAAATGTTATAAATAAATCACCTATATCACTATTTATAACATCTGTCATTGTAGATGTATCTATATTTACTTGCTTAATCCAATCCATAACAAATTTATTTAACTCTTCAATAAATCTATACTGTTCGTCCCAATGAGCATTAAGAGTATCTTCAACACCTATATCTCCACTTTCTAAGCCTAATTCTATCTGTTCCCCTTGTTCTATGATATTTGTTTCATCTATATGTGAAAGATTAGTTTCAAAATACTCCCAAAGATAGTTTTTTACTGATTCTACTCTACTTTCAATACAAAATCCATACATGCTTTCTAATGATTCTAAATATCTTCCATCTACATCTTCTAGATAATCTCTAAAATTTCCATATGAAGTTTGTAAACCATGTGCTAAGTCAAATCCATTCCCTATAATAAATAAATTCATATAAAATCCTCCATTTTGAATATTAAATAAAAAGTATATATTATCCCCTATGCTTTTATTTTACCAGTTTGAATTTTGCTCATATTTTTACATTTAATTGAATATTCTATTTCAAATTCATCCTCTGATTTTATCATTAAGTGCATAGGTAAATACATTGCATCATGTGGATTTAATTTTTTAAAATTACACTGTAGTATAATATAATCTTTTTCATTATTGAAAACTTCATACTCGAACATATCCTCTACAGATTCTCTAAATTTTTCTTCATCTGATTTAAAATATTGTAGGGCACTATTTTTATATACATATTTTCCGTAAAATTCATCTATATTACTGTCTTTTTTACCTATCATATTTTTTTCTATGAAATTTTCTATATCTTTTATTACTTTTAAATTAGGTGTTTCTATATTTGTAGATGTTAATACATCTAAATTTTTAGGTATTTTTAAATTAACAATTATATTTTCCATATATTTGCCTGAAATATTTTTCAAACATAGAGGGACTATTTTATAACTTGCTAAATACACTAAGTACGCCCTAAAATCGTTATACTTATTTATATAATTTATATAATAATGCAGTTCCTCTATCAGCTCGTATTTTTTCTTTAACAGTGAATGTCCCTTTAATTCTTTGGGTTTAAGGTCAGAAAAACCATTAGATTTTTCTAAGTCTTTTAGGTCAAAAAATTCATCTGTTATTGGATAAGATATAGCTTTTAAATATTGTTTTATATCACTAACCATATCGTGCTTAATACTTACCTTGGTGTAAGTTCCAAATCGAGCATTCATTCCTGCAACAAAAATATTGATTGGATTTAGTTGATATATTAATTTCATTTCTTGTTCATATTTTATATCAATGCCTTTTATCACGTCACATATATTTTTAATTTCTAATTTGATTTTTTCTACTTTTTCATCTTCTTTTTTAACATCAATCCTAATATCACTATCTAGCTTATCAAAAAATTGGTTATCATGGTAATACTGTACCTCAAAATATCGTTTTGAACTGTTCCCTTTGTCTAGTTTATAATTATTGATAGCCCATGACAATATATTTTCAATAAATTCATCTCTACTTATAAACTCCTCATCTGTACAACATAATCTATTAAATTGATATGTTATAGCACCAACTATATCTTTTAATTTTATTGGAGAGAAAATATATCCATTTTTATATAATAACTCATGTATAATAACACTTATATTATTTTCAAAACTTTTTATCTCATTATTTGATATATTAATATCAACTTTATCTATATTGTACATAATCAATTCAGGAATAGTCGTCTTAATTTTATCTGATGTTTTATCACATTTATCTTTAGAAAGCTTTTTTATCGAATTTATATATTCAGTTGTTTTACTCTCTCCGATTCCTATTAATTCAAGTCTAAACTTATTTGCATCAGGTTTATCTTGAATTATTTCTATTAACCATTTATTTATATCGGCTTTACTAAAATTATTTATAGAGGACTTTACCTGTATAACTTCTAACTTTCCATTTGAATCCTTAAATGCTATATCAACTTTATCATTATCTGTTTCATATTCTAAATACACTTCTGCCCAATCATCATTTTCAATAGCATCTAGTACAGCTACTAGTGCTTGATATAAATATCCTCTACTTCCGTCTTTTCCACCCATAGTATCTCTCCTTCTATCATTTATGATTTAGACTATGTTCCATAAATACCTCTATAATATTATTTTAATATACATAATATACCATTATAGTATATCAATATTTCTTAGTAAAAGTACAATTTTAATTATCACATTTTATAGATTTAAAAAGCTCGTCATTTGATGACGACCACAATTTAGATATAGTTAGAATGATTGGATATGCTAAGGCAAGTGTTACTTAAGCAGAAAATCCATTATTAAATTAGAAGTATAGAAAAAGAATATCAGATAATTTAAAAAGGTTTAAAGAAAACATAGATTATATAGATTTAAAAGGTGGTAATGAGATTACCACGTTGGTAGAAACGTTAGGATATGTTAAGAAAAATAGGAACACATTCAGAATATATTCAACGAGAACAAAATTGCACCCGTTGAATATTGGGTAGAATCAACGTATGAGGATGCAAAAGGCGAATCGAGAAGGGAATACTTAGTATCTAAAAAGGGATGAGATAGATAAGATAAATAGAATTTTACTAAACGGAAAAATTCGTTCTTCAAATTATTAGATAGAAGATTTAGTACAGCACAATTTCATTTATGTCTAATGAACATAAACCAGTCATACCAACGGTTTGAGCGTTTTATTTAAATCAATTTTAAGCTTTATCAGTATAAATACAAGCCAAACTATTTACAAGAAGCTTAGAATGGAATATAGAGCTTCGCTATTTATCAAAATATTATATAAACTAAACTCATTTACTTTGAAGTATTATAAACAAGAAAAAGGGCTATAGATATACAAATAAATGCACACCTATAGCCCTTTATACTACTTACTTAATATAATATCTTTTAAATCATCTATATCATCCTTCATAACTTTTACAATCTCAAAACTCTTAGCTTGTTCTAAAATTACATCTTGATTCTTAGATATAGTATCTTGATACCTTAATTCTCTTTTACTATTTTCTGTCATTACATAGAATAGTAAACAAGTGAATACAGCTCCTACAAAGCCATACTCACTTAATATCATTTGAAAAAATTCATTCATTTTTGGTATTTACCTTTCATTTATTATCTTATAGAACTTACTATACTTTTTACAACTTCATCTTGAGCTTGCTTAACCATTTTTTCAACTTGTGGCATTATATCTTCAGATACATTACCTTGAACAGTTACCAATGGTTGATTGAAGTTTACCTCTATTGTCTTGTTATTGTTATTAGTTGTATCAGTTCTTAATGCAGAAGGATTATATCTTTGTGAACTATAATCTAGCTTAGGCATATCTATATTTAACTTATTGTATATTTCATCTAAATTACTAAAACTATCTATAGCTTGTTGTAAATTAGAATTTAAGTCATTTTGAATTATACCACCTAATACTCCGAACGCTTCTCCACTCTCATTTAAGAAGTTCATCATAGTATCTTTTAAACTAGTAACATTTCCATCTATGTCAGTAAAAGTATTATCACCTAAAGCATTTTTAACCATTTCTGCAATGTTAGAATCAGACCATTTCTTTTCTAAGTCTTTAATAGATTGCTCTGTAGAATCTGATAATCTATCCTTTTCAGAGTCATACATTTTATTAACTGATTCATCTACATTACTTTGAACCATATCTTGGAGCTTATTTTGTTCTTCTTTCATTTGATTAAGTAATTCTTGTAACTTCTTCTGACCAGTTAAAGAATCATCTCTACTAGCAACATCTATCTTACTTTGTAATTTAGCTATTGCATCTTGTTGCTCTTTTAAGTCATTCTTATAATCCATTTCTTTTCTTGAATCGTTATAAGCGTCTTTTTCTTTATCAAATGCTTTTAATTTAGCATCTAATTCTTCATCAATTAGTTTCTTTCTATCGTCTAGTTGTTTTTTATAAACAGATGTAATTTTATCTTCTATTGAATTAATTACATTAAGTTGGTCTTTATAAGAAGCCTTAATCTGATTATTAACTTCTATTATATTACCTTCATACTCGGGAATCTTATTTATTAATAAGTCAAGATATTCAGAAACTAACTTATCTGCTCTCTCATACTCTTTATTTTGTTCTTTAAGTTTAACTATCTGTGAATCATAGTTAACAATGTCTCCGTTATCTCTAAAGTTAAAACCAAATCCTTGTAATAAACCTTTAGTATTATTCATTTCATTCTTAGCGTAATTTTGCATCTTTTGGAATTGTGCTATTTGTTTATTGTAAAGGTCTATCTTATTCTGTATTAGTCTCTCTTTATCAGAACCAAATGCATTATCCATTAAAGAATCTGTTTTACTAAGTTCATTATTGTATTGTTTAACTTGCTTATCCATAGAAGTCCACATGGCATCAATACTTAATTTTCTTAATTCATCCTTTAATAATATTGCTTCTCTTTTTGCATCTTCTATAGCTTTAGTAGACTCTTCCATTGCCTTTTTATTATCTAATATAGATTTATTTATATTAAGAAATTCATCTTGTACTTTTGGTAAGTCAGTAAAAGCTACTTTTATATATTCTTCTAAATACTTTTTAGTACTAGCTAGTGATTTATTGTATTCATCAGACTTGTTTTTAGCATCATCATATTGTGCAGATAACCAATTTTTATGACCTTCATTATCACCTTTATAGTCATTTGAAGCCTTTTGTTTATTCTCTGCAATTTGTTCTAATAGTTCTGATTCTCTTTCCATAGCAATTAATTTTTCTTCATAGTTAATTAAATTACCATCTTGATTAAATTGGAATCCTTCATTACTTAAAGACCTTTTATAAACAGATAACATTCTTGTTAGTTTATTCTCTAAGTTTTTCTGTAATGCTAATTGTTCATTAAATAACTTGTTTTGTTCTTGTAGATATTTAATTTTTTCATCACCAATAGCATTATCCATTTTCTTATCAGTTATAGAAAGTTGATTATTTACTTTTTGTATTGCAATATCCAACTCTCTTAATAAGTTAACGTCATATTTAAAAGCATTATTTATGTCAGAACTCCACATTGCTAAATTAGAGTCCATTGCTTGACTTGTAGATGCTCCAGTCGACATTGGAGTTTGTAAACTAGAATCACCAGTAGGCATAGGAGTTGTAGTTGCTCCTGTAGTCATTGGTGTTTGAACTGGATTAGTATTTACTGGAGTAGGTGCTTTTCTTGTTATAGGAGCAGAATTTAATTTAGATACATTACCTTCACCAGTTACTTTTTTACCAGCAGATGCAGGAGTTGGAGAACCTTGTGTGCTATACTTAGTAATTACTTTAAAAGTCGTAGTAAATGTTCTAGCAAATCTGCTTACAAAACTAGATATATTATTTTTTAGACCTGTGACTGATTTACTAGCAGTAGCAGTTATAGCATTAAACATTGTTTTCTTAGTCTTATTGCCATGTTTTCTATCAAAGTCATTCATGTTATTTTTCAGACCTGTTACATTTTTACTAGCAGTTGCCGTTTCGCAAATTATCTTAGACTTAGAAGTCTTACCATTAGCATTCTTAACTTCTTTATTTACATCTTGTACCTTCTTCTTAGAATCACCCGTATCTACAGTAACTTTAGATTTAGAATTTTTACCGTTAGAGTCTATTAATTGTTTAGTTACTTCCTCAACTTTCTCTTTGCTATTACCAGTATCAACATCGACTTTAGCTTTAGTTTCTTTTGGTACATCTTCAACATCTTTCTTTACGTCTTTTACTTTATCACCGTTATTTATTTCGGCTTCAACTTTAACTCTTTCCTCTTTAGGAAGTGATTTAAGTAATTCTTCTAATTCTTTTGGTGGCATATTGCCTTTTGTTGCAACATCAGTTATTAAAGCTACTCTTTTTTCAACTGGTATATTGGCTAATACATCTTTAACACTAGTTGCTCCAGTTAATGCTTGATAATTATCTGCTTTAATATAAGTCTGAATTTCTTTTGGCAATTGCTCATATAGATTATATACTTTTAGAATTTCAGATTCAGATTCTATACCATTACTTTTTAATTGTGTAACAACTTCTTTTGGTATTTTATCAAATGATCGAGTTATATTAGTAGTACTAGTATTAGCATCTGTTTCCATGCCCTTCCAATGTGTAGCACTTTCATTTCTAAGCATACTTATAACATCTACACCGTTCTTTTCTAATGTAGACATATTATTCATAACTGCATCTTTCATTTGTTGAGTACTCATAGAACCATCTAATTTTATTCCATTAAATACACTTTTCCAAGTTGAACCCATGCCAGTTAATTGAGTTAAAGTTTCTTGGTTCATACTTCCAAGTTGACCTACTACATTATCTACTGCTCCACTCATACCGTCTTTACTTTGGTCTTTGATACTATTAAACATATCACTAGCACTTTGTTTTACTTGTGTAGAACCATCTGAAACATTTCTGTTAATCAAGTCCATAGCTTTAGCTATATCTTCTTTAACACCGTCTAGTTTTCCACCTTTGTTCATACTTTCTAAATTGGCATTAAACTTTTTAGATGCATCATCTTTAGACATATTTTCACGTATACCCTCGAATAACATAGCCATTGTATCAGATGTACCTCTTAATATTGTTAATGACTCATTGTCTAATTTACTAAAATTATCTGCAAATTTTTTCGAAACTTGGCTTAAATTTTTTTCAGTAACATTAGGTAATTCTTTAAGAGCCATATCAAATGCACTTTTAACTTTAGTTAATTTTTCTTTTGTTGTATTCTCTAATAAATCTAATGCTCTACTTGATTCCATACGTGTATTAGATAATGCTTTAGCAGTGTTATTTTCTACACTAGCCCAAGTTTCAGACATTATGTCGTCTACTTTCCAAAATTCACCATTGAAAACTGCACTTATTCCTTTAGCTACTCCACCAATTAATATTAGCAAATTACCAAATGTTAATTGAAATTGACCTGCTATACCTTCACATACTCCACCTATTATACTTCCTACAACTCCGAATTTATCTTGTAAAAAGTCTAAAGCAGTTTCTGATTCACCTATAACACCTGCTAAACCTAATAATGCAACTGGTAATGCAAAAGTAGATAATGTACCAGCTAATACAGAAGCTCCACCACTTAAAGCACCAAATGCTAATGTACAACTTCCTGCAAAATTCATTATCGAACCTAATGTTATTAAAAATGGTGCAATTGAAGCAGTAAGTAAAGCCATTTTAACTATAGTCTTTTGTTGTGATTCATCTAATCCACTAAATTTCTCACCTAAACTAGCTATTTTATCCATAACATCTGCTATAACAGGTAGAAGTATTTGACCTATTTTCTGACCAGTCTCTATCAATCTATTTTTAGCCATAGCTATTTTAGATGCAGTAGTTTCATATCTTACCTGTGCTTCTTTAGTTAAAGCATTGTTTTCACTCCACGCTTTACTTCCTATTCCTAATGCTTTACTAAATAAATCAGATGCACCACTTGCTCTAAGTAATGTATCTCTTAGTCTAACTTCTGAAATACCCATATCATCAAGTATTCCGATAGCACTCTGTCCGTTTTCTTTTGCTTTCCCTAATCCTTCTATAAATGCCATAATAGCAGTAGGAGCATCTTCTTTAAACGCTTTACTAAATTCACTAGAACTCATACCAGCTACTTTAGCAAAGTTTTCTAATTTTTCACCACCAGTTTCAGTAGCTAGTTGCATGTCTATCATAACTTTTGAGAATGCAGAACCACCTGCTTCGGCTTCTATACCAACACTTGATAACGCAGATGAGAATGATAATATTTCATCTTCACTCATACCAACTTGACTACCTGCACCTGCTAATCTTAGCGCCATAGCAGAAATATCTTGCTCTGTAGTAGCCATGTTATTCACATTGTTAACCTAAAGGCTTTTTATCCTCTAGCTCTAGGAGTTTCCTCGCATTACAGTATGTTAATTCATACTTAGGTCGGCATACATTTTCACCTTTGGCTTTACCCAGTAAGGTGTCGAACGCTCTTGGGGATATTATATTCTACAATTAGTAGTATCAATCCCTATGCTCTACGGTACTAAATAGCCTTTAAACTACTTAGTTACCTCGGTATTAGCTTATTAATTATAAAAAAAATAGTGCCATGGTATTAAGCACTTTCTTTTAATTCTTTTATGTATTCATTATAATATTTCCATATTAATTTTGTACCATCTTCTAATTTTCCACTATATTTACTTTTACCTTTACAACAATTACCTATTCTACTTTTAGGCTTTCCAAAATATTTAATACTAGCATCAGATATACAGTCGAAAACCTCTCCAGTTGTAATACAAATTACCTTTCTTGAATGATTATTGTCTCCACCTTTTCCTATACATCTATCGATTCTTGTTTTACTTATTTTGTCACCAAATTCTTTAGTATAGACTCTTCTTAAACCTTTTTCTCTTATTTTTCTTTTAGTTTCTTCTGAATGTTTCCTTCCCCAATTAGGACTTAGCTTTCCACTTTTGCCATACATAGGATTGTTTACGCCTATGCCTAAACCTTTTTCTATCCTAGTTTGGCTGATTTTTCTTTTGGTTTCTTCTGACAATCTACCGTTGTCTCCACCTTCTGTGTTATTGTATCCATTATTATAAGCGTTGTAGAAACGTATCCAAGTTTTTTCTTTTATATTTAATTCAGTTTCACTAAAAGCATAATCTATAACTTTATTAACCTCAAAAGATTCAAAGCCATATTTATTTATAGAGTTTAATAGATGACTATTGTAACTTCTATTATTCTTCTTGTTGTATTTGTGATAATTGTATACTCTTTCAATTCCGATTCCATCATAAGAATATCTAGTATTAAATCCATTTATTGTTTGCCCTATGTATATCTTGTTATTTATAGTGTTTTTTATTTTATAGATGATACCATAAACTTCACTATTTCCTATTTTCATTTATACCACCTCATTTTTTGCATAACAAATAAGCAAGTAGATAACTACTCACCTTTTTACTTTTAAATACCATTGTTTTATTTTTTATAATTAACTTAGCCTTCACCGATTTCGCTCAATCAAAATTACTTGTTTCCAAGTAAACGGGCAATATTATTTACCCAACGCTACTATAGTTGAACCAAGTCTATCAAAGTTTTCTTGTGGCATACCAGTTATATTAGCAAGTCTAGCTAATGCAGTAGATGCTTCATCTGCACTTAAATTAGTAGTATCACCTAACTTAACCATAGTTTCAGTAAATCCTAATACATTCTCACTCTTAATTCCTAACTGTCCAGCATTTTCTGCTACTTTAGCTATCTCTACTGCCGATGTAGGCATACGTTTAGACATTTCCATTATGCTTGATTTTAAGCCTTCAAATTTCTTATCTGCTTGTTCTGCACTTAAACCACTTGTATCCATAGTTTTTCTTACACCAGCAAATGCACTTTCTAAATCTAATGCAACTTTAGCAGAGCCTGCACCAACTGCACCTATACCATAAGTTAAAGGTAATAAAGAATAACCAGCACTTCTAATTCCATTACCAACATTTTTAAGTGAGTTACCAACTCTATCAAATGGCATTGTTCTTAAAGAATTTCCTGCTCTAACAACACTCGCTTGAGTTTGATTTAACTCTGTTTGATATCTGTTTAATGCTTGAGTATTCTGTTCAATCTCATGTTCATTTCTATTAAAATCATCTTTAAGTCCTAATAGCTTATTAGACAACTGTTGTGCTTCTTGACTTGTATTACCATAGATAGCACTAACTTGCATTAACTCTTCTTCTACTTGTTGTATTGAAGTAGCTAACTCTAATTGTCTTACACTATTTTGTTGTAATTCTCCACCTAATTTATTTAACTCAGCTTCATATATTGCAATTTTTGCTCCACCTTGTTGTATTTCATTTGATAGTCTTTGCATATCGTTACCAAGACGGTTCATAAAATTACCAGTTCCAGCTAATTCTGCTCCCAGTCTATCAAATTGACTATTTGCTAAATCTGCTCGTTGTCCTACACTTGCTAATCTTTGCTCTATTGTTAGAGTTTTATTAGCCATCTTTTCCATATCTCTAGTAGCATCATTTAATTCTGTACCTAATCTAGTTAAATGTGAATTAGTTTGTGTTATCTGACTATCTAAAGTTGTCATTTTACTAGCAGTCTTTTGTATTAATTGTTCTTGTTGTTTATATTCTTTAGATGTTCTGCCTAAACTAGTTTCTAATTCTGTAAGTTTATTTCTTTGTCTATCTAATGTTCCATTTAATCTGTCATATTCTTTTTTCTGTGAATCTAATTTTTTGTTATATAATTCAATTTGATTAGCAGAGTTTTGAACTTTAGAATTTAATCCAACGAATGAATTTTCAAATCCCTTAACACCATTACTAGCACTCTTTAAATCTCTATCCATGTTCTTTATCTGTTTATTTATATTAGAAACTTGACTACTAAATTTTGAATCATTTAACCCAATCCCAATACTTAATTCTGCTATTTCCTGTTTGCTACTTGCCATCTATAAAACCACCACCTATAATTTAAGTAAAAAAATAGGAGTAACCAATTTTGGCTACTCCATAAGTTAATTACTATTTATTTTTTAACCACATTCTGTTCCGTTAACTACTTCTCTATTACTATCTTGTTTATCTAAACCATTAAATCTTTTATGAGCATCCCATTGTTTAAAGAAATATTTAGGGGTAATGCTCCAAAAATCATTATTTCTTTTTAGTACAGAATAATAAATATATTCCATTTCGCTAAAATCCCAGTCTTGAACTTTCTTATACGGATTAACTACTCCACTTGTTTTTTTTTATCATCATCTGTAGAAGGTAAACTTGCAGACATCAATTCAAATACATAAGCTACTATTCTATTTTTATCATGTAACTTCATATTTTCAAGTATGTTTTCATCTTTTAAAGTTGGATGACATCTTTTTATTGATTCTATTATTATGTTATTTACAACTAAATAATTTTCTTCTTTAACTTGGTCTAACATTTCAACTACACCGATATTCTTTTTTAACTTTTGTAATTTATGTTGACATTCTGCTATTGCTCCCATGTCTAATCTTGCACTATATGTAGCACCATTTATTTTAATTTCTATAATATCATTTATCATTATTTAACCACCTTGTTAGGAATTTGTACTTCTTTGAAAAAGTTATCTACCTTATTTTTGTTACCTAGTTTTGTATCTAATGTAAAGTAAGTTAATCTCTTATCTAAATCAACAAGTACATCAAATTCTAATACTTGAGTGCTATTGTCCATTTCCCCTTGAGTTGTATGGGCACTATTACTAGGATTTTTAAATATACACTTATAAGCTACAGTGTATAATTCACTTCCATCTACCTTTTGTCTAGCAAATAGTAAGCTAACAGGTTTTGGGTTATATACATCAGATACATATAATTCCCCATCTCTATACTCACACCCTAATAAATCTGCTTCCTCTTCTAAAGTTAATCCAAGTAAGGTTAATTGTCCTTTCCCAGTTATAGCACTATTAAATCTTATTGCATCAAATCCTTGTCTCTTTCCGTATTGATATTGTTGTTCTAAGTTTATTTCTATATCTAAAGCACCTAATATTGGTCTTATAACTCCATCTAAACCACAATAATGTATCTTATCTAATCCAAAGAGAATTTTATTTTCATAATTAATTTTCATCACCTACTTTACATTTTAATTTTATTGGTGATAGGTTTTGAGAGAACCTATCAAACTCTTGTAATAAGCTATTTAATTATTTTACTGCTTTAGCACCTGTTGGAACTGAAGTTTTCTTAGGCATTTGAACCTTAGTAAACCATGCTTCAACCATAGTTTTGTCTATGTTAGCATCTTTAGTATCAACAGAATAATAGTAGTATCCTTCTGCTAATTCAGGTGAACATGTAAATTCTATTTCTGCTATTTGTTCTTCCATTTCTTCTTCAGTAGTTACTGCATTTATACCAGGAATTGAGAATTGAGAATTATAAACAACAGTTAATATTTTACCTCCATCGGCTTTATCTTGTGAGAATAATAAAGCTAAGTTAGGAGCGTTTGTATTTTTATTTAATGCAAATCCACCTGACATGTTTTCTCCACCTGCTAATAAAGCTTTTTCTGTCATTGTTAATCCTAAAACTCCTAATTTACCTTTACCTGAAGAAACTCTCTTATCTACATAAACTGTGTTGTTGTCTGCATATATTTTCTTTTCAGATGATTCAAATGTTGCTTCAACTGTTTTAGCTCCAAGTATAGCAACTGGAACTCCAAAAGTACCATCATCTGCAACCTTTGCAACATGTATTTCATTTAATCCGTAAACTATTTTCTCTTTATATGTACCAGCCATAAATTTTACCTCTTTATTTTGCTAACTCGACCATTAGCACCATTTAATTTGTTTGTTTTGTTAACCTTAATAAGGTTTTATTGCATAAAAAAAGAACTACTTCTATAGTCCTAATCCCAACTCTTATATATAAAATCAATGTTCTTGCAAAAATGAGTTGTACCAACTAAATCAGTACATCCATCAAATTTAAATCCATTTGATTTCATTGCTTCTTTTATTATCTTATATTTATCTAAGTGTTTACAAGATTTATCATACCAATAATTTATCGTCACATAGTACAAAGTTGAATTACTAATATTATCTGCTATTTCGGTATCTTGTTCCTTATAAATACTAAAAATAACATAATTATCACTCTTATTTGTACATTCTTGATAATAAGAATTGATACCTAAACCTTTGAATATACTCATTAATTTCTTATTAATACTATCACCTTCTTATTATTGTGATAAATCTTGCACTATTGATTGTTTTATTGCTTCTATTACTTCATCTTTACTTTCAACAAAACTTCTTTCCATGAACTTTTTACCAATCATGGATTCAGTTCCAAAGTTTTGTGCATTACCATATCTAGTAACCTCGCCATCTGCACCAATTAAACCTACTTTTATTTTAGGATTAATTCCACCTTTTGCATTGCTTTTGTCTATAGCTTCCTGTAATTTTCCAGTATCAATTGGTACATTACCTTTAATTGTAGATTTCATAATATCAGCACCTTTATTTAGTGCATTTTTAGACATATCACCTTTTGCTTTTTTTTCTAATTTCTCTAATGCTTCTAATACTTTAGATGTGTCAAATGTTAATGCCATGTTTACACTATCCTTTCACAAGTTAGTTCCATAAATGTTCTATCTTCAAATGGGAAAACATGCTTTATACTGTATTGTTCATTTTTAAATGTTACTATATCGTCATTAGATACTTTTCTAACTCTTATTATAAACTTTACAACATATTTTACAGTTTCTGAATTTGATGTTATATACTCTTTTGTAGACATATATTTAACTTTTGCTCTAGGAGTACATATTGTAATATGTTGATATTCAGTTCCTCCCATATCATTTACAACTTCTTTTACTGATTGTATAGATATCGGCTCTCTTAATTCACTAGCATCTAACATTATAACCACAACCTATTCATATCGAGTATAGATTTAAGTGCAAAACTTAATTTCTTATCAGTACTTCTACAATCATAGAAATCTGATGTCAACATTAATAATGCAATATTAATAGAAGGTATTTTATCTAATTCTTCAATAGTTAAAGAAGTATAATCTTGTATATGTCGTTTAGCAGATTTCAAACATATTTTTATAAAATCATCATCATCTTTAAAATCATCTTCTATATTAAGATGTTTTTTGCACTCATTAACACTTAAAGAACTAAAATTTAAATCATCCATGTTAATATCCTCCTATTTATCAAAATATTCAGATGTATCTTTAGACCTCTGAATTTCATTAATCAATGAATTAGGTAATAACTCTTTAATGTCTTTCTTTATCTTAGTAGGTTGAGTATTAGGAACTATATATTCTTCTGCTAAACCACCATCACAAATTTTATCCCCATAACTTTTAGGAACTTCGTATATTTTACCTTCTACAAAATTACCAAGTGTGGAATGCGAAAAGCTTTGTATAATTTTTATTACGATTGAATCAACAAATTCATCCAATATAATCACCTCGCTTAGTATTACAACTAATTATTTTCTTCTTGTTTTTTTAGCCTTTTCTTTTTAACAGTATTTTCACATACTAAATTGCCTTCTATCCATATGTTGGCTATATCTTCTTCTATTTCTATGTGTTGATTTTTTATAAATGAACCTCTATTAACATCAACAAAACTTTTTAATACTATTACCTTTTTTAAACTCACTGAATCACCCCTTTAATAGTTAATATAGTGGATAAATTAGTATTACCCACTATATATATTTTAAAATTATTTACATTCTAAGAAAGAAACAGCAGACTCATTTAATTTCTTAGAGTCAAGTCTAGCATTAGCTTTTATAGCTACACCATCTTGTAAGAATAATGCAGAAGTATCTTTTTGTATAGTTAAATTCTTTCTTAATCCAACTACCATTGCTTGTTCTAAGTTAGCAAGGAATATAGATTTCTTACCAGCACCACCATCTAATTTATCAACATAGTTGTTTATTATAACTGGTCTACCCATTAATGTGTAAGTAGAACCAAACGCATCATTATTAAATGATTCAACTAATAATGGTCTTTCTTGACCATCTCTTAATTTAGTTAATGCTTTAGCAGTATCATCATTTAATATCCAAGTAGCCATCTGTCTATATTGTATTGGTAATTTAAAGAATACGTCTATTATTTCATCTGTAGTTATAGTACCTGCTACTGCTTGAGCAACTTTATTATCAACAAATGAATTTAATCCTTCTGCTAATGCACCATCACCTTTAACTATTAATTCATCCATAGTAAATGCAAATGATTCTGTTAATTGGTCTTGCATTTCTTTTTCTAAATTATAATCATTGTCATTTAACACTTCTTCTGATAAAACTACTAAATTAGTGTATTTTTCAGCACCTAATTGAACAGTTGCGAAGTTAGATTTTTGAGCAGTATAATCTGCTAATTCAGCAGTTTTTACAAACTTACCTAATTTACCTTTTGCAACTGGTATGTTGTGAGGACTTGAAGTTATTATTTTTCTAACTTGAGCAAATAAAGGAGATATGTATTCCATGCCTTTAAATATTTCTGAAGCATAATCAGTTTGTATTAAATCTTTTCCAACTACAGTATCAGTACCATTAGTTATTGCTCTTTCTTCTAATTTAACTTCTTTACCATCCATTAAATCTTTTCTTAATTCCATATTATCTTCACCTTTTCTTTCTTCGATTTTACTTTCAACTTTAACTAATTTTTGAACCTTTTCTAATGCTCTTATTTCAACATCTATTTCTTCTATTTCAGACTCTTTAGTAGAAAATAATTTAGCATCAAATGCTCTTTCTTCTGTAGTCATTTTTTGCATTTCTAATATTATCGAATTTCTTTTCTCTTTTAATTGTTTTATTTTCATCTTTTACCTCTTATATTTTGTAGACTCGACCATCTACACCGTTTAATTTTAAGCACAAAAATAACACTCTAAATTGAGTGCTTTCTATTTTAATTTATATAGTTTTACTTTAGCATTATAAAAATCTATATTAACTTTATCTTCTTTTGTTGGTAATATATCAGCTAATTCAATACTTCTAGCTTGGACTTGAGTATTATTATAAGCACCAACAGAAACTAATGATATCTCTTCTAAATTTAAATCTGTTATAGTTCTTATCATCATATCATTTTCATCATATGACCATGAATCAACTGCACCATAGAATCCAAATGAAAACTCTCTTAATATATTAGACTTTATTAATTCATAGCAGTCCTTATTAAGTTGCGTATTTGGAAGTTCTGCTTTCATCCATAATCCTTCTTCTCTTTCTTCTAATTGTAAAGTTTCAGACTTCATACTAGCCATCAGATTGTTTGAGTTATGATTGAATAATAAAAATATATCTTTATTGTTATCTTTACTATTTTGTATCGCTCTTTCAAATACACCTTTGGATATTATTTCTTGAAATTCACCAAATATTACTTTAGATTTTTGACCTATAGTATTAACTATACCTTCTATAATCATCTTATTTTCGGTATTATCTATAGCTCTAAGTTCAATAGATAGTTCATTTCTAAACTCTAATTTATTCATTTATTCACCACCTTTTGTATTTTTATTAACTAAATTATTATTAATGCTCTCATTAGACACTAATCTTATTACTCCATCTTCAAGTATCATCATATTTGAAGGTATTTGTAATATATCTCCACCTTTGATAGATGGTAAGTTAAGTTTCTTTCTTGATTCATTAAGAGTCATTAATCCACTACCTACAGCAGTTTTAAGATATTCCATTTGCTCTTTAACAGTCATTCTTAATAATTCTTCTGCTTTAAATTCAAAGAAATATCCTTGTTGTTTTTCAACTTCTGTTAAGAGATACTTATTAAAGTTTTCTTCAATCAACCTTATGTAAGGATTTAATGTTACAGTTAAGAATCTTAAAGCTTCTTCTTGACTATTGTTATAACTACTAGAACTATCTACTAAATAACTGAATGGAATGTTTAATATTGATGCTATTTGCTTAATTGTAAATTCTTTAGACTTTATTAATTCTATCTCGGCAGGCTTTAAATTAAGTTGTTTAAATTCTAAGCCCTCCTCTAATAGTGGAGTTGCCGTTTTATCAGAACCTGTATAGAATTTTTTCCAACTTTCCTTTAAATTTTTCTTTGCAGTTTCACTTAACTTACTAGCACTATATAAAAAACCTTTTATATTTACACCAGTCAAATTAGATAATGAGAATTTACTTTCTTCTTTAGCAATATTTATTAATTCTAGACCAGTTTCTAATATGCCTGTACCTTCATAACTTCCACTATCCTTGTTGTCTTTAATTAAATTTATTACTTCATAATGTTGTGCTACAATATTCATTTCATTATTAGATTTAAATTTATATTCAAAACCAATAGAGCCATCATTATATTTAATCTTTTCAACATTCATATCATTGTAATCAATATATTCTAGTCTTTTTATAGTACCTAAATTATCTTTTTTAATGTAAATGTATCCATTTCCTTTCAGTATTAAGTTTTTAACTATGTTGTACTTCAAGTTCATAGCAGTAGTCGTATTGTTTGGACTAGCATTGAGTAAGTAATTTCTATCATCATTAACCTTAATTCTTTCACCGTTTTTATCTCTTTTATACAGATATATGGGTAGTGTTGCAATAGAATTTGCTATCAAATTTATGCCTGAATTTAAGGCTACTATCTTTTTTGCATCTTTTTCTTTAATGCTACTAAATTTAACTCCATCAGTTTCAGTTACTGTACCATTTGTTAAATCTACCTCAACACTATTAACACTACTTTGTTTAAAAAAATCACCTAATAATCCCATTTATTCACCTCCTTTTATATAATAAAAATACCTCCATCTTCATAGACCGAGGTTTCTTCTATTTGTTCTATTAATGCAAACCCATTCAATAAGCTTGCAAGCAAGTCTATCTTTCCTTTAGATGCCTTCTTAGCAACCATTGTAAGCTGTTGAGCATTTGTAATCTCTCTCGCATTTGCAACGTTTAAAGTGAACAAATCATTCTTTACATATGCAAATTTCTCAGTTAAAACTGATTCTTTCATTAGCTTACATGCAGGGTGTAATGTCATATAACCTTGAGCTACTTCTGTACATTCAAGTCCTGCATCCTCTAGTTTTGATACTGTACTTGAAGCATTATATTTGTCATATCCAACCATTTTAACTTTGCAACCTAACTTGCTCTCTATAGATAAAATAAATGATTCTATGAATCCATAGTCTATAATTCCTTTGTTGCCACAGCCGTAACACCATCCTCTTCTTATGTACTCATTGTAAGGCACTTTTTCTTCTTGAGTTTTAACCTCAATTTTAGATGATGGAATAAATCCCCAACTTTGAGCTACATATTTGTCTAAATCATAATCATAAGCAAGAATAGAAACAGCAGTGTTATCGCCACTCAGAGCCAAATCAAATGATAATACTACGTCTTTATTAGACCAATCATAAGTATCTATTTCACATTTCTTTAAGTCGTTTATGTCTATAAAGGTTGAATCAGGGTTTGTATCTAACCATTGATTCAGATTCTTTGTTCTAAATGCAACTGCCTTAGATGGCATCTCTATAGCCATTTTACATTCGCCTTTCAAGAAGTCCATTCCTAAACTTGATGTTGCTTGAAGTGGATTTGATTTAATCCAAACTGTTGTATCTGTCCATAAATCATTTTCATCTAATTCATAGCACATTAAAAAGAACCTATCATCTTCGATAAGTTCATCTAATACTTTCTTTCCGTATTCAATTTGGTCTCTCATTGGATTATTTGCATATGGATAACCTGTAGATATAGTAAATATCAATCTATTTATTACAGATAACATTGATGTTTGTAATGACTGGTATATAGAATCATCTCTAGATGCTCCATACTCATCAACACAACCTACTGAAACTAACATACCGTCTGTATTTCTAGCTTCTGATGCTATTGGAAACAGTACATTATTATTTAACTTACATTCAATTCTATCTCTTAAAATCTTAAAGTGCTTACTCAGTGCAGGCGATACCTCTAATGTTTTCTTTATTTCATTAAATAATATTCTTGCTTGGTCTCTAGTATTTGCACTAGCAACTAATTGAGCATAATCAGGTTCAAATAGTAAAGCTAATAGCATAAACATAGAAACTAGCCATGTCTTAGCGTTCTTTCTACTTATAAATACACAAGCTTTTTCATATCTTCTCTTTTTAGGATTATCTCTATGAAATATAGCATACAAATTTATTAATATAAACCACTGAAAACCAGCTATGTGTTGATAGCAGTCTTGACCTGCATACTCTCCTGTAGAGAATTTTGTCAGTTTAACTATATTATCAATTTTCTTAACTATATTATAATCTACAAAATACCGTTTATAGTATTTACTGTCTTTATTATCTACCATTTCTAAGAAGTGTTTACAAGCCTTTATAATATACTTGCTTGCTAATGTTTCTTCATTTACAATAGATTTAGCATATAAATAAGCTTTAGTATAACTTGGCAAGTTTTGCATTTAAACATCTCCTTTTTTATTTTTTTGTTTAGTGCTTATTCCTACTAGGTATTTTATTCATTTAATATAGCTAATAATTGGTCATTTCTATCTTCTTCAGCATTAGTATTTATAAGACTTAATTTAGCTCTTGATGAAGGACTTAATCCTATCTCTACTAAATACTGTTTGTATATAGTGTTATATTGTCTATATACTTTCATAGCAGGATGCTCAACTATATTCTCTGAACCTCTGTCAGATACTTTTTTTATAAACATGCCTTCTTCTATAAGTATATTGTTTGATTGTGCCATCTTAACATAAGCATCTGCAATTATGGCTACAACTGGTATATCTATATTAGTTATTATTTCAGAATCTTTTAACTCTGCAATTAATTTCTTATACTCTTTCTTTGCATCCTTACATAGCCACTTTGGTGCAATATGTACTTTATCAGTTGAACACTTTAGCTGTTCTTCATTTTCTTTTCTTTGTTGTATTTCTTCTTTAGTTCTATGTCCAGTTGCTAACGTAACTGGTTTGCTCTTAGCCATCTATTATTCACCTACCTTTGTTATGGGGGTTGAAAATCTCTCTGTGGGAATTTTGTGTGAGCGAATCACCCCTTGTCTGTTCAACCCCCTTAGAATCGAATGTTAGAAGCCCATACCCCTTCTCTCATTACTTACTCTTCAACTTTTCAACATAGCTTACAACCTCATTTAAATTCATACCTTCTATTTGTCTATGATGTTCTCTACATACAACTAACAAATTAGATTTATCAAACATTAATTCATCGTTATCAATTATCTTAGTTATGTGATGAACTTGTATATCTGTATAATTTACTATTCCTAACTGCTTGCATACTTCACAACAGTAATCATTATCTTTTAATACTTCAGTCCTTACTCTTTTCCATTTTCTAGAGTTATAGCATTTGTCATATTGTTTATTGTATTCTATCTTATACTTTCGTTTATGATTAGTCTTAGCATGACAGTCATACTCTCTCTCGTGTACTTTTAAGCAATGCTTGCATAGTATCTTAGACAATTACATCACCACCTACTTATTAGCTTGTATTAGAAGTCCTAATAGCAATTCTAAATGTTCTGCATCTAACTTATATAAGTCTTCTATCACTAAGCTCTTTCTGTCTCTTATAGAGTAGTACATCATATGAATAATAACTACTAAGTCTTGTTCATTCATTAAGTCTCTAAGCTCTTCTATACTAATGTCTAATGCTTTACATACATTAGCAAAGACATCTGCATCTACAGCTCTGAAGCTATACACATCTTGATTCAGTATGAAGCATGTCTTGTTATTACTACTCATAAGTTATACCTCACTCTCTTCTGTGTCTTCTGTGTCTAAGTTAAGCAACATATCGTACACATCAACATTGCTTATAACCCTTAAAAGAATACATATAATAATACCTAAATCTTCTTCTCTTAATGTTATATCTTCTTTCTGCATCTCTTCTTTAATTAGAAGAGTTAGTTCTTTTATTGCTTTATTCATTTACTTTCCTTCTCTTCTAATTTATTTAATTGGAGCTAGTGATAGGATTCGAACCTACACCCTATTGCTTACAAGGCAATTGCTCTACCGTTGAGCCACACTAGCATATTAGTTTATTGGATTATATTAGAATTGGATTGATTGAATTGTGTTATTGAATTGTTAGGAGATAGGAGCTGAAAGTAATCAGCTCCCATTATAAAAAATATGTAAAACTAAAAATAAGAATTTGAGGATATGTAATCTACCTCTTAGAACTCTCTATACTCTATAGCTTGTGAAAGAAGGTAATAGAATAACAATGTATAGAGAACTCTAGGAGATAGACTATATTTTCATATAGCCTATTAAAACTTAATTAACAACAAAAATAAATAACAATAATTATTCGGTTTGTATATATAGAAATACACCAACCCTCTATGGGGCTACCTCTAATGGGTATACTTACATACTCGTATAGGTTTACCTATACATCATTTATGTAAACCATTGTAAACATAAATAGTTTACTCAAGTAGCAAACATAATAGATATAGCAGTTATAGCAGGTGGATTTGGAGAAGGTAAGAGATGTCTTACAGACAAGCAAATAGCTGAAATACATGAAATGAGAAATGCAGATGTTAGAAAAAGAATATCAGATAATATAAAAAGATTTAAAGAAGGTATAGATTACATAGATTTAAAAGGTGTGTATGATACACACACGTTGGTAGAAACTTTGGGATATGCTAAGGCAAGTGTGACTCAAGCCAGTAATATATACATGCTATCTGAAAGAGGGTATGCTAAACTTATTAAGATAATGGATAGTGATAAGGCTTGGGAGATACATGATGAATTAATAGATAACTACTTTGCAATGAGGGAAGTTATAAACTCAGATGACCAATTAAAGGCAATGGCATTATTAAAGGCTCTAGAGGGAACTTCAGCTCAAGATAGACTAGATGGATTAAATACATATACTGAGATAAAGGTAAAAGAAGAGACAGCTCCACTAATAGCTACAATAGAAGAACAAAAACCTGATGTGAATTTTGCAATAAAAGTACAGAGTTGATTAAGGGTTTCATTGAAATAACTTATAGTTATAGCAATGGATTTAGAAATAAGAAACCACAGAGATATGTTAAGTAGAGTTTATGAAGATGAAAAGGTAGTAGGTTTAATCGACACCCTTAGAAGAGAGAATATACTTATGAGAGGTAATGAACCCTATAAAAGATATTTCAATGTTTATGTTCATTAGACATAAAAGAAATACTACTAATCTATTTTCCTTTTGACTTATCAAAACAATGAAGCTCTCAGTGCCATACTAAGCCCTTTGTAAACTAACACCAGTGTATTTATATTATGTATTCTTAGAATGGATTTAAGCATAATAAAGAATTAAATTCTCCTCCAAAATATCTTTTTGTCATTATTATATATATGTATTATACCAAAAAGGTATTTTGGAGGAGAATTAAAACAATAAAATAAAAATAAGCTGATGCGAACAATGTTCCTATCAGGTCTCTTATGGATTATATAGTTACACCTCTTATGTCTAATTAACTTTACTATGACACTAGTATTAGTCTTGAATTAACTGCGTTAATTCGCTTCACTCGCTTTGCTCATGGCTTTAATGACTTTCAATTTGTTTCTTTCCTTCTTAAGAGTTAAGCTCTGAAGCCGTTGGTATGACTAATGTTTTAAAAAGCAAAGTTCCAATTTAGAACTTTGGTCTGTTTTGACCTGCATGTAATATTTTTACATTCAGCTTTTCCTCTTCAGCAATATTTCAAAGTAGGTACAATGTATAAAATTTGATGAATTATTTTGAGTTCCACCTTTTTAGTCGATTTCTTATATACAGTTTTCGACCATTTTAGTGTATCACGATATTATTTCTATTATCAAGTCTACAAATAAGTATTACTCATCTAAAGAACTGACTTGCATTTTATATGTTGCTATGTGACCTCTAAACTCTAACAGAGCACCTTTAAAGCTTTCTAAGTCTCTATCTAGTTTATTCTTTTGATATTCTTTTCCATATTGAATCATTTTCTTATAATCTTTCTGAGTTAAGAATAGTATCTCCGTTGCTTCCTTTACATGTTCGTCATCCTTGAAGTCTTTACTCTTATTAGTTATTTGTTCCAATCCTAGTTCTTTTGTATCATAAAATATTTTAGTCATTTCTTTAAGGTACTTATCATCCATATCCTTTGTTTCTCGCATCCCATTGACTATGCTGTTGTAACATGACATCGCTTCATCGATACCTTCTAAAAGAGTTTCCGTGTGCATACTTCTAGAACTATCCACACTTTCTTTCATCTCATCTAGCTTTTTAAACTCAACATCATACTTCTTATTTGATTTATATTCTTCATCAATATTCATAGTAACTTTGTTGTTTTTCTCAGTGACCTTGGCTATCTGTACTCCTTGTATGTTATTAACTATTATTTCAGTATCCATATTCTTATTGCCTATGCCATCTAGAATTTGGTTTAAAGTGTTGTTACTAATTTCATTTGCATTAACATTAACGTCTATACATTCTACCATAGTACTCCCATCTTCTGAATCTTTAAGGAAATATTTTTCAAAGTTAACATCTAGCTTCTCTTTGCTACATCCTACTAATGATAAAGACAATATTGCCATTACCCCTATTGCTACTTTTTTCATAAAACTATTCCCCCTATTTACTTATAATTTTATATATAATCTCTCATCCTCAGTAGGTATTATACCAAATTTTTCCTTATTTTGTCTTGTGAATTAGGAAAACCATCTAATTTAGGCTTTCACTCGCTTCGCTCATGTGTATTTTTATTTTCACTCTCTATTTGTGTTCATCATACTCTAGTTCATATAATCATATTTTAATAAAACTTTTTTAATAAAAATTAATCATTATATTATCCTCATTTTCCCCGATAGGAAACATGTTTTCCCTAAGTGATACCAACACTTTCAGCAAAATTTTCCTTTGACAAATAATCAATAGTATTGTATAATTTACTTATAGTTTGATATTCTTATTTATCTCTTCTTTTGAACAAATCTTGTTCTTTATTATTCCAATAAAATATTTTTTTAAAGACTAGGAAAACGGTATTATTGCAAGGTTTATAAAAGTTATTGATGTGAAAATGAAGTTCTCGCGTACAAGATTATATTAGATAGGAATTTTTAAAAAGTATAAAAAATGATAATACTCTTTTTTAAAAATTTTTTCTATACCTATGAAATAAGGATTCTATAATGATTCTTAATTTTAATCATATGAAAATGGTGTTTTGAAAACGGTGTAGAAAGATATAGAGGAATTTTAAAAAGTTAATCTTAAACTAAATAAATTTTTTACATCTATAAAAATGGTATTAACATAACGATTACAAATTCAAAAATGATAAAAATGGTGTTTTGAGAGTGTACTTACAATTGTAGGGGTTAAAAAAGAATTAATATTAATCTTAATAACTCCTATCAAAAATTTTTTAACTATATATAACACCAAGAGTGTTTACAAAAGGAGGATTTATAATGGATATATTCAAACAAGCAAGGATTAGGCTAGGACTTACTCAAGTCCAAATGGCAACTCGACTAGGACTTAGTACTAGAACTATAGCATCTTATGAGCAAGGTACAAGACACGTTAAGGTGTGTGAATTGCTTACTATAGCTAAAGCTTACTCTCTTACAGATAATGAAATAATAATGTACTTAGAGCATATAGCTTATGCAGAAAGAAGAAGGTAAAATTAATTAATTAATCATGATATAATACAACTTTTACATAATATAGTTAGACTATAGATTAGTTTCACATAGAAATTGATTTGATAAAAGTAATACTACTATTTTAATAGAACAAGTAGCTAAATAGTAGAGATTTAATAAAGAACTAAAAAGTTGACTATTAATTCTATGCCATAAGTAAAAGGGGGTTTTTATTATGGCATAGAATTAATAGTCAACTTTTACAAAACAATAATAATAGTCCTCAGGACTTAAAACTAAGGAGATTTTATAATGAAGAAAGAAACAATGAAAATTGAAAACTTAACACAAGGACAAGTATTAAAAAATTATAAGGAGCTATGTTCGGCATTAGAGGTTAAAGAGAAAGGTGGCGACTCAAAAAAAGCCCAAATAGATGAGTTAGAAAGACATGTTAATTATCATAGAGAAGGTAATAAATTTGTAATTGATGAAATTTATGGAGTTGCTCAAGAGAAAACTAGAAGTGATAAAGGGCTTACAAGAGATGACTACAACACTATAAAAGAGAAATTTAAACCTCTTATATACAATGTCTTACTTACTAAACCAAACTTTACTTACACTACTACATTCAGTAACTGGCTGAAAGAAACTAACTTAGTAGAAGAGGAATTTATAAAAGAAAGAGCAAGAGTAGAAAATGAGTGTTACTACAACGATTTCACTAAAGACTTTATAAATACAGAAAGTGACAGTTTAAGAAGATGTTTTATGAGTGCATTAGATAGTATGTCTAAAAGTAAAAAAGGTGGTAAAGTATCTCATTTCAAAAAGAAAATAGCTATAGACCTTGATGATAAACACATAGAACTTGGAGAAAGAGAAACTTCTGAAATACTTAACATAGAAAAAGAATTATATGAGTTATTTGGTGTAGATTCTAGACAAGAACTTACTTATAAAAGCAGAAAAGAATTAAGAGAGTTTGATGCAATGCTTAGAGCTATTCTTATAGATAGATATGACTACACTGCTTGCTACACTGCTTATCAGGTCATAGCTATCGTAGGAACTAAAGAAGAAACTATTAATAAGAGTATAGAAAAAGCAAAGCAACTTTATGGTCTTGATAATATGCAGAAGGTTGTAGAATCTTCTAAAGATGAAATCTATGATAGCAGACTTAAAAGAGCCGAGAGTAGATATGAAAGAAGAATAGCAAAAAGAGAAATTGAAATAAATGCAAAATATGATGAACGATTAGGTGGTTGGGGCGATGATGATTTTGTAGAGTTCCTAAGAGAAATTGAGTTAAATGACTGCTACTCTCTTGAAAGCTACATAGACCAATGGATTAGTCATTACAAGAAGTATATACACAATAAAAAATAATTCATAAAAATCAAAAATAATTTCTAAAAGTGTTTCATTTAGTAAACAGATACTAGTATATACATATAAGGAAAATTAAACTACTGGGAGGTAAAATGATGAATTTAAAATACTTAAATGAGAAGATAAAACAAAGCTCATATACAACTATTGAGATAGCAAATATGCTTGAAATAAGTAGGACTATCTTATGGAGATACAGAACAGGTGCAGTTCAGATGAGTTTTGATACGGCTGTAAAATTAGCTAAAATACTAGAAATAGAAATAACAGATTTAATAACTAAGGAGAATTTATAGAATGTTAAGATACGAAGAACTAGAGAAAGAAATTATATCTTTTAGAGGTAACACAGAAAAAAGAGATAAGATGTATCAACTTATATTTGATATTACAAAAGATGATTTTGATAATATAGATTTATGTAGAAAGTTAATTAAGGGTAAAGACATAAATAAGATGAGTGAGAATAAGCAAGCTCAGCTATTGAGTAAGGTTCAAGGGATGTTTGGCAGATATAGTGCAAATTGTGATAACTCCTCTACTCTACTGAACTGGATGGAATATATACAATATTAAAATTAATAAGAATTAATAAGAATTAACAATAAAAAATAATAAAAATAATAAGGAGATTAATAAAAATGTTAAAAATTAATAATAACAACAATAAAAATGGACTATGTGATATGTCTAAAGAAAGCCTTTTTAGAGCAACAATTGATGAAAGCATAATGATAAAAAAGGTATCGAAAATAAAAGGACTTGAGCCTTACAGCAATTACTTAATACTATCTGATGGTAGACTATACAATTTCGAGACAGAAAGATTCTTAACAGGTCGTACTTCACAGTCTAAAAAATACACGATGTCAGGTAAAACTGATGAAGGAAAATCAGTACAAAAAAGTATGGATGCACAAAGATTAGTTGCCCTAGCTTTTGTATTAAATGATGCTCCTGAAGTTAAAACAGTTGCTTCTCATATAGATAGAAATAGACTTAATAATGACTACTCTAACTTAATTTGGATAACTAAAGAAGACTCTCGTAAGAGAAATAGAACAAAAAGATGTAGTGATTCCAACAAGAAGAAACGAGTTATCGCAGAAGATGTTGTTACAAAAGAAAAGACACTATTTGATTCTATTACAGAAGCATGTGAACAGCTTAAAGTAAACAAAAATGGTATTAATAGATGTATAAATGGATACGCAAAAACATCTAACGGATATAGATTTACATTAGCATAATCGATAATAAAATAAAATGGAGGAAATCAGAATGATAAATAATAATAAAGAGATTTTAACTAAGAGAGTGAGTGAAATTGAAGGATTTGAACACTATACAAATTTTACTATTTTCAGTGATGGTAGATTGTATAACGAGGTTACAAAGAGGTTTTTAAAGGGAAGTAAGTCGAGCGATTATTTAAAATACACACTTTCTCATAGTGGAATACAAAAAAGTATAGAAGCACACAGATTAGTAGGATTAGCTTTTGTAGAAGGTTACTTTGAATGTGCAGAAGTTGACCACATCGATAGAAATAAATCTAATAATCATCATTATAACCTTAGATGGGTTACTAAGATGGAAAATCAGCAAAATAAAAAATATTTAAACAAGCAAAAAAAGCGTTTCATAATAGCTGAAAAAATCGGCTCTGAAGCACCTCAATTATTTAAAACTATCTTATCTGCTAGTAGAAATTTGAAAATTAGCCACCAAGGAATCTATAAATGTTGTTATGGTACTAGACATACCACACATGGTTATAAATTCTATTTTGTAGAAAGATAGAAAATCATTAAATTAGAATTGTAGATTAAAGTTTTCCCGACTGCTCTACTCTTCTGATTTTAAACCAATAGCAATTAAAAGTCAACATCAAAAATAATTAAAATCGGAGAAAAAATATGAATAACAATAATAATAACAATGGAATAAATTTAGAAGTAATACAAAGCTTAAATAGCTACAAAGAGATAATAGATTATATCGTTGAATGCTCATATGAGGTGAAATATGATAATCTTCATGAGAAGAGCTATAACAGCGTAGGATGGTCTAAAGCATATGGGTGCTATTTAGTAGCTAAGAAGGTTAAGAAAGAAGACAAACAGACAGATTTAGATATATTATTCTTATCAGCAGAGAAAAAAGCTAGAACAATATTCACTAGAGAAATGGCTCAAAATGGAGACATGGAGGAATATTCAGATAGAGGAAGGCTCGCAGTTCTTGAAATATTAAATAGCATATACGAAGGTAATCACAATAAGTATCCTATAAATAAAGATATCAATAAATTTAAAGCTCTATTTGCTACTAAAGAGTGTGCAAATCGTTTGACTGCTTCAATACTAGCTACTTTAAATAATAAATTCATATCTGAAATTAGAAACAATAAGACAACAAATATTGAATATAAAAGAGTTTACAACGGAGATGGGACTTTTAAAGATGTCTATACGACTGTAAATATGATTTCTACAGATGCAAAGATAACAAATAATGATGATTCAACAGAGAATATTCTTGATAATGCGACTAAAAAAGCAATAGCAACAGGAAGTTGTGATATTGGAAATTTCGTTACTATAGACAATGATGAAAATGATTGTGAAAGAATAGAAGGTATTACAAAGTATATATCACAAAACATAGATACTCTTACAACAAAACAACAAAAGATTTTTATTGATAAATATAGTGACCTTGGACTAGGAGAAGAAGATTTAAAATACATAATGGAACATTCTGATATCAAATCTATATCTAAACAACTCTATTCACAGTCTTCTAAAAAGACTTATCGTGATAATATCCAAAAGAACATTATAAATAAATTGAAAGATGATGAAAATGTAAAAATAGAGTTTGATGAAAATAGAAAATTAAAAAATATTTCTAAGAGGTTTAACGAGAAACATTCTAGTATCGACTCTATATTAGCTTGTAAGGATAACAAAGCAAAATTAGATAAATTAGTATCTTACCTTTCAAAAAATGATTATACAGCCAACTTATTAAGCGATATCCTATATGACCTACCTTCTACTACATACAGACCTATAGTATTTTATATAAATTCAGGCGAGGTTAGTAATAAATATTTATACATAATTTTCAAAGAAGTGATTAAAGCTTTAGAGCAAGCTCGAGGTGCAAAATAGATGATATTACTTATAGAAGATTTAAAATCATACTTTTCAATAGATGAAGAAGATAAAGCTCTAAAGGTTGAGAAACTTATAGAGCTTTTAGATAGCCCTACCCTATCGTTATATATAGATGAAGATATTGCAAATGTTCTACTAGATGAGGATGCACAGGCTTTTGATAAAAGCTTTATAGAGAATATTGTAGATAATTACTTAGATGATATTGAGAATACTCTACTAGACGTTCTGAACAGTCTAGAGAGTTCAAATGATTACATTGAATACTTAGTTTATGACAGAGTTATTTCATCTACAGATAGCTATTATGAGCTTATAGATAGTGATGTAGATATAGATGAAATAACAATAGAATAAGCAATTGAGAGTAGGGCTAACTCCCCTGCTCTATTTATATTTTTTGATAATAAATTAGGAGAGATTGAGAGGAGAAGATAAAAGATATGTTAATTAAAATAGATGAATTGAGAAAATGTAATACAGTTAAAGAAGCAATCAATCTAATGTTTAAAATGTGTTATACAACTACTGAGCTTATAGATTTAAATGAGAACACTGGAAAGAAGGAATTGTACGCAGGTAAGGTTGAAAGCTTTATGGGGAAAAGCTACAAAACATTTGGATATTATATGAAGCATGGAAAGATGAACATGAACGATACAAGGTTTGACACATACTTCAAGGCATGTGAGAACGTATATGTGAAATTATTCAATACAAACATAGAAAAATTGGATATGGAAGAGCACCTTCAAGAAGCTAGACTGCAAGGCTTGCAAGCATTTTATAACTATGTGGAAGACTGCACTAGATTAGAACAAGGTATAGATATTACAACTGTAGAAAAGCTATGTGATGTACTTATAGATGAAGATAGATGTGCAATGTTATATAGCTACCTGCTGAGGATTGTAAAGTCTACTGCATATAAAAGTTTGTATTCAGAAGGTAAGTATAGCTCTTCTAGCCGAGATTGTTATAGTAAAAGAGTTATGGTTGATGGAGTAAGAAAAGTAGTAACTACAAAAGTAAAGTCTGTTTCTATAGATAAATTTTCACAAACTGTAGAAGACAATGAATTAAATAATTACTCTCTACTAGACGTGCAGAATGAATCTGAAGGTAAGAGAATCGATGTAGAGAGTAATATATTTACTGAAGCTCCATCTACAGGAATATTAAAATATATCTTAGATAATAAAGACAGAATATTCACTTCGAAGCAATTAGAGAAATTAGAACTTTTACTTAATGAAGGAAAAACATTTGGTGATACTCATAACAGGAGAAAGTATGAAGCAACTTTTCGAAATAAAGTATTCGAAGTTTTACAAAATGATAAAAGTTGCTACATAGAGAATGAACAGCTAAGACTTAAAAATATAGATTTTCTTTTTGCAGTAGAAAATATAATAAATTCCTCTACTCCACTTGAACAATTTAATATAATAAAAGATATTTTGATGAATAAAAGCGACTTTACTAATACCCTTTTTATAGACCTTATATATAGTCTAGGAGAAGATATTATTTATGATTTGGTATATTGCTTAACAGAGGAAGTTGATGAGAACTGGCTTGAATCTGATGGATTTAATGAAGTTATAGAAGTGTTAGTAAGAGAATATAACTATCAGATTAAGAATGCTAAATTAATGTATCAATATAATCGTCAGAAAAGGATTAGCAAAGAGGACAAGGTTATAAATTACATAGAAAAGAAATGTTTCTTTGTAGAAGGTCAAGAATTTGGCTTAACATCTAAAAGCTCGAAGGGTGGAGTTTTTATCCCAAACAATCAAGAAATAACTGACTTTATAAATAGAGTTTATGGTGAGACTTTTGATAAGAAACAAATGAAAGGATTTTTAAAAAATTTAGGATATAACATAGATACAAGCAAGAGAACTGTAAAAAATAATATTCCTTGCTATAAAGTTTTTAGATTAGAAAAATAAATTTCAATTTTAACTTTGAAAATATCGAAGCTCTCATTGCTCCTTACACTCGTCTCTCTGCTCCTCTTTATAGTAAAGCTTGTCCTCTAGGGTTTGCAAGCCTTAGAAGGCTATGATTTGTTCCATACGAGCTATACTTGTCTAGAACACCAACTTATTAAAATCGTAGTTTTAAAAATAAATAATAAATAATAAAGGATGGTAATTTTATGAATAATTTAATTTTCAATTTAATGGCGATAGGTTTAATAGCAAGTGCTATAAAAGCTAAAAGTACAACGACTAAGAGAATATTTTTCTTCTGTTTATTTTTAGGTGGATGTATTAATTTAGTTTTTTAAATAGTTTGATTGATAATAAATTTAAGGCGTATAGATGATATTAACATATTGTCTATACGCCTTTTTTATTTATTTGTTAAATACTAGTTCATTATTTTCTTTTTTTATTGTACCATTTTGTTCATGTAGTTCATCACAAAATCTACATCTATAAGATATATTTACATCTATTTCATCTTCTCTTTCTTCAACTATATTAACTCTTGCAGATGATACATTCTCATCGCATGAAATAACGTTTGCTACAAGAGAACTTGACATTTTTTGAGGAAATATTTTATACCAAACTACATCTTTCCCACAGCTATCATTCTTACATTTACTTTGAACTTCTATTTTTCTTCCTTCATAAAATTTACTCATACTTAACTCCTCTTTTCACCACTCTACTGATGATATATTTTCACACATATTCGTGCATTATTTAATGTAATTCTACAAAAATATACAAAATCCTTTATTTGGTATATTAGTACACTTGATGAACTACACACTAAGCTAAAGACTTAGTAGATTTACGCCTTATTGCTTTAAATTCAAGATATGAAACTATTTCATGTTTATCTGAAAGCTTTTCTATTTTTGAAACAGTTTCGTAATCTCCATTGTCAATAATCCCCCTATAAATACATTTATATAATATTTTTTCCATCCTCCCTTTTATTCTTCACATATTTTTTATTCTCCTAGTACTTTATCTACCCCATGCTTACCCATCTCTGATAGTACTTGTACTGTAATATCCTTAAATTCATTCCATCCCCATGTGGCACTTTTCTTAGCCATTTCTTGAACCTTCTCCATGCCACTTAAAGTTTTGTCTAGCTCTAGTTTTGATTCTACATATTCGATTCCCCAAGGTGTCATCTTTGTATCATCCAATATTACACATCGAACACCCCACTTTGAATTTCCAGCCTTCACCATATGTGTATTGGTTATTAAACCTTCATTCTCAAGCTTAATGACAGCTATTTTAAACTCTTCTACACCAATTCCTAATTTGTTACTTTTAACCTCTTCTTCTATCTGTGGTATATCTTTCTGATATTCAGTATATATGGCTATTAACACCTTTTGTTTTGTATCTAATTTCATTTCAGACTCTCTCCCATTATTAATAATATATTACATACATTCACCTTGATTGTACTACATAAATTTCCATTTTTCTACATTTCAACTCCTTTCTTAATATACAATACCTTAAATTTTTATTTATATTTTTCCACATCTGTAATACAATAGATATTAATAAATTTTATTCTAACTAACTAATCTAAAAATTAGGAGGTTAGTTATGCCAGTTAGAAAACGTGGAGATAAATGGGCTTGGTGTATTAATTTAGCTCAAATAGATGGTAAGAGACAACGTAAAGAAAAAGGTGGATATACTACTAAGAAGGAAGCTGAATTAGCATTAATTAAAGCACAAGAGGAATATGAAAATTCAGGTAAAGTAACAATAGAATCTAATATTAGTGTTTCAGATTACATGGATTATTTTTACGAGAACTATAGTAAAGTTAATCTTAAGTATTATACTATACATACAGTTCATAGGAACTCTATTGAAAATCATATAAAGCCTTCTATGGGACATTATAGATTAAAGTCTATAACCCCTGCTATTTTACAAAGCTTTTTCGATGAAATGTATAAAAAAGGTTATGCAAAAGAAAGTTTAAAGAAGGTTTTTGGAGTTCTTGGAAAAAGCTTTAAACTTGCTGTATATCCATATGAGTTTTTAAAACAAAATCCTATGGAGCATGTGTCGCTTAGAGACTATAGATATGATAAGAAGGAAGATATTAGGGTTGTAGATAAATGTATCTTTCAAAAGGTAGCTGATTATTATAAACAAGAAGAACATTATTTTTATATTCCAATAATGATAGCATTTCATACTGGTATGAGACGTGGTGAAATATTAGCATTAAGATGGGAAAATATAAATTTTGAAGATAAAAGTATATCTATAAAACATAGTATAACATTTAAAGAGCGTGGTAAATGGGAATTAACATCTCCAAAAACTCATTCTTCTATAAGAAAAGTAGCTATTGGTGATACTTTACTAGATATTCTTAAAGAACACAAAGATAAAATGAACCTACTACATCCTAATACAAATTTCGTATGTATTAAGCCTAGTACGGGTAAACTTATAACTATATATGATTTAAAAAATGTAAACAAAAGAACTCGTGAGATATTTAATATAGGATTTAATATGCACGACTTAAGACATACTCATGCTACTATGTTGTTAGAAGGTGGTGTATCTCTTAAGCTAGTTTCTGAAAGACTTGGACATGCTAATATTTATATCACAGCCGATATTTATATGCACGTTACCAAAAAATTAGAAAGAGACTCTGTTAATATATTTGAGTCTATGCTATAATTTAATCAATTGTTGCCGACAAAATGGCGAATTAATAGTAAATAAAGAGTAAATAAAGAGTAAATAAGAGTTTAATTAATAATATAAATATACACTAATCTCGTGCTGGTATTGGATATTTGATAGTTTATGGAAGCCAAGTTTTCCAACTAGACTTAGTTATGATGGGAGTATTTGTTTTAGCATTTTGTGCATGGATTATGTATGAAATTTTAAATATAATCGAAAAAATATATAACTCAAGAAGATAAAAATATAATTTTTAATATTGTAAAAGGTCTAGTAAAATTTACTAGGCTTTTTACAATTTAGAGTTAAAGTTATACTTATTTTTTACTCAATTATTTACAAACCATATTTTGTATATATAATTTACTCACCCTATGTTAATACTATTTATGTCAAGGTGGTGAATTTATGATTTTCAAAAAAATAAGTATTATATTTTCAATAATTTTAATTATATTTGCAAATAGTAGTAATGTTTCTTTTGCTGCTACTTCTGTAAATATAACAGACGTAACTAATGAATATATTAAATCATTAGAAATCATAGATAATTATATGCACGTATTAATGAAATCTATTTCTACAGCAAACTTCAATGAAGCTCAAGTTAACAAAGATATTAAATTTGTAGAAACATTAATTAATGATTTAAATTCTAAAACTTCAAAGCTTACCGAAAGTGATAATGATGTAATTTTAGCTATGCAAGTTATATTGAATTACTATAAAATATCTATAATAAATACGAAAAATTTCTTAAATACCAAAGATGCAGATTCATTAATAACTGCTATTAGTTCTTTTTCATTAGGTTATGACTCTTCCTCTAGTTTAAGAACAATCATAGGAAAAGTGAGATAGCTTGTTCTCGCTTTTCCTATATTTTAAATTTACATTATTTTTTTCTTCTTTTTTTTAATATTAAAATTACAATGATACCTATTGCTAAAATTCCAAATAAACAAACAACAACAAGTTGTATAATATTAGAACTTTTAGCTTCACTTTTACCTTCTTTTAGTATTTTATCTATTTCTGTTTTTGTGTAACCTTTTTTCTCTAATTCTCTTACTAAATCTTGTTCAGTTATATCATCATCGTCATCAAAGACTTCATCTAGCATATAATAAGTAAGTAAACTTCTATTGGCTGAAAAATTATATAATAAGTTCCTATTGTACGACTTATAATATTTTGGTTTATAACCTATGTTAGACTTCATTTTATTTACCTTAACACTGAAGCTATCATTTTTTATTTTTGTAGTTTTTGTGTCACTTTCCGAGTCCTTTTTTAAATCTACCTTACTACTTTTATTATTTAAATCCTTATTAGTAGTATCATTTTTTAATGTTGGTTTGTTTGTGCTATCACTCTTGACTTTTGATTTAACAGTTGTAGGTTTACTAATTTTCACACTAGAACTTGATTTAAAACTACTATGACTTCTTGACTTTGCATCTATCATACTTGGTACTAATAATGTAGCACAAAGTATAAGGCTTGTTATAATCTTCTTATTCATATTAATTTCCTTTTTATAATATATTTTTATTCTATTAGTTACATAATTATATTATCATAATTTGTATAATTTTACATTTATTACTAAAAAATTTTTATAAAAAGTATTCATTTAGACGACATTTATTTTATTTTATTTTAAAATAACTATAATATAGGTTAAGGAGGTTTTCAATTTGAATACATTTGGAAGCATTTTAAAAGCTTTAAGGAATGAAAAAGGTATTTCTGGAAAAGAATTGGCCGATATATTAAAAGTACATAAAGGTTCTATATCTAATTGGGAAACAGATCGAAGATCTCCAGATAAAGAAATGTTAAATACTATAGCTGATTATTTTGGAGTAACTATAGATTTTCTACTTGGAAGAACTAAAAATACAAATTTTAATAAAGGTATTAAAACAATATACAAAGATAAAATAAAGTCTTATGAAGATTTACCAGATGATGCTATTGAAAAAATAAACGAGTACATAGAAATGATTAAATTAAAATATCAAAAATAATTTTTTCATTTGTATAATAAAAAAAATTATGGGGGATATTATGGATTTTAATGAAAAATTAAAGCAGTTTATTGATAGAATAAACAATATAAAAGATAATCTTACTACAGAAGAAGCTACTAAAACGGCTCTTATAATGCCGTTTTTTCAGTTACTAGATTATGATGTATTTAATCCTATGGAGTTTATACCAGAGTTTACTGCTGATATCGGTACAAAAAAAGGTGAAAAAGTTGATTATGCAATTATGAAAAATTCAAAGCCAATAATCTTGATAGAAGCTAAATCAGTAAAAGATAAACTAAAAAAACACGATAATCAATTAATGAGATATTTTTGTGTTACTGAAGCTAAATTTGCAATACTTACAAATGGAATTAATTATAAATTTTTTACAGATTTAGATCAACCCAATATGATGGATGAAAGACCATTTTTAGAAATAGACTTATTAAATATCGAGGATAATGAAATTTCTCAATTGAAAAAATTCGCTAAAACTACATTTAACTTAGAAACTATTTCTTCAACTGCATCTAATTTAAAATACATAGATACTATTAATGATAGATTAAAAAAAGAACTAGAATATCCTAGTGATGATTTTGTTAGATTTATGATAAATGAATTTTATGTTGGAGTTAAAAATAAAAATGTAGTAGATAAATTTAGGCCTATCGTGAAAAAAGCTCTTACTCAATTTACAACTGATTTTATGAATGAGAAAATACAAATAGCTTTAGGTGAAAATGATGCAAGTAATTTAACTAATAAAAATAACATTGAAATTTCAGAAACAGCAAAACTTATAACACAAGAGGAGTTAGATGCTTTAGAAACCATAAAATTCTTATTAGAAAATGTCTCTAACAAAGAAGACATAACATATAAAAGTACTAAAAGTTATTTTGGAATTAATTATAAAAATGATTCTAGAAATTGGATATGTCGTTTATTTTTAGATAGAAAAGGTCAAAAAGGCATACATATACCTGATGAGAATAAAAATGCTATAAGATTTGATTTTGATGAAATTGAAGATTTAAAAGACATTAAGCATATGTTACAGGATATAGTTAAAAGGTATATATAAGCAAATGCATAATTTAATAAGATAAATTATTTATAATAGACTCATTATATAAAAAAATCTAATTAAAATATAATCTAATATAGGGGGAAATATATATGTATTCAGCAGAGTATTTCATAAAACAGTTAAACTTAGAGCCACATGTTGAAGGTGGTTATTTTAAAGCTAATTTCGCTTCAAGTGAAAATATTACATCAAGTGACTTAAGAACTAAATTTGAAGGTGAAAGAATATTATGGACTAGTATTTATTTTTTACTTAGAGATGGAGAGGTATCTAATTTTCATAGATTAAAATCAGACGAAATGTGGTATTATCACGCTGGTTCTCCTCTAACTATTTATATGATAAGTCCAGAAGGTGAACTTACTACACATGAACTTGGATTAAACATTGAAAATGGAGAAGTACCACAAGTTTTAGTTCCTAAAAATTACATATTTGGTTCTGCAATGAACAATGAAGGATTTTCACTAGTTGGGTGTATGGTTTCACCTGGGTTTGAATTTAAAGATTTTGAACTTTTTAAAAGACAATATCTACTAGATTTATATCCTCAATACAAAGAAGTTATAGTTAAATTAACAAGAGAATAATATATTAAAAAGAGCACATAAAATCAATTCGATTTTGTGTGCTCTTTTATTTAAACTATCTCTTTAATATACTCTTTATTTTAGCAAAAACGCCTTCATTTCCATTTCCACCAACTTGAGTTAACATCTTTGTTTTCTTAGATGATAAAACTTGTGCTTGCTTTTCATTTAAGTTATCTGAACCTATAACCACTGGAGCATTGTCTTTAGCTGCAACAACTCCTACTGCTAACGCATCTATAAGGTCACTACTATTCTTAGACCCATCTTTAGCTACAAAAATATTATTTAACTGTTCGTCTTTATAAAATGTATCTATTACAATAGCATTAGTTTCATTTCTATCAACTCCACCAAGTCTTTCTACATTCGGTAATTTATTTGCAACATTCTCTGATATAGCTGATTCTTTTCCTATAACATAAGATTTGTTTATTTTTTCATCTTTTATATATTTATCAACCACTTTTGTTCCTTCTTTTGGTGATGAGAATAATATAGGCATATTTTTATTAGCTGCCACAGGAGCTATACTTACCGCATCAGATAATCCTGTTGCACCATTGACTACAGCTATTTGTGATATATCACCCAATTTTTTTGAAACTTCTAAAGCTGTTTCATATCTATCGTCACCACTTATTCTTTCAACTTTTAAATTCATTGCTTTTAATTCTTTAACTACAGATTCTTCTATTACAGCATTTCCCCCTACTAAATAAATGTTTTTTGCTTGCAATCTTTTTATTTCTTGTTTAGTTTTAGAATCTAGCACTTTATTATTTGTTAAAAGTATAGGAGCATTCTTAAGCTTTGCAAAAGGAGTTGCAGCTAATGCATCTGCTTGTCCTTGTGAGTTTACTATAACTACGTTATCTGACTTATCAAATGAACTTTGACTTACTTTAGTTGCTGTTTCATATCTATCAGCTCCGGTAAGCTTCTTTGTATTTATAGCATAAGTGTTTATTATGTTTGGATTTTTATCTACATCAATTTTATTTAATCCTAAAGTTCCATTTTTATTAGCATCTTCTTTTGAGAATTTTTCTGTGTATTTTTCAAAAGCTTCTAAATCTCCCATTACAACTTCATATTTCACTTCTTTAAATGTATCAAATCCGTCTCCACCTTGAGCCAAGAATATATTTGCTACTGTATTTATGCTACTATCATCTTTTATTTGTGTTTTGTTAGCATCATTTAAATTCATGCTATCAACTTTAACTACCCACTTGTTATCTTTCTTTTCTGGATGCCATTTATATGTAAATCCATCTACTTGTAACATTCTTGGTCTGTTGTATTTTCCTTCTTCTTGCCCTACAATCCAATCATGTATTTCTTGTTTTTCTAATATTTGCTTTAATTGAGCTCCGTTTAATGTTAACTTAGTCAAATCATTGCTAAATGGTTGTATTGTATATACATCTTCATATGTAATATCTCCTGCTTTTAAGTCAGCTCTAACTCCACCTATATTCATAAGAGATATATCAATTTTTTCACCTTTGTCTCTAACTGCCCAAAGTTGAGCCTCAGCTATCATTCTTCCAAGTTCTGCTTCTCCATTGTCATTACTTATAGATCTAGAGATTTCTTCTTCTGCAAATCCAACTTTTCTCTCAAGCATTGGCTTTACTTCTTTTTTAGCATGATTAACTATTTTAGTAACATTAGGATCTGGAATTATTTTCTTTGGATCCACTGATATTACATTTCCCTTACTATTTACAACATCACCAGTAGTCTTATCTATACTTAAGTCTATCTCACCTATATTTTGTCCCTTAGAATAAGCTTGCGTTACAACTATATTATCTTTACCTTCTCTCTTTACAACAGAGTTTGCGTAATCGTGGTTGTCAGCAGCTATTATAGCATCAACTTCTCCATTAACTTTTTTAGATATATCATATATGTCACTAGATCCAGATAAATCTATTAGTTGTTTAGTATCCTTATCTGTTTTAGCTGGAACATGTGATAATACAACTATAGTTTTAACACCTTGTGATTTTAACTCTTCGCTATATTTATCTATTGCTTGTACTTCATCAATAAAATCTATATCTTTTATTCCATTTGGAACAACTTTGTTTACAGTATCAGCTGTAACTACACCTATAACTCCAACTTTAACTCCATCAAATTCTTTTACTACATATGGGTTTAATATAGGTTCGCCTTTTTTAACACTTTTATTTCCAAATTTCATATCTTTGTTTGCTACAACATTTGAAGTTATCCAACCCAATTTATCTGATCCTGCCCACTCAAGACCTGACTTATGAGTTCCTCCTTGTATAAGTCTTGCTAATTCATCTGTACCTTCATCATATTCATGATTTCCACTTGTTACTATATCCACATTCATTTCTTTTAATATTTCTAGAGTTGGTTGGTCTTGTTTTAACGCTGTAACCGCTGGGCTACCTCCAACTGCATCTCCTGCTGACATTGTAAGTGTATTTTTATTTTCTATTTGTAATTTTTTTAGATAAGATGATAGATTATCTATTCCTCCACCATATTTAGGGTCAGCATCAAATTGTCCATGTAAATCATTAAATGATAATAATTTTACATCTACAGTATTTCCTTGTGCTGACGCTTTTATTGGCTGTAGCCCTGGTATTATTAATCCTGCTGAAAGCGCTATTGCTGCTAATCTTTTACTCCCTCTTTTGTAACTCATCTTTAGTTCCCCCTACAATTATATCTTTTATTTTTAGTTGAATTATTTTTTCAATACATTTTTTAACTTATTAAAAATACCTTCATTTCCATTTCCACCAACTTGAGTTAACATCTTTGTTTTTTTATTTGATAATACTTGAGCCTGTTTATCGTCTACGTTCTTACCACCTATTACTACAGGTGCATTTTCTTTAGCCGCAACAACTCCTACCGTTAAAGCATCTATTAAATCATCTTGCTTTTTCATACCATCTTTAGCTACAAATATATTTTTTAGCTCTTCTTCTTTATAGAAATTGTCTATTATTATAGCATTAGTTTCATTTCTATTCTTGCCACCAAGTCTTTGAGCATTTGGTAATTTACTTTCTAAATCTTTTGATATAACAGATTCTCCACCTATAACATATGATTTATTTATTTTTTCATCTTTTATAAATTTATCTATATCTTGTGATTTATTATCATTTGAAGAAAGTAATATAGGCATATTTTTACTTCCTGCAACAGGTGCTATACTTACTGCATCAGCTAGTCCTATATTCCCATTTACTAATGCTACTTCTGACACATCTCCAAGTCTCTTTGCTACTTCTAGAGAAGTTTTATATCTGTCATTTCCACTTATTCTATCTACAGACAACTTCATAGATTTCAATTCATTTATTACAGATTCATTTACAGCACTATTTCCACCTATTATATAAACATTTTTAGCACCTAGTCTTTTTATTTCTTCTTTTGTCTTGTCATCTAATTTATTGTCATCTGTTAAAAGAATCGGAGCATTTTTTTGCTTTGCAAGAGGTGTTGCACAAAGGCCATCAGATATTGCTTTTGAATTGACTATTACTACATTTTCAGCTGTCTTAAATGAATTTTGACTTAGCTTAGCTGCTGTCTCATATCTTGAATTCCCTATTATTTTTTTCTCTGGTATTGAGCTCGTTACATAGTTTAGATCGTATGAGTATTTAACTAAATTTTCACCTGTTGTTCCTTGCACATCTATATATGGATGTTGAGATAAATAATTTTTCCCATTTTCATGAGAATTAAATACTACTTTAGCATCACTATCTACTGTTTTTATTTTCCAGTTATCATCATGGCTTGGATTTATTGTACCTTGTGATTTTATATAATCTACTATAGCTTCTCTATTTTCATAAACACTTGAATGCACCACTTTAGCATCTCTAACACCTGGGAAAGTTCCTGTAGCTCTATAGTTATTAGTAGCAACTAAAAATTGTTGATTTAAATCTATATTTTTTCCATTTAATTTTAAATTACTTATTCTTGATGAATTAGCATTTATAGTTTTTCCACTACCATCATATTTAGCTGGCTTTGTTACATCTATTTCATAAGTTAATCCTTCTATACTATCAAAGTTGTATGATCTATAATTTGAGTTTAATAATTCTTGTTGAGCTTTAGAGTTAGCATCTATAGTATTGAACATTCCTGCACACATTTCTAACCATTCTTTAACTTGCGCTCCATTCATTTTTAATACATTTAGTGTATTATCATATATGTATAAACTAGATAAATCTTTTATTTTCAAATCTCCAGCCTTTATGTCAACAAAACTTGTTGCATCATTAAAGTCTCTTCCACCTGCTTTAAATGGTGCTGCTGCTGATAGTATTTGTAAATTTTTATCTGCTACTAAATCAGGTTCACCTTCTTTTATAATCTTTTCAACATACCATTTTTGAGCATTCGCAACTAATTCAACAGAAGAATCATCTGCAACTAATGAAAAGAAACTATTTAAATCTTTTGTACTTTTTCCAACTCCTGAATTAACATATTGTACAGTTTTTTCATGAGCTGCTTTCAGTGCTTTATTTTCTGATATTATAGGATTATTTACGGCAGGTGATTCAGTTCTTATTAGGTTTTTGCCTTCTCCATAAACTTTTCCATCCACACTTCTTCTTTCAACAGAACTTTTATCGTCTTGCACCGACCATTTTCCATTTTTTTGAATTAATCCTAAATTGATTATTCCTAGCTCTTTACCCCAGTTAGTTGGCTGTACAATCTGTACACCATTTTTTTGTGCTACTGTATTTGAATGAGAATGACCTGCAACTATTGCATCTATTCCATCTACTTTAGTTAATTGATACGCTGCATTTTCTGAATTAGCTACATGTTTATCATCTTCTCCTGTACCACTATGAGCTAATGCAACAACTATATCAACACCTTCTTTTTCTTTTAGTGTTTTAGTTACTTTGTCTGCTGCAGTTTTTATATCTTCAACTTTAACTTTTCCTTCTAAATTTTGCTTGTCCCAATTTAATATTTGAGATGGAACAAATCCCGTTATACCTATTTTTATGTTTTGCTTATTTCCATTGGAATCAATAACTTCTTCATTTATTACTTTATATGGATTAAATTTATAACTTCCATCTAGATTTAAAACGTTTGCATTTAATACATCTGTTTTCATAACAGACTTATCTGTTATCTGTTTTAAAAAATCAAGTCCATAGTTAAACTCATGATTTCCTAACGTTGTAGCATCATATTCTAATATATCTAAAGCTTCATACGCTGGATATTTGTCTCCTGGCTTTGTCTGTGTTTCTTTATTCATAGCATATACACTAGCTAGTGGATTTCCCTGTATAGTATCTCCATTGTCAACTAATATTGAGTTATCTATTTTATCAGCTATATTTTTATTTTTATCAATTTCTTTTCTTGATTTTTCTATAAGATTGGCAACCTTTGATAGACCCAAGTTTTGATTAGGCTTATCTGTATAATAGTCATGGTCCATTATATTTGCATGTAAATCAGTTGTTGCCATTATGCGAAAATCTACGGTTGGTGATTGATTTGTTTGTGCTTCCTTATTTGTTGTGTTTTCAGCTGCTATTACTGGCATTACAGCTTGCCCCGTTATTGCTGTTGCCATAGCTATTGTAGCTATTGTTTTCCCCTTATTTTTCATAAAATCCCTCCAACATATATTAATTCAAATTAAATAGTGTTTCTATATATAATATAGTCAATCAATACATCATTGTAAATATATTTTTATACTTTAACTCGACTTATCACTACATACTTATTAGGTTTAGCTTTATTTCCTACCTTTTAATCTATATTTTTCGTATTAGATAATGCAAAAAAATACCTTTGATAACCATTTATTTATCAAAGGTATTTTTAAAATATAAGTACTTGTTTATATTTTTTTTATAATACGCCTTCTTCTATTTCTTTTTTTACTAATTCCATTTCTTCAGGCGGTAATTTTTCCATTGTTATACCTGTTGCAGCATAGAAAAGTGAAACAAGAGGATTTATTAAATTTAAAAATGCGAATGGTAAATATGCAAATGGATGTACTCCAAGAGTTACCCACATGTATGCCCCACATGTATTCCATGGAATAAGTGGAGATAATAATGTTCCACTATCCTCTAGGGCTCTTGATAAGTTTTTAGGGTGTAGACCCCTTTTTCTATACTCATTTTTATACATTCGCCCTGGTAAAACAAGTGATAAGTATTGCTCACCTGTTGCTAAGTTAACACCTATACAAGATAATATAGTTGCAAGCACTAAGCCAAAAGTACCTTTTGAGAAACTAAGTAATGCATTAGCTAAAGCCTCAAGCATACCTGTTTTTTCAAGTATCCCACCAAGAGTTAATGCGCATAATATAAGTGAAACTGTCCACATCATTCCATCAAGTCCTCCACGACTTAATAGCTCATCAATTGCTGCAACTCCAGTGTCTGATACATATCCAAAATGAGCTGCATCTATTATAGATGATAAATCAGCTCCCTGGAATACACCTGCAAATACTGCACCTAATAAAGAACCTATTACAAGTCCAGGTATTGCTGGCATTTTAAATACAACCATAAGTATAACAGCTACTGGCGGTATCAAAAGAATTGGAGACAATGTTTTAAATGAAGCTTCTAGAGTACTTCTCATAAGCTCTATTTGAGTTATATCTAATTCTTTACCTGCATATTTCATTCCTATTATTGCATATAATACAAGAGCAATTAAAAGTGATGGTCCTGTTGTATAAACCATATGTTTTATATGTTCAAATAATGTTGCCCCAGCCATAGCAGGTGCTAAGTTTGTAGTATCTGAAAGTGGTGACATTTTATCTCCAAAATATGCTCCAGATATTATAGCTCCAGCTACAAGTGGTAGAGGCATTCCTAGACCTTGACCTATTCCTATAAGTGCGATACCAACAGTTCCTGCTGTAGTCCAAGAAGAACCTGTTGCAAGAGATACTATCGCACATATTAATGTTGTTGCTGGTAAGAATATTGCTGGTGATACTATTTTAAGTCCCCAATAAATCATAGATGGGACTGTACCACTTAATATCCATGTTCCAATTAAAGTTCCTACTACCATAAGTATAAGTATTGCCTGCATAGCCATTCTTATTGTATCTAGTACTCCATCCTCTAGCTCTTTCCATGTAAACCCTAGCTTAAATAGCCCTATAGCTGCTGCTACAAAGGCTCCTAATATTAATGGTATGTGTGGATCTGCGTCTAACTTAACTAATGAATAAGCTAATACTCCTATTAAAAATAATATCGGTATTACCGCTTCTCCTACAGTTGCCTTCCTGCTTACCTTTGGTTTTTTTTCCAAAATTTTTCCCCCTCTGGATTTTGTAATATTTGTTAAGTATGTTAAAAAAATTTAACATACTTAATAATATTAATTTTTCTGAAAATTATACCATTTTTCTATTTATCATTTCTACTACTGCAAAACTAGCTACATCTTGAGCAAACTTACCAGGTCCAAATCCTGCATCATATCCTAATTCTTTTGCAAGTTCATGGCTGATTCTTGGTCCTCCACAAATAAGCACTACCTTATCACGTAGACCTTCACCTTCTAATAATTCTACTAAATTTATTAAATTTTCTATGTGAATATTTTTCTGAGTTACAGTTTGAGAAACTAAAAGTACATCAGCTTTAACCTCTACTGCTTTTTTGATGAATTCTTCATTTGAAACTTGACTTCCAAGGTTATAAGCTTCTATTCCTTTATATCTCTCTAAACCATAATTTCCTGCATAACCTTTCATATTCATTATAGCGTCTATTCCAACAGTATGAGCATCTGTTCCTGTACTTGCTCCAACTACTACTATATCTCTTTTTATATTTTCTTTTATATATTCTTCAACTTGGTGTTTATCCATAATTTCTTCTTGTGCTACCTCTACACGGATATCCTCATAATTTACTCCAACATTTAAATTTCCATACACTACATAAAAAGTAAATTCCTTATCTAGCATTTTATGATGAGCAACATTAATATCATTAAGCCCCATATCTTTTGCAATAAGTTTTGCAGCTTCTATACCTTGTTCATCATCTTTTACTGGTAGTGTAAAACTAACTTGTACTTTCCCATCATTCATTGTATCCCCATAAGGCTTTACATTTTTTAAATCTAAATTTTTATCAAATTCTTTTGCATCCATAGAATATAGTCCACTCATTAAAAACCACCTCCTAGCATAAGTTCTATAAATGGATTAAAGTAATTAGCTTCTTTCATAACTACTCCATCAAGCCCTTTACCTCCGTCTATAGGTCTTTTTATTCCTGCAAATTTACCTTGTTCTAAAGTTTTAAATAGTCCTTCTTTTTCTATTTCAGAAAGTAAACTACAAGCTTTATTTAAAACTTCATCAACCCTTTTGCACATTATTCCGTCTTTTTTAAATTCTATTTCTTCTCCAAAGTCTTTCATTGTGCTAAAGATGTATTTTGCATTTTCTATTGATATTGCTCTATCTGATATAAAAGGTGTATGTATAGCTTCAGTTAACATACCAAGTAAATGTAGTTTTTGGTTTGTCATAATGGTTACCATATTAAATAGTGCATCTTGTACTTGACCTTTGAATATATCACCTGTCATAAACTTCGTTGGTGGCATATATTTTAAAGGCGCTTTAGGGAATATCTCTCTAGCCATTTGAGCTTGAGCTAATTCATATAAAAATCCATTTTCAACATCAGGACTTATTTCAAAGGCATGACCTAATCCCATTTGTTCTTCTGGAAGTCCTGCAATTAATGCAAATTGCTCGTTTATAAATTGTGATGCTAATACTGTATGAGCTTCTTCTACTGCATCTGCTGTTGTTAAGTAATTATCCTCTCCAGTATTTATAATAACACCTGCAAATCCATTGATTATTCTTGAGAAGTATTGATCAATCATAGTTCTTTTCATGTTTATATCTCTAAATAATATTCCATACAGTGCATCATTTAGCATAACATCTAATCTTTCATTTGCTCCAAGTGCTGCTATCTCTGGCATACATAATCCTGAACAATAATTACAAAGTCTTATATATCTTCCTAGTTCTTCTCCAACTTCATCAAGTGCACTTCTCATTAATCTAAAGTTTTCACCAGTTGCATAAGTTCCACCAAATCCTTCTGTTGTAGCACCATATGGAACGTAATCTAGCAAACTTTGTCCAGTAGTTCTAATAACAGCTATAATATCTGCTCCTTGCTTAGCAGCAGCCTTTGCTTGAACTATATCTGCATGAATATTTCCTGTTGCAACTATTACATACAAATATGGTCCATTTTTATCACCATATTGGCTAAGATAATTTTCTCTTTTATTTCTGTTTTCTTTTATTTTTTCTACACTTTTTTTAGCTATTTCATATATTTTAAGCTTAACTTCAAATATATCGTGCTCTTTAAGTGAACATAAGTCTAATTCCCCCTTAGAAACCTTAACAGCTATTTCTTGTGGTGTAAGGTTTGTATTAATCATTGCATTACCTATATAATACGACACTCCTAGTCCTAATCCTTCAGAATTTTTTGAATTTTTAATATTTTCTACTACAATATTAGGTAAAGGTACATTAAACTCATCAACACCATCTATACCAAGAAGTCTTAAAACCGTTCTCTCAACAGCTACTGTAGTATGTTTATTTATAAATTCTTGTGTATCTAGTGCTATGTTTTGTGCGCATTTACGAGCCTTTTCAACAACCTCAAAATCTAAATTTAATTTACTCATATTCATCCCCCTTGTAATTATTTTCACTAAATTTATCTGCTATTTCTATTATTTCATTATCAAGCCCAAGCAATTTACAAATGTTTATTGCATCTTTTGGGACTTTTGCCTCTTTGTTTACTTTTTCTAATCTATAATCCATATTTTCTTGAAGTATATCTATACTTTTTTTAGATGTGCTTTGTGAATTTTTTAAGTCTATTTGCATTTTCAAATTATTAAAATTTATATTTTTAAGACCTACAACCTGATAATAATCAACATCTTCTAATAAAATCTCGTCATAATGAGTAGATATAAGACTTATAGAGTTAAACTTTTTAAAATATGTACATACTGCTTTTAAAAGCAATTTTCCCTCTATAGGATTTGTTCCTCTTGCAAATTCATCTAACGCAATAAATCCATCTTGAAGCTTCATAAGTTTACTTATTTCTTTTAATTTAATTATCTCAGCTCCAAATGTACTAAGTCCTTTGTTTATATCTTGCATATCATTGCTTATCAAATATATAAAATCAAGTACACATAAATCAGCTTCTTTTGCAAAAACATAGAAGCCACATTGAAATAGGTATAAATTAAGTGCTATGTTTTTCATGCTTACACTTTTTCCACCCATATTAGCACCACTTATTAAAGTTATTTTTTTATTTATATCTATACTTATAGGCATATATGTTTTATTTTCTTTTGATAGTAGCTCTACCATGCTTGGGTTTATAACATCTTTAAAATATATTTGATTTTTTGTATTTATGTGTGGCTTTATACCCCCATATTTTTGTGCTAAATTCACTTTTGCTATTAAAAAATCTAACTTGCCTATAGCTTTTATGTCTTTATTTATATCATCTATATAATTAAATAATTCATCACTTATCTTTTTTCTAATTTTTAGACTTTCTTTTTCTTCTTTTATTACAATTTCTAATCGCTCATTTTTTAATTGTTGGAGTTTTTTGTCATTGATTTCTTTGAAAATTTCATTCTCTATAGTAGACTTGATTTTTCTAATCTGTCTTAATTTTTCACTATAAGAATCATATATTTGAAAGGTAGGTAACTTTAAATTATCTGGATCTAATAAAGTTTTTATTTTATCTAAATCTCTAAATTTTATATAATCTATGTTTAGATTTAGTTTTTTATAGTTTTTAAGTATTTCATTATTTTGTATTGCAAAGTTTTTCATTTCAAATAATTCTATTTCATCTAAAATACCTTTATTTTGTATTCTTTTTAAAGTATTTTTTATATCTTTTATTTTACAAAATGTATACTGTATTTCATCAAAAATAAATTTATTTTCTAAAACACTTAATTTTATTAATTCTATGTAGTCTAGCTCTTTTCTTAGCATATCTACATTCTTTTTTTTAAACATCTTTATATTTCTTTTTTCTTCATTGCCAAATGCTGTAAATGTGTTTAATTCATCGTTTATAAAATCTTTAATAATATCACCTTCTTACTTTAAAACCTGGGCTATTAAATTTCATGCTTCATAACATTAAATACATTTAATTTAGTTTTGCTTTGTATTCTATCTATAAATTGTTCTTCATCAAATCTATATCCATTTATAGATGTTGGGTTTATACTTATACCTATTAAATTTAACTTATTTATAACTTTTATACATCCATTTAGCTTTATAAATTTATCATAAATCTCTTTGCCTAAAAATATTTTTGTGCTATCTATAATCAAGATAGTTACATTTTTATATTTGTTTCCACTTCTTATAAGATTTTCTATAAAGTTATTTGTAAGTATTCCATTCATAACTACATACTTAGTGTTCTCATTTATAGAATCATAAACTTCTTTATAACAATTTAGAGTTGTACTTATATTAAGAATTTCATATGTATAATCCTTGTTAACTAAACCAATTTTGTGTTCTTTTATACTTTGATAAACTTTTGAAAATTCAGGGTCTTCTATGCTACTAGTGTTTAGTATATTAGCTTCATATACAATTTGTCCTATCGATTTACTCATATCCTTATTTAAAATTGCTCCACTACAAAATATTGTGCCTTCTGTAATAGATGGTGAACCTAATGTTTTCCTACTTAAAGCTCCATCCACTATACTCAAAGTAGCTCCATAATTTTTTAGTCTTTCACATATATATTTAATTTGACTATTTATAGATGGACCTGCTAGTTCTATATATCCATCACTTAGTGATCTAAATATAATCACATTTCCTAGAGGTGTATTTATATCACTTACCTCTAATATTTCCTTACTTATATCACTACTTAACACGCAACTTTTAGCTGTAGCTATTAATGTACCTTTACTAACATAGATTCTAGGTTTTTTAGTTTTTGTAACAATATCACTACTTTCTCCATCTACTCCTATAGAGGTAAGACCAAGGGTTATATAACCCCTAGTCTTATTAACTACATCTTTAGTACATCTTTGATGAGTATTATATTTTAAAATTGCTTTTAATATATAATTTAGAGTCGTAGTCTTTCCTACATTCTTATAATTACCTATAATAGATATGCTCCTATATCTTAAAACTTCTTTTAATATATCCATATCACTAACCTTTACTTTTCTAATTCTCTTTTTCTTCTATCTAGATCCATTGGCTCAATTACCATTTTTTCATTATTTAATAATCCTGCTACACCAACTTTATGAACAGATTTTTCTCCTCTGCAAACTTCACATTCACATGCTAGTTCGTAGTGCTCAGGTTCTGTATAAGTTGTTATAACACCTTCAAAGTTTCTAAGTATTACTTTGTTGTGACTTTGTGATATAATGTAGTTTGGCATAACCGGAGTTTTACCACCACCGCCTGGTGCATCTACAACAAACGTTGGTACACAATACCCTGAAGTATGACCTCTTAAACCTTCTATTATTTCTATTCCTTTAGATACTGGAGTTCTAAAGTGTTCTATTCCATTGGATAAATCACATTGGTATATATAATATGGTCTAACTCTTATTTTAACTAAATCATTAACTAATTTTTTCATAACATGCACGCAATCATTTACACCACGTAAGAGAACACTTTGATTTCCTAGCGGTATACCTGCATTTGCCATTTTTTCACATGCTTCTTTTGATTCTTGTGTTATTTCATTTGGATGATTAAAATGAGTATTTATCCATATTGGATGGTATTTCTTAATCATATTAACAAGATTATCAGTTATCCTTTGTGGCATAACTACAGGAACTCTACTTCCTATTCTTATTATCTCAACATGAGGTATTTCTCTTAATTTACTTATAATGTATTCTAAATTTTCATCACTCATAAGTAAAGCATCTCCACCTGATAACAATACATCTCTTATTACTGGAGTATTTTTTATATATTCTATTGCGTTGTCTATTTGACTAAAAGGAAGAGCTCCATCTTTTTGACCTGCAAATCTTCTTCTTGTACAATGTCTACAATACATTGAACATTGGTCTGTTACTAAAAGTAATGCTCTATCTGGATATCTATGAGTAAGCCCAGGCACTGGTGAATCTCCATCTTCATGTAGAGGATCATCTAAATCTGCATCTGATCTAGCAAGTTCATTTGCTGTTGGAATTGCTTGTTTTCTTATTGGATCATTAGGGTTATTTACATCTATTAATGATAAATAGTAAGGTGTTATACTCATTCTAAGGTTTTCTAAGCACTTTGTAATTCCTTCTTCTTCACTGTCTGTAAGTGGTATGTATTTTTTTAAGTCTTTTACTGTTGTAATTCTATTTTTAACTTGCCAATTCCAATCATTCCAATCTCTTTCTATAACATCTGTAAATATTTTCCTATTCATAAGCGCCTCCTATTTATATATATAATTTTTTAAATATATTTCTTAAAGTTTCACTTTCTTTTAGTGCATTTATAGTAACATCTGAATGACCTTTAGTATATCCATTTCCTATTATCATGTTTATATCTTTTCCTACACCCTCAGCCCCTAGAGCTGCTTTTGTAAATGCTGTTGCCATTGAGAAAAAATATACTACTCCATTATCCTTAACAGGGAGTATTGAACTCATCTCAGTATTGCAAACGTTTACACAATTTATGCATAAATCTATTTCTTGGTTGTTATTTGCCTTTAATACTTTTTTAAGTACTTCATTAGGATTTTGAGCATTTCCTACTATAGCTGTATCAACAAGTCTGTTTTCTATTAAGAACTGAGCTTGTTTTTCACTTCTAACTAATCCCATTACTCTACCTTTTTTACCTGCTTTTTTCTTAGCTTCATAGCAGCAAAGCATTCCTGATTTACCTGCTGCACCCAGTACAAGCACGCTATCATTTTCTTTAACTAGTTTTTGAGTTTGTGCTGGTGCACCTGCAACATCAAGTGCTGCTAATGCTAAATTTTCTTCCATATCTTTTGGTAATTTTGCATATATTCCACTTTCAAATAATATAGCTTTTCCTTTTATTTCAACCCTATCTATGTCTGGTTTTATATCTATTATTTCTTCTATTTGTAATGGAGTTAAAGATAGCGAAACTAAAGTAGCTATCTTATCTCCTATTTCTAAGTCTATTTTTCCTTTTAAATCACATCCTATTTCTTCAATAGTTCCAATAAGCATTCCTCCAGATCCTGTAACTGGATTTTGCATTTTACCTTTTTCTCTAACTATTTCTATTATTCTATTTTTTATTTTTTCTATATCATGACTACATTCTTCTTCTATTTGAGTAAAACTAGCTGAATCTATATTTAAGGCACTAACATTTATTAAAATTTCATTATCATAAATATCCATATTATTATCAACCTTAATAGCTGGTTGTGGTAATACACTTTCGTTTATAACTCTGTGAGTTCCATATTTGCACCCTTTCATAGCTAATCCCCCTTAAATAACGAATTTTTCGTTTTTATTTTTATACTTTCATATATGCTAAATTTTCAGGTATTATAAGTTTTGCATCTGTCATGTCTTGTAATTCTTTAACACTTATACTTTCACTTATTTCTTTTACTAATAAACCTTCCTTAGTTACTTCCATAACAGCAAGTTCAGTTATTATCATATCAACTACCCCTTTAGCAGTTAATGGAAGAACACATTCTTTAAGTATTTTTGATTTACCTTTTACAGTGTGGAGCATCGCAACTATAACTTTTTTAGCCCCAACTACTAAGTCCATAGCTCCTCCCATTCCAGGAACCATTTTGCCTGGAACTATCCAGTTAGCTAAGTTACCATGTTGGTCTACTTCAAGTGCTCCAAGCACCGTTACATCAACATGACCTCCTCTTATAAGACCAAAAGACATAGATGTATCAAAGAAAGCACCTTCATCTGCTATAGTTACAAATTGACCACCTGCATTAGTTATATCTGTTTTTATTTCATCATCTACTGCTAATTTACCCATACCAACCATTCCATTTTCTGATTGAAAAGTAACTTTTATGTCTTTATCTATATAATTTGCAGTTAATGTTGGAAGACCTATTCCTAAGTTTACTAACTGATTGTTTTCAAATTCTTTAGCCACTCTTTTAGCTATAATTTCTTTAGGGTTCATCTATTTGCCCTCCCTAACTATATAATCTACTACTACTCCAGGAGTCATTATCATATCTTTATTTAAAGTTCCTGCTTCTACCAACGTTTGTGATTCTACTACTACTATATCGCTTGCCATTGCAATCATTGGATTAAAGTTTTTAGTAGTGCCTTTGTAAATTGTGTTCCCAAAATCATCCACTACACTACCTTTTATAAGTGCTATATCTGCTCTTAAAGGTAATTCTAATAAATACTCTACACCCTCTACAGTTATTTTTTGTTTATTTTCCTCAACTAAAGTTCCAACACCTGTAGGTGTTAATATCCCACCTAACCCAAATCCACCTGCTCTTACTCTCTCTATTAAAGTTCCTTGTGGAGATAGTTCAACCTCTAACTTACCTTCATTCATCAATCTTCCAGTTTCTGCATTTGTTCCTATATGAGATGCTATAACTTTTTTTACTTGATTATTAACTATAAGTCTTCCTATTCCTTTATCTACAAAAGATGTATCATTTCCTATTATTGTTAAATTTTTAGCACCCGATTCTATAAGTGCATCTATAAGAGTTTCTCCTGTTCCACACCCTAAAAATCCGCCTATCATAATAGTCATATCATCTTTAAAAAGGCTCTTTACTTTATTTAAAGAAACAACTTTACTCATCTAATCTCCCCCTAAAACCTACTATTTAACTTATACTCAACTCAATTTATTAAAAGTCACCTAGACCTAATATTTGACGAGCTTGTTTAGGTGATGCAACTTCTCTTTGAAGAGCATTGGCTATTTTTACAACTCTTTCTACTAATTGCCCATTTGAAATTGCAGGCACTCCTTTTTCCATATAAACATTATCTTCAAACCCAACTCTTGCATGACCGCCTAATAATATACTTAAAGCTACCATCTCAAATTGAGCTTTTCCTATTCCACTTACCGTGAAAGTTGATCCCTGTGGTATACTTTCTTTCATAAATATCAAATCTCTATAAGTTGCGCTTATTCCACCATTTACACCCATAACAAAGTTAAAATGCATATTGTCTTTTATATAACCCTTTTTATTTAATCTTAAAGCCATATCTATCATACCTTTATCAAATACTTCAATTTCTGGTTTGACCCCTAGTTGTATCATTTTTTGACCAAACTCTTTTATAGTATTTTCAGTATTTACAAATATATCGTCTCCTCCAAAATTACAAGTTCCGCAATCAAGAGTTGCCATTTCAGGGGATAAATTAACGGGCTGAATTCTTTCTAAATTACTCATTCCAACAGCTCCACCTGTTGATGGTTGAATTATTACATCTGGACAAGCTAATTTTATAGCTTGTATACATTCCCTAAATCTATTTATATCTTGAGTAGGGACACCATTATCATCTCTTACATGAAGATGTATTATTGATGCTCCATTTTCATAAGCACTTTTTGCCTCTCTTACTATTTCTTTAACAGTATATGGTACACTTGGATTATGTTCTTTAGTTACCTCTGCTCCACAAATAGCTGCACTTATTATCAACTTTTCCATATTAAAATCCCCCAATATGCTATAGTCTTTGCTTATCCTTTGGTACTACACAAGTTCCACTAGCCTTACATACTACTACTGGCTTTGTTAAAAACTCTGCTGCAGATTCATTTATGTCTCCTCTTGGCACTATAACTTTTCTAGCCTCAAATACCATTTTTCTTGAAGTATTTCCAAATCCCACTATTTCACCAACTGCTTCTATATAATCTCCAGCATACACTGGAGCTAAAAATTCTATATTATCATAAGCCTTAAATAGACCTTCATCACCATCATTTTTTATTAATAACTCAGTAGCTACATCGCCAAACAATTGCAACATTTTAGCGCCATCTACTAAATTTCCACCATAGTGTGCATCATTATTTCCCATTCTAAGTCTTATTGTAGATTTCATAATATCCCCACCCTCATTTTTATTTCATCTATTTTTTAGTTCTTCTATTAATCCTTTAATAACCTTATTTACATCTCCAACTATACCTACATCTGCTACTTCAAATATAGGAGCCTCACTATTTTTATTAATAGCAACTATGAACTCAGACTCCTCCATTCCTGCTAAATGTTGTATAGCACCTGATATTCCACAAGCAAGGTATAGGTCTGGTCTTACAGTTTTACCAGTTTGACCTACTTGCCTATTTTTATCTACCCATCCACAATCAACAAGCGCACGAGATGAACTAACTTCAGCACCTAACAAGTCTGCTAATTCGTACAATAATTTCATATTTTCCTTAGAACCAATACCACGTCCTGCTGATATTAGTATTTTTGCATCTTCTATATTAACTTTTTTAATGTTCTCACTTACATATTTTAAAACTTCTACAGCTTTATCTTTTTCTTTAAACTCTACATTAAACTTTTCTATAATTCCTTTTAAAGAAGTGTTTTTTTCTATTCTTTGCATAACACCAGGTCTTACAGTACTCATCTGTGGTCTATGATCAGGGCATACTATAGTAGCCATTATATTTCCACCAAATGCAGGTCTTGTCATTAAAAGTCCTTTACTTTCTTCATCTATTTCTAAAGATGTACAGTCTGCTGTAAGACCTGTATGAATTTTTGCACTAACTCTTGGTGCTAAATCTCTACCTATTGTAGTGGCTCCAATTAATACTATCTGTGGATCTTTTTTATCTATAACTTGTGAAAGTGCTTTAGCATATGTACCATTTGTATACATTTCTAAGTTTTCATTATCAACAACTATAACTTCATCCGCACCAAAGTGAATAAGTTCTTCACATAAATTTTCTACTTTGTATCCTAATAAAACAGCACTTAATTTATCATTTAATTTATTTGCTAATTCTTTCCCTTTTCCCAACAATTCCAAAGAAACTTTTTCAATAGATGCATTTCTTTGTTCTATAAAAACCATTACACTCATTTTTATCTCCTCCTTATACTACCTTTTAAGCAATATATTTTAGAATTACTTAGTTATTATAAATTTTTCTTCAAGAGCATTTAATATTATAGATGCACCTTGATTTTCATCTACATCATGAATTTTACCAGCACTTTTAGCTCCCTTAGTGAAGGATTTCTTAACTTTAGTAGGAGAACCCTTAAGTCCTATATCATCTAAACAAACTTCTATATCAGCTAAATTCCAAGTTTGTATATTTTCTTCATTAAAACTATCATAAATTCCAGAAACTCTCATGTATCTTGGAGTATTCATTTCTTTTAGTGTAGTTATAAGAAGTGGCATTTTTGCTTTTAAAACTGCATATCCATCTTCAAAAGCTCTATTTACAATTACATCTTCACCTTCAATTTCTATTTTCTCTACATAAGTTATTGAAGGTATATCAAGATGCTGTGCTATTTGAGGACCAACTTGAGCTGTATCTCCATCTATGGCTTGTCTTCCCGCTATTATTAAGTCATAATCTATTTTTTTTATAGCACCTGCAAGAGTAGATGATGTAGCTAGTGTATCTGCACCTGCAAAAGCTCTATCAGTAAGAAGTATTCCTTTGTCAGCACCCATAGCTAAAGCTTCTTTTAAAGCATTTTTAGCTTGAGGTGGTCCCATAGTAAGAACTGTAACATTAGCATTAAATTTATCTTTTAAATTTAGAGCCTCTTCTAACCCTGCTTTATCATCTGGATTTATAATACTTGGTACACCATCTCTTATTAATGTTCCAGTCTTAGGATCTAACTTTACTTCTGTAGTATCTGGAACTTGTTTTATACAAACTAAAATATTCATATTCTTTTTCCTCCAATCTTTAATACTATTTAAGTAAATCTGCACTTATAACCATTCTTTGAACTTCACTTGTTCCTTCATATATTTCAGTGATTTTCGCATCTCTCATCATTCTTTCAATATCGTATTCACGAGTATATCCGTATCCTCCATGAAGTTGGACAGCTTTAGTTGTAACTTCCATAGCAACTTCTGATGCATAAAGTTTTGCCATAGCAGCCTCTACTGAAAAGTTTTTGCCTTGATCTTTTTTATTTGCTGCTTGATATACTAAAAGTCTTGCAGCTTCTATTTTGGTTTTCATATTAGCAAGTTCAAATTGAGTATTTTGAAAAGCTGATATACTTCTTCCAAATTGTTTTCTTTCCTTAACATAGCTAACTGTAGCATCCAATGCACCTTCAGCTATTCCTAGCGCTTGTGCAGCTATTCCTATACGCCCACCATCTAAAGTCTTCATGGCTATTTTAAATCCTTGCCCTACCTTGCCAAGCAAGTTTTCCTTAGGTATTCTACAGTTTTCAAATATAAGTTCACAAGTAGATGAACCTCTTATTCCAAGTTTCTTTTCTTTTTTACCTATACTAAATCCAGGTGTATCTTTTTCAACTATAAAAGCTGATATTCCACGAGTTCCTTTAGACTTATCAGTCATCGCCATAACTATATAAATATCAGCAACACCTGCATTAGTTATAAATATCTTAGTTCCATTTAATACATACTCATCTCCATCTAATATTGCTGTAGTCTGTTGTGAGGATGCATCTGTTCCTGCATTAGGTTCAGTTAAACCAAATGCACCTAATTTATCACCTTTTGCAAGTGGTACTAAAAATTTTTGTTTTTGATCCTCATTTCCAAATTCATAAATAGGTGCAGCTCCTAGTGAAGTATGTGCAGATAAAATTACTCCAGTAGTCCCACACGCTTTAGAAAGTTCTTCAACTGCCAAAGTGTAACCTAAATAATCCCCACCTTCACCGCCATACTCTTTAGGAAATGGAATCCCAAACATTCCACACTCAGCCATTTTATCAACATTTGCATATGGAAATTTTTCTTCTTCATCTATTTCATGAGCTATAGGAGCTACCTCATTTACTGTAAACTCTCTATACATTTGTTTTAATAATTCATATTTATCCATAAATATTGCCCTCCTTAATTAACTACTTGTAATCATAAAATCCTTTTTTAGTTTTTCTTCCTAAAAGTCCGCCTCTAACCATTTTTCTAAGCAATGGATGAGGTCTATATTTAGAATCGCCAAACTCACTATAAAGTACTTCCATAATATTTAAGCAAACATCTAACCCTATCAAATCTCCTAAAGCTAACGGTCCTATTGGATGATTTGCACCTAATTTCATAGCTTCATCAATATCTTTTGCACTTGCTATATTTTCTGAAAGTATTGATATTGCTTCATTTATCATAGGTACTAATATTCTATTAACTATAAATCCAGGAGCTTCTTTAACACTTACTGGAGTCTTTCCTAGTTCACTTGATAAATTATAAATTTCATCATGAGTTTCCCTAGATGTGAGCATGCCATCAATTACTTCTATTAATTTCATGACTGGTGCTGGGTTGAAAAAATGCATTCCTATTACTTTATCAGGTCTATTTGTACTTAAAGATATTTCTGTTATTGATAAAGACGATGTATTTGTAGCAAGTATTGTTTCTTTTTTACATATATAGTCTAATTCTTTAAACAAATTCTTTTTAACCTCTATATTTTCAACTATAGCCTCTATTACTAAATCGCAGTCTCTAGCTTCTTTCAAATCTGTAGTTGCAGAAAGTCTTTTTAACATTTCATTTTTTTCTAATTCTTTTATTTTTTCCTTTGATACTAATTTTTCTAAGTTTTTAGTTATACCCAAAACTCCTTTTTCTATGTTTTCATTGCTTATATCTCTAAGTATTACGTTATGCCCACTACTTACAAGTACTTGAGCAATTCCACTTCCCATAGTTCCACTACCTATTACCATTACTTTCATAAAATTCCTCCTTGTAATACAATCTCTAGCTTTTTATTTTTTTGTTATATCTTCATATATGTTAAATTTAGCATCTCTTTTTTCCAAAAAAGCACTCATTCCTTCTTTTTGATCATGGCTTGCAAAGCATAATCCGAATAAATCACTTTCTAAATTAATAGCATTGTCAATATCAATTTCATAACCCTTATTTATAGCACATTTTGCATATCTTATTGCAAGCTGGCCTTTTGAAGCTATTTTATTAGCCATGTTTAAACACTCTTGCATTAACAAACTAGGTTCAACAACTTTATTTACTAAACTTATATTTAATGCCTCATCAGCTTTTATAATATCTGCACTGTATACAAGTTCCTTAGCTTTACCTAAGCCAACTATTCTAGCTAATCTTTGAGTACCGCCAAATCCAGGAAGTATTCCAAGGTTAACTTCTACTTGACCAAATTTTGCTTTAGTCGAAGCTATTCTAATATCACAGCTCATAGCAAGTTCTAGCCCTCCGCCTAAGCAAAATCCATTTATTCCTGCTATTATCGGCTTATCACTATTTTCAATTTTTCTAAATATGCTATTTCCCATTTTAGAAAATCTTCTAGCTTCTTCAAAATTCATATCCTTCATAGCATCTATATCTGCACCAGCTACAAAAGCTTTGCCTTGTCCACTTATTATCCCAACGTAAACATCCTCATCATTGTTTAAAATATCAATTGCACTATCTAACTCTTTTAGTACTTCTTCATTTAATGAATTTAGATATTTTTCTCTGTTTATGGTGATTATGTATATATGCTCTTGTTTCTCACAACTTAAATTCTTAAACATATTAGCTCCCACCCTTGTACTGTATTTAGTAAAGTATATGAAAGAATTTTATAGATATGATACAAATTCATATAAATATATTTTTTTATATAAGTTTTATAATGTTTTTAAATAATAAAAAGCCATGTAAGATATAAATTTTATCTCACATGGCTTTTTACAAAGTCTCGATTTATTTTTGTTTAATGAACTACTTTACATTTTTTATTGCATTATTTGCAAAATTAGTATTAACTATATCTTTATAAGGAGGCTCTTTATCAAGTTCCTTAGCTTCCTTCATAACTTCCATCAACTTGTTTAAACTATCTTCTTTAAGAACAGGATCTTGACTCCAAACATCTACTTCTTTATATCTATTTACAACTGACACTAAATCATCTTGTGATATGTCAGTAAAAAATGGTTGCATTGCTTTAGCTACTTCTTCATCTGAAGCAGTTTGAATCCATAGTTGTCCTTTATATACTGCATTAGTAAATCTTTGAAGTAAATCTTTGTTTTCAGCCATGAACTTTTTAGTAGTAGAATATGAAGTATATGGAATTTCTCCAGAATCTTTACCAATAGATGCTACTATATGCCCATTGCCATCTTTTTCTAAAGCTGTTCCTGTAGGTTCAAAAGCTGTTGTAAAATCTGCTTCTCCACCAACAAAAGCTCCTGTCATTACTCCAAACTGAACATCTGATCGAATATTAACTTCTCCAGCAGCTGTATTTTCACCGATTGTAAGACCATTTTGTTTTAATACATATTCAAAGGTCATTAAAGGTACTCCACCTTTTCTTCCACCTAAAATTTCTTTACCTTTTAAATCTTCATATTTAAAGTTAGGCATTTCTTCTCTAGATATTAAAAAACTTCCATCTCTTTTTGTAAGTTGAGCAAAGTTTACTGCATAGTTTTCATTTCCTTGATTATAAACATAAATAGATGCTTCTGGTCCCATAAGCCCAACCTGTGCTTCACCTGAAATAAGCGCAGCCATAGTCTTATCTGCACCATTAGTATTTATTATGTCTATATCTATTCCTTCTTCCTCAAAGAAGCCTTGAGTTATAGCAGCATATTGTGGAGCATAAAAAACTGAATGCGTAACTTCTGCTATTGTTACTTTTTCAGTTTTTTTGTCTTCAGTTTTATTTGTATCACTTGATGTAGGTCCGCACCCTGTAATACAAAGTGCACTTAATGCGAGTGAACTTGCTAGTGCTACAATCTTTTTAAACATAACATATCCTCCTGTTAATTTATTGTTGTGATAAAATTAGCTTGATAATATATTCTATTACTTGGATATGCTGTTTGTTACATTATTTGTCTTACACCATGTATATAGATATTCCCTTACTTATTTGCCAATATCTGTAATATAATTAATATTTGTGATATAATTAACCTAATTATATTATTTAGATATACATATAAATTCAATACAAGGAGAAAATACTATGAAATTAAACAGATTAGACAAAGTTATAACTGCTATGAAGGAAAACAATATCCCTCAAATGTTAGTTACTGATAAACTATCTATATTTTACTTAACAGGTAAAATGATAAACCCAGGAGCAAGATTAATGGCTCTTTACTTAAATGCTAATGGCGAACATAAATTATTCTTAAATGAACTATTCCCAGTTCATGAAGATTTAGGTGTTGAAAAAGTTTGGTTCAATGATACTCAAAATGCTATAGAAATAGTATCAAATTACATAGACAAAACTTCTACAATAGGAATTGATAAAAACTGGTCAGCAAGATTCTTATTATCTTTAATGGATCTTTGCCCTAATTGTAAATACATAAATTCATCATTTATAATAGATTCTCTAAGAATGTGTAAAGATGAAGAAGAAAGAGAATTAATGAGAAAAGCTTCTCAAATAAATGATACAGCTATGGTCAAACTTCAAGAAACTCTACTTCAAGATTTAACTGAAAAAGAAATGGCTTCAAAATTAGCTACAATATATGAAGAATTAGGAGCAGATGGTTTCTCATTCTCTCCAATAGTAGGTTATGGTGCAAATGGTGCAGACCCTCATGCAACTCCATCAAACAACAAACTACAAATAGGTGATGCCGTAATTTTAGATATGGGATGTATCAAAGATAGTTACTGTTCTGATATGACTAGAACAGTATTTTATAAAGAAGCTCCTGAAAAAGCTCGTGAAGTATTTGAAATAGTGCTTGAAGCTAATAAAAGAGCAATAGCATTAGTTAAACCAGGAATGAGATTCTGCGATATAGACAATGCTGCAAGAGGTTATATAACTGAAAAAGGTTATGGCAAATACTTCACTCATAGAACTGGTCATTCTATTGGTCTTGAAACTCATGATATTGGTGACGTTTCTGCTATAAATGAAGATTTATTAAAACCTGGAATGATATTCTCAGTAGAACCAGGTATATACTTACCAGGTGAATTTGGTGTTAGAATTGAAGATTTAGTATTAGTTACAGAAGATGGTCATGAAATATTAAACAAAATTACTAAAGAATTAAATATAATAAAATAATTTTTATAATAAAGGCTTGGATAGTTTTTTCCTAGCCTTTTTATTTTACAACACTTTAATAGAATACTTTTTTATTATATAATTATACTATATACATCAAAGGTATTAAGGGGGATACATATGAAAAGAATAGACGAAAGAGATATTATATTTTCTAGGGCAAATTACCAAAAAGGTAGCAAATGTTATGAGGATTACTATTTAAGAAATCCAGAAAAACAGGAACTTGATGACAGTTTAAGAAGTCGCCCAGATTTATGTGAAGAAGGTACTATGACCTATAATGAAATAAATTCAAAGATGGCTAATTGTGCTTTTGAATTTTTATCAGATATAGATCATTTATGTGAAAAGAATGTAGTTAATGAAAAAATAAAAGTAGATTCTAAAACTATAACTAAGAGATTGAAAGGTTTAGCTAAGCAGTATGGGGTATCTGTTGTTGGTATAACTAAGTTGAAAGAATATCATAAATATACGCATAGAGGTCGTAAGGAATCGTCTTATGGTGATGAAGTAAATTTAAACCATAAGTATGCTATAGTATTTGGTTGTGAAATGGATAAAGAAATGATAAATCGTTCACCTATGGTTTCTGAAGTAATCGAAACTACTAAGTGCTATGTAGATGTGTCAATAGTTGGTATGATACTTAGCTATTTTATAAGAAGTTTAGGATATGATGCTAGAAATCATATGAATGCAAATTACTTAGTGATGCCAGTATTGTTAGCTCAAGATGCTGGGCTTGGGGAAATCGGTAGAAATACAATATTAACTAATAAAGACTATGGGTCTCGTTTAAGACTTGGTGTTGTTACTACTGATTTAGAACTTGAACTTGATGAACCTGCTGATTTTGGACTAGAAGATTTTTGCAATATGTGTAAAAAGTGTTCTTTTAACTGCCCTTCTCATTCACTTAGCAATGAAACAAAAACAAGTTCAGATGGAACTTATAACTGGGGAATTGATGTGAATTCGTGTTATACAAAATGGAGATACCTAGGTACCGACTGTGGAATGTGTATATCAGCATGCCCATTTAGTCAAAATTTAGAAACCATAAAAAATGCTACTACTTTTAAGGACAATCCTGAACTTATACAAAAAGCTCTAGATGAATTCAAGAAAAAATTTGGAAGCAGGGTATTTGTTCCTGGCAATCCTCCGTGGCTAAGATAAATTACATAAAAATAAAATGGATTAACTAAAATTAGCTAATCCATTTTATTTTTATGTTTTACCACTTTGCATAATGATCTTCTAACCAGCAAAGGACTTCTTTAAATTCGATTTCTTTATCATCTACTTTAACAATTCCACTTAGATACCCTATGTGTTGCTTTAAGCTAGATTTAATTATTAATTTGTTATTTACTTTATCATTTACAATAGATATATTAAATATCAAATCTATATCTTCACAGTTAGCAGACTTTATGTGCCAACTATTTTCATCTATTTTTTCAAAATCAACATCACAATATAATTTGTATAACATTCCGTCTATTTTAATTCCATTTTCATTAACTCCGGTATTATCTGTCCATTTTGCACCTAAATTTAATCCTACTTTATTGTCCTCATTTTCAAATCCACAAGTTAACCAATACCAATATTTCTCTCGCTCCCATATGCCTCTTCCGTAATCAATAAATGAAATAGAGTCGCTTAGTTCAAATTTTTCATAATCTTCATCTCCTACATTTATATACCCACTAGACTTTAGGGGAAATTGCTTAGAAGTGTAATGGAATTTTTTTTCACTCCATGGTACTAATACATTCAAAGATTCTTTTTCTAAAAAAATATTTGCATCTATGTCAATTTCATCCCATTTGACCATAGTATGCAGTTTATCATTTATCCTTATTATATTTAAATACATTTCTTTATTTTGAAAATGTGCATATGAACCTATAGAATTATGCAATATTATACCGTTACACAAAGGTATCGTAATACTTTTTTGTATTTTTTTATTTTCTCTTAAATCGTAAAAGTCTATAAATATAAGCCCGGCATAGTCTAATTTCACTATCGCAAGTGCACAAACAAAGTCTTTATTCATCCACATATAATGATTCCATATTTTTTTTCTAAAATAACCCCTATCTATATTACAGTTTGAAAAAACTTTTTTACCCCAACCTATACATTCTTGATTCACTTTACCATCTTTTGAACATATAGAATTTTTCTTTTTTAATTCTTTCACTTAATCCCCCATTTCACTTATATTAAATATTCTTTTAATAAATATATATTTAATTTAATAGTATTCTTTTTTGTTTTAAAATGCAAATTAAATGCTCCATAACTATTTTTATAATTTTTACAAAACAAAAAACTCCTATATAACTTTATAGAAGCTTTTTTATTCTACTTTTATGCATTTTCAAATGAATATATCGCATCTATTCTAGACAAATATTTAGAACAATTACTGCATCCTATATATTTTGCATATTTGCTTACCTTTTCTTGAACTATTTCAACATCACATATATCCTCTTTTAATAATTCCTCTATATAGTTATTCATTAATGTAGATTTGTAATCCCTTATGTTGTAACCTAAATATTTAGTTATCTTTTCAATTTCTTTGCTAAAATCTCCATCTTCTTTTATTAAAAATTTATATACATCTTCTCTATATGGATTTAATTTTATTATTTGTTTAACAACTCTGCACTCGTCTGGTCTAGTTATAAAACCATCTTTATAATTATTAAAAAGTGCACTAGCCTTTTGTTTACTATCCTCATCTATAGATGAGCTTATAGTAGTTATATTATTTTCTATAAGAGCATCTATTACGGCATAGTGTATATTAAAACAATCATCATATATGTATGAACTCAATTGTTTTATAATGGATTTGACATCATAGAATTTTAAATAATTATTTTTTTTGTTTTTATTGTTTATAAGTTTATCTTTGTTTAAATTGTTAAATAGTCTGTTATAGTTTAAATACTTATCACAATAATTGTTTTTAAACATTTCTATATCTATTGTTATAATGTCAAAACTAACCATAGTTTCAATGGCTTTTTTCAATCCACCTTCAATATATTCATTACCTATATCTAAACATTTGTCTGATATTTGTTTTATATTTTGCATATTAGTCATACAATCTACTTCAAAGCTTTTACTTGCTCTTTTTGCATATAATTTAAATAACGTCCTTACAGTATTATAATTATCCATTTTCTCATCAAACTCTACAATAGCTCCATTTATATCAAATGTAATCATAAATCATTCCCCCTATTTTAAACCAAATTTCTCTTTTCATACTATTTATATATTTGATTATTATGTCTATTCTCCTTCTAAATGAGGAATTTGTCTAAAGTTTTTTATCCTATTGCTACCTTTTTTATTTTTACCATAGATTTATATGTATTTTTTTAAAAGATTTTGGTTTATTTTGTAATTATTCGTTGTATTTATTTTACAGTCTTTTAATGTTATATTTTAAGTTTCTGTTTTTTAAACAAAATAAGTATAGGCATTTTTACAATGCCTATACTTATTTTTTAAGTTATATTTTATTTTAATAATTCGTATACAGCTAGTGCATAAATTTCAGTAGCTTTCATAAGATCTTCTATAATTATATATTCATTTGCTTGATGCTCTGTCTTTGGTTTCCCAGGAAATACTGATCCAAATGCAACACAGTTGTCTAGTGCTCTTGCGTATGTAGCTCCTCCTGAAGAATGTGGTGTTCCATCAAGTCCAGTTTCATCCTCAAATACTTTTTTTAAAGTCTTCACTAAAAAATTATCTTCTGATACATATATAGAATCTAAATAATCAAATTCTTCATACTCTAATTTATACTCACAAGCCTTAGCTTTAAGTTTTTCAACAAAATCTTCTTTTTTATATGTAACAGGTATTCTAACATCAATACCTATGCTTTCTTTTTCTTCGTTTATATTTAACTTTCCTATATTAAATGTAAGCTTTCCAGAAACTTCATCCATACAGTTTTCTATTATATTATTTGCATTTGCATCTTGGCCTATAACATTAGCTATAAATCTAATAGCATTAGATTCTACACCTATATTGTTAAGCGCTATAGCTAATCTTGCTATTGCATTTATGCCTGTATCACTTACAGCAGAATGAACACCTTTACCTAGTACATATATTTTTTCTCCATCTTTAGTATATTCAAATTTTAATTTATCTAATTCTTGTACTAGTTTATCTGCATATTTACCAGTATAAACTGCTTTATCTGGCACTGAGTTAAATGCCTGTCCAAGTTGTAATTCTATATCATTATTCCCTAGTCCATTTAAAAACACTTGTAATAGCCCTTTTTCAGCATTTATCATAGGGAATTTTGAATCTGGTGTAAACCCGTAATTTGGTATTTCTTCTTTATTTTCAGAGTATTTATTTATACATCTCCAAAGGTTTTCTTCATCAGTTCCAAATATAAATCTAACTCTCTTATTAAACTCTATTCCTAAGTCCATTAATGCCTTAACAGCATATATAGCACCTATAGTTGGTCCTTTATCATCTTGTGTTCCTCTACCATATAGTTTATCTCCTGATATTACACCTTCATAAGGAGGAAATTCCCAACTTTCCAACTCTCCTTCAGGTACTACATCTAAGTGACCAAGTATCCCTATTATTTCTTCTCCTTGTCCAATTTCTGCATATCCATAATATCCATCTTTATATACGGTTTTAAACCCAAGAGACTCACAAAGAGCTAAAGTATGTCTTAATGCTTTGTCTATATTTTCCCCAAAAGGACAACTAGCTGTAGCATTATCTATTACACTAGGTATTTTTACACAATCTACAATAGATGAAATTATCTGTGGTTGTAGAGAGTTTACTTTATCTTTTATTTTATTTTTCATATCCAACACCCCTTTAGAATTACCATTTTTTCTTTATTCACTTATAATATACTATATTATTCCATATTAAGTCTACTTCTATTATATTATTAACACTATAAAAAGACTAATTCTATACTATAGAATTAGTCTTTTTATAAAATATTATATATCTTTAAATAACCCTTTTCTGCTTGATTTGTATAATATGAATGTACATACTAAAAATGCTAAACCTGCAATAAAAAATGCTACAACTATAGACAATTTTTTCATAACAAATCCCGATAAAATTGTACCTATCATAATTCCCAAATACATCAACGTAGATGCTAATCCATTTACCTTTCCTAAATATTCTTGATCTGTAAGTCTTGTAACTATCGCCATTATATATCCACTTAGAATACCTCCAATTACATTATCTATAAATTGAAGCATAATAGTTAATATCGGAATCTGTGAATAACCTTCAAAGAATATCGTTATAGACGATATACCCATCAATATATATAAAATTTTCATATTAGCTTTATACTTTGAAATCATTAAATATATCAGTCCACCAACAATTACTCCAACTCCAGCAATTCCTGAAAAGAATTGATAAAAGTTTTCCTCTAGACCTAATCTTTGTGTAACTAAAAATATATCCAGGTTATTAGCTATTCCAAGTGCAAATGCTAATATAAAGAATACTTTTACAAATACTTTTAATAGTTCTCTTTCTTTTATATACTCAAAAGTTAGTGTTATATCATGTAAAAATCCATTACTTTCCATTTTGGTGAATTTCTTATTAGGTAAAGTTAAAATAAATCCAATTGATATTAAAAATAAAATTGATATTATTATTAAAGTTTTATCTATTCCAAAGTTAAAATAAAAATATGACCCTATAAAAGGACCTATAACAAAAAATATAGAACCTAATAATTGAGATATACCTATTGCACTTTCTACATATTCATCTTCAACGTATTCTTTAAAATATTTTTGTGAAGCAGGGTAAGAAAATTGAGTAACTATTGCAGAAATTAATACTGCAATAAATATAGCACCAACTACCCCTTTACTAATAAAAAATCCTAATATAATAAATGATACAAAACTCAATAAATCACCTAAAAGCATAAGCTTTTTAGGATTATATCTATCTGCAATTATTCCACCTATGAATGTAAGTAAAAACATTGGTAAATACTCAATAAAATTCAAAGATGATATTGCTACAGGGTCATTTTTTGTAATATCCATTATAAAAAACATTATAGCTATATTTCTTATCCAAATAGCCATCTGTTGTATTATATCCGTGACTAAAATTGTTAAAAACACTTTATTTTTTAATAAATTCAAAACTTATTCCTCCTTATTTCTTGTGCTACTTACATTCTAAAGGGTGGAGTAAGTCTAGAGTCAATAAAATTTATTTAATTTTTAATATTATTTCAATAAAATATTTTTCTTTTTCTTTTTTCTTCGGTAAATAAAAATCATATTTAATAAATATCTCTTTAGTTTCTTCACATCTAAAATATTTAATAAGCAATTTCAAATAGTTTTCTATTTCGTCTGTATTTCCATAAAAGTTTGTAACTACAACACTACCATATATATTCTTTTTTACTATATCTAACTTATTTAATTTAATAGTATTTTCCATAAAAATACTATTTTGTTCTTTTTTCCTTATACATAAAAATTTCTCATTTTCTTTTAATATTTTATTTTCTAAAATATCATAAATATAAAAATATTCTTCTAAATCTTCATTTAATAAATCTAAATATTCTTTGTAAAAATTCCCACTTAATAAATTTTTATAATCTATACAATAAAAGTTGTATTTATTTTTTTGTATTTGAAGCTTTGAAAAATCATATTCATTTTTAAAATTTATTATTGTATTAAGCATTTGTTTATTTTCTTCTATTTCTTTTGCTAATTTATTTAAATGTTCAATTTTCTGATTTATCATTTCTTCTTGTCTAAATATCAAATTTTTATATTCTTTTATATCTTCACTTTCTATTGTGTTTTTTATATCACTAAGAGATATTCCCAAATATTTTGTTCCAAGTATTAATGCTAATTGGTCTAAGTGCTGAAAAGAATAATATCTGTATCCATTATCTTTGTTTACTTCTGGTTTTAAAATTTCTATTTTATCGTAATGTCTTAAAGTATCTATACTTATATCAAATAGTTTAGCTACTTGTCCTATCGAAAGTTTCATTTTATAATCTCCCTATTAAAATATTAAACATTTAATTTTTTATAATTTTACTTATATTATATCATTTAATTGACATAAAAAATGGCATCAAAGATGCCATGTTTTTAATAGATTTTTTTATTGGTCTCACTTGTTGTAGTTTAAATATTGACCAAATTTATCCCATGTTAGTTTAAATTTAGGAATACCTACATAATATGGAGCTATTTCATAAAGTCCAAAATAAACTACAATTCCATCTTCTTCTATATAAAAGCTTTGATTCTCACTTATTCCTTTAAAACCTTGTTCTTCGTTAAAATATATATCTTTATTTTCTTGTATCTGTTGCTTTATATATTTATCAATTATAGCCTTATAATTAGCATCTTTCTTAAACATATCTTTTAATTTTATTTCTTTTCCACTTATCAAATCATAATTAAATGCCTTTAAATAACTCATTCCATGTGCACCACCTGTAAATTCATATAACTTCATAGGTATGCTTATTAAGTTATTTTTATTATAAGTAACCTTATAATCTGAATAAGCTTCATATTGATATTTCATATATTTTTCTTTAGATTTTGAAAATATATCTTCATATTGTTTTTTATAATCTTTTGACTCTTCTTTTATCTTTTCTTTAAAGTTAAGGCTATAATCACGCATTATTTTATTAATATTTTCAATTCCTTTAATATTAAATTCTTCATTTCCTAAATATTTATTTTCAATTTTCAAATAAGGATAGCGAATATCAGACTTGAAAAATTCTGTATTTTCATTTATATTTTTTAGTTTTATATTAAAAATATCATTAACAGTAATGTTTTTATCTTTGAGTAAAGATATTTCTGCATTTTGTATTTTTTCCATATTTGTATTTTCATTTAAATTAGCATATGAAAAAGATGTACTTAAAAGCACACTCATCAAACTTACGCATGTCATTTGTTTTAATTTTTTCATCATAAGTACTCCTTAATATTTTAGTTTATATTAAATATAGTTTCTTCTATACTTATATATATATATACTGAAAATATCATTTAATGAGTATAATAATCAAAATAAAATCATATCTAAATTTAAAATAGTTAAAATTCTTGATTGTTTAGCCAAGTTTGCATTAAATCTTCTAATTTTTCATTTAGCAATACTCTAGCTTGATATAATTCATTAATTTCTTCATAATTATGATCTAATAAACTCAACTTACTATCAATCTCTTTAATTTGTTTTTCTATTAAAACTATCTCTCTTTCTATATTTTTTAAACTTGCTTTTGGAGTTAGTTTTTCTTTTGGTTTCTCTTTTTTCTTTGTGTATTCTTTATTAATATTTTTAGATGTATTTATTTTTATAGATTCTTCTTTTTTTGACTTATAATAATCATAGTTACCTAAGTACTCATTAAATATATAGT
>CAMTIM010000047.1 GCA_947072565.1 uncultured Peptostreptococcaceae bacterium | reverse complement strand
TAAAGATTATGTGGTTATTATAGCAAAGAGGATACACCTGTTCCCATTCCGAACACAGAAGTTAAGCTCTTTAGCGCTGATGGTACTTGGTGGGCAACTGCCTGGGAGAGTAAGACGTAGCCACGTAATCTTTTTTTATGTATAAAATTAAATAAGTTTATAAGAATAAGAGATGAATAAAAAATATTCATCTCTTATTTTAATATATAAAATTTAAAAAATAAAAAGAGCATGCATAAGCACGCTCCTTATTTTAGAAATTTAATTTTAAGTATGTTTCTAAACCAGCTTTTAATATCTTAGCAGCATTAGCTAGATCTTCTTTATTTAATATATAAGCAAGTCTTATTTCATCTACACCAAGTCCTTCAGTAGCATAGAATCCTTCAGCAGGGCAAGGCATAACTGTTTGTCCATCTATATCAAAATCACTTAATAACCATTTTACAAAATGATCAGCACTTTTAACTGGAAGTTTAGCAACTATATAAAACGCTCCTGTTGGCTTTTTACATACAACTCCAGGAACTTTTACAAGTTCATTATAAAGTACGTCTCTTCTTTCTTTGTATTCTTCATTTACTTCTACAAGATAAGTATTTGGCGTTTTGTAAAGTTCAATAGCACCAACTTGCTCTAAAGTAGGAACTGATAGTCTTGCTTGGCACAGTTTTAACATTTGAGCCATAAATACCTTGTTTTTAGAAGCTATTGATCCAATTCTAGCTCCACAAGCGCTATATCTTTTAGAGACACTGTCTATTATTATAACTCTATCAGCAACTTCATCTATGTTACCTAAACTAGTATAATCACCTTCATAAACAAATTCTCTATATACTTCATCAGCCATTATCCATAAATCGTTTTCCTTAGCTATATCAGATATCATTTGAATTTCTTCTTTAGTGTAAACAACTCCTGTTGGATTTCCTGGGTTTGAAAATAAGATAGCACGAGTTTTAGAATCTATTTTAGACACTATTTCTTCTTTTGAAGGGAAATGGAATCCATTTTCTGCTAATGTAGTAATAGGTTTTATTTCTACGCCTACTGCTTTAGCAAAGCTATTGTAGTTTGAATAAAATGGTTCAGGAACTAATATATTATCTCCTTCATTACATGTAGCTATCATAGCAAATAATAAAGCTTCACTACCGCCATTTAATATTAATATTTCATCTTTATTAAAGTTCATGTTATAACCTTTATAGTACTTTTGGATAGCCTCGATAAGTTCAGGTAATCCTTCTGATAGTGCATATTCTAAAACCTCATCCTTATAGTTCTTTATTGCGTTGAAAAACTCGTCTGGTGTTTTAATATCAGGTTGTCCAATATTTAAATGGTAAACTTTCTTTCCACCTTTTTTTGCTTCTGCAGCATAAGTTAATAATTCCATGATAGTAGAAGCTGGAACAGCCTGTATTCTAGATGATATATTCATATCTATAACCCTCCTGGTCTAAAATTTATTTAATGTATTGTATAAAATTGAATATATTAAAGCCTTAGTATTTACATATATCTACATATATATTTAATAGAGATAGATACTAAATAAAAATATATGTCATTTTAAAATATATTTTACCATAAAAAAAACGAATTCCTAATTAATTATATATTAAAAATTTTCAGAAAAAAATATGGTTATAATATTTTTAGATTAAATAGAAAATTATATTCGTTAGTTAAAGTAGTTAAAAAAATTATTACAAAAGTATGTTTTATAAAATTATACTGTAGTATAGTATGTATTGAATATTAAATTAAAAAATTTAGGAGGCTTATTATGAGAAACTTAGTGAATGCCAGCTGGCTAAAGGAAAATTTAAATAATGAAAAATTAGTAATCGTAGATTGTAGATTTGACTTAATGGACAAACAATATGGAAAAAGAAGTTACGATGAGGGACACATTAAAGGTGCTGTTAGAGTAGATTTAGAAACAGAATTATCTAGCGAAGTAACAGAACATGGAGGAAGACATCCTATACCAAATATAGAAGAATTAAAGAATACTTTTGAAAATATAGGTATAAATAATGATTCTATAGTAGTTACTTATGATGATGGTGATTTGGCTGGACCTTCTAGACTTTGGTGGATATTAAAATACTTAGGTCATGAAAATACATATGTATTAGATGGTGGGATAAATGCTTTTAAAGAGATTAAGGGTGAAATAACTCAAGAAGTGACTTCTATTAATAAAGGCGATCTTAAAGTTGAACTTAATGAAGATATGAGAGTAAATATGGGATATGTTAAAGAAAGATTATATAAGGATAATGTAGCTATAATTGATTCAAGAGAAAATAAAAGATATAAAGGTGAATTTGAACCAGTAGATAAAAGAGCTGGCCATATACCAAGTGCATTAAACTATTTTTGGATGGATATATTAGATATAGATGGAGATAAATTAAATATAAAGCCACTAGAAAATCTTAAAAATCATTTTGATAGTTTAAAAAACTATGATGAGGTTATAGTTTACTGTGGTTCTGGTATAACAGCTTGTCCAAACAGTTTAGGACTTAGTGAAGTTGGAATAAAACACAAAGTTTATTGTGGAAGTTTTAGTGATTGGATAAGTTATGAAGATAATGAAGTAGAGCAGAATTTATAATCGTATGTAAGTTTATATTTAAATGTTAGAGTTTATATAATTAAGAATAAGTACTTGGTAAGTTTTAATAATTATTGAGTACTTATTTATATATTTAATTTAAATTAAAAAAAGTGTTGACGAAACTATTTTAAGATGGTATAGTTATACTTGTCCTTAAGAAAAGGGCAAAACGAAATTGAAAATGAACTTTGAAAATTAAACAGTAGGTTAATTTATAGAATTTGAAACAAACGAAACATAAAGCCAGATATATAACAGTATCTGAGCCCTAGATAAACTTTTATTTAAGAGTTTGATCCTGGC
>CAMTIM010000046.1 GCA_947072565.1 uncultured Peptostreptococcaceae bacterium | reverse complement strand
ATTAAAATATCATTATTACTAGATTCATTTATATGAGATGGCTCTACTAAATTTGTATAATTTTTTATAGTATAATCTTTGGCGTTAATCTTACTAATTCCACTATCTGTATACACCCATATATTGCCATGTGAATCTTTTTCTATATCGATTATATGGTTGCTTAATATAGTATTTTTATTTTCTTCATCATGCTTATAAACTTCCATATCGTATCCATTGTATTTATTTAATCCATTTTTAGTTCCTATCCACACAGTATTTTCACTGTCTTGCATCATGCATGTTACAGTTCCTTGAGATAGACCATCTTTAATTGAAATTTTATCGAAATTTATTTTTTCATTTCCATAAACAATATTATTTTTTGAAATTAAAATAACAGTCAAAATAGATATTATTTTAATAATCTTGTATCTAATCATCTATAATTTTACCCCTCTAGTTGCATTTTAGATTCATACTAATAATAGCATTATTTAACCGTTTTTTCTACAATATCCCCTTGATATATACTTCAATTTTTCATAAATATATAGAAACTACATATTTATATCAATGTAGTATTTTAAAATTTATAAATTAGTAGCAAAAAAGAAAATTATAAATATCATATTAATATAAAAAAAATTATTTAATAATTCAAAGTAAGACTTTTCAAAACATATAAAAAATTATATTTATACATAATAAAAAAATGAATATAATTTTGCATGTACCATAAAATTTTTATAAGTATGGGAGAGATTAATATTGAAAAAATTTAACGATAAGTATTCATTAATTAGGTTTTTACATGCGGTTCCTAGAGGTGTTCCAGTAGATGTTTATTTAAATGGTAGCCTATTCTTTAACAGAATACTATTTACACATTTTAGCCCATACATCTATGTACCTGAGGGAACTTATGACGTAAGTGTTTTTCCTACTATGACTAAAGAAAATCCACTTCTTCGTCAAAGTATACAGGTCAAAGATGGTGAACTTTGTACACTTGCTATGACTGGTTATTATAACGACCTTGAACTATTACTTATACCAGAGGATAAAGAAGTAGGGTCTAAAAATGATTCAAAACTTAGGGTTGTTCATTTATCTCCAAATGTTTTAGATTTAAATATTCTTGCTAATAGTAAAGTTATATTTTCAGATGTTAGTTTTAGAGAAGTTACAGACTATATAGAAATGCCACCACAATTTTATCAAATAGATATAGAGCTTTCTGTAAATAATAGACTGCTTAGAAGTAATAGACTCGCTGTAAATAGAGGTAGAGTTTATACACTTTATATTTTAGGAAATTTTGCTAGTTTCCAAGTATTTCAATCTCTAGATGGTGCAGCATTTATAACACCAGTTGTTACACGAAAATAGACAAAATAAAAATATGCCTTGTAATGACTTAAATATCATTATAAGGCATATTTTTATTTATAGCTTACTTCCATCGTCAACCCACTCTTTAGCTTCTTCAACACTGCTTAGTGAAGGTATTGATACTTTGCTATGTGCTTTTAGTTTATCAATGTCCGCCCACGCAGCATTTTGTGCATTGTTTGTTGGCTTGTGTTTTGTTAACCTTTTGTTATCAGCTCCACTTAAAGCCTTTGCTTTTTTACTTTGCAAATTTATCACCTCTTCTTTAGTTTTAACTATTTATTTTATAAAATACTATTTATTCTAGATTATTTGCAATTTGAATTATTGTTTGTTGTAAATTCAACCTACCATATCCTTGAGATATATTTGGATAATTATATATGTCACTTCTTGTAGCACCTAGCATTAAATATGTTTTTAGGGGCTGAGTAAATAATGAAGTTCTACTAAAATCTGTTTGTACATATATATAGTCCATAATTAATGCAAGTACTCCACTTGTAATAGAACTACTTACACCTGTTCCAGTTGCTGTATTGTAAGAATTTTCTTTATATGTTGATATAATATCAACTGCAGGTGCTACTATATCAATTGCAGGTGCTACTACATTCATACTCGCCTTTGTTCTTACACTTCCCTTAGACGATCCTATCCAAATGCTATCAGTTTTATCATTATACCCACCTATTGTTATTACATTATCAACTGTTGCAAGCAATGTTATTGTAGCTGCTGAAACAGGGTCTATAAATCTAGTATCTTCAGATATAAGAACTTTATTCGGAAGATAAATATCATAAACTCCACTTATAATAAATTCTGGATAAAGCCTTAACGTCCAGATTCCTGGTTTTATATTTCCAAGGTTTATTCTTAATTCTTGTGTTGCAGATTGCAACCAAGGATATATAACTCTCATCTCATATGTGGTATCTTCTAAATTAAATTTACCTTTATACAAATAATAATCTGGTGCATATTTAATAGTATAACTCATCTCTCCTGATGGAGATATTAACCCTGCACCTATTTTTCCTGGACCACTTAAACATAAATCTATCTGAAGATTTTTTTGTTCTCCCACTTGAATTAATATATCTTGAGTTTGATTTATATCAGTTACTCTACCTTCATAGTGAATATCAGTATTTCCTTCATTCCCTGCTCCACCTACTAAAACTATTCCCCAGTCACTAAGTTCACCAAAAGAATCTAGAAGTGTTGCTACTATTGTAGCTCTTGGATTTGAACCCACAGTTAAATTCACTACCATAAATTTATCTGTTACTTCGTAAATATCTACAACATATTTAATAGCTGCTAAAAAATCTGACATTTCATAATTTATTTCACCCGTTTTATAAGTATCTTTATATTCCCTTAATTTAATAACTACTAGCTCACTATCTATTGCTACACCCTCATAAGCCGAATTTAAGTTTCCATTACCACATGCTATTCCCGCTGCCATAGTACCTGTTCCAGTTCTGTCTTCACACAAACTTGAATCATTTTCTTTAATTGCCTTATTAATATCCTCTCTGCTAAATTCACTACCAAATACACACCCTTTTGGAGGAGTCCCTTTATTACTTTCTTGATTCCATATAGACACAATTTTACTAGTTCCATCTTTGTTAATAAAATCAGGATGTAAATAATCTATCCCTGAATCTATAATTACTATTATTCCTTTTTTTCCTGATGCATTAATATTTGGGTTTTTATATATATAATCTGTACCTACTGCCGTTCTAACAGTTTCTCCTTCTTTTAAATTATCTGTTATTTTTATTAGTGAGCTCATTGGAAATGACCTTTCCCACCATGATATCAATTTTATATCATTTAATTTGCTTTCTTGAAAGCCTAAAGGAGGATATATACTGGCTAATTGGTCATTTAAAATAATAAATTTTTCTATACCATTGTTTCTTAAGGTATCTTCTAAATGTGTGATTTCACCTTGATATATTATAATATAAGATTGTTCCATATTTTAATTTCAACCCCCTTGGTACTTACTTTAGTTGATCAAACATTCCTCTTATATCTAATCCTCCATATCCATAGCTTTGATTTGGATATAAAATTTGTGAGTCTCTCTTTGCTCCAGCACTTAGATATGTTCTTATCTTTTGAATAAATGCCTTGTCTGGATAATTACCATCAACTAAAATATATTGAAGAAAAAGTGCAACAGCTCCAGACACATGTGCTCCAGCTGCGGCGGTCCCTGTTATTTTTGCGTATTTATTTCCTGGATATGGCGCTATTATATTAACTCCAGGAGCAACTAAATCGGGCTTACTTAAACTGCTTATACTAGGTCCTCTTGATGAAGTAGGCCATATACTGCTATTTATAGTGTCATATGCGCCTACTGCAATTACATCCTCATATACAGCTGTAAAATTCACAGTGTATGAAGGGTCAGTTTGTGTAAATTTAGTTCCTGATTTTAAAAATACTCGATTTTGCAAATATGCATTGTATCTTCCATTAGTTATATATTTCCCAGTTAATTGTATTTTCCATATTCCTTTTTTAACATTGATTAACCTTATAAGTGTTAGTTGTTGCCCCGAATCTGAAGTTGGATAAGTATATCCTATTGAGTATCTAGTTCCCTCTAAATCAAACAAGCCCTCTACTACACCAAAATTTGATACATCAATTTCTTTACTTGGTTCTCCTGTAGGAGTTATAACTGCAACATTTATTTTATCAGGTCTATTAACCCAAAACTCTATGTGTATCTCTTTTTCATCTTCAGCTAACTCTAATTCTATAATTTTTTGCTCACCCTTAAAATTAATATTTCCTATTGCATGTGTTTGTGTATTACCTTCATTCCCAACACCAGTTACTGTACATACTCCTCGCTTAAAGAAATATTTATCTGCAAGAACTCTAGAGCTTAATCCTAACATTGAGTTGCTTCCTATTGATAAATTGACTACACCTGCTATATTAGACTTGTATGTTTTATCTTCTATATAATTTACTGCCGCAAATAACGTTCCATTATTATAAAAGCCATTTAATTTTTTCAATTTAATTACTATTAGTTCTGCTTCTTCTGCTACACCTGCATATTCTTTGTTTATATTTCCAAGTCCAGCACATATTCCACTTATCATAGTTCCAGTTCCTTCTTCATCCTTTGACAAGCTATCATCTTTAGCTGCTATAGCTTTATTTATATCTTCACGAGTGTATTCAGTTCCTATAGAAAAACCTTTTGGTGGATTACCATCTTTTGTTTGATCCCATAAGTATACTATCTTAGACGTTCCATCTGGATATATAAAATCTTCATGTAAATAATCTATGCCAGAATCTGCAATCCCAATTATAACTCCTTTTCCAGTTATAGATATATTCGGATTATTCTTAAAAAAATTTGCTCCTATTTCTTCATTTGCTACTACTCCTCCTGATGTTCCTTGAATAACTTCTCCTAATGGAGCTAAAAATACATTTCTTTGTGCTCTTATTACTGAACTTAAATTTAAAATACTTTCTAATTCTTTAAAATTTGGCATTTTTGTATATATAATACCAAAATCATCAGCAATTTTATAATATCTATACATTGTATTTAATTTTTTAAATTGTTCTTCAAAGTCAGGCCTATGAACTACATTAAGTGTAGGTACTAGACCATCAAATTCATCTTCTACTCTATATGTTTTTTTTTTATTTTTCCTAAAAAGTATATCTTCTGTAATTTCTTCAAATACTGTATTTAAATTTATATTTGATAAATCTAAAAAACCATATCCTCTAGAATTATTTGGATATGTGTAATTAGGACTTCGTCTTGCGTATTGTATAAGCAATGCTTTCATTTTCTGAGAATATAAATATAAATCATTTCTTTTAACTATTCCCCATTCCATTAAAAGTGCTACCGAACCTGTTACATGAGGAGTTGCCATACTGGTTCCCGTTAATGCTCCTGTATTTCCTCCTGGCAATACAGATACTATATCCTCTCCTGGGGCTAATATGTCCGGTTTATATATTCCATTTTCTATATCTCCTGATCCAGAAAATATAGATACATTGTCTGTCCTTGAATTATAACTTCCAACAGTTATTGGCTTTGTAGCAGTACCTGGTACGGTAACAGTTCTTACGCTATCTGGTACTAAAAATCTAGTATCTCTACTAAGCCCCTCTGATGTTGGTAGATATATGTCAATATTTCCTGTTATAACCTTTATAGGTGTAAATACAATTTTCCATATTCCAGGTGTAATACTATTGTTTGAACTCATCTGAATAGTTACCCGTCTTATTAAAGAGTAAGGCGTTATTGGATAAAAGTATCCTTTGATTTTTGTACTTCCTATAATATTTTTAACTTCTCCAGATTCTCTTGATATTGGCTGAGTCTGTAAATTAGATGGACTTACTAGATGTACGCTAAAATCATCTGTGAAATCTGGCCATATATTTATATTTAATAATTTTTCATTAGGTCCTACAACAAATTCAACTTCTACCTCTTTATTATCAGTTTTAATATTTATATTTTTATGTCCACCTTTATCTCCATTATTTCCTGCTGCTATTACTATATTATTTTTCCAATAATCACACATTTCATCTATATATTGTTCAAATAATGATAGTCCACTATGAGATCCTTCATTGCTTCCATAGCTTATATTTATAGCTACTGGCATTTTTAATTCTAAGGATTTATCTAATATAAATTTTATAGCTCTCATAAACTCTGTACTCTTTGAAAATGAATCAGTAACTCTACTACCAACCCTTACAAATATTATACTCGCATCATTTGCTATTTCTGCACAAATGCCACTTACATGAGTTCCATGACTGCTAGTTATTGGTATTGGTATTTTAAGTTCTCCATTTATAGCATTATTTATATCTTGATTTGTGTATAAAGACCCTTCTTTAAATCCATCTGGGGGATTTCCCGGTATTGATTGATCCCAATAATAAAGTATCTTAGATTTTCCATCTTTATTTTTAAATATCGGTAAATTATAATCTATGCCCGAGTCTATAATTCCAAGTATTACCCCTTTTCCGCTTAAGTTGTTATTTTGTTTAAATTTCGTTATACCTGTACTTGAAAAACTTTGAGTGTCTTGAGTCTCTAGTATAAATGGTTTTTCTATATACTCTATTTCTGAATAATCTAAAAGGCTCTTTATTTGCTGTGTTGAGTCTGCTGTTATTATTGCATAATTATATCCTAAAATTTCTACAGATACACCTAATAAACTTTCAAGTTTTAATATATCTCCGTTGTATTTAACTACTACTTCATAATTTATTTAAATCACCCCTTTTTAACTAACTATTATGGCATGAGTATATTTATTTTCGCTACTAGAGACTACTTTAGTTGATCAAACATCCCTCTTATATCTAATTCTCCATATCCATAAGTTTGATTTGGATATAAAATTTGTGAATCTCTTTTTGCACCAGAGCTTAGATACGTTCTTATCTTTTGAGCAAAAGCCTTATCTGGGTAATTACCATCAACTAAAATGTATTGAAGAAACAGTGCAACAGCTCCAGACACATGTGCTCCTGCTGCTGCTGTTCCTGTTAATTTTGCATACTTATTTCCTGGGTACGGAGCTATTATATTAACTCCCGGTGCCACCAAATCAGGCTTGCTTAACTCACTTATGCTTGGTCCTCTTGATGAAGTCGGCCATATGGTATTATTCGTAGTATCATATGCACCTACCGAAATTACATCTTCATATGTGGCAGTATAATTTACAGTATATGATGGATCAGTTTTTGTAAATTTTGTTCCTGGCTTTAAGAATACTCTATTTTGTAAATATGCATTATATCTTCCCGTAGTTATATATTTTCCAATTAATTGGATCCTCCATATTCCTTTTTTAGCATCTGTTAGTCTTATAATAGTTAGTTGTTGCCCTGAGTCTGAGGTTGGATACATGTATTGTATTGAATATCCAGTCCTTTCTAAATCAAATAATCCCTGTACTAAGCCAAGGTTTGATACATCAAGTTCTTTACTTACCTCTCCTGTTGGTGGTACAAGTGCAATATTTATTTTATCAGGTCTATCAACCCATAATTCTATGTATATCTCTTTTTCATCTTCTGCTAACTCTATATCTATAAATTTTTTTTCATTCTTAAAATTAACATTGCCTAATACATGTGTTTGTGTATTACCTTCATTACCAACACCAGTTACAGTACATACTCCTCTTTTAAAAAAATATTTTTCTGAAAGAATCCTAGAGCTTACTCCTAACATTGAATTACTTCCTACTGATAAATTAACTATACCTGGTATACTAGACCTATATGTTTTCTCTTGTATATAGCTTGTTGCTGCGTACAATAGCCCATTATTATAAAAACCATTTAATTTTTTTAATTTAACTATTATCAATTCTGCTTCTTCTGCTACACCTGCATATTCTTTATTTATATTTCCAAGTCCAGCACATATTCCACTTATCATTGTTCCTCTGCCTTCTTCATCTTTTGATAAACTATCATCTTTAGCTGCTATAGCTTTGTTTATATCCTCACGAGTATATTCAGTTCCTATAGCATAACCCTTTGGTGGATTGCCATCTTTTGTTTGGTCCCATAAGTACACTATCTTAGACGTACCATCTGGATATATAAAATCTTCGTGTAAATAATCTATTCCAGAGTCTGCTATCCCGATTATAACCCCTTTTCCATTTATAGATATATTTGGATTATTCTTGAAAAAATTTGCTCCTATCTCTTCGCTTGCTACTACTCCACCTGATGTTCCTTGACTGACTTCTCCTAGTGGAGCTACCCATACATTCCTTTGACCTCTTATTACTGAGACTAAATTTAAAACACTTTCTAATGCTTTTATATTTTGATCTTTAGTATATATAATGCTAAAATCATCAGCTATTTTATAATATTTATATGGAGTATTTAATTTTTTAAATTCCTCTTCAAAATTTGGCCCATGAAGTATGTTAAGTGTAGGTACAAACCCTTCTAATTCATTTTCTAATCTATATTTATTTTTATTTTTTTTACTTTTTCTGATAAAGATATCTGTTGGGATTTCTTGAAATACAGTGTTTAAATTTATATTTGATAAATCTAAAAAACCATATCCTCTAGAATTACTTGGATATGTATAGTTCGGATTTCTTCTTGCATATTGTATAAGTAACGCTTTCATCTTTTGAGAATATAAATATAAATCATTTCTTCTAACTATTCCCCATTCCATTAAAAGTGCTACTGATCCTGTCATATGAGGTGTTGCCATACTTGTTCCAGTCAATGCTCCTATATTCCCTCCTGGCAATACAGATACTATATCTTCTCCTGGGGCTAATAGTTCTGGCTTATATATACCATTTTCTATATCTCCGGTTCCAGAAAATATAGATACGTTATCCGTCCTTGAATTGTAACTTCCAACAGTTATAGGCTTTGTAGCCGTTCCTGGCACAGTAACAGTTCTCACTCTATCTGGTATTAAAAATCTAGTATCTCTACTAATACGTTCTGCTGTTGGTAAATATATATCAACATTTCCTGTTATAACATTTTTAGGTGTAAATACAATTTTCCATATTCCAGGTGTAATACTGGCACCTGAGCTTATCTGAATAGTTACCTGTCTTATTAAAGAGTAAGGCGTTATTGGGTAAAAATATCCCTTGAGCTTTGTATTACCTATGATATTTTTTATTTCTCCAGAGTCTCTTGATATGGGCTGAGTCTGTAAATTAGATGGACTTATTAAATGTACGCTAAAATCATCTGTAAAGTCTGGCCATATATTTAAGTTTAATATCTTTTCCTCTGGCCCAACAACAAATTCAACGCTTACCTCTTTATTATTATTTGTTTTAATATTTATATTTTTATGTCCGCCTTTATCTCCATTGTTTCCTGCTGCTATCATTATGTTATTTTTCCAAAAATCACACATCTCATCTATATATTGTTCAAATAGCGATAATCCAGTATGAGAGCCTTCATTACTTCCATAGCTTATATTTATAGCTACTGGCATTTTTAATTCTAAGGATTTATCTAATATAAATTTTATAGCTCTCATAAACTCTGTACTCTTTGAAAATGAATCAGTAACTCTACTACCAACCCTTACAAATATTATGCTCGCATCATTTGCTATCTCTGCACAAATGCCACTTACATGAGTTCCATGACTACTAGTTATTGGTATTGGTATTTTAAGCTTTCCATCTATAGCCTTATTTATATCTTTGTTTGTATATAAAGACCCTTCTTTAAAACCATCTGGAGGGTTTCCTGGTATTGACTGATCCCAATAATAAAGTATCTTAGAGTTTCCATCTTCATCTTTAAATATTGGTAAATTATAATCTATACCCGAGTCTATGATTCCAAGTATTACTCCTTTTCCAGTTAAGTTGTTATTTTGTTTAAATTTCGTTATACCCGAACTTGAAAAGCTTTGAGTATCTTGAGTTTGTAGTATAAATGGTTTTTCTATATACTCTATTTCTGGATAATCTAAAAGGCTCTTTATTTGTTGTGGTGAATCAGCTGTTATTATTGCATAGTTATATCCTAAAACTTCTACAGATACACCTAATAAACTTTCAAGTTTTAATATATCTCCGTTGTATTTAACTACTACTTCATAATCTATTTAAATCACCCCTTTTTAACTAACTATTATTATATTAAATATTTTCACTATATATATATGTATTAATAATGCTTTTATTGTATAATACATATATTGATTTAATTTAATTTTGAAAAGGATGTGTTATTTTGAAAGATAAAAAATTTCATCTAAGTATAGTGATTACGATAGTACTGTCTTATATTTGTATTAAATTTATAGATAGCTATCAATACTTCTTCGATGTGCTTGGATTATTATTATCATTACTTACGCCTTTTGTAATTGCGTTTGTTTTAGCTTATATCTTTAGTCCTCTTGTTAATTTTTTAGAGGTTAAACTAAAGTTTAAGAGAATATTTGCACTTCTTATTACATATGGACTTTTAATACTTCTGTTCGCTTCTTTTGTATTATTTACAGCTCCTATAATAATAAGCAGTTTGGCCGATATGATAAATCAATTCCCTTTATATGCTCAAAAAACACAAGCTTTTATTTTTGAGATTGGTAATAGTTTAAAAAATATCGATCCAGATACATTAAAAGGATTCGCTGACAAAGCTATGGCTGCAATGCCTCAAGTTAGCAATTTACTTATTGGCTACTTAGGCCAAATCTTTAGTACTACTTTTTCTATATCTAAATTTATAGTACAGTTTATTTTAGCTTTTATAATTTGTTTTTATATTTTACTTGAAAAAGAAAGCTTCTTTTCTTTTTATAAAAAATCATTAAACATTATTTTAGGTAAAAAATATGCAAAATTAACATTAGATGTTGGATGTACTTTAAATACTAATATAGGAAAATATTTTACAAGTAAAATACTAGATTCATTTATAGTTGGATTATTGTCTGCAGTTGGGCTTTATTTTATAGGTTCAAAATATTCATTATTATTTGGTACCTTAATCGGTGTTATGAATTTAATTCCATATTTCGGACCTGTAATAGGTATGGCTCCTGTTGTTTTAATAAACTTGTATTATGAGCCCCGTATAGCTTTGTTTTCACTACTTTATTTAATGTTAGTTCAACAAATTGAGGTAGCTGTAATTGAACCTAAGATAGTCGGTGGTCAATTAGGACTTAGTCCATTTTTAACTATACTTGCAGTTACTGTAGGTGGAGGATTCTTCGGTATTCCTGGTATGATTTTATCAGTTCCTATAATGGGAGTTATAAAAATATATTTAAGTGAATTTATTGAATACAAGCATAAAAATATTATTTAATATTAATTTTTTTTAATAAGGAGAATGTAAGTATATACTTATATTCTCTTTATTTTTTTTATTCTAAACAATATTTTTTTATGCATAAATTTAAATATTTATAAATAGTGAGTCATAATGCTTATAAATATTTAAATTTATGATAATAATTATATTAAAATAATATTTTAATATAATTATGAAAGATGGTGCATTATGAAAAAAGGAATTATCGTTTTTTGTGTTTTATGTTGTAGCTTCCTCTTAGTACAACCCCTAAATCAATTAAGCTTTGCTCAAACCAATACAAAAGGAACTTCTGTTAAACATAAACAACTGACACAAAAAGAAGCAAAACAACTTCTTTTAAAATATAACAACAAAGTTGACTATATCTATCAAGGAGACTCTAGTCAATTTGAGGCTCTAAAAAACAAAAAACTCCAAGGATATGTTTTTTTACCAAACGTTGAAACTGATATTGGTTATTTTGTTGACAAAACTAACTGTAATATTTATTTCTTCCATCCAAGTGGATACCTTGAATTAATTACTAATTCTTAAGATACAATAAAATTCTATACATATTACAAAAGAGTTGCCTTTAATTAAAGACAACTCTTTTTATTTAAACTTCTTTAATGCTATTTTCTATCATGCTCTTTATATCAACAGCCGGCTTATCTTCTACTTTTACAACTTCACCTTCCCAAGTTCTTATCATTATATAATCTGTTCCTTTTGATATTAGATATTGTGGTAGTAAAGGTGTCTTTCCTTTTCCTTTTGGTGCATTTATTATATATGTTGGTATTGCCATTCCAGAAGTGTATCCTCTTAAATACTCCATAATCTCTAGTCCTGCATCTACTGATGTATTAAAATGAGCAGTTCCCCTTACATGCTTACTATGGAATATATAATATGGCTTTACCCTTATTTTAAGCAATTCATGATTTAAGCATCTCATTACATATTTATCATTATTAACTCCATTTAAAAGTACTGCTTGGTTTCCTAATGGAACTCCACTATTAGCAAGTTTTGTACAAGCTTCTTTAGTTTCTTTGGTTATTTCCATAGGATGGTTAAAATGTGTATTTATATATATTGGATGGTATTTTTTTATCATATTACAAAACTCATCTGTAATTCGTTGTGGCATTGTAACTAGTGTCCTACTACCGAGTCTTATATAATCAACATGTTCTATACTTCTGATTTCACTTATTATCCACTCTAACATTTCATCATTTAATGCCAATGGATCTCCACCAGTTATAAGCACATCTCTTATTTCTTCATTATCTCTAATATAGTCTATAGACTCTTGTATAGCCTTTTTGCTTCTATGGCAATCTTCTTGTCCTATGTTTCTTCTTCTTTGACAGTGTCTACAATACATTGCACATTCATTTGTTACATTTATTATTAATCTATCTGGATATCTCCTTGTTATGCTACCTGCTGGATTTGTAAATTCTTCACCCATTGGATCTAAATCTTCTTGTGAATGCTCTAATTCTATATATGATGGTATTGACATTAATTTTATAGGGTCATATATATCATCAGGATTTATTAAACTTAAATAATACGGTGATATCGCCCATCTGAATTGACTTTGTACTTGTTTTATTTGACTTATCTCTTTGTTTGTTAATTTTAGTAATTTAGCTAAAGTATCTACATCACTTATTCGATTAGATAGTTGCCATTTGTAATCATTCCAATTTTCTGTTGTTGCACCTAATACGTTTAATATATGTTCTTTTCTTTTATTTATTTCATTTTCATTCTCAATTCCCTTTGGAATAGAATCTTTTATATCTATATAATCTTTTATTCTTGACTTAAGTTCTTTTGCTCTTTCTAGCGATATTTTAGTTTGTTCGTTCATAAGTTGTATACTAAGGCTTTTTACCTTAATATTACCTCCTTTACTTATGTGATTATTTTTTAATAGTCTGTAAATTTCCAAATTAGAAATTTATTTTGCTTATTTGCATCTAAACTTGCATTTTAATTTATTTTAATTTTAATTTTATCATATATATTTATCACTTTCAAGTTATGTCAATTTTAATAACTTATTGTATAAAAAAAAGATTATCTCTTTATGGAGATAACCTTTTTAATATTAAGCATTTTCTTCAATTTTTTTGCTAAGTCTTCCTACCATATTTTTAGAAAAATTTGATATATCTTCAGGAATACATGTATAAGTTGCTAACATACTGTAAATTTCTATAGCTCTTTTATAGTCTTTTTTTCCTGTATAAGCCTTAAATGCCTCTGAAGCTAATGCTTTGGACGATTCATTTATTTGTTCATATCTTCTTTTCAAAGTAATCTCTCCCCTAAAGTACAGTATATCTACTTATATGTATTTATAGGATTGTTTATTACTAAGTCTCTGGATTATTTTCTTCAGTTACTTTTTCTCTTTTTATTTTTATTATATTACTTTCTTTAGAATATTTATCTCCTTGTTTTGCTTTTACATATACATCTAAGTCTACATCTGTATCTTCAAGGTTTATTGTATATTCATTTGCAGAAACTGAACTTTCAAGTAAAGTAAATCCACTTTCTTGTGCTAAATTGTTTTTTACATATATACTATATTGAATATCTTTAATAGGTATAGCATTCCAATTAAGCTTAGCAGTATTGCTTTCTTCATTTATATAAGCCTGTAAGTTTTGAACTGCTATCTCACCTATATCTTCTTTAGGTGGACCTATATTTACAATATTACTTGGATCAGTATTCAATCCGTCTTGAGTTTTTCCTACTACATACATACTCAAGCTCGGGATTTTTCCATCAATCAGATCTACTTCTATTGTAGTTTTTACTTTTTTAGAAGATTTAGCATCTTTTTCTTTTATATTTACAGATTTCACTACCTTAAATTTAGATTCTTGTAATGAATTATTTCTTAAGTAAACATCATAGTCAAATATACCTTCTATATAATCCCATGTAAGCGATACTTTAAGCTTATTATCACTAACATTATAATCTACATTTAAATTTTCTACTTTATTATTAGTTAAAGATTTTTCTACCACTTCAACTGTAACTATTTTACTTTTATTATCACATATAACCCTTACTTCTTCGCTTCCATCTCTAATACCTACTATAGTTCCATCGGGGTCTAATCTTATTGCCCTTTGTACTGATAGTTTGTTTTCAACTAATTCGTACTTAACCTTAGCATGTTTTAACCCTTTAGGATTCGTAATTATGTTAGGATTTAATTTTTTACTTTCCCCAACTTCTATTTTTATATTACTTGCTATGTCTATTTTAGATACCTTAGCTTTTATATTATTATATTCTAGAACTTCTTCTTTATTTTTTGCCTTTATGTAAACTTTGGCACTTCCTACTCCTATAGCTTCTACTTTATTGTCTACAATTTTTATAACACTTTCATCACTACTTTTATATGTAACTTTTTCTTTTTTCTCAAATTTATCATAATCTACTTTAAGTGTTGTGCTTATGTTCGCCACATCTCCAACGTATTTCAAGTCATTATCAGACTTTACAATTATATCTTTGACCTTTGGGTCTACAACCTTCACATTAGCTTTTCTCAACACCCTAGAGTTCTTCATAATAGCAACTGTTGATGTACCTTCTTTCATCGCTACTAATTCATTTTTATTTTCTATTTTTAAAACTCCACTATTGTCTAAAACATTAAACCAAATATTTGGATCCTTCGCATATGATGGTATAGTTATGTATTCTCCACTTGATAAAGTTACTTTATCCTTTAATTTCATTACAAATTGATCTATGTCTAATATATAGTCACCTTTTGATATCTTAATTTCTACTCCCTTTACCATTGGCCTTAAAATTCCAACTTTAAAAAAGTAATATTGGGCAATGATTAGTATAGGTATAGATATTAATACTAGGAATTTCCTATATTTTTTATCTTTTATGATTCTCATTTCACCACTTCCTAAATAAAACTATTAATTTTATCTCATATAATTAATCAAATATAATTTAGACTTATTAATTATTATGATTTTTAATTTTTATAAATTCTCTTTTTAATTATAATCAATTGTTTTAAAACTTAATCATTATATTTATTATAGCAGAGTTTACACTTATGAAAAAAGATGCTCTAAAAAATCTTAGAACATCCTTAACTCATTTATTTCTTTTTTATATTTACCTTATATTTTTCTGACAAATTATCTAATAAATTACTTTGTTTACTGTAAGATAATTTAGTTTTTAATTCTTCTTTTACTGTATCAAAATCCTCTTGCTTTTCATCTGTTTTTTTAATTATATGATATCCAAATTCACTTTCTACTATATCTTTACTTATTTCTCCTGATTTAAGAGCAAATGCAGCTTTTTCAAATGGCTCTACCATTTGTCCTCTTGCAAAGAAATTCAAATCTCCACCATTTGCAGCACTACCATCTTGAGAATATTCTTTTGCTAAGCTAGCAAAATCTGCTCCTGATTGAGCTTTCTTTAATATTTCTTGTGCTTTTTCTTTATTTTTTTTCTTTTGTTCTTCGCTTACTGGTTTTCCTTTATCATCTTTGTTTTGAATTAATATATGAGATGCTCTTACTTTTAAGAACTCATCTTTGTTTTTATCATAGTAATTCTTAACTTCTTTATCACTTACTTCTGTAGATTGTTGCATATATTTTGATGCTATCAATTCTTTTTTCAAGTCTTTTTCTATATCTGCTTTAGACAGTTTAAATTCTTTTAAATATTGTTCCTCTGTTATTGTGAAATTTTGAGATATACTCGCCATTAAATTTTTATACTCTGCTTCTATTTCTTCTTTAGTTGCATCAAGCTTATCTTTTTTACCTTCAAGATATAACACTTCTGTAGTAGTCATATAATTTGTCATGCTTTCTTCATATGTCTTTATTTCGTCAGGTGTTAATTGTTTTTTTCCATTTATATAAAATAAAGGTTCCATTTTTTTCTCAAGGTCTTTTTCCGTTATTTTAGTATCCCCTACTGTAGCTATTACCTTAGAGCTATAGTGTTTATATGTTGCTGGTAATTTTCTTCCTGCATCTTTTCCTACTGTAAATCCAATACCTAAACATAACACACCAGCAACTGCTGTTATAGCTACCACCTTTATATTAAATTTCGATTTTTTATTTGGCTTTATATCCTCATCTTTATTTTGGTGTGTTTCTTGTTTAACTTCGTTTTCTTGATTTATAAGCTGATTTGCTAAATCATCTTCATTCGTTTGGTTTGTTTTTTTTTCCTCAGACATTTATGTCCTCCCTAATATTCTCTTTATATTTACATTATAATTCTATTTTATATTATATTTACTTTGAATGTGTGAATGTGAAATGAAAGTGTAATGAATTTAATATGAATTTAAACATTTCTTAGACTATACCTTATTTCATTTCTTCCAACTTTATTATCATTATATTTTAGCATATATACTACTTCATTTTTTTCTTTATTAATAAATGTTGCACATTCATCTAATGATTTAAATATCTCTATAACTTCCCCCTTTTTATCTACTAATTCTATCTTTTTCTTCCCACCCCTTTTAATTATAGACTTATATTTTTTAAAATAATCATCATATTCTTCATCTATACATTCAAATGTATAATGCATTTTTATTGGTTCGATTTTTTCGTTGCATAAAATTTCGTCTCTTTTAGACTCCGACATCTTAGTTGTAAATATTTTATTATTTAATAAACTTAAAATTTGAGAAGGTGTTTTAGTATTTTCTAAATAATTTATTTCTTCTTCTGATGATAATTTTAGTTCTTTACTTAAATAATTTATAGCTTCTCCTAAATAATCTGTATATCCATATTTTAGGTTTTCTTGTATATATTGTACAGGAATTTTAAGTTTTTTACTACATTCTTTATGTGTTTTAAAAATTTGTGGTTCTTTAGTATATACGTCTATAGCCTTTATACTTTGTCCTCTTTTAATTTTTATATCTTTTATGTATTCTTTGTCTTCTTCTGTCAAAGGTTCTTGTATTTTTTCTTCAACTTTTTTTTCTACCTTTTCTTCTGTAGATTTCACTTTTTCTTGGCTACATTTTTTAACATCTTCAACTTTATCTTTGATTACTTTTTCTTCACATATATCTGGTACAGTAGTTTGTTGTATAGTTTCTTTATTCTTATCTATTAATTCAACATGTCCCTTACTTTCTTTATTTTGTTCTACTAAATTTTTCACACGATTAATAAAATTTTTTATCAATTATTTTTTCCTCCCTAAATCTAGTCAATATTAAAGTTTTTTATGTATTATTCCTTATATTATATTACTAAAATTTAGGGTATTAGTAAACTAATTGAAATTTTTATTTATTTATTTTTAAATTTTGTGTTTATTATAAAAATAATATTTGGCATCTGGTAATAATAGTTACATATATATTTATATTTGTTTTTTTGCTATAATATAAAAAAGTTGTTTTTTTTTGTTAAAAATAGTCGTAAAGGTGGTAAGGTTATGGTTACTAATTTAATTGAAGCTAATAAATGTATTATTTGTAAAAACGCTAGGTGTCAAAAAAATTGCCCTATAGATACTCCAATACCGCAAATAATAAGTTTATATAAAGAAGGAAAATTCGAAGAAGCTGGTAAAATACTATTTGATAATAATCCTCTATCATCTATATGTGCAGTAGTTTGCCCTCATGAGGACCAATGTAGTGGAAATTGTATAAAAGGAATTAAAGGTGAACCTGTACATTTTCATGATATCGAATATGAGATTTCTACTAAGTATTTAGAAAATATAAAACTACAAAAAACTAAGAAAAATGGAGTTAAGGTTGCCGTAGTAGGTTCTGGACCAGCTGGTATAACTGTGGCCTTAAACTTAGCTAGTCGTGGATACGATGTTACTATATTTGAAAAAAATGAAAAAGTAGGTGGTATATTAACTTATGGTATTCCAGCTTTTAGATTACCAAGATTTAATATTTCACTATTGGAAAAAAGATTAAAAGAATTAGGGGTTAAGATTAAAATTAATGCTTTAATAGGACCGGTTGTAACTTTAAGTAAATTATTTGAAGATGGGTACAAATCTATATTTATAGGTACTGGAGTTTGGAATCCTAAAAGATTAAATATAAAAGGTGAAACTTTTGGACACGTTCATTATGCAATAGACTATCTAAGAAATCCTAACAGCTTTGATTTAGGTGATAAAGTTGTTGTTATAGGTGCTGGAAACGTAGCTATGGATGCTGCTAGAAGTGCTAAGTACTACAATTGTAGCGATGTTTCTATATGCTATAGACGTGATTTTGAAGATATGTCTGCCACTAAGCATGAGATCTCCGAAGCAAAAGAAGAGGGAGTTTTATTTAAAACATTCAAATCTCCCGTTGAAATAGTTGATGAAGGTATAATATTTGAAGATACTAAAAAAATTGTTAATGAAGATGGCTCTACATCTTTAATTACAATACCTGATAGTAAAAAATTATATGAATGTGATAGTATTTTAATTGCTATAAGCCAAGTTCCTAAAAATACTATAGTTATAAATAATAAAGGTCTTGATGTAAAAAAAGGCGGCCTTATACTAACTGACGAAGCAGGTCTTACTACTAGAGAAGGTGTGTATGCTTGTGGTGATGTTACTAACGGTGCTAGAACTGTAATTCAAGCCGTTGTCGATGCTAAGAAAGTATGTGATTCTATGGATGCATATTTGCAGCAATTTATAACATCTAATTAGATAAAAAACACTACTCAATTTTAAGTTTAATTGAGTAGTGTTTTTTTAATTATTATTTTTTCTTTTTAATTATAAATGGTATCATTATTACTGTGCCTACTAAAGCATCTATCATATCTATAATAGTATCTTTTAATCCACCGACTTGCATATTCATTCCAAAATAAGTATCTAGGAAAAACTCAGCGATCTCCCATAGACTCGCTACCCCCATACTAAACATAAATAAAAATATTATTAAAAACACTTTATTTAAATCTTTTAGCTGATGTTCATTATAGAAAAATGTTATTAATGAAAAAGCTACAGTACAACTTATCAACCCTGACCATATGTGTAAAAAATCATCATAATGGTTTATATCATAGAATTTATAGCAAGACCCAAGTAAAGATGAAATCATTATAAATAAAGCACTCACTAGATATAATTTATCACTTAGTAATTTTTTATTTTTCTTATTTATAATAACTAATGCAATTGTTGCAACTACACAAAATACGATTATAATAATATTTATAAAATCTTTTTCTTTTATAAAAAAAGATGCTGAAAAAGCATACATAATGTACAATAACAAAGTTATATACTTTGTAAGTTTGTTTTTATCCATATATTGCTACCCCCATTTCCATTTTTATTACTACATTTCTATTTCACTAATTGTATCTATTTTTAAGATATAGGTCAATATTATAATACGCAAGCTATTGCTAATAAATTAATAATTTTAAACAAAAAAATAAACCCTATTAATTAGGGTTTATTTTTTATTTTTATAAATTATTTAATCCTTCATTTAAATCGTTTATTATATCTTTGGCATCTTCTAGCCCAACAGAAATTCTTATTAATCCTTCAGTTATTCCAGCTTCAGCTCTTTCTTCTGGAGTATATGGTGAATGAGTCATTGATGCAGGATGTTGTATTAATGTTTCACAATCTCCTAAACTAACTGCAAGAGTGCATAAATTTAATGAATTTAATAACTTCTTACCAGCTTCAAGTCCTCCTTTAACTTCAAATGCTATCATACCTCCTGGCATATCCATTTGTCTTTGAGCTAACTCATATTGAGGGAAGCTTTCAAGCCCTGGATAACTAACCATTGTAACATTTTTGTGTCCTTCTAAGAATTTAGCTACTTCCATAGCATTTTTCGTATGTCTTTCCATTCTTATTTGTAAAGTTTTCATACCTCTTAGTATTAAATATGAATCAAATGGACTTAATACAGCCCCTGTCATATCTTTTACTCCAAATAATCTTACTTGGTTTATAAAATCTAATTTACCAACAGCAAATCCTGCTATAACGTCTCCATGCCCATTTAAGTATTTAGTAGCTGAGTGAAGTACTACGTCAGCACCAAATTCTAGTGGTCTTTGTATAAATGGTGTACAGAAAGTATTATCAACAAATACTAAACAATTTTCATTTTGATGAGCTACATCAGATATAGCTTTTATATCTATTAATTTTAAATCTGGATTTGCAGGTGTTTCTAAGTAAACAACTCTAGTGTTTTTTTTCATAGCTGATTTTACTTCTTCTATGTTTGATGCATCAACAAAATCTACTTCTATCCCAAATCTTGTTAATCCATGGTTTAATAATGCAAAAGTACATCCGTATAAAGTCTTACTAGCTACTACATGGTCCCCTGCTTTTAAAGCTGTCCACAAAGCTGAACTTATTGCTCCTATTCCTGAAGCTGTAGACATACAAGCTTCTGCTCCTTCTAACATAGCTACTTTTTCTTCTAATTGACTGTTAGTAGGATTTCCTAATCTTGAGTATATATATCCACCTTCTTCTAAAGCAAATCTTCTTCCACCTTGCTCTGCGCTATCAAATACAAATGTTGATGTTTGAAATATAGGTGTTGTTAATGCACCTGATACTGGATCTTTGTGATGCCCTCCGTGTATTGCTCTAGTTGCAAAGCTCATAGTTTCTAAATTTTTCATTTTAGTTCCCCCTTGGATGTTATATAATTTAATTTATCCCCTTATACATCTGAAAATGTTTTCCTTGTGTATATTTAAAGAATATCATTTCATTTTTATTTTGTAAATACGTTTTTCTAAAGTCGTATTTTTCATAATTTTCACATTTTATAAGTTTTCTAACTTTTATTATAATAATAAAAAAAAGAGAGATTTTAAAATCCCTCTTCTAGTTTAAGTAACGTTTCTTTTATATCTATTTTATTGCCTGCATAACCTACCATTTTTCCACTTTTTCCAATTACTCTGTGACAAGGTATTATTATTATTATGTTATTTACTCTATTCGCTTGCCCTACAGCCCTTACAGCTTTTTCATTTTGTATAGCCTTTGCTATATCCGTATAACTTCGTGTTTGACCATAAGGTATTTTTATAACCTCATTGTATACTTTTTTTCTAAATTCAGTGGTATCTATATTAATTTTTAAGTCAAATTCTTTTCTACTTTGATTAAAATATTCACTTAATTGTCTTATAGTTTCTCTACATATATCCTTATCTTCTTTTATATCATTTTTTTGTATATAACTATCAAATTCATCCTTCTCTAAAAGTACTCTTTCTACGCCATTATCACTAACTACTACATATAGTTTTCCTATAATAGAATCGTATATGTCATAACCTATTTTAACCATATTTGCTCCCCCCAGTAATTTATTTAAACTAATTTTATATCAATATGATTTTTTTCTTTCCCATATTTGTTTAAAGGCTTAATTGCCGGACCTTCCAATATATTGCCTTCATAATCAAATCTTGAAGCATGACATGGACAGTCCCAAGTCTTTTCAGCTGAGTTAAAGTTAAGCTCACATCCAAGGTGTGTGCAACTAATATCTACAATATATAGTTTATCATTATAATGTCTATATGCACCATATCTTTTACCTTCAATATTTACTTTTTTTCCTTCACCTTTATTTATTGGGTATTCATCACTTCCTATTTTAAATTTACCAGAAATATAATTTATGCCAACATTTATATTTTCTTTTATAAAGTCACCAGAGAAATAACTTCCTTTTCTAGATGGATTAAAAAGTTCTTTATACTTTGAATTATTTTTAATCAATAAATCACTTATCAACATTGCTGATGCTGTACCATTGGTCATTCCCCACTTAGAAAATCCTGTTGCAACATATATATTTTCTATGTTTTTATTTATATGTCCTATATAAGGTACATTATCAAAGCTCATATAATCCTGCGCTGACCATTGATATTTAAAGTCTGTTACTCCAAATTTTTGTGTAGCATATTCTTTTAATTTTTCATATATTTCTTCTTCATTTTTACATTGACCTACTTTATGATCTCCACCACCTATAATTAATAATTTACTACCTTTATCATCATGTACTCTAAATGTTACTCCAGATTCTTCAACCCCTAAAAACATACCTGGTAATATATCTTTGTCTAATACTGCACCTAACAAATAAGATCTATCTGCTTTTTGCTTTGCAAAGTAAAAATTAAGCCCATCATACCAAGGTACATGAGATGCTACTACTACATTATCAGCTTGTATTTTTTTATTATCTTTAGTTGTTAGCTTACATATTTTACCCTTTTCAAAATCAGCTATTGGAGTATTTTCATATACTTTAACACCCAATTTTGCACAGATTTTAACTAAGCTATCTAAATATTTTTTAGGGTTGAACTGTGCTTGATTTTTAAAACTAATAGCTCCCTTTATATCTAATGGTAAATCCAAATTTTCATGATAATCACAATCTATCCCTATTTTTTTACATACTTCATATTCATCTTTTAGCTCTTTTAAATAATTTTCATTTTCTGCGAAAATATATGATGGAACTCTTTCAAAGTTACAATCTATATTATTATTTATTATTATTTGTTCTATTAAATCTAGGGCTTTATTATTTGCTTTATAGTATAATCTTGCATTTTCTATTCCATATTTTTTATTTATTTTACTATAAATAATTTCATGTTGTGAAGTTATTTTACCCGTATTTCTTCCAGAACTTCCATGACCTATTTTATCTGCATCAACTAAAGTTACTTCAATTCCTCCTTTAGCCAACAGATATGCACAAGTTAATCCTACAATTCCACCTCCTACTACTATTGTATTAGTTTCTATATTAGTTTTTAAATTATTGAAATCATTGTGTTTTGAACTTGAAATCCAGTATGACTCATTCATATTATTATTTCTCCTTATTATAAAATTTCTTCATATATAGTATAGTTCCCACCAAAATAAGTAATTATTATAATATAACTACATATTGGAGGAAAAATAATGAAAACTATACTTAATCCTGATTTATATCATGGAAGTAATAAAGAAAAAAATTTTTTTGAAGGATGGTATTTCAAGATTGTTGATAAAAACAATTCAAATAAATTTGCATTTATACCTGGAATTTCTCTAGGACAATCTTATAATGAACACCACAGTTTCATACAAGTATTAGATGGATTAAATGTTAAATATAATTATTTAAAATTTGATAAAAATGATTTTGATTTTAATAACAATAATGGTTTTAAAGTGAATATAAAATCTAATTCTTTTTCATTAAATAATATTAATTTAAATTTAAAGTACGATAATAAAACTATAATAGGAAGTCTAAAGTTTAAAAATATAATAAAATGGAAGGATTCATTTATTAATCCTGGAAGTATGGGATTTTATAATTATTTAAATTTTATGGAATGCTATAGCCAAGTATGTGCTATAAATGGTGATATTGTAGGGAAGTTAAATATTGATGGAACGTTGATAGACTTTACTGGCGGAAAAGTATATATCGAAAAAAATTGGGGTAAAAGTTTCCCTAAGTCTTGGGTATGGATTCAAAGTAATAGCTTTAAAGAACACAATGTTAGCGTTACATGTTCTTTGGCTACTATTCCATTCCCTATTAAGGACTTCAAAGGGTTTTTAATAGGTGTTACATTAAAAAATAAATTTATTAGCTTTTCTACTATAAATAATAGTAAGTTGAATTTAAAAAGTATTGGTGAGGATATTGAATTGACAGCATCAAAAGGTAATTTAAAATTAACACTTAAAACTAAAACTAAAAAAAGTGATTTTGTTTTATGTATGGGACCTAAAAATGGTGAAATGATTCCACTAGTTAATGAAACACTTAGTGGTATTGTTGAAATGACCTTAGAAAATACAAAAACCAAAAAATTAATATACAAAGGCATCGGCAATAATACAGGTGTTGAGTATGGTGGTGAGTTGATAAATATAATAAATTAAAACAGGAGTATTTCTTAATACTCCTGTTTTAACTTTTTATTTTCTATGAAGTTTGCTATATACCCCGCCTTTTTTAATAAGTTCTTCGTGAGTACCTCTTTCTTCTATTCCTTTATCAGTTAAAACTATTATTTCATCTGCATTTTTAATTGTAGATAACCTATGGGCTACAACTAAACTTGTTCTATCACTACTTAATTCTTCTAGAGATTTTTGTATTTCATATTCTGTAACATTATCAAGTGCTGATGTAGCTTCATCTAATATCATTATTGGAGGATTTTTCAAAAATATCCTTGCTATTGATACTCTTTGCTTTTGCCCTCCTGATAATTTAACTCCTCTTTCACCAATATATGTATCATATTTTTCTGGTAGAGTCATTATAAAATCATGTATTCTAGCTTTCTTACAAGCGTCTACTATTTCAGTATCCGTTGCATCTGATTTTCCTATAACTATATTGTCTTTTACTGTTCCTGTAAATAAGAAAACATCTTGTGCAACTACACCTATATTTTTTCTAAGTGAGTCTAAGCTTACATCTTTTATACTTATTCCATCTATCTTTATATCACCTTCGTTAAAATCAAAAAACCTTGGTATAAGATTACATAATGTAGTTTTTCCACCACCAGATGGTCCAACTAATGCTACACTCTTACCTGCTTCTACTGATAAACTTAAGTTATTTAAAATTTCATTATTATCTTCATAAGTAAACGATATATTTTCTATTTCTATATTACCTTTTATATTTTTAATTTCTATTGGATTTTCTTTTTCTTTTTCGATTTCCTCATTTATTATTTCACTAAATCTTTCAAACCCTGTCATACCATTTTGGTATTGTTCTGTAAAGTTTATCAATTTTCTAATTGGTTGTATAAACATTTTTACATAAAGAAGATATGCTGCAAAATCTCCTAAAGTTATAGTATTCATATAAGTAAAGTATCCTGCTATTATTAATACTATTAATTCTAATATATCTATTAATAAAAACATTCCAGAAAAATAATGTGCCATAACTTTGTAAGCACTTTCTCTTGCATGTTTAAATATATTATTAGATTTATTAAACTTTTCTAATTCTTCATTTTGTGTTCCAAACGATTTTGTAACTTTCATACCTGCTATACTATTTTCTAAAGTTGCATTTACATCACCAGTTTTTACTCTAGTTTCTTTAAATGCTCTGCTCATTTTTTTTCTTTGACTTATTGCATAAAAAAGTATAATTGGTAGTATTGCAAATACTATCAAAGTAAGTTCTACATTTATTCCAAGTAATATAAAGAAAGAACCAACTAACATTACTAAAGATACGAATAGATCCTCTGGACCATGATGTGCTAATTCTGAAATTTCCATAAGATCATTTATTATCCTAGACATTATAACTCCAGATTTATTATCATTAAAATATGAATTAGGAAGTCTTTGTAAATGAGTAAATACATCACTTCTCATATCTGCTTGCATCCTCACCCCAACTACATGACCCCAATACTGCATAAAATAGTTTAAAGCAGCTTTTATAATAAATATTACTAATAATGTTATCGCAAATACTATTAACATCCTTGAATCTTTACTAGGTACAACATCATCCATTATACTTCTAGTTATCATTGGATATACTAAATCACATAATGCTACTGTAAATGCAGCTAGTAAATCAAGTATAAACAATCTTTTGTACGGTTTATAATACTTTATAAATTCTTTTAACATATTCTACCTCCATTCATCCTTTATATATATACACTTTTATCAACCTCACTAAACTTTAATATATAAATTCATTGTCACGCAAACGTGACATAGACATATATATTAATTTCACGTTTACGTGAATTATATGGTATAAATTACTATCTCAATTTTATCTTCTAAAGTAAGTATATGCAAATTATATTTAAGTATAATTTAAATATATACATTATTTTATCGTTATAAAAAAAATTTGTATGATAATAAATAATAATTACCATACAAATTTTTCAATTTATTATTTATTATCTATTGCACCATTTATCTCATCTATCATTGTATTTGTAGACGTAAACCCACCGTCACTTAAATACCAAGATTGAGTATCTAAGTAAATTATTTTGCCTTCTTTTGCTGCTTTAGTATTATTTATCAACTCATTATTTAATATCTCTTTTGCAGGCTTTTGCTCTTTATCACTTGATATCACAGATTTATCAATAACAAATACATAATCAGAATCTTGGCTTGCTACGTATTCAAATGAAACATCTTGTCCATGGTCTGCTGATTTTATATTTTCATCAGTATTTTTAAATCCTAAGTTTTTGTATATTAATCCAAATCTTGAATCTTGTCCAAACACACTTAAACTTCCATCACTAACCATTAAAGTTGTTGCTTTGTATCTTTTATCAGTTACTTCTTTATTTAATTTTTCTATCTTATTATTTATACTAGCTAATTCTGTATCTACTTTTTCTTCTTTATCAAATACATCTCCTAGAACTTCCATATTGTGAGTGAAATCTTCCATATACTTTCCATCTTCTTTAGCCATTGATATAGTCGGTGCTATTTTATTTAACTTATCATAAAAACTATGTTGTCTTCCATTTATTATTATTAAATCTGGATTAAGTTCATTTACTTTTTCTAAATCTGGCTCCTTTAATCCACCTACATTTGCATATTTATCTGCTTTATACTTATTTAAATATTTAGGTATCGTAGATCCTTTTGCTACCCCTACAACTCCATCTATATCTAAAACTTCCATTGCATCTAATGCTGCATAATCAAATACTACTATTTTTTTTGGTTTTTTTAAAACGTCCGTACTTCCTAATGCATGTTCTACCTTTATTACTTCTTTTTTATCATCTTTTGCTTCTTCTTTTCCTTTGTTTGAAAATACTAACATACCTCCAATTATACCTACTATTGCTAATCCTGATATTAATGCTACTTTTTTATTCATTTTATTAATTCTCCCTTGTTTTTTATTATATTTTATCGATTCTATTTCTTTAAAACGATTATCATTATCAATAACTTTGTAAAATTTTTTTAAAAATAAATACAGATTTTTTCTCCGTTTATCTCTCTTATATCAAATTGCATTTCATAAATAGATTCTAGAATTTTTTTATTAATTATCTCATCACGAGTTCCATGACTAGCTATTTTACCATCTTTAAGCGCTACTATGTAATCTGAATAACAAGATGTATAGTTTATATCATGCATAACTAAAACAACTGTTTTACCTAACTCATCACATAAATTTCTAAGTACTTTCATCATTTCTACTGAGTGTTTCATGTCTAAATTGTTAAGTGGTTCATCTAAAAATACATATTCTGTATTTTGTGCTATAACCATTGCAATGTAAGCTCTTTGTCTTTGACCTCCACTTAGTTCATCTATGTATTTGTCTTCTATACTTTTAAGTTTCATGTATTCAATAGCTTCATCTATGTATTTATTATCTTCGCTTGTAAGTCTTCCTTGACTATGCGGAAATCTTCCAAAGCTAACTAGTTCTCTTATTGTAAGTTTTAAGTTCACATTGTTAGATTGCTTAAGTATAGCTATTTTTTTAGATAAATCTTTATTATCCCACTCATCTAAATTTTTCCCATCTATTATTATACTTCCACCATCTTTTTTCATAAGTCTAGTTATCATTGATAAAGCAGTACTTTTTCCAGCTCCATTTGGGCCTATAAAAGAAGTAATTTTACCTTTTTCTATATTAACTGAAAATTTATCTACAACAATTTTATTAGAATATTTTTTTATTATATCTTTTACTACAATCATTACGCCTTACTCTCCTTTAATAATAAGTATATAAAGTATATTCCACCTATAAAGTTTATAATTACACTTAAAGTTGTGTTGAAACTAAATACTCTTTCTACTAAAAATTGACCACTTACTAGTGTTAATACACTTACTAATACCGATACAGACAATAAATAAGTATGCTTATAAGTATTTAATATCTGTTTTGTAACATTTACTACTATTAGACCTAAGAAAGTTATGGGACCTACTAAAGCTGTAGAAACTGAAACTAAAATAGATACTACTATTATCATTTTTTTTACAATCTTGTCATAATCTACACCTAAGTTTATAGCATGGTCTTTTCCTAAGCTTATAACATCTAGATATTTTAAGTCATCATATATAAACGGAACCATAGCTATTATAATTACAGAACCTATTAATAGGATTTGTGTGTTTACATTCCCAAAGCTTGCATATAAGCTATTTTGAAGTGCTGCATATTCATTTGGATCTATTATAACTTGCATAAATGTTGACATACTTTTAAATAATGTTCCAAATATCATACCTATTAGTAATAAAAAGAATATATTATTATTGCTTTTTTCAAATAACTTTTTATAAAGAAGAAAACTAGCTATAACCATTACTGTTACTGATAATAGAAAGTTACTACTTTTATTAGTTACAAAGTTACTTTCTACTCCTACGAAAAATACTATTATAGTTTGAACTAATACATATAATGAATCTAGCCCTAATACACTCGGCGTTAGTATATTGTTATTAGTTATAGTTTGAAAAATCATAGATGAAAAAGCTATACACCCTCCTGTTAAAATTATTGCTATTAACTTTGGTATTCTTTGACTCATTGCATAGTCAAAGTAACTAGGATTTACATCTGATATTAAAAATAATATTGAAAATACTGTAATCATTGCTAATAATATATATATTATTCTTTTTTGCTTGTTTTCTTTACTTATATATAAATTATTTTTACTATGTAATTTATTACTATAACTAATTTGCATGTAAATTCCTCCTTAATATCATGTATAAGAACATTCCACTTCCGATAACCCCGACTGTAAGACCTATTGGTATTTCATATGGATATATTATAATTCTTGAGAATATATCACAACTTAAAACAAATATTGCTCCAAATAGTCCGGTATGCCAGATGCTATCTTTTATGTTATCGCCTTTATACATAGATACTATATTAGGAACTATTAAACCTATAAATGGTATACTTCCAACAGTTATAACTACACTTGATGTTACTACTGCTACTATAGTTAAACCAATATTGACTATTTTATTGTAATTAAGTCCTAGATTTGTTGCAAAATCTTCCCCCATACCTGCTATAGTAAATTTATTAGCGTATAAATATGCTATTACTATAAGTGGTATTGTTATGTATAGCATTTCATAATTTCCTTTAAGTATCATAGCAAAATTTCCTTGCATCCATGATGATATGTCTTGCATTAAATTATTTTTATAAGCTATAAATGTAGTCATTGAACCAATTATATTACCAAACATTATCCCAACTAAAGGTACAAAAACTGCATTTTTAAACTGTAATCTCTTTAAGATATTCATAAATAAGAATGTCCCTATAAGAGAAAATATAAATGAAACTATCATCTTTGCACCCATTCCAGCTTTAGGAAGTAAAAGCATTGAAAATACTAACCCTAATTGAGCTGCATCTATTGTTGCTCCGGTTGTCGGCGATACAAATTTATTTTTACTTATCTGTTGCATTATAAGACCACATATACTCATTCCCATACCTGCAACTAATATACTTACTAACCTTGGTATTCGGCTTATAAGTAATATATTTAACTTCTCATTGTTTAATTTCAATATATCTAATATTTTAATATCATTCACTCCTATGAAAATAGAAATTAGTGATAATACTGTCAATAAAATTATTAAGTACCTTTTTTTCATAATTCCTCCTATTTTTAGTTATATGATAATCAATATTTATTGATATTAATTATCATATACTTTAATCTTATTTTATTGATAAAAATTATCATTGTCAATCATTTTTTATAACTTATTATTTAAAATACTCCTTATCTGTGTATTTTCCAACATTTGGACTGTGATTATTTTTTTATGTTTGTAAATTCAATCTTCATAACAATATAACAATAATAAATTATTGTTATATACAACTTATTTCATATTTTTCAATAACAATATATTGAAAATCAATAAACAATATGTTATGCTCTTAATATAAATTTGATAACTAGTTAAAAATTAAATTTAAAATAAATTATAAGAAAAGGATGGTAAAAACCATGAAAAAATATATATTTACAATCATTTCATTTATTTTAGGTATATCATGTTTCGCAGCATTTGCTCTTATCGGATCTAAGGTAGCCCCTGACGGTAGACTAATTGAACCATTTGCACTTATACCAATTGGTTTTTTATTAACTTCAATCTCTCTTATTATTAGTTTTATTCAAAGCACTTGGGCTTTGTTTCATAGCCCAACAAAGATAGATAAGTCAGTTTTTGGAATATCACTAGCGCTTATAATACTATCAGTTTCATATTTAACACTATCATTTAAGTATCTTGACTATTTAGACCAACAAGAAATATCTATGATAATTTCAATTATAAAATTATAGTTTTATACAGGATAGTTATTTAAGGGGGACTGGAGATTGTGCATAATAATTAGTTTTGTATTTTTAGGGTGTTTATTAGGGCTAATATTAGGCATATTGATTAGAAATAAATTTATTATTAAAATATCATCAATTTTAATTTCCTTATTTATAATATTTTTCATTTCTATATTTTTAGCTTTGTTTATAGAGGAAAGTAAATCCCTTCGATTTCACTTTACAAAATCAATAAATTTAAGTGAAGAAAATATAGAAAAAATGTATTTAGGTGATTCAACTAATCAATATAAAATAAAAAATAAGTATGGTAAATCTTTTTCTCCTAGCAAAGATAATGTTGAATATAATTATTATAATTTAACAGATGGCCTTGAGATAGCAACAAATAAAAATGATAATAAAATAATTAGATTTATTATAGATAATGAAAACATAAAAACATCTAGAGGAATACATATTGGAGATGATAAAAACCAAATAATCAAATTTTATGGAGAAAATTATTATACAAGGACTGAGCAAGGTCTGAATATTATAGGTTATATAGATAAGAAAAAAGAGTGTTGTTTAGAGTTTTGGTTAGGCGAAAATGATATTATATATATGATTAGGCTTGATTATAAATATATGGAATAAAGACCATTATAGTTATATAAAAAAGTGCAGATATATTTGATTTTAAATAAATATATCTACACTTTTTGTAATTTATTATTAGTTTTTATTTATAAACTTGCTACCCTCCATACCTAAGCTAGCAACTATAGCTAATGCGAAACAAGTTCCTAAGCTTTGTAAATTGAAGTACTCTGGTATTGCAAATATATCTCTCATAAATGGAACTAATGTTATACCAAACATAGCTAAACATATAACAACTGCACCTAAAACATATTTATTACTAGCAAAACCTAATTTAAATATTGTTTCAGTATTAGATCTTGATGCAAATGTTTGTATTATTCTAGATAATGTAAGTGTAGCAAATGCCATTGCAGTTCCTAATTCTGGTGAATGTTGTGTTCCTATATATTGAGCTACTATAGTTACAACCCCTATTATAGTTCCTCTAACAGCTACAGCTCTTAAAGTTCCTCCTGCAAGTATTCCTTCATTAGGATTTCTTGGAGGGTTATTCATTACAGTTTTTTCAGGCTTTTCAAGACCTAGTGCTATTGCTGGAAGCGAATCTGTTACTAAGTTTATAAATAGTAATTGTATCGTTGTAAATGGATTAGCCCAATCTGCAAATACTGCAAATAATATAGCTATTATTCCACCTAAGTTTCCTGCAAATAAATAAGTTATAGATTTTTTAATGTTATCATAAACTGTTCTACCTACTTCAACAGCTTTAACTATTGTTGCAAAATTATCATCAAGTAATACCATAGAAGATGCATCCTTAGCAACTTCAGTACCACTTCCCATACCTATTCCTATATCTGCTTGTTTTAAAGCTGGTGCGTCATTTACACCATCTCCTGTCATAGCACATACCTTACCTTTGCTTTGCCATGCCTTTACTATTCTTATTTTATTTTCTGGTGAAACTCTTGCATAAACTGATATTTTTTCTAGGTTTTCATCTAATTGTATATCACTTAATTCATCTAATTCTTGACCTGTAAGTGCTAAGTCACCATCAACCATTATTCCTATATCTTTTGCTATAGCTTTTGCAGTTGTTTTATGGTCTCCTGTTATCATTACTGTTTTTATTCCAGATTTTTTAGCATCTCTAACAGCTTCATATACTTCTTCTCTTGGAGGATCTATCATAGCCATTATTCCAACAAGTGTTAAGTCTTTTTCATCTTCTATACTTATATCAGAATTTTCACTTTCTATATTCTTAGTTGCAAATGCTAAAACTCTTAGTGCTTTATTTGAAAATTCTTCATTAATTTTTTTGTATTCATTTATTATTTCTTCATTAATAGAAACTAATTCTCCATCTTCTAGAGCATATTTACATCTGTTAAATACTATATCAGGTGCACCTTTTGTAAGCATTATAGATTTATCATTTATCTTGTTTACAGTTGACATAAGTTTTCTATCACTATCAAATGGTAATTCACTTATTCTATTATGTTTTTCTCTTATTTCTTTATAATTCAAACTATTTTTATCTGCGTAATTTATAAGTGCTACTTCTGTAGGGTCTCCTATTTCAATACCTTCATTAGTTATATCAGAGTCATTACAAAGTACAGATGCTAATGTCAAATATTCTTCTTGAACAGAACCATATTTAGTTAACGCTGCTTCACATCCACCACTATTATTATCTAAATTTACTTCTTTAACACCATACATATAAGTGTCTACTACAGTCATTTTATTTTGAGTTAATGTACCAGTTTTATCTGTACATATTACACTTGTAGAACCTAGTGTTTCAACTGCTGGTAATTTTCTTATTATAGCTTGTTTTTTAGCCATTGTATTTGTTCCAACTGCTAGCACTATCGTAACTATTGAAGATAGAGCCTCTGGTATTGCTGCAACTGCTATTGCTATTGCAAACATAAATGAATCAACTACATTATCACCTCTAAAAACTTGAACTGCAAATATTATAACTGATAATACTACTATACCTACACCTAACTTTTTACCAAAGTCATCTAATTTTTTCTGAAGAGGTGTTTCTTTATTCTCTGCATTATCTAATAAATCAGCTATCTTACCTACCTCTGTATTCATACCACATCCTGTAACTACATAAGTCGCTCTACCATAAACAACCATAGAACCACTAAATACCATATTCTTTTGGTCACCTAATGCACATTCATCAAGTATTGTTTCGTGATGTTTTAGTACAGGTTCTGATTCTCCTGTTAACATACCTTCTACAACCTTAAGAGTTTGAGCTTCTATTATTCTACCATCTGCTGGCACATAATCCCCAGCTTCTAATATTACGATATCACCTTGAACTAATTCTCTTGATGGTACAGTAACTTTGATATTATCTCTTATTACTTTTGCATTTGGTACTGACATTTTCTTTAAACTTGATAATGAACCCTCTGCCTTTTTAGTTTGAACTACACCAAGTATTGAATTTAATATTAGTACCGCAAATATTATACTAGATTCTACTACTTCTCCTAAAAATACTTGAACAAGAGCTGCTATTAAAAGAATTATAACTAATGGATCTTTAAAACTATCAACGAATAATTTCCACGTTGGTGTCTTTTCTTTTTCTTGTAATTCATTATATCCAAATTTTTCTAATCTTTCTTGTACTTCTTCCTTAGCTATACCATTTAAACTAGTATTTAGCTTTTTGGTTACGTCTTCTACACTTTTTTTATAAAACATACTTACCTCCACTTTTAATTATTTAAATCTCTTCCCTGAAGTTAAAGCTACTATCAATTCGCGTTTGCAGAATTTTTTGATGTCTGTCTTTGTTATGTAATTACCTAAAATTCTCTATGCTTTAATGATAATTTAATTTTTATAAAATAAAAAAGACCTTCAAAGTAAACTCTAATTAGAGTTTACTTTGAAGGTCTTGCTAACAAGTTAATATACTCGCTAATCAACCGGGATATATAATCCGAACTGACGACTGATTATCACTTTCGTGAAAGCTACTCCCCTTCAAGGGAATATTATTTATTTATATACTCATTATACGTCTATATTTTTTCTTTAGCAACAGTTTTTATAAATTTTACATTCTTTTAACATTTATAATATATTAAGCTTCTTTTTCTAAAGGTTTCTTTAATACTGCTAAAAGTAGCATTCCTACTACAGAACCTATTACTATTGCAGCTAAGTATCCTAGTGGATTTGAAACTACTGGTACTACGAATATTCCTCCATGAGGAGCTCTAAGTGCTGCCCCAAATAACATACTTAACGCTCCTGCAGTTGCAGAACCTACTACACATGCTGGTATTACTTTAAGTGGATCTGCTGCTGCAAATGGTATTGCACCTTCTGTAATAAATGATAATCCCATTACATAGTTAACTTTACCTGATTCTTGTTATTCTTTTGTAAATCTATTTTTAAAGAATGTTGTAGCTAAAGCTATCGCAAGTGGTGGAACCATACCTCCAGCCATTACTGCTGCCATTATTTCAAATTGTCCTGCATCAAGTGAAGCTACTCCAAATACATATGCTGCTTTGTTTATAGGTCCACCCATATCTATTGCCATCATAGCACCTAATACTAATCCAAGTACTACCTTTGAACTACCACCAAGACCATTTAAAAATGCTACCATCGCATTATTTATAGCTGTTACAGGTGGTATTACTACAAATGTCATAACTATTCCTATTAAAAGTGTTCCAAACAATGGGAATAGAAGTACTGGCTTTATACCATCAAGTGACTGCGGTAACTTACTAAATAATTTCTTTAATCCTACTACTATATATCCTGCTATGAAACCTGCAAGTAATGCTCCTAAAAATCCAGAACCACTTTCTTTTGCAATTATCCCACCTACAAAACCTACTACCATAGCAGGTCTATCAGCTATAGAATATGCAATGTATCCAGCAAGTACTGGTAACATAAATCCAAATGCATAATCTCCTATTCCTTTAAGAAATGCTGGAAGAGGTAAATTCGAACCAAAGTTTTTAGGATTTATTGAATAATCATCAAACAAGAATGCTAGTGCTATAAGTATACCTCCACTTACAACAAACGGTAGCATATTTGATACACCATTCATTAAATGTTTATATATTTTTCTAAAAGCAGTTTCATCCTCTCTACTTTCTTCACTAGAACTATTTCCTCCAGAGTGATTATAAATTGGTGCATCTCCTCTTGAAGCTTTATCTATTAATTCTTCTGCTTTGTGTATTCCATTTGCAACCTTAGTTATAATAACCTTTTTACCATTAAATCTACTCATTTCAACCTTTTTATCAGCAGCTACTATTATACATTCTGCATTTTCTATTTCATCTTTAGTTAATATATTTTTAGCTCCTGATGAACCATTTGTTTCTACTTTTATAGAAATTCCTTTTTTCTCACCCATTTTATTTAAACTCTCAGCCGCCATAAAAGTGTGCGCTATTCCAGTTGGACAAGCTGTTACTGCAAGTACTTTTGGATATTTTGATGATGTACTTATAGAAGAAATTTCTTCTATAGCTTCTTCTGGAAATTTCTCATTTTCTTTTTTGTCTATTAATTGAATAAATTCATCTATTGATTTTGAGTTCATTAAATTAATTCTAAAATCTTCATCCATAAGTATTGTAGATAATCTAGATAACACCTCAAGATGAGTGTCATTAGCACCATCTGGTGCTGCTATCATAAAAAATAAATTTGCTAAGCTTCCATCAAAAGATTCATAATCTATACCATCCTTGCAAACTGCAGCAGCCAAACATGCACTATTAACTGATTTAGTCTTTGCATGAGGTATTGCTACTCCCTCACCTATTCCTGTTGTACTCATATTTTCACGAGCTATTATAGCTTTTTTATATTCTTCTTTATTGTTTAAGTTTCCACTATTATTTACTAAGTCTACTAAGTTATCTATTGCTTCTAACTTATTTTGTTTTTGTAAATTTAAATTTACAGATTTCTTATTTATTAAGTCTGTTATTCTCATTTTATTGTCCTCTCTAGAAATATTTTTAATTTAATGTTTCTATTTTAATTTCACTTTTTATTGTCTTTATAAAATCATTAGTAGCTAAATCATAAGAAAATGCCGTTGCACTACCGCTTGCTGCACCTAATATTAAAGCATCTTCATATTTCTTATTTTTTAAATATCCTCCAATAAATCCAGCAACCATAGAATCACCTGCACCAACTGAATTTTTGACAATGCCTCTACCTACGTTACTTCTTAATATTTGATTATCTTTTGTAATTAATAGTGCTCCATCTTTACCCATAGACACTAATACATTTTGTGCTCCCATTTCTTTTAATTTATTGCCATAAAATATAACATCATCTATGTTTTCTAGCTTTACATTAAACATTTCTTCCAATTCATGATTGTTTGGTTTTATTAAAAACGGCTTATATTTTAATACATTTAAAAGTAATTTTTTAGTAGCATCTACTACTACCTTTATATTTTTATTTTGTATCCTAGCCATTATATTTTCATAAAGTATTTCATCAAGTGTAGATGGTATACTTCCAGCTAGTACTAATATATCGTCACTATCTAACTTATCTATTTTTTCATATAGCATATCTAGCTTTTCTTTACAAATATGAGGACCTTGTCCGTTTATCTCAGTTTCTTCTTGTGACTTTACTTTTACATTTATTCTTGTAAATCCATTTTCAAGATTTATAAAATCAGATTTTAAGTTTTTTTCACCTAATATACTTTGTATGTACACTCCTGTAAATCCACTTATAAATCCAAGTGAACAACTTTCATATCCTAATTCTTTTAATATTAAAGATACGTTTATTCCCTTTCCACCTGGATATACATATTCTTCAACTGTTCTATTTATATCACCCTTTTTTAAATCATCCAATTTAACTACGTAATCTATCGAAGGGTTTAATGTTACTGTATATATCATAATTTACACCTCTATTTTTAGTTGTTTGATTTTTAATATCTTTTGTTTATGTATTTATACTACCTCGAAATCATTTTCCCTGAAAGTCAAAAAATTTCTCTTAGTTAAAAGAGAAATTTATCGTTATTCTATTTAATTGTATAGTGACCTTAGTTATTTAAACATATTCACAAACTTATCAAAACTTTTATTTTCACATATACTTATTACTTTTGCTATTGAATCAACTCTTTTGTATATATTTAAAAATAGTTCTTCATAATCTAATATTTTATCTTTATCTACAGATAGCATTATTACTAATCTTACTTTTCCTATTTCCCAATGTATAGGATTTTTTAAAATGCCTATTGCTATCTTACTTTCATTTATTATTCCATTAGCACCATGAGGAATCGCAACCATGTTTCCAATTTCTGTAGTTGCGATTTTTTCTCTTTCTAAATAGGATTGCTTCATCTCACTATCTATATAATTATTTTCTATAAGTTTATCAGCCATAAAATTTATAACGTCTTCTTTAGTATTCATTTTAAGGTCTATAAAAAACAAATCTGGTTGCAGTAAATTTTTAACTTCTATATCCATATATACTTTTTCGGTTTCTATATATTTTTCTATAAGCTTTATTTCTTTTTCATTAAGCATTGGTGATACATTTATTACAGGTATATTATCTAAATTAAGAGGTATTGTTGATATTACAAAATCTACATCTATGGCATTTATGTAATCTACTAAATATGAAGGTATTATTTTAAGTATCTCTAGCTTTTCTTTAAATATACTTTCTAATTTTGATTTTATAAGCATAGACGTTCCTATACCCGATGTACAAACTATTATTGTTTTTAATACTTTTTTTTCATTGTTTTTAGATGCTCTCTCTAGTGCTCCTCCAACATGAAGAGCAATATTTGAAACCTCATCTTCACATATTTCCATTTTTAAATTTCGTTGTATAGTTTTTTTTGCTATTTTAGCTAACTCAAATGCAAATGGATATTTTATTTTTATATCATTACTATTTATAGTCTGTTGATTTATATCTAATTTATATCTTTTATATAAGTTGTTTATATGATTATACAAACATTCTTCAAATATCTTATCATTACTAATGTCTATAGATGTTGCTACTTTTAAATTTTGAGTAAACTCTTTTATAGAATCTATTATTATGTTTTTATTTTCATAATTGTTTAATATAGCATTTCTTTTTTCTTTATAATTTGATAGATACTTTTTTATATATTCATTTTCATAATTTAAATCATCTTTATATTCATCTCTGCTTAAATTTATTAATATCTTGTTTAAAATATTTTTAAATTCTATATCTGTCAAAATTATTTTTTCTATCTTAAGCATATCTAACAAACTTTTTTTAATGCTAAATACATTGTCTTTTTTATTACACAAATCAATTATACATTTTATAATATCTTCTTCTTTAGCAACTATAAATATTCCTTGTTTATGTTTTGTGCCTATGTTGAGATTATGCTTTTGTAATATTTTTTTAACTTCTTTTAAGTCGTTTTTTACAGTAGATACACTTATATACATTGAATCTGCTAAGTCTTCTAACTTAACTGCATTCTCATTTTCTTTGCTTAAATTAAGCATTTCTTTCACAATATAGTGAACTCTATCTATATCATAGTAACTATTATCACTCAAATCTAATTCGTCTAAACATCCTTCTATTTTATATCCAACACCTCTTATAGAAATTATTCTACTATTTTTAAGTTCTTTGTTTATATCTTTAACTTCACTTTGAATAGTTTTTGTAGAACATCCTATTTCTTGACTTAAAGCTATACTACTTAGTGCATCAGTACTACTTAATAGTGTTTTTATTATATTTAATTGTCTTGAAGTTATACTTGTTTTCACTAAAATCACCCTTATTTAGAATAATTACTTTTTAAGTTTTGCTAGTGCTGCTGCAAATGGATTATTAAATACTTCTTCATCTTTATTTTGATTTTTTAAGTATTTATTTATATCTTTTTTAGATCCTTTGTTTTTTTCTTCTGCTTTTCTTTTATTAAAAGTACTTAATTTTTCTCTATGCCCGCAACTACATACAAATGTTTTTCCTTCACCTTCACCACGAAGTTCTAACTTTTTATGACATATAGGACATCTTGAATTTGTTATTTGTGAAACAGTTTTTCTTGTATTACATTCTCTGTCTTCACAAACCAGCATTTTACCTTTTTTCCCGTTTACTTCAAGCATAAATTTTCCACACTCTGGACATCTATTCTTAGTTAAATTATCATGTTTAAATTTAGAATCACTATTTTTAATTTCTTTAACTACATCTTGTGAATAATTTTTCATATCATTTATAAAATTATTTTTATTTAATTTTCCTTTTGATATATCTAATAATTTAGATTCCCAAGATGATGTTAATTCTGGTGTTTTTAATTCACTTGGAACTAATTCTAATAATTGCTTTCCTTTTGAAGTTATATAAATATCTTTTCCTTTTTTTTCTAACAAGAATGAATTAAATAACTTTTCTATTATATCTGCTCTTGTAGCAACCGTTCCTAATCCATTTTTCTCCATAGCTGTAAGCAATGTTCCTTCATTTAGGTATCCTGGAGGATTAGTTTTTCCAGTAGTTTTATTTAACTTAACTACGCTTAAAATCTCGCCTTCTTTAACAGAAGGTATGCTATCATAACTTTCACCATCTTCACTATCTTTGTAAGTTTCTCTCCATCCTAAGCTTATTACTTTATTTCCTTTTGCACTAAAGTTCTCTCCATTTATTTCACCAGTTATTGAAGTTTGCTCATATTCAAATGGTGGGCAAAGGACTGCTAAGAATCTTTTTACAACAAGGTCGTAAATCTTTCTTTCTTTATCACTTAGTTCTCCTAAAAATACTTTTTCTTCAGTTGGTATAATAGCATGGTGATCACTTACTTTTGAATCATCTACGAATGATTTATTCCCATTTATTTTTGATTTTAATAACTTATTACAAACCCTAGAATAATCACTTACATTAACTGCTTTTACTCTATCTGATAAAGTTTCTACTATATCACTAGTTAAGTATCTTGAATCTGTTCTTGGATAAGTAAGTACTTTATGATATTCATATAATTTTTGCATTATCGAAAGTGTTTCTTTTGCTGAGTATCCAAATATTTTATTTGCATCTCTTTGTAATTCTGTTAAGTCATATAATGCTGGTGAATATTTTTTCTTATGTGACTTATTAACTTTATTTATTTTTATATCATTATTTTTAACTTTATTTATTGTGTTATCTATTTTTTCTTCATTGAAACTATTAGTTGAATTAGTTTTGTCTTGCCATATAAATTTAAGTTGCTCATTTCCCTTACTAGCTACTAAATTTATTCCATAGTAGTTCTTAGGTTTAAATTCCATTATTTCTTTTTCTCTTTTAAGGATCATAGCTATAGTTGGTGTTTGAACTCTACCACAAGAAAGTTGTGCATTATGTTTTGTTGTAAGTGCACGTGTTGCATTTATTCCAACTATCCAGTCAGCTTCTGCTCTTGCTATTGCTGAATGATATAAATTTTCGTACTCTTTTCCATCTTTAAGTTTAGAAAATCCTTCTTTTATAGCTTTGTCTGTACTAGATGATATCCATAGACGTTTTAGAGGCTTTTTAACTTGCGCTTTTTCAATTATCCATCTTGCTACAAGTTCCCCTTCACGCCCTGCATCTGTTGCTATTACTATTTCAGATACATCATCTCTATTCATTTGTGATTTTACTGCATTAAACTGTTTACTACTTTTTTTAATTACTACTGTTTTTAAATACTTTGGCAGTATTGGTAAATCATCTATATTCCAAGATTTATATTTTTCTCCATAACTCTCTGGGTCTGCTAATGTAACTAAGTGACCTAGTGCCCATGTTACTATATATTTTGGTCCTTCTATGTATCCATTTTTTACATTACTACATCCTAATACTTTAGCTATATCTCTTCCTACTGAAGGTTTTTCTGCTAATACTAATATTTTCTTCATATTATTTCCTTTCTCTCAATCCATCTATTTTAATTTTTAATATTATACTTTTTAATACAATAAATACTATAAGTATATTTTAAACTAAATTTAGCTATTTTAAAATTTTATTACATACTATCTAAGTGCATTAATTTATTATAGATTCAATAAACATTATAAGTTAATATTACCATATATTTTAAAAGTAACTAGGGGGTAATGTTTAAAATACGTTTTTATTTATATATTTTTATAATATTTAGTTGACAAATTTTCAAAATATATATAATATTATGTAAATAATGCTAATACAAATCAATACCCGATTGAAGCTTTATAGAAGAGTTGTCAAATTATGACACACCGAAGGAGTCACACTCTCAGGTACTTTTTTATAAGTAGGACTGTAAAGTTTAGGGAACTCTGGAGAGACCTATTATAGGCGCCGAAGGGGCAAGGCAATTTCGCTCAATCTCTCAGGCAAAAGGACAGGGATTATATACTATTTAGTACTTTTTTGAGTACTTATTTATAGTGTGTCGTTTATCCAGAGCTAAATCTAAATTAGATTTAGCTTTTATTATTTTAAATTTGGATAAATATTCAAAATCTATATTCATTCCTGTCAATTAATTCATTTTACTCCATGGATTTATTTAGCTCTAAAATTTAGTCGTTAATATATACGATAATTAAGGGGTGTTTTATGAATTTAATTGATATCTTAAATCAAGCTAACTCATTTATATGGGGACCACCGTTACTAGCATTACTAGTTGGTACTGGTATTTTATTTTCTTTTAAACTTGGATTTTTACAAATTACCAAGCTTCCTCTAGCAGCAAATTTAATATTTAAATCTGATAATAATTGCAATGGAGATATTTCTAGTTTTTCAGCTTTATGTACAGCTTTAGCCGCTACTGTGGGTACCGGAAATATTGTGGGTGTTGCTACTGCTATAAAAGTGGGAGGACCCGGAGCGCTGTTTTGGATGTGGATTGCTGCATTTTTCGGTATGGCTACAAAATATGCAGAAGGTGTTCTTGCTATAAAATATAGAACTAAAGATGAAAATGGACAAGTTTCAGGTGGGCCTATGTACTATATATTAAATGGTTTGGGTGAAAAATATAAACCTTTAGCAATGTTCTTTGCCATAAGTGGTATATTAGTAGCTTTACTTGGAATTGGTACATTTACTCAAGTTAATTCTATAACAGATTCTATTAATGGTAGTTTTGGTATTGATCCTAGGTTAACTGGAATAGCTTTAACTTTATTAGTTGCCTTAGTTATCTTTGGAGGTATTAAAAATATTTCAAAAGTTGCTACAACTATCGTACCTTTTATGTCTTTTGCTTATATATCAATATGCTTATTAATCCTTGTAAGTTTTGCAGATAAAATACCTGCCACTTTTTTATTAATATTTAATGGTGCTTTTAATCCAACGTCTGCAATGGGTGGATTTTTAGGTGCTAGTGTTTCTATGGCTATTAGAAATGGTATCGCCCGTGGTGTATTTTCAAATGAATCAGGACTTGGTAGTGCGCCTATTGCTGCAGCTGCAGCTAAGACTAAATGGCCTGCTGAACAAGGTCTTGTTTCTATGACAGGTACTTTTATAGATAGTTTAATAATTTGCTCTCTTACTGGTTTTTCACTTATATTATCTGGAGTATGGCAAGGAGATACAAATGGTGCTCTTATGGCTCAATCTGCTTTTGCAAGTGTACTACCTTTAGTTGGACCTTTGTTTTTAACTCTTATTTTAAGCTTATTTGCTTTTACTACTATACTTGGTTGGAGTTACTACGGTGAAAGATGTTTTGAATTCTTATTTGGAACTAAAGGAATAAATGGATATAGGATGGTCTTTGTATCAATGGTACTTCTTGGTTCCTTTTTAAAGTTAGAGATGATTTGGATAATTGCAGATATTGTAAATGCTCTTATGGCTATACCTAATCTAATAGCTTTGATACTTCTTATGCCTGTGGTTATTAGTGAAACTAATACTTATATGGACTATTTAAAATCTAAAAAGGATTCTAATGTTTCTAAAGAGGTTATTTAACAAACTATATTTTTTAATAATAAAAAGGATTTATCTTAAAATTTTAGATAAATCCTTTTATTATCATCTACTAACACGTTTTACTTAAAAACTATATATGCTAGTCTATAAATTTTTACATATTTTCTTTTGAAATTAATAATATCAGTTGTGTCATAGTTATTACTAGAGATGTTCTTTTTCTATATGCCATATATCTTCCATCCCAAGATTCACAGTACTTTTCTTTAAATTTCTTTAATCCTTTAAATGAATAGAAATTTTGCCCATGTAAGTATACTTGGAATGCTATTTTTTCTCTTAAGAATGAGTATTTTGATCTACCTACATTAGATAAAGGTGCAAGACCCATATTAAATCTAGAGTATCCATTTTCTCTACCCCATTCAAATAAATTTACAAACATAAAGTCCATTATTCCATTACAAGCACTATGTGAAAATCTCATTAAATCAATTGATAATGTTTTATTATTATCATACATAGGCATGATATTTGTAAATCCTTTTATCTCACCTTCACTATTTTTCACTACTGCGATAGGCTGACGGCTTAAGTAATCTATATCAAAGAACCCTATTGAGAATCCTTTTTCTTTTCTACCTCCTAGCCATTCATCTGATACATTTTTTATATCTATAATAAATTGATCATTAAATGGAGGTTTAACAATTTCAAAAGTATATTCTTCTTTTTCTACCCTTGAAAGTGCATTTCTTACACTTTTCATTTTTCTTCCTTGAAGTGTAAAATCATTTAAGTTAACTGCTGCTTCTTCACCTAATTTCATAAATTCATATCCAGTTTCATGAAGATATGGAATTAGCGTTTTATCTATTGAACAAAATACTGGAGTATATCCGTATTTATCTCCTAAATCATACAATTCTTGTATTGAATCAAATATTTTTTCTTTATTTCCTACTGGATTTCCTAATATAACAATCTTATTAGCATAAATTTGATACTGCATAAAAACATCTTTATCTTTGTTAAAATAAACAAATTTATCATCTAAATAAACAAAATGTATAACAGAGTTCCCTTCAAATCTACTTAAAACTGAATTTACCTCTTCTTCACAATCACTGAATTTAATTCTAGGAAAATCATTTTTTCTATTCTTAAAATATAAAATACCTAAAAATAGTAATGATACTACAAATCCTACTACACTAATTATAAGCATGCTATTTCCATAGTTTTTAATGTGCTGTATTTTATAGTTAGTTAATGGTATTTTTCCTATTATTCCATGTAAATTAACGTATACTGTGTATAAATATAGTATTTGGAAAGAAAATAATATTAAGATATCTTGCAGGAATATACCCCACCTCATAACAAAATTTTCTCTATAATATTGTTTTTTACTAATCCAAAGTAAAATAGCTACACCTATTAGATAAATACTTCTGCTATAGTCTACGTCCCCTACAAAAGTAACTAAAACTGCTAACGCAACTAATCCTAGTGTTAATTTATATATTTTTTTAGATTTATAAATTAACAATCTAGATATAGCAATTAATAAAAACCCTACTATTATTCCGACTTTATCAACTGGATGCATTATAGATAAATAGTATGCTTTTTTAACAATGGCTATTTTATCTACAACATCTGGAATTGCTTCGTTTATTAATAATATAACACCTGATAAAAATACTAAAATTATTATCCCTATGTGTGCTGCCTTTGATAGTGCAGTTGTTATTATGTCTGCAATATCTTCATCTATTTTTAGCCACATTTCATGTGCATACAATACAATGCCTATTATAAGTGGTATTAAGTAATACGATGCTCTATATAAAAATATAGCTAGCAATACTTTTTCTGAAGGTACATCAAAAGCTCTAAGACCTATTATCAAACTTAAGTCAAATGAACCAATCCCACCTGGAGACATACTTACGATAGCTACAAGGATAGCTATTATAAATATAGGTATAAATTGGAAAACTTCTATTTTCACATCTAATATAATTAATATCCCGTAAACTAAAACTAAAGTGCTTATCCACTCTGCAGTCGATATAAGTATTATTTTAACTGCATCTTTAACAGCTACTTTTTCTACCTCTACACCTTTTATATATTTATAAATTAAATATACTGTTAAAACAGGTATGTATAAACTTATTAAAATTGTTACTATATCTATAAGGCTATTAAATTTTAAATCACTAAGATTTGTTAATACATAGCCAAAGCAAACTATCGAAAATCCTGTGAAGTTTAAAGCTACAATCTTAGATATTTCTTTAATTAAAACTTTATTATCTTTTACATGATCTTTATAAAAATTATTTTTTAATCCAATAGCAGTACTTCCTCCAAAACCAGCTACACTTGCTATTGAACTAGCTATCCATGAAAACTTATATAATTTTTTATTGTCTAAATCTATTCCTGCTCTCTTTTTTAGTACAAAATCATACAGACTAAGTGGCAGATATGATATAATACCTAAACCTATTATTATGCAAATATTCATTATAGTTAATTTATCTGCATAAGTTTTAAATGTATTAAGGTCAAAAGAGGTAATTACACCTATAGACTCTTTTATTACTATAAAAAATATAAATAATGCAAATAAAATTTTACATGTCTTTGTAATCTTATCTTTATTTAATTTCATAATATTATTCTCCCTATTTTGTGTCATTGTTTTTCGCTTTTTTTAGCAACATATTCTTATTTTATCATATATTATTTATTTAGTTTCTTACATTTTCTTAATATTTCTATAAAAATCATTTTTTATAAGCTTTTTTGTGCCCTTTTATTAATGTAAATAATTTCATATTTTTTATTTAAAAACAATTTTTCTATAATAGTTATGTGTAATATCTATACTTAATATGTAACTCTTTATATCAATAATTAAATACAAAATAAATACAATCATAATGAGTTATCTATAATAAAGTATAAATATTAAAATAGCATTTTATACAAAAAAAGATGCAGATAAATTTATATAAAATAATCTATCTACACCTTCATTTTAATTTAATTATGTCCCAATTTAGCGACCTTTATAAATTTTTCCATTGGTATTAATCCCATAAGAATTGCAGTTAATACAGATTCTACACCTGCACTTGAGAAGTTATACACAATTGAGTATAATAAAGGATTCATACCTGGTGGTGCATACATTCCAAAGAATACATATCCAGATATTGTACTTACAATAGTTCCCATTATGCCTGCAAATAAACAACCTAAAATAATTTTACTTTTTTTATCATTTCCAAAACTTCCCGCTAAACCTAAAGCCATCTGAGCCAACATATAATCAAGTATAAATTGTATAGGGTGCATTATAACACCACCATTTAAAAGCTTTAGTACTCCAAATATTAATCCAGCTGTAAGGCCTGGACCTCTTCCATATATTAATGCTACCATCATAATTGGTAGTGTAGAGAATAATGTAATTCCTCCACCTTGAGGATAGCTTATAAACTTAATCATATATAATACATAAGCTATTGCAACCATTACAGATATTGTAATCATAACTTTAGTTGTAAGCTTAGTCTTTTTCATTTCTAAGGCATAAAGCCCTAACAATATAACACTTATTATTGATATTGATATAATCATATTTTTACTCCTATTTATATAGTTTTGTAAGCCATATGCCAAAATTCCATTTCATATAAACTTGCTTTTACAAATATCTCTGTTAATTTATTTTTTTCTTTTTCAGATATATTTTCACATGCTATATCAACATACTCTATCCATTCTTCTGTAAATTTATAAAACTCTTCATCACAATACATTTCTATCCATTCTTTATAATAATTATTTTCCAGTTTATCATTATATTGCTCTTTTAAATGTTTACCTATATAGTAATAACTCCATGTACATGGAAGAGTACACATTGCTATTTCATTTAAACTTCCTGTTAAAGATATTGCCTGCATGTAACTTGTGTAGCTGTTTGTTACAAGATGATAATCAAGATTTTCTGCGTTTTTTACTGGAACTCCTAACTTTTCCATATATTGTAGATGTATAGCTGTTTCATTTTCCATAGTTCCTTTTATAGCATTATAGAAAAATCTCATTTCATCCATAGTTTCTGCTTTTACAACTCCCATAGAAAATACTTTTGCAAATTCCTTTAAGTATAGATAATCTTGCACTAAATAATCTTTGAATTTATCCTTAGGTAAAGTTCCTTCCCCTATTTCAACTATAAATGGATGTTTTAAATATCCTTGCCATATATCTTTGCTTGCCTCAAATAAATAATCTGTAAATTTCATATTCAAAATCCCTTCATTAAATAAAATTTTAATACTTTAGTAATATCATCATTTAAGTAAAACTTAAATATTTTATACGATTGATAATTCCTTTATCATTTCTAATTTTGCATATTTATTTAACTTGTCCTCATCTAAGCTATATACCTCATCCATTAAATTAACTTTAAATGTTCCTATTTTAGGATTGTTAAGATCTGCTAATTCTCCACTCAAAGACATTGTAAGTATCCCCATAGTTGCACCTTCTATAATTTTTTCACTACAAGCTATATAACTAGCTATTAAACTAGCGCTCATACAACCTGTTCCAGTTATACTTTTTAGTTTTGAAGTCCCATTATTTATTTTATAAACTATGTCTCCATCAGTTACTATATCAGTTTTTCCAGTAGCTACTACTACACATTCTAGCTTCTTAGCAACCTTTTTTATTATTTCACTTGCATCTTCATCGTCATCAAAAGAATCTACACCTTTTCCTTTTACATCAAATCCACCAATAAACTTAATCTCAGCTATATTTCCTTTTACTACATCAAATTTAACTTCATTTAAAAGTTTATTTGTAAGTTCTGTTCTTGCCTTAGTTGCAAATACTCCTACTGGATCTAGTATTACAGGTTTCTTGTATTTATTTGCAGATTTACCTGCTATTAAATATAAATTTAATAATTCTGAATTCATAGTCCCTATATTTATGACAACAGAACTTGCAATGCTAACAATATCATCTACTTCCTCATACGAAAAACTCATTAAAGGACTTGCACCTACAGCTAATGTAATGTTTGCACAATCATTTATTGTTACATTATTTGTATAATGAAGCACAAGTGGATTTAATTCTTTTACCTTTTTTATTAATTTAAACATCTCTATTCCCCCTAATAATCTTTTATTTATATAAAAAAAGCTATACCTAATTAGGTATAGCTTTCTATTTACATAGCTAAAATTTAAATATTGTTATATTCATATTCTAAGTTTATATAAAAGCTTTCCTACGCTGGCATTATCCAGATCAAGTATAAGGGTCAGTCTATCCTCTCAGCCAATTGGCTCCCCTAGCTTATTTTTATTTTATTTTATACTTTCATTATAGTACTTTAATCTCCATTGTCAACTAAAAAACGTCAAAATAAAAGACAATAAATTTAATAGTTATAACTATCAAATCTAATGTCTTTTACCAAAGCACCTTAAACAATTAGCTTTTACCTCTTATTCGATTTATTAAATAACATTTACTACCTAGCATTTAGTTACCCATTGGCAATTAACCTTATAAGCTAGCAGACATAAATTAAAATGAGGTTGTCTTAATTTAGGTAAGTTATTTAATACGATATCAATAGATATCTAATCATCTAAACACCCAATAGATACTAGTAAAAGGTTAGGTTATAGCCTAGCTTTTATCTAGTGCGTTTAGATACAAAATTAATCTTAATTAACTTTGTAATAATATATTAACCATTTTTATTGTTTTAATTCATAATTTATATAATTTTTTATATTAATTTAATTTACAATTTTTAATACTGATAAAATCCAAAATCTGCATCTACTGAAAACTTATCTCTACTTAGTAAGCCTCCATATGATATTACTAAACTGTACAGTTGATCTGCTAAATTTCTACTTATTACTACTTTGTATCCATCTACTTCATATACTTCATCATTTTCTGTTATTTCATCTAATTCAATATCAAGTTTTGCATCATCATGCATAGTTATACATCTTGTACGTACTCTTATGTTTTTATGCTCACTATTTTGCATTAACTTTTCAAGTTCTGGTTTTGCGCTTTGTGTTATAAGTATATCCATAATTTTCTCCTATGTAATTATTTAACTTTTATATTTTACTAGGTATAATACCCAATTGTCCCAAATATAACACATATTTATATAGGTGTAAAGTATCTTAAAGTGCTTTTATTTCTATATTAGAATACTTATTTTCTTTTCTTTTTATATATTATATATCCCAAAATCAATACTATTATAGATGATATTGTAGATATGAAAATTTTATATTTTGGAAATATATTATTCAATTTTTCGCCTTTTTTAATTATTTCCACTTTGTTTGAATGTATATCCATATCTCCACCATGTTCTTTACAAGCCCTATTAAACTGTCCCATTACTTTTATGCTATCACCCTTTTTGTTATAACCTCCATAAGCTTCAACTTTTTTTGCATCTTCACTATTCATATAAATTCCCATTGCGCTTGTTGTATCATTTATGTTTATCCAAGTATAATTATTTCTACTTAATGGTTCTCCAATAGCTTCACCTTTTACAACTATTTGTTTTTTATCAAAGTTTTTTCCATTTTCAATTAAATTATTCAAACTAGATTCTTGTGCATTAATTTTTATAGGTACTATTAAAAATGCAAAAACAGTTGCTATTAATAAAGTCCTTCTTATTTTCTCATACATACTTTTTTTATACCCCCAATAGTAAATCCTACTAAAGCAAATACTGATATAAATTCTAATCTACCTAAATACATTGCTATTATATAAAATACCTTTAGTACTTGTGGCATTGTAACAGATGTTATTCCTATTGATAATCCAACATTCCCAGTTACAGATGCTGATTCAAATGCTGAATCCAAAATTGGATAATCATAGTAACAACCTATCATTGTGCCTATTACAAATAATATAATATATAAAAGTATTATTAATGCACTAGATTTTACTATATCACTATCTAGCACATGATCTTTTAGATTATGAAATTTAAACACCTTTACTCTTCGCTCAGATATCAATGATTTTTTAATTTCTGCTATAAATCCTTTAAATACAATACCTATTCTAAGAGCTTTAAATCCACCTGCTGTTGAACAAGCACAACCTCCAAGCAACATTGCTATTATCATTATTAAATTAGCAAAATTTCCCCATTCTAATGAAAATTGTCTTGCATAGAGATTCATAAATCCAGTTGTAGTATGAGCAGATATCAATCCATAAACACCCTTTCTAAAAATCGATAACGCATCTGGATATACACTAAGTTTTGTTAATCCTTTTATTATAAAAAATGATGTAATCATTATTGTCACAAAAAAGCTTTGTATTTCTATATTTTTATAAATTTCTTTTTTATTTCCTTTCCATACAGAATAATGGAATCCAAAGTTTAATGCTCCTAATATACAAAATACTATTGTAACTATTTCATATGAAAAACTATGGTAATAAAGCATATTTTGACTCATTGGAGAAAATCCACCCGTACTCCATGCTGATGCAAATACGCAAACTGCATGATATATGGAACTTAGTGGCTTTAATCCTATATACATTCCGTTTAACCAAAATATAAAAGTTCCTAATGAGAAATATAGCAAACTTATTTGCCAAATTAATCGTGTTGTATGTTTTACATTTGGAACGAGTTCAACATCTTTCCCTTCTCCAACATACATTTTATATGCGCCTTGAGTTTTTGCTGATAAAAACGTTAATGCTAGTACAACCATTCCTTGCCCACCAACAAATGTTAAGATGTGTCTCCATATATTTAAACTTCTACTTACATGATCTAAATCTTGTAATAAAAACACTCCTGTAGTTGTAAATCCGCTCATTACATCAAAGCAAGCATCTACAAATGACATCATATGGCTGCTTAAATAATATGGTATCGCACATAAAATCATAAGTAAAATCCATGATAGAGATGCTATAATTAATCCATGCTTCCACTCCATGTACAATTTGTCTTTATTTACATTGCCTAGTATCATTAATGTAAATCCTATTATTAAAGATATATTCATACTTATTAGAAAATCTAATAGTGGTTCATATTCTTTTGTAAACAAAGCTACTACTACAGGTATTAACATAAGTAACGCTGTCCCTATAACAATATATCCAGTATAATAGCTTATTACTTTCAAATCATCTATATTTCTTTTAGCTGTTTTCATAATTTACCCCACCTACATAACATTTGTCATAAATAACAAAATTACTACTAATATGCTCATATATGATATTTCTTTAAATATACCATTAACTATATTTTTTAATTTTAACATTTGGTCCCCCTAATTTTAAAGTCCGCTAAATTTAAATTGCAGACTATATTAAAAATGTTATATATCCAATTTATTAATTTTTGAACAAATATTTTTCTAGTACTGAGTATGCCTTCTTATTCTCATTTACCATATTTTTACTATCTGTTACTAAAACTACTTTGTCATGTTCTTGTATAATCGTATCTCCCTTTGGATATATTACATGACCTTCTCTAAATATAGAAACTATAACGCTATCAATTGGCATTTTAAGATTTTTTATAGCCTTATTACACCATACAATCTTTTTATCTATTTCAACCTCTACAAGCACCATTTCTCCTCTTTCAAAAGTCTGTATTATCTTTATCTTATCGCTTTCACATTCCCACTCTATTAAGTTTGTTATTACTTGTGTACTACATACAGTACTATCTACGCCTAAAAGTTTAAAAAGTTTTTGATTTTTAGGATTATTTACTCTCGCTATTGTATGTTGTATATCGAAATTCTTTTTACTAACCTGGCATATTATTAAGTTTTCTTCATCTTTTCCAGTAACTGCAGCTACTACATCCGCTACATCTATATCTGCATCTTTTAATACCTCTATATCCGTTCCATCCCCATTTATTATTTCTATATCAACTTCATCTGATATCTTTTCACATAATTTTTTATCTTTTTCTATTAATGTAACATCATGTTTTTTATTTTTTAATGTTTTTATAAGATAAAACCCTACTTTTCCCCCGCCAATTACTATAACTTTCATAACTTACTCCTCTTTAACATCATAATTTTTTAAATTCTAGATTTCAAATCATCTATACTTAATTTAATCGGATTTATATAGTCCAAATTTAGTGATATATATATTCTCTCTTTATTTGCATCAACTACTTTTGCTATAACTTTTTTAACGTTAAATACGTTTTTCGCTACCTGACACGAGGTTATATTTACACTATCATTTTGAGTTAAGGCTAAAAACATATCTGCGTGTTCTATCCCCGCTTCTTTTAATATGTCTATATCATATTCAATGCCTAATATCCTTGTAGCGTTTAACCCACTTCCAAGAGAATCTAGTTTACCTTTATCCCTGTCTATTATTACTAAGTCATTCCCCTCATCTATAAGTTCTTGTGCTAGAGTTGAACCAATTCTTCCACATCCAGCTATTATGATATACATATATTTCACTCCCTAAATTTATATTTACTTTGAATTGTATTACTTTTTGATGCTACTTGTGTGTAAAATTTGTGTTAAAAAAATTAAAAGAATATTTTTAATTTTTAAAAATAGTTCAATATTGAAATGTTCAATTACTAAACTTTCATATATCGTTTAATTTATATCTTAACAAAGTAAAAACACACTAAAAAAACGTAAATTAATGCGCTTTTTAGTGTGTTTTTACTTTATATAAATTTGATTTTACAATGTCTATTATTATAGTAGGATATTCTCTTAAAAGATAATTAACTCTAATTTTAAAAGGAGTGTATGATGATAACCCTTCATTTTTAACATCTAAAATATTTGCTATGAGCATCGACCTATAAAGGTGGAATTCATTGGTTACTATTAAAACTTTTTTATCTTCATCGCTTCTATTTTTCAAAATTTCTTTGCTAAACATTATGTTTTCTAAAGTTGTTGTAGCTTTATCTTCTTTAATAATTTGATTTTGATTTACTCCTTTTTCTACAAGGTATCTATACATTGCCTCAGCTTCAGATACAATTTCATCTCTACCTTGACCACCTGATACTATAATATCTACGCTCTTATTTAATTTATAGTATTTAAGTGCTTCATCTAATCTAGATTTTAAAGTTTTACCTACTTTTTCCCCATCAATTCCTGCTCCTAAAACAATCATATACTCTAATTTTTCTATGTATTTTACTTCTTTAAATTTATTGATATTAAATATAATAACGCCTTCAATTAAAAAGAATGATATTATAAATATAATTACTAAGCTTTTATATATTTTACATAATATATTAATCCATCTTTCATTTTTTCTATAAGCAATTTTATTTAAAATTATAGCTATGTATATTATCCATAATGTAGATACTACAAATAAAGCACTAAAGGTAATTCCATTTATACTTAATGCAAATATACTAAAAAAAATAACTCCTATTAATTCAACTTTTTTTAAATTCACATTAATCTACTTTATCTCCTTAACTCTTCCAACAATTCCACTTTCAAGCATTACTTTTATACCGTGATGATGGTTAGGAGAATTTGTAAGTATTCTTGATACTATGCCTTCAGTTAACTTACCACTACGTTGATCTTGTTTTTGAACTACTAAAACCTTAGATCCTACTTTAATATCATTTCTTTTAGTTCCATCCATATTCTTATTACCTCGATTTTCTATATTTTATAATTTATCTTTAGTTTAACATGTTTTGTTATATATGTTAATTACCGTTGTTTATAATATATAAAATTTCATAGTATAATTTTCAATAAAGAAAACCATACTATGAAAATTGTATTTTAAAAATTTCATTTTATATATTACAAGATATTTTATAATTTATTGAAGTGTATTTATTTTCGCTTAATTTACAACAATTAACAATCATGTCCTTTATCACAGTATTCATAACAATCTGAAGGCATTGGTATTAATACAGGACAATTATTACTGCTAGATCCTTTTAGACATTTTACTGTATCTTTGAATGAGTCTTCTAAACACTCTATAATACCCTCTATATGCTCTTGTTGTTTTATAGCATCGTCTATAGCTTCTATAGCCTTAGTTTGGTTTGGTATAGCTTCATTTACTTTTTCTATTGCATCTGCTAAGTCACTTTGAGCTGCTAATAAATCATCAGCTAATTTTGCCAATTGTTTACCTATATCCGCTAAATCATTTCCTACATCATCTATATTTGCATTAGCTAATGCTTGATTAGTTTGTGCTTTTTCTAAAGTATCCTCTAATTTGTCATTCTTATTTTCAAGTTCTTCTATAAGATCGTAAGTTTTTTCTATATAACAATCACATTTTTTAGAGTCTTTCTTACAATTTTTGCATTGGTAGTAAGCTACGTCACATTCTGGTTTGCAGTTTTTATTTTTACATCTATTATCGCATTTACTCTCATATTTATTGTCATATTTTCTATATATCATTAATTATTACCATCCTTGTTAGTTAATATTTTAGAGGTTTTCCTCTATACTCCAAAATATGCAAATTATCGTTATATGTTTATATTTTTTTACTTTTTATTTCAATAAAATAACCAGCCTAATTTTTATAATTTAGACTGGCTATTTTTAGATATGTTATTTTAAAATTATTTCTAGACAATTATGAAACTCATTTACTAAGTTATTAACGTGAGGCTTTAACTCTTCTTCTACATAATTAAACGTATATGAATTTTTATATTTTTCAAACATACTTAAATCATTCCATGAATCACCTATAACAAATACATCATCTTCTTTAACTCCGTAAGTACTTAGTACCTTTGAAATTCCATCTGCTTTAGATGCATCTTTTGGAACTATGTCTATAAAATATTTATTTCTGTATACACTTACTACATCTGAAAATTGATTTTCTATTTCATTAATTTTTATTTTTGTTTTTTCTATACTTTGGTCTTTTATATCTATACCTATAATATTAGCACTATATTTATTTTTATAAAATTCTTCTTCTTTTATCCTTATTACTCCCATTTTCTCATCAATGTTAGCATCACTAAGCATAGGGTGATTATTGTATCCATCTACTATATATAAATTTTCACTGTCTGCAAAATAAAAATTAAATTGCGTATTATCTTTTGAGCATTCAAAAACTTGCTTTATGACTTCATCATTTATTGATCTATTATATATTACATTGAGGTCTTTATCTAATACTACTGCTCCATTGCAAAGTATATAACCATCTACTTCTATATCATACTCCTCAAATAAATGTTTTATCCCTCCAAAGTTTCGCCCTGTGCATAATAAAAAAGCGTGACCATTTTTTCTAAAAGTTTTTATATATTCTATGCTTTTTTCATGAATGCTATCATTTATATAAAGAGTTCCATCTATGTCTGATGCCAGTAATTTTTTCATATTTAGCTCCTTTATAATTAAAGTACGTTTATTTTTATAAATTATATATATCTGAAAATTCCACATTACATTTTTCTATTTGAGTATGCTTTGATTCTCTATATGCAACTATATTTTCTTCATTTTTTATTTTTAAAATAGGAAGTTTAAATATAAACTCTGACCCTTTTCCAACTTCACTTCTTACATCTATGCTACCACCATGCATCTCTATGAGTGACTTTACTAAAGATAAACCAATTCCACTACCTTCACACTTTTTGGTTAACGAACTATTGACCTGTCCAAATCTGTCAAAGATTATATCAAGCTTATTATTAGGCATACCAGCTCCATTATCTTTTACACATACTATTATATTTTTGTTATCTGATTTTAAATCAACACTTATCGTTCCACCTACATCCGTATATTTTATAGCATTGGATAAAAGATTTAGCATAATTCTCTCTATTTTATCAGGATCACAAGCTATAAATTCTTCTTCTACTTCGGTATCAAATATAAGACTTATATTTTTATTTTCTACATAATGTACTACTGAAAGAGTTATATCCTCAATTATACTAACTATATTATTATTTGAAAGTTGTAGTTCATAATATCCAGTATCAATTCTACTCATATCAATCAAGTTATTTACAAGTCTTAACAATCTATATGAATTTTGTTTTATTGTACCTGAACATCTTTTAAGTTTATCTATCGTTATATTATCGTTTTGTATATTTTGGTTTAATAATTGCATAGATCCAAGTATAATATTTAATGGAGTTTTAAATTCATGAGATATATTTGCAAAAAATTCATTTTTTATGCTTTCTAGATGGATAGCTTTTTCTAATTCATTTTTTTGTTCTTCCATCTTTTTTTCTTCTGTAATATCCTTACCTGTAATAATAAAATGATTATGCTCTTTTATATATTTACTAGTCCAATCTATCCATACATAGTTATTATTTTTACATAAACATCTCATTTTTATGTTTTGTTTATATTTTGAAATTTCATCCTTAAAAATGGTATTTAACACAACCAACATATCATCTTTATGTATTATTTTGCTGCAATGCATAGATAATAACTCTGCTTCACTCCATCCCAAAACTTCAGTCCATTTTGGAGTTACTTTCTTAAAATATCCATCTAAATTTACTATAGCCATAATATCAGCTGCTGTACTTAAAAATAATTCTAGCGTTTTTTCCGTATTGCTTCTCTTTTTGTTTTCTATCTTCACTTGCTCACAAAGTCTATGATTTTTTATTAATACAGCTATCTGCCTACAGGATGACTTTATAAAATCATCTTGATTAAATTTTGGTTTATTTCCATTTTTATATGATATACATAGTATACCTAAAAATTCATCTTTAAATTTTATATTATATGTTCCTAAGTATTTTATATCTTTATCTACTTTAACTGTGTAATTTTTCATTTGCTCCACTTCATTTATTGCTCTTATTCCTTCGCTTTCCTTTTCAAAAAGCTCTTTTTCTTCTTCTTTATCTATCTTCACACAATATAAATCTTTAAAACTATCTTCGCAGCAACCAATTTCTAAATATGGTTTTAATTCTTTTTTTATTGAATCATAACTTATAATACATAGACTGTCTGCTTTTAAATGAGTTAAGAAATAATCACATATACTATTTAATAACTCTTGTATGTTTTTATAATCATTTTTGGTGCTTATTATATCATTCATACTGTTTAATTTATCATAATTATTCTGTAATTCTTTTTCAATTTTCTTTTTTAATGTAACGTCTCTATTTATTCCTATAATGTACTTAATCTCTTGTTTTTCATCTAATATTGGAGCTTTATATGTTTCAAATAGTCTTTTACAACCATCTTTGCTATTTCCATCTTGAAATAGCCTACCTTCTTTACTTTGTATTATATCACTATCTGTTTTTTCATAAATTTTATATTCATCTTCTATCCAAAGGTCTCTATCATAAGTTCCTATTATATCTTCTTTATCTTTTTGAGCTAAATTAGCAAGACTTTTATTAACATATAAATACTTTCCATTTATATCCTTAATCCATGCATTCATTTGAATATTATCTAGCAGTATTTCTAAATCATCACTATTATATAGATTTTTATTTATATCTTCACCTATTATAAATAGTGCTTTTTCGCCCTTATAATCGCTCATTGTTACTTCACATTTTAAAGGTATTATATTTTTAGACTTTGAATTTATATTTAATATAATATCAATATCGTCTTTAATATTTAATATTTGTTTTATAATTTCATCTTGATTATATATAACTTTATTTATATTTGAATTATATAATTCAAACTCACTATAACCTAACTTTGACATTAGTTTATCATTACATAATTTTATATTCCCTTGCTTATCTACAATTAAAATATATTTATTAATTTTATTAAATATTTTTTCCATAATAATGCCCCCCAACATATAATAACAACGTTTACCCTTTAATTATACATATTTTCTACGTAAATTTAAATAATATTTTATTGCCTCATTCTATTCATTGCCTTAATTTTATTATGAATAATACAAAAACTACTTAATACTATGTTTTGATTTATAGTAATTAAGTAGTTTTTTATGTTTAATATTCATTTAAAATATATGGCTTTTTATAGCTTCAACTACCCCATTTTCATCATTACTCTTGGCTGTAAATCGTGCCACTTTTTTCAAATCTTCATGAGCATTTTCCATAGCATAACTGTGATACGCTACTTCCATCATTTCTAAATCATTTAAATAATCTCCAAACACCATAGTTTCATCAAAAGTTATACCAAGCTTTTCTTGTAGTGCTTTAATTGCTACACCTTTATTAGCACCTTTTGCTGTAATATCTAGCCAAATCTCACCAGACACAGTAACTTGTAATTTTTCTCTATAGTCATTGTAATAAGAATTACTATTATTTTGTGAACCAGAAAAATCACATATAGTAACTTTTAATATATCATCTTCTACTTCATTAATATCTTTAACTATTTCATATCTTTCATAGTATTTTTGTACTTCTTTTACAAAAGCTAAATTATCATTTTCTATATATGCAGCTTTTTTCCCACATAATATAACATTAGCATTATCTATCTTTCTTCCAATTTCAATAAGCTCAATTGCTACATTTTTATCTAGTGCATTTATGAATAATTCTTCTCCTTTATAAACTACAAATGTTCCGTTTTCCGCTATAAACATCATCCTATCTTTTATAGATTCAAACCTCTTAGCAAGATTAAAATATTGTCTTCCACTAGCTGCTGCAAATGTTATATTTTTATTTTCTAGTTTTTCAAATATTTCAAAAAATTCATCATGTATTTCATTATGTTTATTTAAAAGAGTTCCATCCATATCCGTTGCTATAAATTTTATCATTTAAATATCCCCCCTAGTTGTATTTTCACTATATAGTATTTATATCTAAAGATAATTCTATTTTTTTAATTTGTGGATTTAGCTGAGTTAATTTAACTCCAGCTGCACTGAACATTCTCTTAGATGCTTTAACTGCATCTGTCTGTGAATATTTATCTGATAAAAAAATCACTTCTCTTATTCCAGATTGAATAATAGCTTTACAGCATTCATTACATGGGAATAAAGCTACGTATAACTTAGACCCGTGTAGTGATTTTCCTCTAGCATTTAAAATTGCATTTAACTCTGCGTGAACTACAAATGGATACTTAGTTTCTAATAAGTCTCCTTTATTATCCCATGGAAATTCATCATCAGAACAACCAATAGGAAGTCCATTGTAACCAACACTTAAAATAGTATTACTGTTTGATCCATCTGTGCTATTTGCACTTACTATGCAAGCTCCAACTTGAGTGCTTGGGTCTTTACTTCTTTTGCCTGCTAATAAAGCAATACCCATAAAGTAATCATCCCAACTTATATAATCTTCTCTTTTGCTCATATCCTGTTTTCCTCCCATAGCTGTTATTTTCTATTCTCGTATTTTCAATTATTGTTAATGCTATTATAACATCTGTTAATCTTACTATCAAAAAAAATTACCGATAAGATATATCTTACCGGTAATTAATAAATTAAGTTTCTATTTATTTTGTTATGCTTTTAAATTCTAAAGTTGCCTTAAATAGGTCTCCATCAATCTCAATATCAAACTTCCCACCTTGGATTTTAACTAAGTCCTTAGCAATAGCAAGACCTAACCCACTACCTTCTGTATTTCTAGATTCATCAGACCTTTTAAACCTTTCTGTTATTTCATCTACATCAAAATTAAGTTCATAAGATGATATATTTTTCATAGTAATTTTTATATTTTCATTATTTTCAACTAAATCTATATATACTCTAGTATTGTGCAGAGAATATTTTGCTATATTGGATAAAAGATTTTCAAATACTCTATACATTCTTCTTCCATCAGCATATATATATACTTTATCATCTAGCATATTTAACTTTAAGTCTAAGTTTGCATTTCCTAATTTTTCTTCCATTTCACCTATACTTTGTCTCAATAGTTGCTTTATATCTAATTTTTCCATATTTAATTCAATATTACCACTACTAGCCTTACTAGCTTCAAATAAATCTTCTATTAAGGCTTTTAGTCTCCTACCTTTAGCTTCTAATACATTTACATATTCATTTATATATTCTGGTTGGATATTTTCTTCTTTTTTGATAAGTTCCACATAATTTATTATGGAAGTCAAAGGTGTTTTTAAATCATGACTTACATTAGTTATAAGTTCAGACTTCATTCTTTCACTTCTTAATTGGCTATCTATTGATTTTTCTAGTCCATCTCCAATATTGTTTATATTTTCTGCAAGAACTGTAAAATTATCATAACCATTTGTATCTATCTTATAATTTAATTCCCCATTTTTTATTTTTTCTGTTCCATCCATTATTTTAGATAAGTAAGTTAATTGTTTAACTATGTACCATGTAAATATTCCCATAGCTATAAATGGAGTTATTATAAAAATAATTCCTCCAGCGTATAAAATCGAATCTATAAATAATCCTAAAATTATGCTGCAAATACTAAACAATATAGATAACCCTATTATCCTTTTTATTAATGGTATTTTCTTAGATGAAATTAGAACAGTTTCCACATTCTTTTTAATTACCTTATATATTTTATTTAATAATTTATATAGTTTATATATTATAGTATTTTTTAACAAGTCTAATTTACTATCAAAACTAAATAATACTTTTATAAATAGATGTATCATAAATATAAATATTAAATTGCCAATAATAGCAAGTGACATCATACCTACATACTCATATATCTCTCCGTATCCACTATATAATCCTGAAAATGAAACAAGCATATAATAAATAGCTACAATAAATATACCCATAAACCATAATTCTAGCGGTATTTTCTTTGAAATTTTAAGTATTATTCCCTGTTTATTCGGAGTATTCTTCTTACAAAATTTATAAGAAAATATTGATATTAAAAATACTGCTAAACTTGTAATAACTATAGCTATAAGATTTTCTACAACTTTTGTTATTTGTGTGTAAGAATTATAAAACTTATATATGGCATCATCGTATTTAAATTCTTTAGGATTAGGTAATGATATATATATATCCATATTTTCACCATCTATCGCACTTAATAGCTTGTATTCTACGCCAGCACCATTTTTTACTACTTTTCCATTTATATCTTTACTATATGATTTATCCATTGGTGTTTTATGTATTTCTATATCAAGGTATTCATCTATATTTTTCTTATATTCTTCTACTGTTTTATATTTTGTATTACTATAATAACTATTATCTTTAGTATTTATTGCTAAAAATTTCATATTTTTATATAAATTATCTATTCGGATCTTTGATTGCTTTTTAATATCTTCAATTTCTTTTTTAGACTCGCCTCTATTATTTACACTATCAGCTATCCAACAAGACATTGGTCCAAGCATACTAAATTCAAAGTCATTACTTTTATAAAAATCTTTTTCTAATATTTTTTTATCTTCGTGCATATAACTTGTCCATAGACCTTGGTGTTCTCCATATAGTGTTAATGTAGCAGGAATTACTACTAACAAAACAGCTAATGAAACCATAGATAATGTTAAAAGTATATTTTTTATTTTGCTACTGTTCATAAAACTCCCTCATCTCTTTATAAATCACTTATAATATAAGTAATTTTCTCATTATTTTATACATGACAAAATTTATTAGGAATATGCTTGCTAATGTCAACAATAAATTATGAGCAAAGAACTTAAAACATAATAAAACTCCAACAACTTGAGATATCATAAATATAGCTAAAATTAACACCATATTAAAAATCAGACTTCTTTCCTTTATAAGCTTTCCACTATAATTTTTCAACTTTGTAGCCAACGCCCCACACCACCTTTAAATATTTTGGTTCTTTCGGATTTATCTCAATTTTTTCTCTTATTCTTCTAATATGTACAGCTACTGTATTTTCAGCATTGTAGCTATCTTCTTTCCATACTTTTTCATATATGTCATCTATTGAAAAAACTACTCCTTTATTGCATAAAAGAAGCTTTAGTATTTTAGATTCAATAGGAGTTAATCTAACCAAATCTCCATCTACATGTACCTCTGTAGTAGATAAATTCATTGTAAGTTGTCCACTTTTTAAAATTTCGCTACTTACATTATTATAATTCCCTAAACTAACATATCTTCTTAAATTTGATTTAACCCTAGCTATAAGTTCTAGTAAATTAAAAGGTTTAGTGATGTAATCATCTGCCCCAATATTAAGACCAATTATTTTATCAGTATCTTCACTTTTAGCTGAAACTAATATTATTGGTATATTTTTATCTTCTCTAATTTTTATGGTTGTTTTTATTCCATCTAAATTCGGCATCATTATATCCATAAGTATAAGATGTATTTCTTTGTTTTGTATAACCTCTAAAGCTTGTATTCCATCATAAGCTTTGTATATTTTATATCCTTCATTTTTTAAATATATGTTTATAGATTCAACTATATCCTTATCATCATCCACCACTAATATATTGTACATTTATCAAATACCTTTCTATTTTATAGTTCACATTATCATTATACAATAAAGTCACATCCTTTTTCCTATTATGTTAATTATGTAAATTTTCTTAAGATTTAACTATACTTACATAGTAATATAAAAATCTTAAGAATTTCTTAACTTAATTCTTAAGATTTTCTTACGAATACATATTTAATACTATATATTGCATTTAGTTATATCTTAACTAATAAAATTTCTAAGCGTACATAAAAAAGCGAGTGAATGTATTTCACTCGCCTTTTACTTATATATTCATTAATCTATTTGAACATAGATTACTTTTCATTAACTTTATTAGCGTTATTAGTTCTTTTCGCTATAAACGGTAATATTAAACCGATTCCCATTAATACAATAGGAGTCATAACGTTTAATCCAACTCTAAATATCCATTCTGAACTAAATGCAGGAACATCTGTTGGGAACATACCCATTATACATGCAAATGCTGTAAATCCAAAACACCAAAGTCCTACTAAGAATCCAATTTTAGGATTTTTTATGAATTTATATTCAGTATCAAATTTACCTATAGCTTTTTTAAGCCCCATATAAGCTAAGAATACCCATAAGTATCTCATTGGCATTACAACTGAATTTAATTTCAATAACCAGTTAAATAATTCATTTGTATTACCAATTCCTAACGCAGGAACTATTATTAAAATTGAAACTAGTATTGCTGTCATTATATATCCATTAACTAAAACACCATTTTTGTTAGTCTTAGATAATCCTTTTGGTATAAAGTTATCATCTGCTTCTCCTAATAATACTCTAAGTGGAGCATCTATTGAGAATACTAGTGCTGATAATTGTGCCGCTGTGTTAGCTAAAGCATAAATTATAACAAATAAACTTCCTACACCATAATGATCTCCAAGTAATTGGAATGCATAATATTGGCCATTCATCATTAAGTCTTTTGGTATATTATTAGCATTAAATATCATACCCATTGCTATAGATCCTAAAAGAGCACACACTGCTACCATACCTGCTAATACTAGCATTCCTTTAGGGAAGTTTTTAGATGGATTTTTAGTATTATTTACATAAGGTGCAATTTTTTCACATCCACCAACTGCAAATACTAGCATTGATAAAGTTGTTAAGTATGCAAAATCAAACTTAGGTATAAATGATTTTAGAGTTATATCAGGTGTTGCTACATGCCCTGTTATAGCAGGTGCTGCTAATCCTAAAGCTATAAATAATAAAGACATAACAAACATTGATGTCCCAGCTACATTTCCTATAACTTTTAATACTTTAACTCCTTTTGTTGATATGTATAAGAATACTAAAAATATTAATAATACCATACCTTGAAGTATCATAGGGTTTAGTTCCTTTAATACTGTCGCTAATTCTCCTGATGGACTTATTGCCCAAGACAATGCTATTAATAACGTTTGTGGCTTTTGAGCTAAATAAGGTACATGCACAACCCAATATGTCCATCCTGCCATAAAAGCAAGCATTGGTGTTGTTGTTGATCTTATCCATGCTGATACTCCACCTTGTGAGTCTTTAAATGCAGAACCTAATTCCCCTACCATTAAAGTATATGGAACAAAATATAGCGCTATCATGAATATCCATGAAAATACTACAGTAAGTCCTTGGTTGGCAAAGTTATTAACTACGTTCCCAAATCCCCATACCATGACAAATCCCATTAATGCAATGTTTTGCCATTTTAAATTTCTGTTTTGATCTGGCATTAAATTTACCTCCAATTATTTTTAATAAAAACGATTACTTTGTCTATTATATATTTTTTGGAACCGTTGTCAATACTTGTTGTTTGCTATATTTTTTTGTAATTCAAAGGCTTTTTTTGTAATTTTCAGTAAATTGAATGAAGTTGAAAATTTATTTAAATTTTACTTATTTTTCACCTTAATAACACTGAGTAAATTTAATTTTTGAATTTAAAAACTTATAAACTTTCATAAAATAAATCTCTAATTAAAAATTTATCAAGTTATTTTTTTGAAAAAAATTTTATATATAATTTTGTAAAATAGAAGTTAAAGAATATTTTTTGTATAGCTTTATATTTAAATATAAAAACTTTATTTTCTATAAAAAAAGAAACTTTAATTTAAAGTTCCTTTTCAATAATATTTTTTTATATTTATATATTATTAACATTATAATCATTCAACAACTTATCCTTATATCTACCTACTAATTTAGATAAAGCTTCCTTTATTTCATATTCACTTGGCAATACAACTGACCTTCTAGCATCTAATATAAATTTAGTTTCTTTTGTTACAATATTGACACTCGATACTTTCTTATTTACGCTGCCTTTCATATCAAGAAGTAGCTTTGTAACTTCGCCCTTGGTTATATTTTTTAATATTATACAGGCTTCCTTTTCTGTCAATAAGTTATCGTAGCTTGATTTTTCTAATTCTTCATTAAACATTTCCATAATTAAATGAGTATTATTTTTAACATATTTATCAATTATATATCTACTTCCTTTCATAACTATTAAACCAAATACTATCATAGCTATACCGTTTAACAAAATTGAGGTTATATCATTATTTATAATTTCACCAGAGTTAGTACAAACTTGCATTACTATAAACCCTAAAAAAGCCCCTAATATGCCTAGTGGTAAATCAACATTTTTAATACTTTTCTTTTTAACATATAATCCCTCAACGCTTATTTCATTATCTATCTGATAATTTCTAACTTTATACAAATTTATATCTACCATTGTATCTATACTATATAAATTTTTAGCAAATCTATTATATGAAGTTAAATCCACTGTATTATCTAAATCTAAACCTTTTATAAATGATTCTCCATATACAGTTATTGCTCTTACTACTGATTTTAATAATGCTTCATTTCTTGATTCACCATTCCATAATGATAGTGCATATTCTACACTACCTGAAACCCCTAATAAATGGTCACACTCAACACTACCATCAATTTCAAATAAATCTAACCCTCTTATTTTTCCTTCATTAGCCAACTTTTTAGATTGAATATAAGTTAAGCTGCCTCTTTTCAATATTTCTTTTGGATTTATATAACTTTGAGTTAGACCCTCCCTTACTCTATCTTCAAAATCACTTATTGCCTCCTCATATTTATCAAAAGGTACTTCTATATTCATTGGGCACCCATTTTCATCTACATATCTTAGCTCGCCATAGTTTAGGCAAGCATCCACACACCGTTCTCCTGTACTGTTGTATTTACTCCTTAATACTTTCGCCATACACCATTATCCCTCACTTGCTATATAGGTATTTATTTTACCTACTAATTTAATTATTACTTAGTCTGTTATGTATTTTTGCTTCTATATGTAGATTAGCATATTTTTGACCTATATTTAAAAACAAATTATTCCTTATTATCGTCTATAATTCTATTTTACCAATATTTCACTTATTAATGAATACCTACTCAAATTTATTTATTTAAGCACTTTATTTAATAGATATTTTAAAACAATCAAACAAGACTTACATATTCTTATAAAAGCATACATAAGTCTCATTTGTTATAATATTAGTTATTCCTATTATTCTTTTAATTTAATTATTGACTAACACAATAAATTATAACTTAGATAATGCAGATACAATAATTTCTTCTTTAAATGGTTTTACAATAAATCCTTTTGCTCCATAAATAATTGCTTCTTTCATTCTTGCTTCTTGCCCTAATGCTGATACCATAACAACTGATGCCGATGGGTCAAGCTTTTTAATAACTCTTAATGCTTGTAAGCCATCCATCTCCGGCATAGTAATATCTAATGTTACTATATCTGGTTGTAGCTCTTTATATTTTTCAATTGCCATTAAACCATTTTCTGCCTCGCCAACTATTTCAAATTCATAGTTTGAAAGCATATTTTTAATAGACATACGCATAAATGCAGCATCATCAACTATTAATACTCTTTTCATAACTTCTCCTCCATTTTAATCATATACAATCTTGGTTATACAATAATTTTTTTAAATTATAAAGTAGACTCTTTGTTTAAATGAATTTTATCATCTAAAATTTCCATTAGTGAGTCACAATCTAATATTAATTGAATTTCATTATTTATCTCACTTATACCATTTATGAAATTTTTATTAAATTCATCTTTTTTAGAATTTATATTCATGCTTTGACTAGGTGATATATGGATTACCTCATTTACAGCATCAACTATCAACCCAATTTTATCCATTTTATTTTCTATTATAATAATACATGTTCTCTCATTGTAATCCATAGGCTCCATATCAAATCTCATCCTAGCATCCATTACAGGAATAATTATACTTCTTAAGTTTATAATTCCATTTATATAATTAGGAAGGAATGGAACTTTAGTTATAGGTAGCATTTCAATAATCTCTATAATATACTTTGATGATAATGCATATTTTTGATTATTTATAACAAACACCATATATAAATCATCTATTTTATTTTCTATTATCTCATCATCTATATTCATAAATAATACACTCTCCTTTTAAATAACATTTTTCATTATCTTTTTTGTGGATCGACAATACCCAATGATTCTAACAGTTTTTCACATGATTCTACTTTAGGAATAAAATAATATTTCCCTTCAATTTTTAAATCTGTAGTGAAAAAATCTGTTTCAATACATAAAATTGAATCATCTACTAGATCATATAATGAAATAGGTAAGTTCATAATTTCCATAACCATATCTACTCTAAAATAAGGAACAGATGGATATATATTTAAGTTTGTCATATCAGATATTGCCGTTAAATATGTTCCACAAAGTATATTACAAATTTCTCCCATTGAGCTCAATTCTTCACAAACTGAGTTATAGTCATTTCTATCACATATTATTTCTTTTTTACAAAGTTTCTCTAATAAGTTAAGTGCTGAGTCAACTTTCATAATAACTATAATAAAGCCTTCCATATCGCCTGAAAGTTGTAAAACAGTTCCTACAACTAGTTCTTCTGGCGAATTATAACTATTAGTTATGTCTATAAATTTAATCATATCACTTTTAGGAAGTCCTATATCTACTATCTCATTTAGCATTGTAGCTAATGAATTTGATGCATTACCTGAACCTATATTACTAATTTCACGAAGTACATTTAATCTATCACACTCGAATTTCATATTTTCCTACTTTCTATCTAATCTCTAGATTTTGCGATTAACTCTCTTTTCTTTAGTTGATTTAATATTACATTTGGAATCATCTCTAGTGAAGTCTCTTTTAAAACTGCCCCCAGATTCATCGCTGCCATTGGCATTCCATATACAACACAAGAATTCCTATTTTGCCCAATAGTATATCCTCGTGCTTTCTTTATATCAAGCAGTCCTTTAGCTCCATCTGAGCCCATGCCAGTTAAAATAATACCTATAGCATTTTCTTTAGCCTCTTTTGCAACAGATTCAAATAAATAATCTACTGAAGGGCAATGACCACTAATTTTTTCTCCTTCTTTAATCTGTAATATATATTTATTATTTTTCTTTATAATACCCATTTGTAAAGCTCCAGGAGCTATATATGCATATCCACTCAGTACTTCATCTCCATCTTTACCTTCTACTACGTTTATCAAGCATTCTTTATTTAAGCGTTCGGCATATTTTTTAGTGAAAACTGGTGGCATATGTTGTGTAATTACAATTCCAGGTAATCCTAGAGGTAGTTGCCTTAATAATTTACTAACGGCTTCTACGCCACCCATAGATGCTCCTATCGCAATTATATCTTTATAATTTTTTCTTCTTATATCATCATTTATAACTGTATCTTTTTTTTGTACATCTTTATTAATTTGTGAAGGATTGCCTTTTGAATACTTTGTTTTATCTAATTTAGCAACCGAAGCTTCTCTTATTTTAGATGCTAGATCAATAGAAAATTCGCTCATTGTACTTGCAGTTGGTTTTTCAACAAATCCAACTGCTCCTGCACTTATAGCCTCAAAGCATCTACCATCAGCTCCACTAATTACAATTGTAGGAATAGGGCATTGATCCATTAGAATTTTTAAAAATTCAATTCCATTCATACCTGGCATCTCAATATCTAATGTTAATACGTCAGGCCTAAATTGTATTATCTTGTCTCTAGCATCATATGTATCTTTAGCTGTACCCACAACTTCCAAATCTGTATACTCTTGAAGGTACTTCGCTATAATACGCCTAAACATGCTAGAATCATCAATTACTAATACTTTTATCTTTTTATTATCTGCCATAGACTCTCTCTCCTTTTGAATATATCTACTGTCTTACTACACGCTTTTAGCCTAATTTTTTCAGCAATTGGCACAACTTGTCTATAGTAATTATGTCTATGCTATTATGTTAACATCATTTATTTATAACGGAATTCACATCAAATATTAAACTAATAGACCCATCTTCTAAAATAGAACACCCTGACATACAATTTTGAACTTTTTCAAACTGTGTTAAAAGTGTAGGTATCGGTTTAATTACAACTTGCTGTTGACCAATTATTCCATCCACTATAATACAAGCATTCCCCATTTCAGATTCAACTAAAATCATGATTCCATCATCAGACTTAACGTCACTTATTCCTAGTATGTTTGATAATCTACGGATTTCATAACAGTTACCTCTAATTATGCTATGTTCTTCTCCATTTGGATTTTCAACAATATCATATACTCCCTGTCTAAACACTTCTTTTATGTTAAGTGATGGAATAATATATATTTCATTTCCTATTTGCACTTTCATACCATCTACAATTGCTAATGTTAATGGAATCCTAAGCACAATCATAGTACCTTTTCCTTTTTCACTATCTATACTAATAGAACCTCTTAACTTACGAATGTTTGTATGAACAACATCCATACCTACACCTCTACCTGAATACTCAGTTACGGCAGTATTTGTAGAAAATCCAGGTGCTAATATAAAGTTATATGCTTCTTTATCACTAATTTCTTCAATGCTTTTACTTGTTATTCCTTTTTCAATTGCTTTTTTAACAATAACCTCTTTATCTAATCCCTTACCATCATCTTTAATTATGATGACAACATCCCCACCAGTGTTTTTTGCCTCTAATGTTACAGTTGCTTTTTCTGGCTTTGAATTTTCCCTACGAACATCTGGCATTTCTATACCATGATCCATGCTATTTCTTATCATATGCATCAAAGGATCTGAAATGTTTTCTAAAATATTTTTATCTACTTCAGTTTGTTCACCAATTAAAACTAAATCTACTATCTTTCCAGTTTTCTTACTCATATCTCTTACAACTCTTTGCATCTTAGTAAAAGTTGAAGAAATTGGAACCATACGGATTGACATAACTACATCTTG
>CAMTIM010000045.1 GCA_947072565.1 uncultured Peptostreptococcaceae bacterium | reverse complement strand
TTACTGTCTATTTCAAACCAAACATCTACAAAAGAATAATCTCCCTTTATTATATTAATAGAATATAAATTATTAAAATTAGAATCCATAGTATTACAAATGATAGATCTATCAAAATTTATTATATTTATAGTTTCATCTAGTTTCCTAATAAATATATATGTTTTATTAAAAAAAGACATAACATCCCCCCGAAAATTACTTATACTAATATTTATACTTTCAAATAATACATTTTATACATTAATAAAAAAAAAAAAATAAAATATATACTCAAACAGTAACAGGTAGATATGAATATCCATATATTTTAATAAGAAGAGAAAGTAGTCTTTTCTAAAATAATTAACAGGAGTGGATATTTGACATGGAAGAAATGAGATGTAATCAAGAAAAAAATTGTTGCGAAGAATGCGAAAATACGCCTTCTGTACCAAAACCAAATAAGTGTACAAATCAATGTTGTGAACCAATAGAATTAAAATGTCCTGCAGATATATCAAATGCAATATGCATACCAGTTTTAACAGAAAGAATATATGATTATGTATGCCTTAAATCAGGAACTATGAAATTAGTAAAGGATTTAGCATTTAAAGTAAAGGAAAGACGTGGGGTAAAATACGGAGCTAATGAAATATGTGTAAAAGATGTACTTGTAGAATTTGATTTCATAGGATTAATGAATGAGGACAAAGAACCAAGATTAAAATCATATATAGATAAAAAAGAGGTTAAATTTATACCGGATGAATGTTCACCAGAGTATGAATGTGCGGATGTTAGTCTTTACAACTCATATAAAAATAAGTATAGTATAGCAACAAGTTCTAGTTGTTGTGAAAGTGGTAAAAAGACTAGAATTGCTCAAATTGGAGTAGAATTTTATGTATGTAATTTAGTTATAACAGTAAGAGGGAAAATAGGATGTGAGGATTTCGAAGCTTGTACAACATATAGTGGGCCAATATTAAATATAATGGATGGAAAAACAACACCTCTAGATTTTATAGGCCAAATATGCTTACCTTCAGATGAGTTCTGTTTAAATATGAAACTTAAATTTGATGGATGTATAGATGTTGATTGTGTATCACCACAAGAAAAATTCAATCCAGACCCTTGTACTAATCCAAACAAAGAATTTAAAGCAGATATATTCTCTTCTCTTTTAGTTACTGAAAAAATTTATGCTATAGTTAAAGAAGAATTAGTAGTATATACATCACCAAGTTGTATAAAATGTAGCGATGGAAATATAACATCAACTAAATGCTAATAGTTTAAAATCAGCTTTTTATAAGCAAATAGATGTAAATAAAAAATGAACTCTAATATTAGAGTTCATTTTTTTATTGTATTGGATAGGATCTTATCTTGATTAAATAGCGTTTAAGAGCCTATATCTTAGGCTATAGCAAAATTTATTAAGGCGTTATTTAAAGTTCTAAAAAGGTAATAACAATGTGTTTTTACACATAAATATAAGAATAGTGTTTATATTTATATAGTTATGGAAGGGGATTATTAAATGGAGAAATATGATAAAAAATCTATAGTAGAAATATTTATAAAAATTAATGATATGATAACTAATTTATATGATAAATATGATTGTTTTGTACAGCTGGAAATAACGACATTAGATGGAATTGTAACATATATGGAACTATCAAATGATGAAGAAAAAAATATAAATATAAGTAGAAATATGATAGTATGTGATAACGTAGCAATAGCAATAAGCGACATAGTAAAAGTAAAAATATTGACTGATAATGAAATTAAAGATGAACTAATTATGGAATTTAAAAATACAGATGTACTTACTTCAAGAAGTACATACAATAAAAATTATCAAAGAAGATATAGCAAGAAAATGAATGATAAAAATATTGAAGACTATATCAAAGAAAACTATAAAAACATAGATTCAATAAAATTTAACAGTATTGTAGATGAAAATTACACAAAAGGTAGAGCATACGAAGAGATCACAAAAGAAGATGTTTTAAGTGATGAAACATATTTAGATTCAAAACAAGTAGATGTTTTACAAAGTGTAAATATAGATGTACAAAAAACTGAGGCTATTAACTATATAAAGACACATCCTCAAGAAATAATAACTAATATAGAGGTTGAAGAAAAAAAAATTTTAACAAATAATGCACAAGAGGTAGAAGTAGCTAGACCGGTACAAACAAAGCCTGTAAAAGTAATAACTAATATAGATATAGATGACTGTGATGTAGTAGTAGGTCAATCCCCTACAAGAGCTATAAAGGATATAAAACAAAATCAGTCTGATGTTGTCATAGATGTAGAGCCTAATTACATAGGTGGGGTTATAGGGAATATAAATACTACAGATAATATAATCAAATCAAAAACTATTGATATTTTAAGCTTAGAGCCATTAAATAAACAGGTAAGTAAAGATGAGGTAAGTTCAAAATCACTAATGATAGACCCAACAGGAGATGGATATGTAGGAGTTGTATTAGATGATGGTACATTTGAACCATTAAAAATAGAATTAAAGACAATAACTGTATTAGAAGATAATTCTAATAACTTATTAGGAAATATAGATAGCAATAACCAAATAGGTAACGTTGTCAAAGATATAGGCCAGCATAAAGCAAGTTTAATAGAATCATTAGATATTGAATATGCCCACAATTTAGTAGAATATAAATCAGAAAATTTAGAGTCTATAAAAAATATTATAAATACTTCAAAAGATATTGTAAATTCTATAACTAATAAATACGATACAGTTAATGTTGTTACAAAAGAAGAAACGGAATTGATAAATGATATTATAAATATAAGTGGAAATTCTATACATCAAATAGAAGATATAAAAACAACACCAGTTATACAATCAATAAAACCAATAACGGATTACAAAAGTGTTACAGAAAATATTAAATTAAGTAAAGTAAATGTAAATGTAGTTAAGGATATACAAACTGATAACAAGGATGATTTTAACTTATATAAAGAAGACATAAATGGAAGTATAGAATATGTTGGGGATGGAATACTGATTGTTAATAATGGTGATTCAGATATAACTATTTATTCTACAGCTAATGTAAATTCTGTGAATTTATATTAGCTAGATAAAAACTTTATATTCAAAGAAAGGCTATGATTTTACAATTATAGCCTTTCTAAGATAAATTTAATTTTTATATATAAAATTTTAAGAGTTTAAAAACTTATAAATCCTACAGAATCTAAACAAATAAAGTATATTCTTTTAGTTCCAACATTAGAGAGAACTAAAATATTTCCTATCTTACCTAATATTTTAGCATTTTTTACAGCTAGCCAGCCAGCAGTTAAGCTAACTGTATTAATAGGATTACATGGATTAAAAATTTTACTGAATACTCCCTTATTGCAGCAACATTCATCGCATTTAACTTTACATTTATTATTAAATTCGTCAAGTGATTTAGTTAAATCATTCTCGAAATCTGTTTGATTACCATCATAGTTAAATACAACAGCCTGAATATCACATAAAGATGCATAGTGGATATTATTAAAGTCTGGGATATCAACTTGAGTAGCATTATTATTAGGAATAGGATAAAATGCCTGATCAGCAAATAATTTTATTAAATCACAATTACAATCTTCGAAACCTTTAAATTGGGCACCAAAAACATTTGGATTGTTTATATTATCGTTTCCTACGAGGTCTTCTCTGATGTTAGCTCCTACTAAAAATTTCTGACCTATAAATACAAATTCATCAAATTTAATATTTGACTTTAGTTTGTTGCTTGATAATAATTCTAAAGCTTCTTTCATACTTTTTTTACAGCAACATTCTTCTTTTTTATCCTGATTATTGCATTCATGTTCTTTATCTTTATAATCTTTTTTATGACAATCATATTCATATTTATGTTCATCATTTTTACAATGAGAATCTTTTAATTCACAGTAGCAAGAATCTTCTTTTTTATCGCAATAATTGCATTTAGACTTACCATCTTTCCAACCATTTCTATTTGATTCACAATTAGTCATATAGTTATACTCCTTAAATTACATAATTCATAGGTGATTTGACAACCTATGTACTTATAATATATTTCAGAATATAGGAAAAAGTTACATATAATATAAAAAATATTTATATTGTTTATTTATAAAAATAACTTAATAAATTAAAAATATATAACAAAATTAACTTAAAATTGAATTTTAAAATAGATAAATGTAAATAATTTAAATAAAAAGAGCAAGGAAGGTGAGCAGATGATAAGAGAGCGTAGAGTAAAAGAACCAATTGTTGCAATAAGTAAAGCAATAAGTGAAGGCAAATCATTAGAAAAAGCTCTAGATTTATTACCAATGGATAAAGTAATACAAAAAGGAGATGTTGTAATAATAACTCCAAACTGGGTAAAAGATAAAAACCCCAAAGATGGAGTAGTAGTGGGTCCTAAGACACTAAAAAAGCTTATACAATATGTAAAATCTAAACAACCAGATAAGATATATATAGCAGTTGGATCAGGAGGAGCTAAAACACCTGATGTTATGAAAAAGGTAGGTTATGATAAGGTAATACAAGATGAAGAAGTAGAATTTATTGATATGAATTATGGACCATACATAGACTTAGAATTAAATCATAAAATAATAAAATCTACACCTATTAACAAAGTAATAGATGAAGCTGACGTTATAATATCATTTACCCAATTAAAACAACACGAAGAAGCAACAGTAACAGCATCTATAAAAAACATAGCAATGGGATGGCCACCAGCAGAGATTCATGGATATCCTAAAAAAAGTACAGGTATGCATGAAGACTTACATGGATTTATAAGGAGTTTTGCAAATAAAGTGCCTATAGATTTAAGTATAATAAGCTGCGATAAGGCAATGATAGGAACAGGACCAACTAATGGTATGGCAGTAGACACTCCGGGGCTTATAATAGCATCTACAGACCCTCTTGCAGCAGATGTTATAGGTGCAAGGCTACTTGGATTTTTACCACAGGCAGTATGTTATTTATATGGACTATATAAAGATGGCATAGGAGAGGCTAAACCTGAGAATATGGATATAAAAGGAATTAGCTTAGTAGAAGCTGAAAAAATATTTAGCAAAGCTGCATATGGAAAAAATGATGTTATGGTTGATAACGAAAAGTTTAAAGATATACATGGAGAATAAAAAATATGAAAATTTTACAAGCATTTAAAAAACAATTAGTGAAATAATATATATGTAAATAAAATAAAGGATGTGGAAAAATGACTCATAAGAAAAAAGAAAACAATAGAAAAATGGAAGATTATAAAAAAGAAAAAATAGAAGTTGCAAAAGAATTAGGGATAAATGGATGTAATGATATTGAAGTTAATGCAAAAATAGCATCTCAAGGAGAACCTAAGTATAGCAACAAAACTATGACTAAGCATAGAAATATGGAAAATGACCAAAAGACAGCTAAACAATAAAATGAGTAACAAAAGCAATCTAAAAATTATTGACAATAACTTACTCAAATAGTATATTAAAAATAATAACACAAAGGCGTGTTTAAAGAGCAAAGGAGCTCCATAGGATTAATCTATGGAGCTTTTTTGTTTTTATATAAACACTACATAAAAAAGGGAGAGATAAGATTGTATAATTTTGAAATTAAAACAAAGATAAAATTTGGAAAAGGATCATTAGAGTCACTTGGTGAAATAAAAAATAAAAAAATATTAATAATAACAGATCCATTTATGATTAAATCTAAAATGATAGATAAAATTTTAGAACAAATCAAAGAATCTACTTATGAAATATTTAGTGACATAGTTCCAGATCCACCAATAGAAACTATAGTTAGCGGAGTAGAAGTTTGTGATAGAGTAAAACCAGAAGTTATCATAGCTTTAGGTGGAGGATCTGCAATAGATGCAGCAAAAGCTATAATGGACTTTTCAAAGAAAATATTAAATACACAAGAGATAGAATTTATAGCAATTCCAACTACAAGTGGAACAGGATCAGAGGTAACATCTTTTTCTGTGATAACAGATAACCAAAAAGGAGCGAAATATCCATTAGTGTCAGATGAACTTCTTCCTAATATAGCCATACTAGATCCTGAATTAGTAAAAACAGTCCCTAACTTTATAACAGCAGATACAGGTATGGATGTACTTACACATGCAATAGAAGCATATGTATCTACTAATGCAAATGACTTTTCTGACGCACTTGCTGAAAAATCTATAAAATTGGTTTGTAAGTATTTAAATAAAGCATACAAAGATGGAGGAGATATTGAGGCTAGAGAAAAAATGCATAATGCATCATGTTTAGCAGGAATGGCTTTTAATAATGTTTCTCTTGGTGTAAACCATTCTATAGCACATGTGCTAGGTGGCAAATTCCATGTACCTCATGGAAGAACAAATTCAATTTTACTTCCTCATGTAATAGAGTACAACGCAGATATAATAGGATATAATAATACAAACTATTCTTTAGCTGCAAAGAAGTATGCAGATATAGCTAGTTTGTTAGGGCTAAATTCATCTAACGTAAGAGTTGGTGTAAAAAGTTTGGTTAATGAAATTAAAAAAATGCAAAAAGAAATGAATATGCCAACTAAGTTAAGTGAGTGCAAGGTAAATATTAACGATGTAACTGATTTAGAAAAAGAAATAGCAGCTTTAGCAATAAAAGATGCATGTACTAAAACTAACCCTAAACAGCCAACAGAAAAAGATATAATAAATATATTAAATAAAATTAAATAACGACATAAAGTGTCAAGGAAAATGTTTATCATAAAAGATAAAATAAATATTGACAAATATAAAGCAGAAAATTATAATAAAAGTATCACAAAGGCGTGATAATTTATAAAAAAGCAATGAGGCTTCTTAAAGGATATGTTTTTATGTGTCTTTTAGAAGCCTCTATTTATTTAATAGCAACTAAAAGTTAGTAAAGAAAGCAGGGAATGAATTGACACAAGATACTAAACAAAGAGTTATTCAAGAATATGTGCCAGGTAAACAAGTTACACTTGCTCATATAATAGCAAATCCAAATGAAGAAATATACAAAAAACTAGGTCTTATAATAGATAAAAAAGATGCAATTGGAATACTTACAATAACTCCTAGTGAAGCGTCAATAATAGCAGCAGATGTTGCAACAAAAGCATCAGGAGTATCATTAGGATTTATAGATAGATTTAGTGGATCTTTAGTGGTTACAGGGGATGTGAGCTCTGTAGAGTCTGCACTTGATGAAGTATTACAAGTTTTAGGAAATATGCTAAACTTTACGTCTACTAAGATAACGAGGACTTAAAATGAAAAATGTAATTTTTATGGGAAAAACAGGCAGTGGAAAAACTACTTTGTGCCAAAAGCTAGACGAGTTAGAACTTAAATATAAAAAAACACAATCAGTAGAAATTTACAATAATGCAATAGATACTCCAGGTGAGTATATGGAAAATCGATCATTATATAATGCTTTAATAACAACAGCAGTAGATGCAAAAGTTATAGCGATAGTATATGACTGTACACAAGAAGAAAATTATATAGCACCAGGTTTTGCAAGTATGTTTTGCAAAGAAGTAATAGGTATTATAACTAAGATTAATAATGCTGATAGTGAAAACGATATTAACATAGCACAAGAAAGATTAGAAATGGCAGGCGTTAATAAAATATTTAAAGTAGACACTATTGATAATATAGGTATAGAGGAATTGCTTAAATACCTAAGTGAGTTTTAAAATATATATTATATAAGTGTTGTTAAAACCTTTAAGTGAGGTGGAATATATGGCTAAAAAAATATTGTTAGTGGATGATGAGCCACTTATAAGAATGGATATAAAAGATTTATTAGAAGATCGAGGATATGAAGTAGTAGGAGAAGCTTGTGATGGATTTGAAGCTGTTGAAAGCTGTAAGAAATACAATCCAGACTTAGTAATCATGGATATAGATATGCCAATACTAGATGGAATAAAAGCAGGAAAAATAATAGCTAAAGAAAATTTAGCTGGAGGAGTGCTTTTACTAACATCTTTTGAAGATATTGAATACATAGAAAAAGCTAAAAGTATTGGTGCATTTGGTTATTTAGTAAAACCTGCTAATGAAAAAGTACTTATACCTACTATAGAAATGTGTTTATCTAAGGTAAATGAATTTGAAAAAATGAAAAAAGATTTAGATAACATAAATTCTAAATTAGTAGAAAGAAAAGTAATAGAAAGAGCAAAAGGCATACTTACTAGAGAATTTAAAATAGGTGAAGATGAAGCTTATAATAGAATTAGAAAACTTAGTATGGACAAAAGAACTACTATGCTTGAGATAGCTAAAATGATTATTATTGGATATGATGAATAATATAATAAGCAAAATATGTATAGAAAACACCTATTTGAATCAAGAGCAAGTTGAAAAAATTATAGAGGTTTCAAAATCATTAGAACTAATGGCAGATTTCTATGAAAGTGATGTTTTTATAGATGTATTAAGTAAAAATAAAAATGAAGCTTTAGTAGTGTGTCACGGTAAGCCACAAAATAAGTCACTTTACAGCGAAAATGTTGTAGGTAAGAAGGCATTAAATGAAAATGAACCAGGAGTAATAAAAACTCTAAATTTAGGAATTACAACAAGGGATATAAAAGCTCTAACTCAAGAATATAAGTTAGTACAACAGACAATACAACCAATAGTTCTAGAAAATGAAGTTATAGGAGTATTGATTGTAGAAAAAGATATAAGTAATGAGTTAAAAAATGAATTTGATATAAATCAAAATAATAAAACTCAAAGTGAAAAATCACATGAATTTATAAATTTAATAAAAAATAATAATTTTTTAACTGATAATTTAAATTCAGCTATACTTATATTTGATAAAAATGGAACACTGAAAATAAAAAATAAAAATGCAGTTCAAATGTATAAGAAACTAGGATTCATGTGTGATATACAAGATATGCATTATAATGATTTATATATAGAACCTGAAAAATTTGAACAAATTTTGTTAAATGAAAATTATGATGAAACTAATGAGGTTTGCATAGATACATTATTTTTTAAAATAAAAACAATCCACATCAAAGATGATGAGTTTAAGATTGTAAAAATAATAGAAGATATAAGTGACTTAAAACAAAAGGAAGCTGAACTTGTACTTAAATCAGTAGCTATAAGAGAAGCTCATCATAGAGTTAAAAATAATCTTTATACAGTTGTATCGTTGCTTAAAAAACAAAGTAGAATATCTAATAATGAAGAAGTTAAGCATTGCTTAGATAATATAACTAATAGAGTATTTGCAATACTATCAACACACCATTTGTTATCTAAAGAGCTTGATAATAACATATCTGTGATAGATGCTATAAATTTATTAGTAAGCAATATCCAAGGTGGCTATTGTGATAATAAAGATATAAATATCTATATAAGTGGTGAAGATTTCAAAATAAGTGGAGAAAAAGCAACTGCGCTTTTACTAGTCATGAATGAGGTTATACAAAATTGTTATGATCATGCATTTTTAGATAAAGAAAAAGGTAATATACAAATATTAATAAATGAAGAAGATGAATGTAAAAACATAGCAGTAATAGATAATGGAATAGGATTTACCGATGAAAATTTAGATAAAAAAAGTCTAGGATCTTTTATAATAGATAGCTATATAAATCAAGTATTAAAAGGTAGCATCGAAAGACTATCAAATGAAAATGGTACAAAAGTTTTACTTAAAATACCATCACAAATCAATATTTAAACTAATAACTTAACTACGAAGTAGTAGTATTAATTGAGCAAAGAGGCTTAAGGTTGTTAATAGAGTAAGTGAATTTAAAATGAATTATATTAATTTATAATTTGAATTTCACTTATATTTATTATAACTTTGAGCCTCTTTGCTTGTTTAAAACATACTTTAAATCTCAGGAGGTGAAAAAATGAGAGAAGAGTTATTAAGTGTTGGAATTGATATTGGGACAAGTACCACTCAGTTGATTTTTTCTAAATTAATAGTAGAAAACACTGCATCTAGTTTTTCAGTACCTAGAATAAGTATTGTAGATAAACAAATAATTTACAAAAGTGAAGTTTACTTTACTCCTCTTATTTCAAACAATGAAATTAATGGAGAAAAGATAAAAGAGATAGTTGAATTTGAATATAAAAAAGCAAATATAAACAAAAAATATATACATACTGGAGCAGTTATAATAACTGGTGAAACAGCTAGAAAAGAAAATGCTAATGATGTATTGCATACCTTAAGTGGATTTGCAGGAGATTTTGTAGTTGCAACAGCAGGACCAGACCTTGAAAGTATAATATCAGGAAAAGGTGCAGGAGCACATATATATTCAAAAGAACATTCAACAACTGTTGTAAATGTAGATGTAGGCGGTGGAACTAGTAATATAGCATCATTTAAAAGAGGTGAAGTGATTGATACTGGATGTCTTGATATAGGTGGAAGACTTATAAAAGTAGATAAAAGTAGCAAAAAAATTACTTATATATCACCTAAGATAGAAAAAATTATAAGTGAGAAAAATTTAAATCTTCAAATAGGAAGTATAGCTAATGTTCAAAATACAAAGCCAATAGTAGACATGATGGTTGATTGGCTTATACAAAGTATTGGACTTAAGAAAAAGGATAACTTGTTTGATTTTATAGTAACTAATAAGTCTATAAAGTTAGAAGATGAAATAAAAAATGTTTCGTTTTCTGGAGGAGTAGCCGATTATGTTTACTTTGATGGAGTGATAGATGATTATTTTAAATATGGAGATTTAGGTATTTTATTAGGTCAAGCCATTAAAAATTGTGATGAACTTAAAAGAGTAAATGTAGTTAAATCATTAGAAACTATAAGAGCTACTGTAGTAGGGGCAGGATCTCACACTACAGAAGTAAGTGGAAGTACTATAACCTATACACACGAAGCTTTTCCTATTAAGAATTTACCAGTTTTAAAGCTAGCATTAGATGAAGAAGCTGGAAGTTCATTACAAATAAGTGAGGCTATAAAAAATAAACTTAGTTGGTTTAAATTAGAAAATGATCTTCAAAAAGTTGCGATTGCTATACAAGGTAAGCAAAATCCTACTTTTTTAGATATACAAGAATATGCTAGTGGTTTTGTAAATGGAATGAAAGAACTTATAGAAAATGAATTACCATTTATAGTAATAGTTGAAAGTGATATGGCAAAGGTTTTAGGACAAGCCATATATGCATTACTAAATTACGAAAAAGATATTGTTTGTATAGACAGTATTAAAGTTGAAAATGGTGATTACATTGACATTGGAAAACCAATAGCTGAAGGAAAAGTTTTACCAGTGGTAATAAAAACATTAGTTTTTAATTAATAGAGGAGGTAAGTAAATGATTTTAAAAACAAAATTATTTGGACGTACTTATCAGTTTAAAGGATTATATGATGTAATGGCCAAAGCTAATGAAGAAAAATCAGGAGATAAATTAGCAGGTGTTGCTGCTGAATCTGCTGAAGAAAGAGTTGCAGCTAAAGTTGTTTTAGCTGAGATAAAATTAGAAGATATAAGAAATAACCCAGCTGTTCCTTATGAAATAGATGAGGTAACTAGAATAATACAAGATGATGTTAATGAAAAGATATATGAAGAAATAAAAGATTTTACAGTGTCAGAATTTAGAGAATGGATATTAGATAGCAATACTACTACTGCTGATTTAGCTAGAATATCAAGAGGTTTAACTTCTGAAATGATAGCAGCGGTTACTAAGCTAATGTCAAATATGGATTTAGTATATGCAGCTAAAAAAATAGTAGTAAAAGCTCATTGTAACACAACAATAGGAGAGCCAGGAACTTTATCTGCAAGACTTCAACCAAACCATCCAACAGATGACCCAGATGGAATACTTGCATCATTACTTGAAGGATTAACTTATGGTATAGGTGATGCTGTACTTGGACTTAATCCGGTTGATGATTCAGTTGAGAGTGTAAATAAAGTACTTAAAAGATTTGATGAGGTTAAACGTAAATTTGATATACCGACTCAAATATGTGTACTTGCACACGTTACAACTCAAATGGAAGCAGTAAAACAAGGTGCTCCAGCAGACCTTATATTCCAATCTATAGCGGGTTCTGAAAAAGGGAATGAAGCTTTTGGATTTAATGCACAAACAATAGAAGATGCTAGACAATTAATGTTAAAGCAAGGAACTTGTACAGGGCCAAACGTAATGTACTTTGAAACAGGACAAGGTTCAGAATTATCTTCAGAAGCGCATCACGGAATAGATCAGGTTACTATGGAAGCTAGATGTTATGGATTTGCAAAGAGATTTAGTCCATTTTTAGTTAACACAGTTGTAGGATTTATAGGACCTGAGTACTTATATGATGCAAAGCAAGTTACAAGAGCTGGACTTGAAGATCACTTTATGGGTAAATTAAGCGGATTACCAATGGGTGTTGATGCTTGTTATACAAACCATATGAAAGCAGATCAAAATGATATAGAAAATTTAGCAGTATTATTAACAGCAGCAGGATGTACATACTTTATGGGAATACCTCATGGGGATGATGTAATGCTTAACTACCAAACAACTGGATATCATGAAACAGCAGCTTTAAGAGAAATGTTTGGTTTAACTGCAATAAAAGAGTTTGATGAGTGGATGGAAAAGATGGAATTCAGTAAAAATGGTAAGTTAACACAAAAAGCTGGAGATGCATCTATATTATTAGGATAGGAGATCTGATTTATGAATGAGAAGGATTTAAAAGCATTAGTTGAACAATTAGTTGGTCAAATGGTTGGCCAAGTTGACACAGATTCTATAAAAGAGGTTGCAACTAAAGTTAGCGAAAGTATAGTTGATAATAGCGCTTGTATAGACGATATAACAGAAATAGATATAAAGAAGCAATTATTAGTTGAAAATCCAGCTGATAAAGAAGCTTATTTAGATATGAAAGATAAGACTCCAGCAAGACTAGGAACTGGAAGATGTGGAGCAAGATACAAAACTATAACTGCACTAAGAGTAAGAGCGGACCATGCAGCAGCACAAGATTCTGTATTTTCTTATGTGAGTGAAGACTTTATAAAAGAAAATAATTTGTTTGCAGTAGAAACATTATGTAGTGATAAAGATGAATATTTAACAAGACCAGATCTTGGTAGAAAATTCTCAAGTGAAACAATGCAAACTATAAAGTCTAAATTTGGCACTAATCAAAAGGTATTGCTTATGATAGGAGATGGATTAAGTTCAGCTGCTATAGAAGCTAATTTAAAAGATTGCATCCCATCTATAAAACAAGGTTTAAAAATGTATGGAATAGAAGCTGGAGAACTGTTATTTGTTAAACATTGTAGAGTTGGAGCTATGGACCATATAGGTGAAGAACTAGATTGTGATGTTGTATGTATGTTAGTTGGAGAGAGACCAGGTCTTGTTACTGCTGAGTCTATGTCAGCATATATTGCGTACAAACCAAAGTTAGGAATAGCAGAAGCTAAAAGAACAGTTATATCAAATATCCACAAAGGTGGAACAACTGCTGTTGAAGCAGGAGCTCATATAGCTGAACTTATAAAAACTATGTTAGATAAAAAAGCTTCAGGAATAGACCTTAAATAATTAAGTGGAGAGTGTAAATTATGAAAAATGATGTAATTCGTCCTAATATACTAGGAGTTAAAATAATTTCAAATATAAGCCCAGAAATGGCACAAAAGTTAGAATTGCAACCACATCAAAAAAGTTTAGGATTAATAACTGCAGATTGTGATGATGTAACTTATACTGCATTAGATGAAGCAACAAAAGCATCTGAAGTTGATGTTGTGTATGCAAAATCTATGTATGCAGGAGCAGCTAATGCTTCAACTAAGCTTGCAGGAGAAGTTTTAGGTATAATAGCAGGACCAAGTCCAGCTGAAGTAAGAAGTGGATTAAATGCAGTAATGGATTTTATGGAATATGGTTCAACATTTATAAGTGCTAATGATGATGATTCAATAGCATATTATGCACATTGTGTATCAAGAACAGGAACATACCTTTCTAAAGTAGCAGGAATAAAAGAAGGTGAAGCACTAGCTTATTTAGTAGCGCCACCACTTGAAGCAATGTATGCACTAGATGCAGCTCTTAAAGCAGCGGATGTATCTATGTGTGAATTATTTGCACCTCCAACTGAAACAAACTTCGGTGGAGCATTACTTACAGGTTCTCAGTCAGCTTGCAAAGCAGCATGTGATGCCTTTGCAGAAGCAGTAAAATCTGTTGCAGATAACCCAACAGGATTCTAGGATAAATAAATGATTAATGCATTAGGTTTAGTAGAAGTAATAGGTTATGTTGCTGCGATAGAAGCGTGTGATGTTTGTTTAAAGTCTGCTAACGTACATTTAGTTGGTATTGACAAAGTTGGAAGTGGGATTGTGACAGTAAGTGTAACAGGTGATGTTGGTGCAGTTAAGTCAGCAGTAGAAAGTGCCCAAATATCTGTATCTAGAATTGGAAGTCTAAGATCAACTCATGTTATACCACGATTACATCAAGATGTAGTTGAGGCTTTATTTAAAAAAGAAGAAAGTAAAGAAAATTTTATTGAAGAAGATACTACTCAAATTAAAATAAATGAAGAAATTTTACTTAAAGAAGATCTTGAAAAAGAAATTGAGAGCGAAGTTTTAAACAACGAATTAGAAAATACAAATGAAAATATGAATGAAGAAATAAATGAAAATAACACAAATGAAGATAAAGATAATTTATCTAAAATGAGTGTTAAAGAACTTAAAACCTTGATTAAAAAATTAGATAATTCAATTACGCATAAGAATTTAAATTCTTTAAGAAAAGAAGATCTAATAGATATGGTTGAAAAGTTTAACAGAGAGGATAAATAATTATGACACTTCTAGATAAAGATTTAGTATCTATACAAGAAGTTAGAACTCTTGTTAGAAAAGCAAAAGATGCTCAAAAGATATTAGCTAATATGAACCAAGAACAAATAAATAAAATTGTCAAGGCAATAGCTGATGCAGGGTATGAAAATGCAACTAAGTTAGCAAAAATGGCTAATACAGAAACAGGATTTGGAAAATGGGAAGATAAAATAGTAAAAAATACTTTTGCATCTAAAGTAGTTTATGAAACTTTAAAGGATACAAAAACTGTTGGAATAATTGGAGAAGATAAAGAAAATAAAACTGTTGATATAGCTACACCAGTTGGAGTTGTTGCAGGAATTATTCCTTCAACAAATCCAACATCAACAGTTATATACAAGACTATGATATCTATAAAATCAGGAAATGCAATAGTTTTTTCACCACATCCAAATGCAAAAGAATGTATACTTGAAACTGTTAAATTAATATGTGAAGCTGCAGTAAATGCAGGGTGTCCAAGTGATGCTATAGCATGTATTACGGTACCAAGTTTACAAGGAACTAATGAATTAATGAAACATAAAGATACTAATTTAATATTAGCAACTGGTGGAGAAGCAATGGTTAAAGCAGCTTATTCATCAGGAACACCAGCAATAGGTGTTGGACCAGGAAACGGACCAGCTTTTATAGATAAAAGTGCTGATGTTAAACTAGCAGTTAAAAGGATATTAGATTCTAAAACTTTTGATAATGGTACTATATGTGCATCAGAACAATCAATAATTGTAGAAAAATCTATGGAAGAAACTGTTGTAGATGAACTTAAAAGTCAAAACGCTTATTTCTTAAATGAAGAAGAAAGCAAAACTTTATCTAAGTTTATAATGAGAGCAAATGGAAGTATGAATCCACAAATAGTTGGTAAAAGTGTTCAAACAATATGTGAACTAGCTAAATTAAGTAATGTACCTAAAAATAGCAGAGTTTTAATAGCTAGAGAAAATAAAGTTGGGCATAATGTAGCTTATTCTAGAGAAAAGCTTACACCAATTCTTGCATTTTATGTAGAAGAAAATGTAGAGGCAGTAATGAGTAGAAGTAAAGAGATATTATTAAATGAAGGTGCAGGACATACTTTCTCAATGCATGCAAATGATGAAGAATTAGTAAAGAAATTTGCACTTAATATGCCAGTATCTAGGATACTTGTAAATACTCCGTCAGCACTTGGTGGAATAGGTGGTTCAACTAATTTAATACCGGCCTTAACATTAGGTTGTGGAGCAATTGGTGGAAGTTCAACTTCAAATAACATAGGACCACTAGATCTTATAAACATAAAAAAGATTGCATATGGAGTTAAAGAAATAGAACAACTTAGGGGAAATGAGCCTAAGATTGAAGCGTCAATGTTTGAATCAATGGATAAAGAAGAGTTAATAAACTTGTTAGTAAAAAAAATAGTACAAGAATTAAACTAATAAAGTATACAAGCTATAGTGAGTAATTAAATAATATTAATATAAAATTTTGGAGGTAATTGTTATGGCAAACGCAAACGCATTAGGAATGATAGAGACTAAAGGATTAGTAGGAGCAATAGAAGCAGCAGATGCAATGGTTAAGGCTGCAAATGTTCAATTAGTAGGAAAAGAGCAAGTAGGTGGAGGATTAGTAACAGTAATGGTAAGAGGAGATGTTGGAGCTGTTAAAGCTGCTACAGATGCAGGAGCTGCTGCTGCTGAAAGAGTTGGAGAATTAGTATCAGTTCATGTTATACCAAGACCACACTTTGAAGTAGACGCTATATTACCAAAAGTATCTGCTGAGTAATTAAAAAAATAATATATAATTTTATTTCATTAAATCATATAAAAATAAAAATTTCTAAATGATAGTGAAGTTAATTTTGATAAAAATGTGCTACTAAATACGGTAGCACATTTTATCCATCTGATAGGAGATGTGATAAATGGGTGTTTTAACAGAAAATGAGATAAGAAGAGTAATAGGTAAAAATAGAGATGAAAAAATGACTGAATTTTGCATTCAAAAAGGTCAAATAATAACTCCTTCAGCAAAATCTTATTTGTCAGAAAAAAATATTGTTTTAAAATATGTAGATGATATTTCAAATGAAAATAATGATGCTATAAAGGAAGTTACAAAAGAAGTTATAAAAGAAAAAACATATAAATACACTACAGTATTTGGGGCTAATTTAGACGAAAAACCAGAACATATGACACATTTAAAAGGTAATTTATTAGTATTTAAGGACCATAAACGAATAGTATTAAGAGGTAAAATAGATTCTTTAGAGTCTGAAATTTTAAAATCTCAAATATTATGTCAAAAAAATGATATGCCCAAGCTAGTAAAAGATCTACAAGAAATATTAGATTTTGTAAGAAACATAATGAGATGTGAGGTATTAGAAAAAGATTTAGAGGACTTTACTCTTTTGGGAATGACTCCTAAAGAATTAAGAGAAAAGTCTCATAATCCTAAAAAATACTTTGGAATAGATCATGAATTCCCAACTTACGAAATGGGAGAAGTTGCAATTTGTATAAATAGCATAAGAAGTAATACTAGAGAAGTTGAAATTGCAGCGTATGAAGCATTTAAAGGGGAATATGGACAGGTTCAAAGAGAAGATTTAATAAGAGGGTTAAATAGATTATCATCAGTGTTCTGGATTATGATTTATAAAATAAGAACGGGCAAATACAAGTAATTGGAGGACATTTATGCAAAATCTATTAAATGAAGTAGTAGAAGAAGTAGTAAAGAGAGTTAAAAAAGAAGCATTTATAGAAGTAGAGGCATCAGGAAGACATGTGCATTTAAGTGAAAAAGAAGTAGAAAGCTTATTTGGAAAAGGTTACACTCTTACAAAGTTAAGAGATTTGTCTCAACCAGGTCAATATGCTTGTAAAGAAAGAGTAACAATATCTGGTCCTAAAGGAAGTATAAAAAATGTTATAGTTTTGGGACCTTGTAGAAAAGAAACGCAAGTAGAAGTATCTTTAACTGATAGTTCATTATTAGGATTAAAGGCTCCTATAAAGCAAAGTGGAGATTTAAATAAAACATTAGGAATAAAAATTTCTACAGAGCATGGAGACGTAATTTTAGATAAGGGTCTTATGATTGCAAAAAGGCATATTCATATAACACCACAGGATGCAGCAAAATTTGATGTATGTGACAATGAAATAGTTCAAGTTAAAGTATTTGGATGCAGACCTCTTATATTTGATGATGTAGTTGTTAGAGTAAATGAAAACTTTAAAACTAATATGCATATAGACTATGATGAAGCTAATGCTTGTGGATACACTAAAGAAAGTATCGCAAAGATAATTAAAAAATAACCTCTAGGGAGGAAAAATTGTGAACTATGATAATATTGTAAATCTTATAGTAGAAGAGATATACAAAAAATTAAATAATACTGAAGTTGCTAACAAACCTAAAGCTGTTTTATTATGGGAAGATAATAAAGCTAAATTTAATATATTAAGTAATGAATTTGATATATTGAATTTTGATAAAAATATAAAAAATTGTGAAATACTTATTGTATCTAAGCTTTGCATGAGAGGTCTTTGTAATTTAGCACTTGGAAACTCTACATCAGATGAAGAAAGATTTATATTGAAAATGCTTATGAAAGGTAAAAAAGTTTATATCTTAGATGAAGGAATAGAATACAAAAGATATAAAGAAACTGCACCTAAAGCTTTATACAATAAATACTTATCTTATGAAGATGAACTTAAAACGTTTGGAATAGAAGTTATAAAAGATTTAAATTGTATAACTACTAAAAAGAATAGTTTTATTCAACATGAAGAAGTAAAAAAAGATGATTTCAAAACAGAAATCTTTAATATAGATGATGAGTTTAGTTTAGATTTAAAAAATAAAAAACTAATATCTGAATCTGATTTGAGAAAACCTCAAATGAATGGAGTTAAAAGTATTATAGTTAGCAAAAGAAGTATAATAACTCCATTAGCTACAGATTTCATAAGAATACATCACTTAAAATTAAAAAGAATATAGTGGAGATAATTTTATGGAAATAGGAAAAGTAGTAGGAAATGTATGGGCAACAAGAAAAGATGAAAAATTAAATGGACAAACATTTTTAATTGTAAAGCTTCTAGCAACTAAAGATACATACAAAGATGGGTTTTTAGTTGCAGCAGATAATGCAGGTGCAGGTAATGGTGACTTAGTTCTTATAAGCAAAGGATCTGCAGCAAGAGAGTCATTAGAAAATAAAAATACTCCAGTAGATGCAACAATTGTTGGAATAGTTGATTCACTTGAGGTTTGTGATGAGTAAGAGTATAGGAGCTATAGAGTTTAAAAGTATAGCAAAAGGAATAGAAATATCCAATGATATGGTAAAAAAGTCTTTTGTTGATATCTTATACTTAAAAAGTATATGTCCAGGGAAATTTTTAATAATAGTAGCTGGAGATACATCTCAAGTAAATGAATGTATAAACTATGGTGTAGATAATGGTATTGAATATATAGTTGATAACTTTATAATAAATTCTGTACACGAAGATATAGTAAATGGATTTAAACATAAGTATAAACCAATAGATAACATAACATCCATTGGAGTAATGGAAAGCACTAAAGTATGTGCTGGGATAAAATCACTAGATAAAGCTTTAAAATCTAGTGATGTAGTTCTCATAAAGCTACAATTATCTTTTGCAATAGGAGGCAAACTAGTATACATAGTAGCTGGAGAGTTAAGCAGCGTAGAAGTAGGCATAAAGGAAGGTGAAAGTATACTAAATCCTAAAGAAATAGTAAATATATCGATAATACCGTCAGTAGATAGGCAAATAATTAAAAAATTAATATAATAGTGGAGGTAACTATGACTATAAATGAAATTATAATTTATGTAATGGTAGCATTTATGGCAATTGGAGCTATAGATAAATGTCTAGGAAACAAGTTTGGACTAGGGGAACAGTTCGAAGAAGGTATAATGGCTATGGGATCATTGGCAGTTGCTATGGTTGGAGTTATATGTTTAGCACCAGTTTTAGCAGATGTATTAAGACCAGTAGTAGTACCGGTATTTGATATGTTAGGAGCAGACCCTGCTATGTTTGCAGGAAGCTTACTTGCTAATGATATGGGTGGAGCACCACTTGCAATGGAACTTGCAAAAGACCCTCAAGCTGGTCTCTTTGGAGGATTAATAGTAGGAGCTATGATGGGACCTACTGTAGTATTTATAATACCAGTAGCACTTGGAATAATAGAAAAAGAAGATCAAAAATTCTTAGCAACAGGAATACTTGCAGGTATAATAACTATACCAGTAGGAGCATTTGTTGGAGGATTAGTGGCAGGATTCCCTGTTATGATGATTATTAAAAACTTAGTACCTATAATAATATTTGCAGCAGTAATAGCACTAGGTTTAATGAAATTTGAAAATGCGATGATAAAAGGATTTACATACTTTGGAAAAGGTGTAGTTATAGTTATAACTCTAGGGCTTGCAGCTGCAATAATTGAAGTATTAACAGGAGTAGTTGTAATACCAGGTATGAAACCAATAGATGAAGGAATAGCAATAGTTGGAGATATAGCGATAGTATTAGCTGGAGCATTCCCACTAGTATTTGTTATAACTAAAGTATTTAACAAACCATTAATGGCTTTAGGAAAATTGCTTGGAATGAATGATATATCAGCAGCAGGGTTAGTTGCAAGTTTAGCTAACTGTATACCTATGTTTGGTATGATGAAAGATATGGATGATAGAGGTAAAATAATAAATGTAGCATTTTCTGTATCAGCGGCATTTGTATTTGGAGATCATTTAGGATTTACAGCAGGGTTTAATGCAGATATGATAACTCCAATGATAGTTGCAAAATTAGTTGGAGGAATAAGTGCAGTAGCATTAGCTATGGTTATTGCAAATAAGACATTAAAAAAGGAGAATGCTTAAAATGGATATAAAAAATATAGATAAAGAACTTCTAGAAGTATTAGTAAGACAGATACTAGAAGAAAAAATAAATGGAGTTAAAGATAGTGTGGATTTTGTAAGAAGCAAAGATATAAGTGGGATAACATCTGTAAAACTACCTACTGTAAAAGTTGATGAATCAAATAGGTTAGACACAGGAAATCCTGATGATATAGTTTATACTAAGGACTTATTCTCACTAGATGAAAGTAAAAGACTAGGCTGTGGAATAATGGAAATGAAAGAAACAACTTTTGATTGGACACTAGACTATGATGAAATAGATTATGTAATAGAAGGAAGATTAGATATAATAATCGATGGAAGAAAGGTATCTGCATCTGCGGGTGAGTTAATACTTATACCAAAAGGAAGCAAGATACAATTCTCAGTTAAGGATTATTCTAGATTTATATATGTAACATATCCAGCTGATTGGTCATCTCAAAATTAAATATAATAAAATCAGGACTATAGCATTTTTAGCTATAGTCTTTATTTATAAATACATATAATAGAAAAAATCTATACATAAAGTTATGATTATATAAAATAACTATAGTTAGTAATTGAAGTAGACATCATAATTTTTATAAAATTATGATACAATATGTAAGAACTGATAAAATAAAACATTATGGAGGAAACAATGCATATAAAAAATAATAAAAAAATATCTATAATAGTAGCTATGTTAATGATGGGAAGTACATTTGTAGGATGTGCAAAAGATAAAAAGGAATCAACAACTACATCAGAGCCTAAAAAAAATGAACAAACAGTAAAATTAACTACTAAAGATGATTATACATACGAAGGTAACGATTACTTTACAAGCATAAGTTGGTTAGAAAAAAATATTGAAAAAAATAAAAACTTAGTAATAATAGATGCAAGAAGTGAAGATGATTATAAAAAAGGACATATACCAGGAGCTATAAATGTAGCATGGCAAAGCCTAGCACAAATGGAAGGTAAAGCTGGAGATAAAAATTGGGGTACATTATTAGAAAAAGATGCTTTATCTAAGGCATTATCAGAAATCGGAATAACTAAAGATAGCCAAGTAGTAGTTTATGCAACTAAAGGTGCTTGGGGAGAAGATGGAAGAATAGCTTGGTGTCTACAAAGAGCAGGAGTAGATGCAAGAATGTTAAACGGTGGATTTGATTTATGGAAATCAGAAAACAAAGAAACAAGTAAAGATATTTCTAAAAATGAAGCAAGTGACTTTAAAGTTGAAAAAATAACTAACGATAATAATATAACTACAGATGAACTTAAAAAAGAAATTAAAGATGTTAAATTAATAGATACTAGAGAAGAAGACGAATACAAAGGTGCTACTAACTTTGGTGAAGCAAGAGGAGGACATCTACCTAATGCTATAAATATAACATTTAATAAGCTTTACAATGAAGATGGAACTATAAAATCAAATGAAGAAATAGATAAGGTAATGAAAGATAATAAAATAGAAAAAACTGATAAAATAGTTACATACTGTACAGCAGGAATAAGATCTGCTCATATGGGACTAGCTCTTAAAAATGCAGGATACGAAAACGTTAGAAACTACGATGCATCATACTACGAGTGGGCAGCAGATAAAAACAATGAGGTAGTTAAGTAATTTTAGGAGTGATTAAAATAAAAGATAAAACAAAAAAAATACTAATAAAGATAGGTGTAGTACTAGTTGTTTTAAGTACGTACTTATTTGTTCCACAAGTTAAACAAAACATAAATCAAATGGTATTTTATTTAAGCATGCTTAACCTAGATGCAATAAAAGAATACATACTTTCTTTTGGAGCTTGGGCTCCAATAATATCATTTTTATTAATGTTACTTCAATCAGTAGCAGCACCACTTCCTGCATTTTTGATTACATTTGCAAATGCAGCTTTATTTGGATGGGTATATGGAGCTATATTATCGTGGGTTAGTGCTATGGCAGGTGCGGCATTATGTTTTTATATTGCTAGATTTTTAGGAAGAGAAGCAGTAGAAAAACTTACTAGCAAATACGCACTAGATAGTGTAAATGTATTCTTTGAAAAATACGGAAAACATACTATATTAATAGCTAGACTACTACCATTTATGTCATTTGACTTAGTGAGTTATGCGGCTGGATTTACATCTATGAGCTTCATATCATTTTTTGTAGCAACTGGATTAGGACAACTTCCAGCTACAATTATATATTCATACGTAGGAGATATGCTAACTGGGTCTGCTAAGTTTGTTATGATGGGAATTATGATACTATTTGCTTTAAGCGTATTAGCTTTTATGTTGAAGAAGATGTACAATGAAAAAAACAATAATTCTATAGATGTTAAATTAAAGTAATTATAAATGTGGATTGACTTATGTCAATCCATATTTGTTAGTTGGAGGAAATTAAATGGGTAAATCGTCTTTTAAGTTTCATCAAATAAATAGTAGTAAAAAAATATTCAATAAAAGTTTTATAAAAGAAAGTAGTGAAATAATTTTTATGCCAGGGTGTAGTTTAAGTGGGTATAATGAAGAATTGATTTTAAACATATATGACTATTTACGAAAACACATAAAAAATATAGGTATAACTTTTTCTTGTTGTTATAGACCAAGTCTTATGATAAATGATGATAATTCTTTTAATAAATACTATAAAAAATTAAATGAAACTTTAACAAATAACAATATAAAAGAAATTATAACAGCATGCCCTAATTGTTATAAAACAGTCAAAGAGAATAGTAAAAATGTCAAAGTTACATTTTTATTAGATGTAATAAAAGAAAAAGGATTAGATAAATTTTTATTAAATCATTATAAAGATTTAGATATAAAATTTGCTATACAAGATTCATGTGCTATAAGAGGTGAAAATTCGATATATGAAAGCTCAAGATATATATTAGATAGTCTTGGTATTGACTATGTAGAATTTGAAAAAAATAGAAAAAATTCAAATTGTTGTGGTGCAATATTTGTAGATGATACAAAAAAAATGAATCAAATAAATAGAAGGTGTTCACAAACTAATGAAAAATATGTAATATGTTACTGTGAAACGTGTACAAAATCAATGATACAAGGAAATAAACAATCCATTCATATATTAGATTTAATTTTTAATAAAGAAGTCATAAATAAAAATTACTTTAGTCAAAAAAATCAATCTGCTATACAGTCGTGGAAAAATAGATATAAACTAAACAATAGGAGAAAATATGAATAATAAGTTAAAAAAATTGATATTGATACTTTTTATAGGTATAGCAATACTAATGGGAAGTAAATTTATTAGTAAAAATTTAGATATATACGACTTACAAAAGTATATAAGTTCGTTTGGAATTTTAGCGCCTATTATATATATAATAATGTTTTCTATAGTACCCTTAACATTCTTCCCCGATTCAATACTGGCTATAGCATCAGGGCTTGTATTTGGGTTTTACAAAGGGTATATATATACAACTATAGGAGCTTTAATAGGTGGTAGTATTGCGTTTTTTATAGCTAGATACTTAGGACACAATTTAGTTAAAAAAATCTCTAATGAGAAGTTATCCAAAATAGAAAAACTAATAGACAATAATGGTTTTTACATAATATTTTTATTAAGGTTAATACCACTTTTCCCATTTGATGTAATAAGTTATGGTGCAGGTCTTACAAGCGTTAAATATAAGCATTTCATAGGAGCTACTTTACTTGGAACTATACCAGGTATAGCAGTGTTTACAAATATAGGAGCAAAATCGGTAAACATAAGTACAACAGGATTTTATGCATCAATAGCAGGTCTTATATTGCTTTTTATAATATCTATAATACTTAAAAATAAATTCTTAAATAAAAAATTAAAAGAAATCGATTAAAAAGAAAGGAAAAAATATGCTAGATACACATGCAAGAAAATATGTTAGCCCGTTTATAGAAAGTGGCGCAAACTTTTTTATAAAATTAAAACTTAGTGCTAATGATGTAACGACATTAGCTTTAATACTTGGAATAATATCATCTATATTTTTGTATTTTGATAAAAATGTACTTGCAGTAGCTATATTATGGATATCAGGATACTTAGATGCAGTAGATGGAGCTATAGCAAGAAAAACAAGTACTTCTTCAAGTTTTGGAACTGTACTTGATATAACATTTGATAGAGTTGTTGAGATAGGTATAATAATTGTTATAGGACTTAAATTTGTAGATACTAGATTAAACTTAATAGTGCTATTAGCATCGATTTTGTTGTCTATGGTAATATTTTTAACTGTGGGTGCAGTTAGTGAAAAAAATGGTGTAAAATCATTTTATTATCAAGCTGGAATGGCTGAAAGAAGCGAAGGTTTTATAATGTTTTCACTTATTATGTTAAGCCAAAATTATGTTAATATTATAATAAATATATTTTCAATTATAATACTTATAACAGCATTTCAAAGAATATATGAAGCTAAAAAGATTTTAAAGTAAATAAAACTAATACTATATTGTAAAAAATTTGAGTTTAATCGTATTTTGATATATAATATTTTAGTAAACTTAATGAGACAGTTCGTAAGCCTCCTGTCTAAAAATAAAACTACGGTGAAAAACATTTATACAATGTTGTAATTGTTGTTCAAAAAACCGTAGATATAGGCTACGGTTTTATTTTTTTGTATAAATACAATTTTTCCTAGTCATATAGGCTCAAAAATAATTAACATTAGGAGAAAAAATATGAAAAGTAACACAAAGAAAATAGTAAGATTAGGGCTAGTTTCAGCGATGTATGCAGCGCTTACTATAGCATTAGGGGCTATAAGTTATGGTCCTATACAATTTAGGATAGCTGAGGTTATGACATTACTTCCCTTAATAGGAAAAGAATATATAATAGCCTTAACTATAGGATGTTTCTTGTCTAATATAGTAGGAGGATTTGGATTGCCTGACATAATATTTGGTACGTTAGCTACGTTTATAAGTGTATACTTAGTATATTTAACAGGAAAGACTATTAAGTGTAAACGTGGATACATATTAATAGCGTCATTGTGGCCAACCATAGTAAATGCTATAATAATAGGTGGGGTTGTATTGCACTTATTTATGGGACTACCATTAATTCTTTCTGTATTACAGGTAGGATTTGGTCAATTTGTGGTAATAACTATAATAGGTGTTCCTTTATTCAAATTTTTCAACAATAAATATGCAAAATTGCTAAAGGATATATCTTAATATATTTAGCTAATTAGTAAGGAGATAATATGAACGAATTAGAAAAAGCACAAAGTGCTAAAATAATAGGTGTAGGTGATGATGGTATAAAACTATTAGATTCTATAACTGAAAAAATAGAGCATAACATGGATTTAGAGAAAATAAATATAAATCAAGAAGTAGATAAAGATTATGTGAGAAATTTATTAGATGGAGTAGATATATTATTTTTAACTTACAACAGTGAAGATAAAAAAGCAATTCAAATAGTAAATGCTATTGGTTATATGGCCCAGGAGAGAAGAGTTTTAAATGTAGGACTTGATTTAGCGGCAAAAGAAAACAATGATGAAATAAGCTTAAATAGAGAATTTAAAATTAATGATGAAAATTTAGATACTTTGTTGAATATAATAAATATGCTACTTGATTCTATATCTGATTCTTGTATGATAAACATAGATTTAAGTGACCTTAAAGAAACTTTATGTACAGAACAAGGTATAAAATATTCATGTAGCGAATTTGACAAAGCTATAAGTAATGATGATATAATAAAGGCATTAGTAGAAACTACTGTAAAGACAACTAAAGAACTTAGTGGTAAAAAAGAAGTTATACTTGTGGAAATGGATTCAAACTACTGTGAAGATGAATCAGAGATGCTTGTAAGTTTAAATGAATTATTACTAAAGATACAAGATAACAGAGAAGACACTTATGAAGGTATATTCTCATTGTATATAAGAGAAAAAAATGAAGGAAAAATAAAAATAGGATTAGTTTATAACTAATATATGTAAGTCCCTAGAATGATGATATAATATTTCTAGGGACTTTTATTAGGAATTTTTATATTGAGGAGAATAAAAAACAATGGATTTTGTTGATATACTTCAGTTGAATAAAAATGAAATTATAAGCGTAGTTGGAGCAGGAGGTAAAACGTCTCTTATAAATTATATAGCAAATAGATATAGGTATAATAAAAAAGTACTAATGACTACAACTACTAAAATTTATATACCGAATAAAGATTTATATGATGATATGTATATGGTAGGTGAAAAAGCTGGGATAACGATATCAAAACGTGTTGGAACAACAGTAGTAGGCAAACATATAATAGAAGAAAAAATAATAGGAGTAAATTTTGAAGATTTAAAAAAACTAATACCTAATTTTGATTTAATTCTCATAGAATCTGACGGTTCGAGAAGAAAAAAGCTTAAGGGATGGAATAATAAAGAGCCAGTAGTTTATTACAATAGCACAAAAACTATAGGGGTGTTAGATATAACATCTTATGGTATATCTATAAATAATAATAATATACATCGTTTAGAAGAGCTAAAAAAAATAACTGATATAGATAATATTAAAATAAATATAAATAATTTAGTAGATGTGGTTTTAAACAAAAATGGATTGTTTAAAAATTCATATGGAGAAAAAATATTATTTATAAACAAAGTTGAAAATAAAGAAAACGAAGAGGCCGCTAAAATTTTAATACAAAAAATAAACGAGCATAAACACAAACTAAGTATTGTTTATGGAAGTATAAAAGATGATTGTTTTAAAATAATTAAAAAGAATGGAAGATAAAAATGATTACAGCTATAATAATGGCATCAGGATTATCTACAAGGATGGGTACGAATAAACTTTTATTAAAGTATAAAAATAAGTTTATTATAGAATATACATTTGAACTTATAAAAGAGTTAAATTTTGAACAAGTAATAGTTGTAAGTAAATATGATGAGATAATGAAACTATCAAAAGCCTATAATTTTCAATATATATATAACGAAAATGCAAATTTAGGTCAAAGTGAGTCTATTAAATTAGGTGTATTACATAGTGAAAATAGTGATGGTTATATTTTTTTCGTAGGAGACCAACCATTTTTAGAGATGAAGTACATAAAAGAAATGATTAATACATTCAACAAGGATAAACAATATATAATCATACCAAGATATAATTATATAAATGGAAATCCAGTGATATTTCCATGGGGAAAAAGAGATGAATTATTGAATTTGAAAAATGATGAAAAAGGTAAAATGATTATAAATGAAGTTGATAAAATTAAGTATGTCAGTGTTTCAAAAGAAATGTTAATTGATATTGATACAAAAGAAGATTATAAAAAATTAGGGGTGCAAAATGAAAAAAATAAAAACTGTAGATAGTATAGGGCATGTATTGTGTCATGATATTACGCAAATAATACGTGGAGAGTTTAAAGGAAGAGCTTTTAAAAAAGGGCACATAGTAAAAAAAGAAGATGTAGAATTACTTTTATCTTTAGGTAAAGATAATTTATACGTTTGAGAGCAAGAACAAGGAATGATTCATGAAAATGATGCCGCCTTGTTTTTAAAAGATTTAACCGGTGGAGATAACTTAGAGTTTAGTGAAATAAAAGAAGGTAAAATAGATTTTATATCTAAAGTAGATGGCCTTTTAAAAATAGACGTAGACGACTTATTAAAATTAAACTTAATTGATGATATAATGTTATCTACCTTACACAACAACTTTGTAGTTAAAAAAGGACTTAAAGTTGCAGGGACAAGGGTAATACCTTTACTAATAGATGAAAGTAAATTAAAAGAAGCTAAGGCAGTTGCTGGAAATAAAAAGATTATAAATATTTTGGAGTTTAAAACTAAAAAAGTTGGAATAGTAACAACTGGAAATGAAATTTTTTATAAAAGGATAGAAGATAAATTTGGACCAGTAATAAAAGATAAATTAGAAAAGTTTGGATGCGAAGTTATAGGACAAGCTATTTATGAAGATAATAAAGAAAGTATAAAAAAAGCTATAAAAGATTTTATAAATCAAGGTGCACAACTTATATGTTGCACAGGTGGAATGAGCGTAGATCCAGATGACGTTACACCAAGTGCTATAAAAGAAACTGGAGCAGATATAGTAACCTATGGATCACCTATTTTACCAGGTGCAATGTTTTTACTTGCCTATTATGGAGATGTACCCATAATGGGTATACCAGGATGTGCAATGTATAATGAAATCACTGTGTTTGACATTGTTTTACCTAGAATATTAATAGATGAAAAATTAACAAAGTTAGATATAGCGAAATATGGACATGGAGGACTTTGTATGAATTGTGATGTATGTACATATCCTGCATGTAACTTTGGAAAGATATAGGGGATAAAAGGTATGTAAATAACTGCATACTTAGTTGACTAAAATAAATATTTGTTATATTATAAATAATGTTGTATAATAGAAAAATTAAATTAGAAGTAAGAAAGGAAAATACACGAATGTTACAAGTTACAAATATTGGTCTTAGATTTGGTGAGAAAGAGTTATTTAAAGATGTTAACTTAAAATTCACTAAAGGTAATTGTTACGGAATAATAGGTGCTAATGGAGCAGGAAAATCAACTTTCCTAAGAATATTAGCTGGAGATATAGAACCAAATACAGGGAATGTTTCTATAACTGATAAAGAAAGAATGTCAGTACTTAGACAGGACCACTTTAAATATGAGGAAGAAACAGTATTAAACGTAGTTATAATGGGTCATGAAAGACTTTCTGCTATAATGAAAGAAAAAGATGCATTATATATGAAAGAAGATTTTTCAGAAGAAGACGGTATAAAAGCTGCTGAACTTGAAGGTGAATTTGCTGAACTTGACGGATGGGATGCAGAAACTAACGCAGAGAGAGTATTAATGGGTCTTGGTATAACTAAAGACTTACACTTTAAGCAAATGAAAGAATTAACTGGTGGGGAAAAGGTTAAAGTTTTACTTGCTAAAACTTTATTTGGTAAACCTGAAATATTAGTAATGGATGAGCCTACTAACCATTTAGACTTCCAATCAATAAACTGGTTAAATAACTTCATAATGGATTTAGAAGATTCTATCGTTATAATAGTATCACATGATAGACATTTCTTAAATCAAATATGTACAAACATAGTTGATGTTGACTTTGGTAAAATTCAAATGTACGTAGGTAACTACGATTTCTGGTATGAATCAAGTCAATTAGCACTACAATTAGCTAAAGATCAAAACAAAAAAACTGAAGAAAAAGCAGCTCAACTTAAAGACTTCATAGCAAGATTCAGTTCAAATGCATCTAAAGCTAAACAAGCAACATCAAGAAAGAAACAATTAGAAAAATTAGAATTAGAAGATATACAACCATCAAGAAGAAGATATCCATTTGTTGGATTTACTCCTGAAAGAGAAATTGGTAACGAAGTTTTAGAAGTTGAAGGATTAACTAAAGTTATAGATGGAGTTAAGGTTCTTGACAATGTATCTTTCAGATTAGATAAAGAAGATAAAGTAGCATTTATGGGTGATGAGATAGCTATAACTGCATTATTTAACATATTAATGGGAGAAGACACACAAGACAGTGGAACTTTCAAATGGGGAGTAACTACTTCTCAGGCTTATCTTCCTAAAAATCACAACAAATACTTTGATGGTATTGAATACTCATTAGTTGATTGGTTAAGACAATACTCTGAAGAAAAAAGTGAAAGCTTTATAAGAGGATTCTTAGGTAGAATGTTATTCTCTGGAGAAGAAGCTTTAAAAGAAGCTCAAGTTTTATCTGGAGGGGAAAAAGTTAGATGTATGTTATCTAAATTAATGCTTGCAAACTCTAACGTATTAATATTAGATGATCCAACAAATCACTTAGACTTAGAAAGTATAACATCTGTAAATAAGGGTCTTGAAAGTTTTAGTGGAGTAATGTTATTTAATTCTCATGACCACCAAATCATTCAAACTATTGCAAATAGAATAATTGAAATAACTCCATCAGGACTTATGGATAGAAAAACTACTTTAGATGAATACTTAGAAAATAAAGATATACAAAAGCAATTAAAAGAAATGTATGGAGATAAAAAGAAATAGTAATTAAAATACCCTCTAAGTAAAAGGAAAGATTAGAAAATAGTACTTTTTAATCTTTTCTTGAACAAGGAGGTATTTTTATAATATCAAGTAATAATAAATTATCTGATTATGGATAATTGTATCTTTGATCATGATTTTGTTATACTTTATTTATAATTTTAAAAATAGTAAACTATGTATGATAGGTTACATAAAACATAGAATATAAGAATAAAGTAATACAAACAAATTAAGGAGATTATAATGATGAAAAGGTTGAACTTAGACAATAAAACAATAACTCTTTTGACAGCATTAAGCGTTGTATATGCTGCTTTAGAAAAGAACATAGTATTTTTAACACCTATAGTTACTATAGGTATAGCATATAGTTTAATGAAATATAAAGATGATTCTAAATATAAAATAAATCAGCAAATTTTAACTAATTTATTTTTATTTAACTTAGTTACTTTTATGCTTGTTTCTATTGTAAGTAAAAATATGAATATAATAATATTTGATATAATTATTAACATTTTTGTTGCATTTATTTATTATAAATTAGTTTCTATGCTACAAAAGAAACAAGAAAATGTATATAAAAATCCAGAAATAATATATGAAAAGATAAATAAAAGAATTTACGTATTAGAAGCTTTAAGTTCTAAAATGGAAGCAGAGATGGAAAAGGCAGAGACTGAAAAAGATAAAAACTCTATTAAATTAAAAATAGAGTCAGTAAATCAAAAGATAGATCAACATAAAGC
>CAMTIM010000044.1 GCA_947072565.1 uncultured Peptostreptococcaceae bacterium | reverse complement strand
AAAATGAATTTATAGTGAAAATTTACATACCATTACAAGAAAACATGACAGTTGGGGAGTTAAAACGACCACTTGGGTCAAGTGTATTGAAGAAAATAATTTAAGGTGCTATCTTTTAAATATAAAAGGTAGCGCCTTTTTAATTGCAATTAAAGGTAAAGAAAAGGAGGTAAATTATGAGAGCAAGTTTTAGATTAGCTATAGCGTACTTAAAAAAACAAAAGGGAAGAACTTTATCGTTAATAATTAGTATTGCACTAGCTATTATGTTGGTATTTACACTTAATATACTACCAGAGTCTAAGAATAAAAATGATATAAAAGAAGCGTATAAAAACTTTAGTGATTATCATGTAGAATACAGTGATATTAACTTAGAGATTGTAGATAAATTTAAAAATGATAAGACTATAAAAGTTATCAATGATGTTATAAATCTAGGTAACGCGGTAAGTGATAAGGGAGTATCTATAAGTTTAAACTCTTATAGCAAAGGTTTTATAGATTCTTATGGTTATAATCTTATAAAAGGCAATGAACCTAAAAATGAAAATGAAATAGTTTTAGAACAAAAAGCTCTTAAAGAGATGGGGTTAAGCGATAAAATAGGCCAAAGCATTGATTTTAATATTATTAAAAATTATACGGATGAAAATAGTAAAAACCAGGTTTATAGCAAAGGTAAGTTATTTAAGTTAGTTGGAATAGTAAAAAAGCCAGATGCATTTTATGATGAAAATTTATACTATAAAGTTAAAGCATTTACTAAATACACAGAAAAGCAAACTATTTTACCTAAAGAATTAATAAGTCATTCGGGCGTACTTAAATTTACGACTAGTATGAATATGGCAGATAAAGCAATAGCCAAATATAAATTAGACCCTAATAAATTTATGATAAATGTTCAACTAAATGAAGCTATACAAAATTATGATATGTATAAAGGTGAAAGCATTAAGATTAGCAATAAGCTGGTTCCTATGGTTGCAGCTACACTAGTTATATATAACATATTTAATATTATATTAATAGATATGACAAAACAAATAGGTATGCTAAGAGCAATAGGTATGAGTAAGAAAAATGTAAGGTGCATGCTATGTATCCAAAGTTTTATAGTGTTGATTATTGGACTAGCTGTAGGTTTTTTACTGGGAACAATAGTATCATTTATAGGTCTTAGAAGTATAGATAATGAACATATAAGTGTTTATATAAGTAAAAAAAGTATAATAGAGCCTGCAAGTATGGCAGTAGTTTCGGTAGCTATAGCTAGTATTTTCACTATTTATAAGTGTGGAAAGATATCTCCAATAGAAGCTATTAGAAGTACTAATAGTTCAAAGTCAATAAAAAAAGATAGATTTTATCATAAGTTAATAAGGAAAGTATTTGGTCTTACAGGATATATGGCATACAAAAATATATGGAGATACAAAACAAGAACAATTTTATCAATACTTTCAATAAGTATGGTAGGTTTTTTGTTTATAACTAATATTGTTGGATTTAATCAATATGATAAGAATGTAGATAGTCTTAGCCCACTTATTATGGAGATGGGAGAAAGTGACATAATACTTAGTCATAATTCTAATAATTCAAGTTCATATTTTAATGAATACACAGAAGATAAAGTAAGTAATATATCTAAGATAGATGGAGTTAGTGAATTAACTAAGAGTATGAATGTTACAGGGTACTTAAACTCAAACAAAGAAAATATAAGCGACTATTATAAACAATATAATCCTATAGATAATGATGAATCAAATTTAGAAATAGGAACATCTATAAAAGGATACGATAAAGGTACTCTTAAAAAACTAGCAAAATACCTAGAAGATGGAAACATAGATAACCTAAAAAAAGAAGGCGACACAATAAGTGCAATAGTATCTAACCATTTTTATTCAGGTTTATCAGTATCAAATGATTCAAATACATTAAAAGATTTAAAAGTAGGAGATATTATCGAAGTTAAGATTGCAGTAACTAATGATAAAGAAGTAAAATATGTTAATCAAAAAATTAAAGTAAAAGGATTATTAAACCCTGACTATATTATAAATGGTGAAGGTGGAATGGACTCAAACTTCCAAGTTATATTAGATAAAAGTAGTTTTGAGAATTTAACAGGTAAAAAAGGCTTTAATAATATATCTATAAAATTACAAAAGGATAAAGAAGAAGAAGTCGTTTCAAAGGTAAAAAAAATAATAAATGAAGATGATTTTAAGGAAATGAAAAGTAAGTATGAAAATAGGAAAATATCTACTAAAGGAAATGAAAAACTTAAAAAAGAGGTATTAGTGAGTGTAGCACTTACAATGGTTATATCATCTATAAATATAGCTTGTATAGTTATAACAAATATAATGATTAGAGTTAAGGAAATTTCAACATTAAGAGCTATTGGGATGAGTATGAAAAATATTAAAAAATTGATACTAAAAGAAAGCATTATATATGGCGTTTTAAGTTCAATAATAGCTGGATTATTTTCTAGTTATGATACTTATAAACATATGCAAGAAGCAAATGAAGTTTTTTCTCAAGGAATGGGCATTAAACAAGCATATGAATTTAAGGTGCCTGTAGTAGAAATAATTCAGTTTGGGGTAGCAGCGATACTGATATGTTTAATTGCTGGATATTTAGCAAAAAATAGAATTTCAAAATTAAGTATAATAGAAGGTCTTAGAAATGAAGCGTAAAGGTGAGATTGAGATAAACATTTTAGATACAATAAATGCCCAATTATGTAAGACAATATTATACATTTGACTAAAACTATTTTCTTATTGTGAAATCTTATACAGTTAAAAAAGTAATATTTTTTAACTGTATAAGATAGTACCTTTTTAAGTTATGAAAAAAATTAATGAAAAAATGTGTTAAAAATAAAACTTTTTATAGATAAAACTCGTTTTATAAGTGAGGTAAGTAATAAAATTCACAAAAATAAATATTAAATTATAAGTTTGTTTATTACAAGTTTATAACAAAAACCATTCTTTATTAAGAATATATAACAAAAAACGCACAATTAATTTAAAAAAAATATTTAGATAAATTATTGATATACACTTAATTTATACATAAATATGAAGGGGGTATTATATGATTTTTAGCAGTTTAGTGTTTTTATTTTTATTTTTACCAATAGTACTTATATTTTATTATTTAGTTAATAAGAAACTTAAAAATATCGTATTATTGATTGCTAGTTTGCTTTTTTATGCTTGGGGAGAACCAAAATATGTATTTTTAATGTTAGGATCAATATTTTTTAATTATATATTTGGGATTAAAGTAGCTTCAAATAATCAAAAAGAAAAGAAAACATGGTTAATAATATCAATTATTTTTAATATTTCGGGATTAGTAATATTTAAATATAGCAATTTTTTGGTAGACAATGCCAATAATTTACTTAACATTAATATAAACATACCAACCATAGCGCTACCTTTGGGAATATCATTTTTCACATTTCAAACAATGAGTTATGTAATCGATGTATATAAAAAAGACGGAAGAGTACAAAAAAATATATTTGATTTAGCACTTTATATAAGTTTATTTCCACAACTTGTAGCAGGTCCTATCGTAAGGTATCAGACAGTAGATGAACAAATAAGCAAAAGAAGCCACTCTTGTGAAAAGTTTGCAGAGGGAGTAAACAGATTTGTATGTGGACTAGCAAAGAAAGTTATTTTATCAAATCAGCTTGGATTAATAGCTGATGGTGTATTTTCAACAAATATAGCTAGCTTATCTATATCAGAAGCTTGGGTTGGAATAATATGTTATTCACTCCAAATATACTTTGATTTTGGCGGTTATAGCGATATGGCCATTGGTCTTGGTAAGATGTTTGGATTTGATTTCCTTGAAAACTTTAACTATCCATACATATCACAGTCTGTATCTGAGTTTTGGAGAAGATGGCATATATCACTAAGCAGTTGGTTTAAAGACTATGTATACATACCTTTAGGTGGAAATAGAGTTTCTCCTATTAAGCAATATAGAAATTTATTTGTGGTATGGTCTTTAACAGGAATATGGCATGGAGCGAACTGGACCTTTCTTACATGGGGGATATATTATGGAATTTTAATTGGTATAGAAAAAGCCTTTTTAGATAAATTACTAAAAAAGGCGCCACGGATATTTAGACATATATACTTATTACTATTAGTAATGATTGGATGGGTATTTTTTAGATCAGAAAATATAGTACAAGCATCTCAATTTATAAAAGTTTTATTTGGGATTGGCTCAAATTCAATATACAATTACTCGTTTGTTAGTTATATAAATGAGTCTGGATATATTATAATTTTAGCTATTATATTTGCAACGCCTATAATACCTAAGCTTAAATCAATATTAAAATTAAAAATTAAAAAGCTGGTTGAAAGTGATTTTATATATGGACTTCATTCAACTTTTTTAGTGTCACTAATGTTTATAATAGTTGTGATGTTGATAAATTCTACATATAATCCATTTTTATATTTCAGATTTTAGGGGAGGAAATTAAAATGAATAAAAAAAAATCAAAATGGATATCGCTTCCTTTTATAGCTATAATAATGGGAATATTCTTTATACATATAATAAGTAAAGATAAAGAAATTAGTGCATCTGAAAATAGAACATTGGCTCAAAAACCAACTCTACAAGATGTTGAATCTGGAAAATATACAACTAAATTTGAAAGTTATTTTTCAGATCAGTTCCCATTTAGAGAAGAGTTATCTGAAATATACTCTAAGGCACAAATAGCTCTTGGTAAAGACAAAATTAAAAACTATTATTTATTAGATGAGAACTGGATTATGCCAACACCATCAAAAGTAATGTCTGAAAAAGAATTGAAAGATGCAGCAAATGAAATAAATGAATTGTCTAAAATAGCAACTGATTCAAATAAAAAAGTTTATTATACTTCTACTCCACATAAAGAAAGTATGCTAACACATTTATACCCAAAACATACTGATGGACTAAAAAATGCTCTTGATAACAAAAATGCTTTTAAAAGTTATTTAGATTTAGAGAATATAAACTTTATAGATGTAGGTGAACATTTTTTAAAAGAATTTAATGAATCTCAGCGAGAAGATTTGTATTTTAAGACAGACCATCACTGGAATGGAATAGGAGCTTATGAAGGCTTTAAATGTATAGTTGAAGATATGAAGATAGTAAATAATATTTCTTGGAACAATTATACTCAAACAATGCTTAATAAAGGACATTTTCTAGGAAGTTACAATAAAAATTTAAATAGCTTAGTAAAAGAAGATGAAGCTATTTCATACGTTCATCTAAAAGATAAGCCTAATTATGAATATTATAAATTTGATGGAATAACAGAGATTAAAGGTAAAGAAGAGGACTTTGTAGCTACTCGTAAAAATGAAGATGAAATTCTATATGGTGGTGCATATATGTATGGTAATGCTTGCTCTATTTTAAAAATTAGAAATAAAGATGCATTATCTGATAAAAAAATACTTATCATAAGAGATTCATATCAAGCTCCTACATCATGGTTATTCGCGGATATATTCTCAGAGGTGCAACTAGTAGACCCTAGATATGTTGAAAAACTCGATATATCTATTGATGATATTATAAGAGATAGTGATGCTAATTTAGTCATGTTTATGTATAATACAACAGATTTTAAAATGATGATAGATGTGATGAAAGAACAAAGAGAGAAGAGTTAATCTTCTCTCTTTGCTATATGTTTAATAAAAATCTATACATTTTTTCTGATATGCGCTCATATCCAATATCATTTGGATGCAGACCATCTCTTGTAAATGTATTAATATTATCTTTTGTTATCCCACCTTCAGAGTATAAATCTAATACAGGAATTGAATATATCTCACCTAAAGATTTTACAACATCTACATAATCTATTAGCTTACTTCCAACATCATTAATAAAGTTAATATCATATCCATCACGAATTCTTTGGGGCGGAGTAATCAAAACTAAATCTATACCAGGATTTGATGACAATATTTTCTCTATTAATAGCTGATATGAACCTGTAAAGGTAGTTTCATCAAATTTGGAACTTCCACTAGCTTTAATTTTTCCAAGTTTTTTATTATATCTAAAATCATTAGTTCCAATAAAAATTGTCGCCAAATCATATGATTTATAATCGATTATCTTTCCAGCTGTATATGTTGACTTATTTTTAGATTGGTAGGCCATTGTTTGACCATTTTTACCAATATTATCAATTCTCGAAAATCCTAATATATTTTTAAGTTTATCCTGATATCCATTAGCCCTTGTTATACTATCGCCTAAAGTTATCCATGACTTGCCCTTCCACTTGTTAAAGTACATCAATTCTAAGGATGTATTGTTTTGGGTATCACGAAATACAGGTGATGTATTATTTAAATCAACTAACTTATATAAATTAATACAGATAATTGCTGTAAATAACAATAAGTATATGGTGTTCTTTTTCATATAATATCACTCCTCTATGTGTTATTATATATTAAGTGTTTATAAATTATTCTTGACATGCATATGTAAACAATACAATGCAATACTATTCTTCTTTTTATAAATTGTTTTACAAATACATGGAGGACTCATTAGCTCAATTTTTAACAAGTATAATACCCATGAAATATAGTTTTAGTATTTTAAAGTGGAACAGCTCATTTCTAAAAATTATAGGATTAGAAACTAATATGTTAGAAATTAAAAATAAAGATGCGTTAATAGATAAAAAATACTTATTTTTAGAGACTCTTATCAAGCGCATATGACCCTAGATATATAGAAAATTTAGATATGACATATGAAGATATTATTAAAAAAAGTGATTTTGATATAGTGTTATTTATGTATAATAGTTTTGGATTTGAAGGTATGATTAAAGAAATGATTGATAAAGGGATAAAATAAACATAAATATTTATAATAAAGCAGCTATATTACACAATAAGGAAGATGTTTAGACATCTTCCTTTTGTGATATAATCAAACTATAAAACAATATGCTAAATTTACCAATAAATCTTCCTATAATAATACTAAAGAAGGTTTATTTAAGTACACATGGAGGTAACAATGAAATTTATTCATACATCTGATTGGCACCTAGGAAAAAGCCTAGAAGGTAACTCAAGAATAGAAGAACAAATAAAGTTTTGTGAAGACTTTATAAAGGTAGTAAATGAAAATAATATAGATATGGTAATAATTGCAGGTGATATATACGACTCAGCAAATCCACCATCACATGCAGAAAAACTATTCTATAAAACAGTTTCAAGGCTTGCAAACAATGGAAAAAGATGTGTTCTTATAATAAGTGGAAACCATGATAACTCACAAAGGCTATCAGCAGTAACACCTTTAGCACATGAACAAGGAATTATAATACTTGCAGACCCATTAAGTAGCACAGAAGTTTCAAAGTACGATGGATTTGAAATAGTAGAGGCTAAAGAGGGCTGTATAAAGCTAAAAATCAATAATGAAAAAATAGTAGTAATAACACTACCATATCCAAACGAAAAAAGACTCAATGAAGTAATACTACAAAACAGTGAAGAAGTAAAGCAAACTTATTCTCAAAAAATTGGAGATATATTTAAAGACTTAGAATCAAACTTTGAAAAAGAATCTATAAATATAGCAGTATCTCATATTTTTGTAAGTGGTGGAGAAAGCACAGATTCAGAACGACCAATAGAATTAGGTGGAAGTTTGATAGTTGAAAAAAATGATTTACCAACCAAAGCTCAATATATAGCGCTTGGGCATTTACATAAACAGCAAAAAGCATCTCATAGAGTAAATGCTTATTATGCAGGATCGCCTATACAATACAGTAAAAGTGAGAGAACTTGTAAAAAAGGTGCGTATATAGTAGACATTAAGCCAGGTAAGAAGCCTAATATAGAAGAAATATATTTTGGAAATTATAAACCGATAGAAGTATTTAAATGCAGTTCAATAGAAGAGGCTTTAAAAATATGCGAAGAAAATAAAAATCGTGATATATGGTCTTATTTTGAAATAAAAACAAATGGAACAATATCTCCATCAAGCATAAAGAAAATGAAAGAAACCCTAAAAGACATTATAGAAATAAAACCGATAATAACATCAAAATCTGAAGAAGGTCACATAGATAATAAAGAACAATCTATGGGAGCGATGTTTAAAGATTTTTATGAATTTAGTAGAAACCTAGAGCCTAAAGGGGAGCTTATGGACTTATTTTTAGACATAATAAATGAAGAAGGTGATAGTGAAAATGAAACCAATTAAATTAGAATTAAGCGGATTAAATAGTTATATAGATAAAGCAACTATAGATTTTGAAACATTAACAGATCGAGGTTTATTTGGTATATTTGGAAATACTGGTAGTGGAAAATCTACTATACTTGATGCAATCACTATAGCTATGTATGGAAATATATCAAGGGATACAAAGGAATTTATAAATAGTAACTGTGAAAAAGCTATAATATCATATGAATTTGAAATAGGAAGTAAAAATAATAAAAGAAGATATATAGTAGACAGAACTATTGTTAGAGATGATTTAGGCACTAAAACATTACATGCTAGATTAGTACAAATAAACAGTGATGATACAGTAGCTGTACTTGCTGATAAAGTTTATGATGTTAATGAAAAGATAATTAAAATTACAGGTCTAACTGCAAATGATTTTACAAGATCAGTAGTACTCCCTCAAGGCAAATTTGATGATTTTTTGAAACTAACAGGATCCAAAAGACGTGACATGTTAGAGCGAATATTTAATTTAGAAAAATATGGGACAGAGTTAATTAATAAAGTAAGAAAAAGAAAAAATACACAATTACAAATTTTAAGAGATATAAAAACAAAACTTAGTCAATATGATGATGTAAATGAAGAATATTATAATGATGTAGAAAAAGAGTTAGAAGAATTAAAAAGTTTAGAAATAGATAATAACAAAAAATTAGAATTAAAAGAACAAAATTATATACACAGTAGTGAAATTTATGATAAGCAAACAAAATTAGATTCTTATGAAAAAATAAAAAGAGACTTAGATTTAAAAAGTGTAGAAATAAATGATAAAGCTATACAATTAAAAAATGCTATAAATGCTGAAAAAATAAATCCATATATAATTTCTGTTCAAAGCCTTGAAAAGCAAGTAAGTGAAGATACATACAATAGCGAAACTATAGAAAAAAAACTAGATATTTTAAGTAAAGAACTTTTAATAACAAGAAATAAGTATGAAGAAGCTTATTTATTAAAAAATGAAAAGATGCCAAAATTAAGTGAAGAAAAAACTAAGGTGCAAAGGGCATTAAAATTAGAAGAAGAATTAGTATTACTTGATAAGGAATTAAAAGAAATAAAAGAAGAAGGTAATAACTTAAATAAAGAAAAAGAAACTTTAGAAAAAACTAAAAATGATTATGAATCCAAAAAAAATATAATATCTAAAAGTGTAAAAGACTTAGAAATTAAAATAAATAGCTTGAAAATTGGAGCTGATTTAAAGCAAAAAATATTTTTGGCTTATGAAAAAGAAAAAGAACATAATAAGTTATTAGAAGAAAAAAATATAAAAAGCGATAGGTTAATTGAAATATCTAAAAATTTAGATGAAGTAAATTTAAAAATAAGATATATACAAAGAGATAAAAATATAATACAAAGTAAACTAAATGAAATAGAAATACACGAAGAAAGTTTATTAAAAAAATCTCCAGGAGAAAATGATGAGATAGTAAATAAAACAGAATATATAACAGGATTAAAATCTAGAGTAGAAATCACAAAAGAAGATGAACATAAAAAAAATAAACTACAAATGGAATTAAATAGCTTATTAGAAAATAAGTATCATATTGAAAGAGAAATAAATATATCTATTGATAAGCTAGAACATGTTAAAAGAGATAGGATAGATTTAGAAAAAGAAATAGATAAATTAAGATATTTAAACTTAGCATATGAACTTAGAAAAGAGTTAAGAGAGAATATGGCTTGTCCAGTTTGTGGATCAAGACATCATGAAAATTTAGATGATAGCAATAATGATGCAAAAATAGAATTTAGTAAATCAAAACTGGAAAAAATAAAAATAGAAGAAGCGTTTATAAAAAATAATATAGAAGAATTAAAATCTAGAAATAGTGAACATTTATCTGCTGAGAAGATAAAAATGAAAGAGATGGAAGAATTAAAATCTAGAATAGGTACAAATAAATCTAGTGATTTAACTAAAAAATTAGAGGATGAAAGTAGAAAACTAGAAATACTAAAATCGAGTGTACAAAGATGGCAAAAAGACAAAGATGAAACTGAATTAAAGCTTAAAAAGTTAAGAGAAGAAAAAAGTTATGTAGAAAAAGAAGAATTGAAATTACAAGAAAGTATAAACACATATAAAAACTCTGTTAAAGAACTTAAAGAAGATTTAGAAATATTACAAAATAAAATTAGAAAAGTAAAAGAAGAATATTTAGGTCTTAAAGCTATAATTAAAATACAAGATTTAAGTAGTAAGGTAGAAGAAATAAATAAAAATGAAAAAAATATAGAAGACTTAAATAGTGAATATTTAAATATAGTTCAAAATAAAGATGATATAGAAATAGAAATTAAAAAATATCAAAATTGCTTGCATGAAACTGAATTACAATTAATGAAATCCAGAGAAATGTATAGTGAAAAAAGAAAAGTTAGAGAAGAAAAAAATAGTGATGTTTTAAGTATTACAAAAGGTGAATCTTCAAAATTGGTTTTAGAAAATCTAGAATTAACTATAAATAGATTAATAAGTCAAGAAGAGATTACTAAGAAAAAGTTAGAAGAGCAAAGAGTAGAATGTGATAAATATAGTGCTGAAAAATCAAATATTGATGGAAGGTTAAAAACAGCAAGAGAACAATATAAAGTACAGTTTGATACCTTAAATCAGCTACTTCTAGAAAATAAATTTGACAGTATATATGTTGTAAAACGATCATTACTAGAGCCAGATCATGTTAGAAGGCTTAGTGATGAAATAACTGAATATGAAGAACATGAGAAAATATTAACTCTAAAAATTACAGAGTTAAGAGAAAATCTATATGGTAAAAGAGTAAAAGAAGAAGATTTTGAAGAACTTAAAAATAATATATATGACTTAAAAGTAGAGATAGGGCGTATATCAAAAGAGATAGGTGCTAAACAAAATATACTAAACACATTAAAAGAATCTTTGGTAAAAGTAAAAGATTTAAACCAAGAGCTTAAAGCTGTTTCGCATAAAGTAGATTTGCTAGAAGATTTAGATGAAGTAGTAAAAGGCAATAGGTTTGTAGAATATGTAGCAACTAATCAATTAAAGTATATAGCATTAGAGGCATCAAAGAGACTAGAGGATATAACTAAAGGAAGATATGATTTAGAAATAGATTCTACATTGAATTTTGTAATAAGAGACAATTTCAATGGAGGCCAAAGAAGAAGCATAGATACTTTATCTGGCGGTGAAATTTTCTTAACTTCATTATCACTTGCACTAGCATTATCATCTCAGATTCAACTAAAGGGAAATTCACCTTTAGAATTCTTTTTCTTAGATGAAGGATTTGGTTCTCTTGACAATGAATTATTAGAGGTTGTTATGCAATCTTTAGAAAGGTTACACAGTGATAAATTAAGCGTTGGAATAATAAGTCATGTGGAAGAACTTAAAAATAGAGTTCCAATTAAATTAGTTGTATCAGATAGCGTCGCAGGAAGTGGTTCTAAGATTAAAATAGAGTATAGTTAAAATAAATAAAAAAAGCCACCTATTCAAGGGGGGGAAGAATAGGTGGCTAAAATGGGGGGGTATTTTTTTTATATCCGATCATTAATTAGAATATTAACAGGAGTTTTTATATTCATATTATTTTGTTAAGAGAAACTATTTTTTATTTTTAAGCTTCTCTTAATATAACATATGTAAAAAGTACAAAAAGTGACACAATATAATTAAATAATTTTAAAAAAAATCTAAAAAAGTAATATTATGGCGAAAGTTATATGTATTTAAGTAAAATATACATTGTTTATCCTATATATAACAAATAATCATGTAAATATTTATAATGGTTATTAGGGAATAATATTTAATGAACTATAACTTATCAGTTAGTTGTATTATTTACCAACAATACTTAAATGTGCTATAATGTATTAACATAAAAGACATAAAAATAGGGGTGTGGTAACGGTTGGAATCGGCCAGTATTATGATTCAAATTATAATTTTAGTGGTATTACTTATAGCTTCAGGGTTTTTCTCAGCATCTGAAACATCATTAATGTCACTAAGCAAGATAAGAATAAGGTATATGAAAGAAGATGGAGTAAAGGGTGCTAAGTTAGTAAGTGAGTTAATAGAAAATCCAAATAAACTATTAAGTTCAATATTAGTTGGTAATAACGTTGTAAATATAGCAGCAACATCTATATCTACATCATTGTTTATAAGTTTAATGAATGGGCAACAAGGTGTACCTATTGCAACAGCTGTTATGACTGTATTGGTACTAATATTTGGAGAAATTACACCTAAAACTATAGCAGCTAATAATTCAGAAAAAATAGCTATTTTAGTATCTAGACCAATTAAGTTAATTATATTTTTATTAACTCCTGTTGTATGGATATTTAATATAATTACAAATGTCATATTTAAAATGTTTGGAATTAAAAGCAAAGGGACTCAACCATATATAACTGAAGAAGAACTAAAAGCTATGGTTAATGTAAGTCATGAAGAAGGAGTACTACAAATAGAAGAAAGACAAATAATAAATAATGTATTCCAATTTGGTGATATGCAAGCAAAAGAAGCTATGGTACAAAGATTAGATATGGTAGCTATAGACTGCGAAGACTCATATGATCAGATAATACAAATGTTTAAAGATGAAAAACTAAGCAGAATGCCAGTATATAATGATTCCATAGATGATATTATAGGTATACTTAACATAAAGGATGTAATATTCCTAACTGATGAAGAAATAGCTAATTTTAATATCAAAGATTATATAAGAGAACCATTCTTTACTTATGAGTTTAAGAAAATTACTCAACTTCTTGAAGAAATGAAAATTGAAAAAAGTCAAATGACCATAGTTGTAGACGAGTATGGAGGAACAGCTGGTTTAATAACTATAGAAGATTTGGTGGAAGTCATAGTTGGAGATATAGAAGATGAATTTGATGAAGAAGAGCAAGACATTATAGTAATAAAAGAAGACGAATACATTGTTGAAGGAAGTATAAAAATTACTGATGTAAATGAGCTTATAGGAGTTAAATTAGAGTCTGAGGAATTTGATTCTATAGGTGGATTTATAATAGGTCACTTAAGAAGGTTACCTGAAGAAAATGAAGTAATTGAAGTTGACAATATAAAGTTTTGTATAGAAAGCTTAGATAAAAATAGAATAAAGAAAATAAGAATTTTCACATAAAACAAAACACTGTTAATAGCAGTGTTTTGCTTTATTTAAAATATGTATAATCTTAATATGCTTTAATAAATTAATTTATATTGGATTATAGTGCATATATAAAAGGATAATATTAGTATTTTAATAACAATGTATACTTTAACTTTATTTTGTAATATAATGGAATTAATTAAATGTAATATAATATTTACTAATGAATAAAACAAAGGAAAGAGGAAAAGATTATGAGAGAAAAAGTATCAGAAAGATTTTTAAAATACATTACACTTGACACAACAGCAGATCCTAAAAATGAAAACTGCCCATCAAGTGAAGGTCAAAGATTTTTTGCTAACTATTTAGTACAAGAATTAAAAGAGTTAGGATTAACTGATGCAAATGTAGATGAAAACAGTTATGTTATGGCTACATTAAAAGGTAATACTGAAGGTGTAGATACAATAGGATTTATATCTCATTTAGATACAGCACCAGATGTTAGTGGAAAAGATATCAAACCTAGAATAGTAAAAAATTATGATGGAAAAGATATAGTATTAAACGAAGAATTAAACGTAGTTACTAAAGTAGCTGATTATCCAGAAATTGCACAATTTACAGGAGAAGATTTAATAGTTACAGATGGTACTACATTATTAGGTGCAGATGATAAAGCTGGGATTGCGGAAATCGTTACTGCGATAGAATACTTAATAGATAATCCTCAAATAAAGCATGGAGATATAAAAATAGGATTTACTCCAGATGAAGAAATAGGAAGAGGAGCAGACTTATTTAAAGTTGAAAAATTTGGAGCTAAATATGCATACACTATAGATGGTGGTATAGAAGGAGAACTTCAATACGAAAACTTTAATGCAGCAGCAGCTACAATAACTATACAAGGTAGAAACGTGCATCCAGGAGCAGCAAAGAATAAAATGGTTAACGCACTACATATAGCAACAGAAATATCAAATATGTTCCCTGCAAGCCAAAGACCCGAGACTACAGAAGGATATGAAGGATTCTATCATTTAAATGATATAAATGGAAATGTTGAAAATGCTACTATGGTTTATATAATAAGAGATCATGATAGAGAAAAGTTTGAATCTAGAAAAGTTTATATGCAAGATGCTATAAACAAGTTAAATGAAAGATATGATGGAAGAATATCTATTGATTTAAATGATCAATACTTCAACATGAGAGAACAAGTAGAGCCAGTTAAATTTGTAGTAGATATTGCAGAAGAAGCTATGAAAGAAGTTGGAATCAAGCCGCTTATATTACCAATAAGAGGTGGTACAGATGGAGCTAGATTATCATTTATGGGACTTCCTTGTCCAAACATATTTACAGGAGGATTAAACTTCCACAGTAAAAATGAGTGTATACCAGTAAAATCTATGGAAAAATGTACTCAACTTATAGTTAAGATAGCAGAAAAGTACGCACAAAGATAAGAATATATAAAATAACAAAAGAGGTTATCTAAAATTTTAGATAACCTCTTTTTATAATATTAAATAAATTTTATTTTTATTATTGCTAATTATTTATAGATATAATTTCTTTAGTGTTTATATCTATTAAATTAAAGTCCATATCAAGTTCATCATCAGTTTGCTCTATGTCTATTATCGCAACAGAATGAGTTTTATCCTTAGGGATAGAAGTACTTCCTGGATTTAAGACTACTAAATTTTCATCACAGTATAATTCTTTAACATGAGTATGTCCAAGTATAAGTATATCAGCACCCATATTTTTAGCATTTTTTATAGTATCTTCTTTAGAATCTGTATATCCATGAGTCATAACTATTCTAACCTCACCAAATTGACTCATAACATAAGGACTTTGTATTGGATGATTTATAACCATTTGGTCTACATCAGCATCACAGTTACCTCTAGCTATAAGTATGTTGTTAAGACTATTTAATTTTTCAATAAGACCTTTTGGATTGTAACCTTCAGGTATATCATTTCTTGGTCCGTGATATAATACATCACCACCATGTAAAATAACATCACACTCTGATAGCGTATCTAAAGCTTTTTCAAAATATAATAAACTTCCATGAGTATCACTCATTACACCTATTTTCATATAAATTCCTCCTACGTATTATAAAAATTTTTCGGAAACTCTACTCCAAAATTCATAGTCTGACATTCTAAGCAAATTCATCCTTATAGGAGATACAAATATTTTTATATCACAAATTTGGCTATATCTATGTTCAACACCATCGACAACTATTAATATAGAATTTTCAAATCTATATTCAGGGTCTATAGTTATTATTGATTCACTAGAAAAAATAATGCTTGAAGTAAAACTTCTATAAGCATTTGTATTTATAGGATAAAGTGGAGTAAGCTGCATAAGGCTTAAGCTTGGGTCAACAATACTTCCACCAGCTGCATAATTATAAGCAGTGGAGCCGGTAGGTGTAGATATAATCATACCATCGCCACTGAATTTTTGTATATGTTTATCATTTACTTTTAAGTTAAGGTGTATAGTTCTAGATTTATCACCTTTGACAACTACTTCATTGACAGCAAATACGTCTAAACAATGTGTATTGGTGCAAATACTAGCACCTATAAGAGGTATATTTTGTATAATATAATCTTCTTTTAAATAAGCTTCAATAAATGCATCTATGTTATCAGGAGAAATGTCTGGAAAAAATCCAAGATGTCCTGTATTTATTCCAACCACAGGGACTTCAGGAAAATCAAAATCATGAATAGTCTTTAAAAAAGAACCATCCCCGCCTATAGATATAATAAGTTCTGCATCTGGATGAAAATCATAGCTTACTTCAAATCCCACATTTAATAGTTTCTCAGTTAGTAGTTTTTTAGTCTCAAGAGACTTATGAACTTGGTTTGAATTTATAGTTATAATTCTTGTCATATTTGCACCCCTTTATACCTTGTATTATAGCATAATTCAGCAAAATTATTTGCAATTTATTAAACACAAATATATTAAATGTAGGAGGTATCATGTTACTTTAAAGATACATAAGTAGTATTTACATATATATAGATAAATCATTAGTAGATAAGTAAGTTAATTAGAATAGTTTGCTGTATAAACTAAAAAGTGTTAGGTATTAAACTATTTTAAAATTAAATGAAGAAAAGTCCTTATCTATTATTAAAAAATAGTATAAAATAGATAATGTTATTATTCAAAAGAAAGTAGGTGCACAGTTGTTTAAAAAAGAAAATCAAAAATATAACCTTATATCATACACTAGTAATGAGGATTCAACATTAAAGCAAATATTGTTAGATAAATTAAACTTCTCAGTAAGATCTTTATCTAAAATGAAAAGAGAAGAGACCGTATTAGTTAATAAAGAATTTAAAAAACCTAGTACTAAAATAAAAATTGGAGATTTGATAGAAGTTAAAATAGAAGAAGATATGGCTAATTTTGAGCCTCAAGATTTAAATTTAGAAGTATTATATGATGATTTTGATATAATAATGGTAAATAAACCTCCATTTATGGTAGTTCACCCAACTAAAAGTCATTACAACAATACAATAGCTAATGGAATAACAGACTATATTATAAAAAAAGATGAAAAAATCAAGGTGAGATTTGTAAATAGACTAGATATGAATACATCAGGTCTTGTAATTATTGCAAAGAACGCTTATGCACATCATATATTATCAAAAGATATGAGCGATGATAAAGTACAAAAGAAATATATAACAGTTGTTAAAGGTACTGTTAAAGATGATAAGGGAACTATAAATCAACCAATATATAGACCGACAGAAGATAGTATAAAAAGAGTTGTAGATGAAAGAGGACAAGCCTCTGTAACGCACTACAAAGTCTTAGAAAGACTAAATGATGCAACTGTATTAGAAATAAAGCTAGAGACAGGTAGAACCCATCAAATAAGAGTTCACATGGAATATATGGGTCATGGTATAATAGGTGATGAACTATATGGATATGTAGATGAAAATCTTATAAATAGACAAGCACTTCATGCATATAGCTTAGATTTTGACCAACCTAGAACTAAAGAAAACTTAGAGTTTATAGCTAAGTTGCCTATGGATATAGAGGAATTAATAGAAAAATTAAAGTAAATAATATATTATAAGGAGAAAAAAATGATAATACATAAGTTTATAATACATGTACTAGATAAAAATAGTGACGTTCCAATACTAAATGATTATGAAGGTAAAATAAACCCAGAGGTAGATAAATTCTTCCAAAAGGTAATAAAAAGAGTTACTAAAGATGATGATTTAAGAAAAGGTGTTTTCAAAAATTATAATAATAATACTATAAAAAATTGTTGTGAACAAAGTATATATGATGAAAGTACTTTTTTAGAAAACTCTAAGGAAATAGCATCATATCTATTTGAAATTATGAAAATAAATGGAGAAATAGATTCTTGTGATTTAGCTATTTGTTTATATACTGTTAAAGATGAGAAATATATAGCTATATTAAAGCTAGATTATAAAAAATTATATACTCATTCTATTGAGTTTGTAGATGATAAGTTTAATATACAAATGATTTCAAATGAAATAGGAATACCTGAAACAGGTAGACAAAAACAATGCGCAATAGTTGGTATTAGTGGAGTGAATGATGAGTTCCATTTAAGACTTTTAGACAAAGACTGTGAAAAACAAGAAAACGAATCTAAATTCATAAAAGAATTTTTAGATGCCGAAAGAATAGATGATGATAAACATAAAACTAAAGTATTTAAAAATAGTGCAGAAAACTGGATAACAAATGCATTAAGTGAAGATATAAAACAAGCTGAAGATGTTAGAAGTATACTAAACTATACTCTAAAAGAAAAAGAATCAATAGATATACATGAATTTGTTGAAAGTTCTATGAATGATAAAGACTTAAAAGATAGTTTTAAAGAACATATGGAAGACAAAGGATTAGAAGAAGGATTCAGTATAGATAAAAAATGGGTAGAGAAGAAACTTAAAAAAAGAAGTATAAAAACAGATAATGGATTTGATATAAAAGGGGACTTAGAAAATTTTGAAGATGCTATGAAATATAGTGTAAAGCAAAACCCTGATGGTAGTATAAATATAACTATTAAAAATGTTAGATTTTATGAAGAAAAATAAGTTATACAAGCACTATAATTAACAAATAACCATATATATATATTAGACTTTCAACTGTGACATAAATAAGTTAGTAAAATAATGTCAGGAGGCGGTTTAATATATATGGACCAATTAAAAGGACTTTTTAGGGGGTTTGATTGCATGGATGATAACCCAATTATGTTATTTTTAATAATAGGAGCAGTAGTTTTATTATTCATGAATAGTAATGGTGGATTAGAATGTTTCTTTGAACAAAATAATTCATGGATTTGGATAATACTTGTAGTATTTTTATTATTTATGTTTAACAACAATAATGATTGTTGTGATGATGATTTCTGCTGTTAAATAGAAAAAGCCGAGCAAACTAATGCTCGGTATTTTTATTTGATTTCTTCTATATATTTGAATATGTCTCCAATTGTTTTAAAGTTTTCTGCTTCTTCATCTGGTATTTCTATACCGAACTCATCTTCAAGAGCCATAATAACTTCAACCGCATCTAAAGAATCTGCTTCTAAATCATCTATTAAAGATGTATTCATAGTAATTTTATCTAGTTTATCTATCCCTAATTGATCTGCTATTATTGATTGTATTTTTTTAAACATAATTTTACCCTCCTAAACCGTTTTCTAAATTTAATAGTAGTTTAATATAATATCGAAAATATTTCAATATTAATATTAATAAAAAGTAATAAAGTTTGAAAAAAAGAATATAAATTACTATATAAGTTTAAACATAGGAGGAAATGTTATGAAATATGTAGGTTTACTAATATCATCTGTAGCTGTATGTCTAATAATAATAGGGAATTTTTACTATAATTCGGTAACGTTAGATATGCAAAAGATTAAAGATTATGTGGTTGAAAGCAATATTATATTAGAGGATGTAGTAGAAAAACAAGACCAAGTTGCTAAAAACAAAGACGAGTATGTATCAAGATTAGTGACATTGAAAAAAGGAATAAATAATTCAAAAACAACATTTTTAATAAGTGGCTATAAAGAGTATAAAATAAAATCAATAGATGGCTTGATGGACAGTATATTATCAGAAAAGGATAAAGCTACTTATTTAGAAAAAGTAAGCAAATACAATAAATTGTGTGATGCTGAGATAGATAAATTAATAATTAACCAAAAAATTATATAGGTAACTTATTTATTTATAAACATATATATATTTAATAAAAGGCATTTTAAACTTAAGGGGGTAAGGTCATGGCAAAATTAGAAGATACATTATCCCGTTTTTTAGGAGGTAATGATGGCCTTTTTAGCAACGGGATGCTGATAGTAATAGTATTAGTATTTCTTGTGCTATGTACAGACATACTAGATAATTTTTTAGAAAATGACAGTGCCTGGATATGGATTATATTAGTTATACTTTTATTATTTAATTTTGATGATAGTTGCTGCTAATAAATCCTTTGAAGAAACCTAACTAGGTTTCTTTTTTTTTGCTTTAAAAGTAAACTAACTTTTATTAAAAAATAGGTGATAAAAATATAAACTATAAATCAATAATATGTAACAATATTACATATTACTACATATTATTTATTAGGTAGATGATATAAGTATATACCTATAAATATAGAAGGGGGCATAAAAATGTCAAATGAACAAGGTTTATCTCGTTTATTCGGAGGATGCTTTGGAGAAGGTCTGCTTGGTGGAGGTGGATTAATAATAATATTAATAATAGGAGCGATTCTTTTATTAGGAGAAGATCTACTTGAGTGGATATTCTGTGATGATATGGCACTAATATGGATAGTATTATTAATTTTACTTTTAACTAATTTTGATTTTGACGGTGGATGTGGATGTGGCTGTTGCTAGTAAATTAAAAGAAGCTCAGTTTTGAGCTTCTTTTAATTTATAAAAAATGTTACAAAAAATAAAAAAATAAAAATAAAAAAAATAATAAAAATAATAACACTTTTTATTATTTTACATATTATGTTAAGGAGAGAGCAGAAGAAGCTCTTAAAATACATCTAAGGACCGTCGTAAACAAATTATATTTGGGAGGGGATTTGTTTGAGTAGCAAATTAACTAGAATGTTTGATTGTTTTGATGGAGGTGGATGGTGGATAATAGTATTATTTTTCTTATTCCTAGCTTTCCAAGAATGTTGGAGTGAAATATGTATAACTGATTGGATTCCATTCTTAATATTATTATTAATTGTATGTTCATGTGGACAACAAGGGGATGGAGATTGTGGATGCTTAGATAATAATTTTGACTGCGGATGTTAATTCATTAATCTAAACAACACAAAAAAGGTGCTTATTGCACCTTTTTTAAATTTAAAATCAATAAATTTACTAAAAAAAATACTAAAAATCACTATCACAAATTAGCTTAGTTGCATACTATAGGGTAAGAGCGAAAGCTCAACAATTAAATATCAACAGGAGGTAGCAAAATGAGTAAAATGTTAGATAGACTTTTTGGTGGATGTGGATGTGGAGAAGGATTTGGAGGAACTTGGACTATAATAATATTATTCTTCTTATTCTTAGCATTCGGAGAGAGCTGGTGTGAAGTAGATATAATGGCATGGATACCTTTCCTAATTGTATTATTGATACTTTGTAGCTGCGATTCTTGTCTTGAGTAACAAATTTCAAACTATATAATAGTTAAAGATAGAAAATATCTTAAGGGGTAAAATTTATTTAAAGGGAGGATTTAATTATGTTAGATAGATTATTTGGAGACTGCGGATGTTTAGGAGGCGGAGGAGCTTGGTGGATAATAGTATTATTCTTCTTATTCCTAGCATTTGGTGATTGTTGGTGTGATATAGACATAATGGCATGGATACCTTTCTTAATATTATTATTAATAACATGCTCTTGCGGTGGTATGCTTGGTGAAGATGATGGTTGCTGCTAAGTAAGATAAAAGAAACGTCGGTATTAATACCGACGTTTTTTTATTGCTTATAGTAATAAATATAAGAATTTTTATATTGTGCTTACAGATTTATTTTCTTTACGTGTTTTTATTAACTTTAGAATAAAGTAGCTAATAAATAATATTGAATAAACGCTTATCTTCAATATATCAATCTCATCATCATTTAAAAGTGCAAGTATTATATGTATGTAAGTTAATAGATAAAATGGATACGCCCATCTTTGTAATTTTTTCCATTCGATATATTTCATTTTTCGTCTGAATTTTTTTAATGATGTAATAAATAATGGAATCATTATAATAAATGCTATTAGCCCAACTATTAAATAAATAATGTATAGTGCAGATATAGGCTTATTATTAATTAGTTTTACTATAAAACGAACCAAGTACATTATTCCGTGAGGCAAGATAAGTATAGATCCTAAAATAGCTGATTCAGCTCTTATACTTAATAATTTTTTTGTTATAGAGCATTTAGGATTTAAAGCACCAGCAAACATTACTAATACAAAGAAGGCTATTGAAAAATTCCCCTTCATAGAAGCTTTTTCAAAATCGAATATAAGTCCTTGTAATTTTGTATCAGATATCAATCTAAAGATTTCATAAATTATTGTTCCTGACGCTATTATTGAAGCTATAAAATAAAATATTTTAGAATTTTTCCTTATAGCAGATGTAAAAAATAGTGATAAAACAGTTATAAATAGTAATGAATAAATTAAATACATGATGAAACTCCTTTTCAATTTGTTTTGATAATCAATATCAATAAAACTTTATCATGATACAACAAAGAAGTCAATATTTATTTTTAATATAAAATTAAGCTAGAAAATAAAATTAATTTAGTATATTATATTGAATAAAAATATAAAATAAGTACATAACTTAAAATAAGAAGATTTACATAATATTTGAGTTATATGTTTATATAATCAGAAAAATATGATAAAATAGAATTTTAATAGACAGGAAAACAGGAAAACAAATTTAAAATAAATAAAAGAGAAGACAAGGAGGGATTTGACATGAGAAATAACATAACTATAAAAGATGTAGCAAAGCAAGCTGGAGTTTCTATATCTACTGTATCTAGAGTTATAAATGATTCAAAGCCAGTAACGGACGAAGTAAAACAAAGAGTTTTAGATGTTATAAAGGAAACAGGATATATTCCAAATCCGCTTGCAAGAAGTTTAGTAACAAAAAAGAGTAAGCTTATAGGAGTAGTAGTACCAGAATTATCAGATTCTTTTGTAAATGAAATATTAAACGGAATTGAAGAAATAGCAAAAATGTATGATTATGATATTTTATTAGCTAATACTTATTCTAATAGAGAACAAGAATTAAAAAGTATAAACTTACTAAGAGCTAAACAAGTAGAAGGTATAGTAATGATTTCTTGGAAAGTAGAAGAAGAACATATAAACTATATTCAAAATTGTGGAATACCAGCAACTTATATAAGTAAGACAGCTAGAAACTATGATATACATACAGTAAGTACAAGCAACAAAGAAGCTACTTACGATATGACTAAATATCTTGTAGGTAAAGGACATGAAAAAATAGCATTTATAATGACAAGTGAAGATGATACTGTTTTAGAAATGGAAAGATTATCAGGATATGAAGATGCTTTAAGTGAAAATAATATAAAGCTAGACAAAACCTTAATCAAAAACGGCGGAACTACTTATGAAAAAGGTTATGAAAGTATGAAAGAATTGTTAGATGATAATATAATACCAGATGCAGCATTTGTAACTGGTGATGAAGCTGCAATAGGAGCTATAAATGCAATTTGTGATGCTGGATATAAAGTTCCAGAAGATATATCAGTAGCTGGATTTAATGATGTTAAGATAGCTAAAATGTATAGACCTAAATTAACAACAGTATACCAACCTCTATATGATATGGGAGCAGTTGCTATGAGAATGGTAATAAAACTTATAAATAAAGAAGTACTAGAAAGTAAGAAAATGGAGTTACCATATAGAATAATAGAAAGAGAAAGTGTTATAGACAAAAAATAAATATAATTTTTATTAAGCATAAAGCATATTATCTAAATAGGTAGTATGCTTTTTTTATTACACAAAAAATTATAATAGTGAAGGTTTATAAACATAGATATAGAAGTACTTATTAAATCAATATAAAATTTATAAGTTAGCTTACATTTAGTACAAGTATCTAGATTTATAGCAAGGGGGATAAATTATGAGTAAAGTATTAGTTGATGGAAGTAGTTTGACAATAGAGGATGTAGTTAATGTTGCTAGAAATAATTATGAAGTAGTATTAACTAAAGGGGCGCTAGATAAAGTAAAAATAGCTAGGGATTTAGTAGATAGTTTTGTTGACAAAGAAAAAGTATCATATGGAATTACAACTGGATTTGGAAAATTTTCAGATGTTGCAATATCAAAAGATGATACAAAAAAACTTCAAAGAAATTTAATAATAAGCCATGCGTGCGGTGTTGGAAATCCTTTGAGTGAAGAAGTAGTAAGATCTATAATGTTATTAAGAGTAAATGCACTTTCAAAAGGGCACTCTGGTATAAGAATAGAAACATTAAATACTTTAATTCAAATGATAAATAAAGGAGTTCATCCAATAATACCAGAAAAAGGTTCATTAGGTGCATCAGGAGATTTAGCTCCATTATCACATATGGTATTAACTATGCTAGGTGAAGGAGAAGCAATCTATAAAGGTGAGAGATTAGATTCTAAGGTAGCTATGCAAAGAGCAGGTATAGAAGTTTTAGAATATTTATGCGCAAAAGAAGGTCTAGCACTTATAAACGGAACTCAAGTTATGACATCTGTTGGGTTGTTAACACTATATGATTCAATAAACTTATTAAAAACAGCAGATGTAGCTCTAGGGCTTACAATGGAAGCATTAAATGCAATAACTTGTGCGATGGATGAAAGAGTACATAGTGTAAGGCCTCACAAAGGACAAGTAAATACAGCTAAAAATATATTAGAAATAGTTAAAGATAGTGAAATGACAACTAAACAAGGAGATATGAGAGTACAAGATGCATACTCAATAAGATGCTCACCACAAATTCATGGAGCAAGTAAAGATGCAATAGAATATGTAAAAAATAAAATAAATATAGAAATCAACTCAGTAACAGACAACCCAATAATATTCCCAGAGGATGAAGATGTAATATCAGGTGGTAATTTCCATGGACAACCAATGGCTTTAAGCTTTGACTTTTTAGGAATAGCATTATCAGAAATTGCAAACATATCAGAAAGAAGACTAGAAAAATTAGTTAACCCAGCATTAAGTCATGGCTTACCAGCATTTTTAACAAACAAAGGCGGATTAAACTCAGGATTTATGATAGTTCAATATAGTGCAGCATCATTAGTTTCAGAAAATAAAATTTTAGCACATCCAGCAAGTGTAGATTCAATACCATCATCAGCAAATCAAGAGGACCATGTATCTATGGGAACAATAGCAGCTAGAAAAGCAAAAGACATAATGGAAAATGCAAGAAAAGTACTAGCAATGGAAATTTTAGGAGCAGTACAAGCAATAGATTTAAGAGGTAAGAAAAATTTAGGAGTAGGAACAAATGCAGCATATCAAGTTGTAAGAGAACATACTACTTTTGTAGATAAAGATAGAGTAATGTATAAAGACATAAATATATGTGAAGATGTAATAAAACAAAATTTAATAGTTGAAGCTGTAGAAAAAGCATTAGAAGAAAATCTATTAACTGATGAAGAAATTTTAGTGAAAAGTAGAATTTAGTCTAGGGGGTCTAAATATGGAAAAAACATTAAATCTTTTAAACAAAGATATACAAGCATCTATGAGTGTAAAAATAAATTACATTCCAAATGAGGTACCAGAGTTTATAAAAGGAACAAGAAGAGCACCAAAGAGAGAAGCTAAATTATCTCAAAGTGATATTAAATTAGCATTAAAAAATGCTCTAAGATATATACCAGAGGAATACCACGAAGAATTAGCGCCAGAATTTTTAAATGAATTGATGACTATGGGAAGAATTTATGGTTATAGATTTAGACCACAAGGAAATTTAAAAGCTAAATCTATAGATGAGTATGAAGGAAAGTGCACAGAAGGTAAAGCATTTCAGGTAATGATTGATAATAACTTGGATTTTGATATAGCACTTTATCCTTATGAACTTGTTACTTATGGAGAAACTGGTCAAGTATTTCAAAACTGGATGCAATATTTAGTAGTTAAGGAATATTTGAAAGTTTTAACACAAGATCAAACATTAGTACTTCAATCAGGGCATCCTGTAGGAGTATTCAAATCAAAACCAGAGGCTCCAAGGGTAATATTAACTAATGGTCTTATGGTGGGAATGTTTGATAATCAAGAAGATTGGAAAAGAGCAGCTGCAATAGGTGTATCTAATTATGGTCAAATGACAGCTGGTGGGTGGATGTATATAGGTCCACAAGGAATAGTTCATGGAACATATTCTACATTACTTAATGCTGGTAGATTAGTACTTGGAATAGACCAACATTCTGATTTAGCTGGAAAACTATTTGTAACATCAGGATTAGGTGGAATGAGTGGTGCTCAAGGTAAAGCGGTTGAAATAGCAGGTGGAGTAGGTATAATAGCAGAGGTTGATTATTCTAGAATAGAAACTAGATACACTCAAGGATGGGTAAGTAAAGTTGCTAAAACTTGCAAAGAAGCTTTTGAAATAGCAAGTAAATATATGAATTCTAAAGAGCCTTGTGCAATTGCATATCATGGAAACATAGTAGATTTACTTCAATATGCTGTTGAAAATAATGTACATATAGATTTACTTTCAGACCAAACATCTTGCCATGCAGCATATGATGGAGGATATTGTCCACAAGGAATTGATTTTGAAGAAAGAACTAGATTATTAAGTGAAGATAAACCTAAGTTTATAGAGTTAGTAGATAAAACTCTTATAAAACACTTTGAGTTAATAAAGAAATTACATGAAAGAGGAGTTTACTTCTTTGATTATGGAAATAGCTTTATGAAAGCTATTTATGATGCAGGGTGCAGCGAAATCTCTAAAAATAAAGTAGATGAAAAAGATGGATTTATATTCCCATCATATGTTGAAGATATATTAGGACCTCAATTATTTGATTATGGATATGGACCATTTAGATGGGTTTGTTTAAGTTCAAAAGAGGAAGATTTAGAAAAAACAGATAAAGCTGCAATGGATATAATAGATCCAAATAGAAGATATCAAGATAGAGATAACTGGGCTTGGATAAGAGATGCAAAGAAAAATGCATTAGTAGTAGGAACTCAAGCGAGAATACTTTACCAAGATGCTATGGGAAGAACAAATATAGCTCTTAAATTTAATGAAATGGTAAGAAAAGGTGAAATAGGACCAGTAATGTTGGGTAGAGACCATCATGATGTATCTGGAACAGATTCTCCATTTAGAGAAACATCTAATATAAAAGATGGTAGTAATATAATGGCGGATATGGCTACTCATTGCTTTGCAGGAAACTGTGCAAGAGGAATGAGTTTAGTGGCACTACACAATGGTGGAGGTGTTGGTATAGGTAAATCTATAAATGGTGGTTTTGGAATGGTTCTTGACGGCTCTCAAAGGGTTGATGATATATTAAGAACTTCTATGCCATGGGATGTTATGAGTGGCGTTGCTAGACGTGCTTGGGCAAGAAATGAAAATTCAATAACTACTGTTATTGAATACAATAAAATGTGTGAAGGAAAAGACCATATAACACTTCCATATATAGTAAATGAAGACTTAATAAATGAAGTTATAGAAAAAAGTAAATTTTAAAGGTTAAACATATCTTAATTTGTTCACGCTAACGTGAAATACATATATATAATTGTATCGCTAGCGTGACATTATTAAAGATATTATTTTATAAGAAATAAAGGGGGACTTAAAAATGGCAATAGTTCAATGTGTACCAAATTTTAGTGAAGGTAGAGATTTAGAAAAAATAGAAAAGATAGTAACTCCATTAAGAGGAAAACAAGGAGTTAAATTGTTAAACTATGAAGCTGATGAAAATTATAATAGAGTTGTAGTTACAGTAATAGGAGATCCACAAAAAGTAAAAGACGCAGTATTAGAATCAATAGGAGTTGCAAAAGATCTTATAGATTTGAATACTCACAAGGGACAACATTCTAGATTTGGAGCTACTGATGTTTGTCCATTTATACCTATAAAAGATATGACTATGCAAGATGCTATAAATTTAGCAAAGGAGTTAGGAGAAGAAGTAGCACAAAAATATGATATACCAGTGTTTTTATATGAAGAGGCTGCAACTAAAGTTGATAGGAAAAATTTAGCTACAGTTAGAAAAGGGGAGTATGAAGGACTAGATAAAAAGTTTGAAGATGAAAATTGGGCACCTGATTTTGGAAAAGCTAAAAAACATCCAAATGCAGGAGCAATAGCAATAGGAGCGAGAAGTCCTCTTATAGCTTACAATATAAATCTTGATACAGAAAATTTAGAAATAGCAAGTAAGATTGCAAAAACTATAAGATTTTCAAGTGGTGGATATAGATATATAAAAGCAGGTCCAGTAGAAATACCTGAGAGAAAAATAACTCAAGTAACTATGAACCTAACAGATTATACTAAAACAAGTATGTATAGAGCGTTTGAAACTGTAAAAATGGAAGCAAAACGATATGGAGTAAATGTTACAGGAAGTGAAGTTGTGGGGTTATGTCCAATGGAGGCATTGATAGACGTAGCAGGATATTATTTAGGATTAGAAAATTTTAGTTTAGATAAAGTACTAGAAACTAGTTTAATGGAGTAGATAATATGAGAGTAGATTTGGTTATAAAAAACATAGGTAAACTTGTCACATGTAAAGGATTAGGAAGACCTAGAGTAGGTCAAGAAATGAATGAAGTAGATATAATTGAGGACGCATATATAGCCATAAGAGATGGTAAAATTATAGAAATAGGAAATAAAAATGATTATAAAAATATAATAAATAATTATACAAAAATAGAAGATGCAAAAGGACTCTTAGTAACACCTGGGCTAATAGATTCACACACACATTTAGTGCATGGGGGGTCTAGAGAAAATGAATTTTCTAAAAAATTATCTGGAGTTCCATATATAGAAATATTAAATCAAGGCGGTGGAATATTAAGTACTGTTAATTCTACAAAACAAGCAAGTAGTGAAGAATTATATGATAAAGCTAAAAAAAGCTTAGATAGAATGTTAGAATTTGGAGTTACAAGTGCAGAGGCTAAAAGTGGATATGGATTAGAACTTGATACAGAAATAAAACAACTAAAAGTAGCAAAAAAACTAGATAAAGATCATCCAATAGATTTAGTACATACATTTTTAGGCGCTCATGCTATTCCTATTGAATATAGGGAAAATCATAAAGGCTATATAGATATTTTAGTAAAACAGATGCTTCCTAAAGTTAAAGAATTAGGGTTAGCAGAGTTTTGTGATGTATTTTGTGAAGAAGGCGTATTTAGTATAGAAGAAGGGGAATACATATTATCTAAAGCTAAAGAAATGGGATATAAGCTAAAAATTCATGCAGATGAAATAGTATCATTAGGAGGAGCACAGTTATCAGCCAAGTTAAAATGTACATCATCAGATCACTTAATGGCAGCAAGTGAAGACGGATTAAAAATGATGGCAAAAAATAACGTAGTAGCAAACATACTTCCAGCAACTTCGTTTAATTTAAACAAATCATATGCTAACGCAAGGAAAATGATAGATTTAGGTGTGGCGCTATCTTTATCTAGTGACTATAATCCAGGAAGTTGTCCAAGTGAAAATTTACAATTCGTAATGCAACTAGGTTGTTTAGGTCTTAAGATGACACCAAATGAAGTAATAAATGCAGTTACTATAAATGCAGCTTATGCAATCGATAGACAAAACGAAATCGGGTCTATAGAGATAGGAAAGAAAGCTGATTTAGTAGTGTTTGATGCACCTAACATAGAGTATCTTATGTATCACTTTGGTGTAAACCACGTTGATAAGGTATATAAAGAAGGGGTGCTAGTAGTAGAAAATAAACAAGTAATATATAACAATATATAAATGAACAGGGGGAAATATTATGAAACTAATAGATATGAGTATAATTGAATTTTGTGAAGATGTAGACTCTAACTCGCCAGCACCAGGTGGGGGCTCGGTAGCTGCACTAGCTAGTGATATAGGTGTAGGCTTAGCTAGGATGATGGCGCATTTAAGTTTTGGAAAGAAAAAATATGAAGGACTAGATGAAGATATAAGAGTAGAATTTGTAGATAGATTCAATAAACTTGGAGATATAAGACAAGAATTAGTAGAACTTATAGACAAAGATACTGAATCTTTCAATGAAGTTATGAAAGCTATGAAGATGCCAAAAGAAAGTGAACAAGAAATAAAACTTAGAAAAAATGCTATTCAAGATGCTACATTATTTTCAATAGATGTTCCTTTTAAAACAGCAAAATTATCTCTTAAAGCATTAGAACTATTAGAATACTTAGTTAAGCATGGAAACCAAAATGCAATAACTGATATCGGTGTAGGCACACTTATGCTATATACAGGCCTAGAGGGTGCTATACTTAATGTGAAAGTAAATTTAATGGGAATTGATAACAGGGAATTGCATGATACATATAGTGATAGTTGTAAAGAAATGTTGTCAGATGCAAAGATTATAAAAGATAAGTTGATTGAAGATATTCATTTAAAATTAGAAAGCTAAAATAATATAAATTATAGAAAATATAGCTAGAGTTTAGATAAACTCTAGCTATATTTTTAAATAAAAGACTAAAAGTAATAATTAGTCATCTTGTTTTAATCTTTTAACTTTTTTTATAATTTTTTTGGTTTTTTTGTTAGGCATAGAAGACTTTGTATTTTCATTTGAAGCAGACTTATCTTTAGATGATTTAGTTTTTTTGCTGTGCTTTTCAGTTGTATTTGATTCATTTGCTTGATTAGGTGATTTAGAAGATTTTTTTTGTTTGCTTTTCTTACTATCTAATTTAGTTTGGACTTCGGCATCAGATATTTTATTCATTATAACATCTAATTTTTTACGTTGATCATCATCTAAAAAAGTTTTGAATTTAGAAATAACCTCATCTTTTCCTTGTAAATTTTTACCTATGTTAACCAATTCATCCATAAGCTCATTTTCTGACTTACCTTTATAATCGTTAGCAATCTTTTCTATCTTGTCTTTGTCTATATTTTTTTGTTTAGCCATTTTTTCTAATGCCTCTGTGTTTAATTTTTTCATAAAAATACTCCTTTCTATAATATATATTGAATTTACCTCATAGTATTTATATATAGAAATAATTTATAAATTGTGAAAGATACATTTAAATAGATAAAATTTCTTATAGATAATGTATATGCAAAAGAATTAAAAAAAAGTAACACTAATAATAAAGAAAACATACTTTATATATGAGGGAGAAGTATATTTTAAGGGGTGACGATAATTGAACAATATACTGTTAATACTTGGAATGATTGCATTGAGTAACGGAAATATATCATTAGGAGACCTATCGTTATTTGATAATAAAAATAAATCAAAGAAGGTAAGAACTGATAAGACTGGAAATTCATCAACTAAGAAACAAAAAACAAAAAGAAGTGATTTGACAAAAACAAAAACATCTAAAAAAATTAAAAATAAAAAAGATGCAAAGCGAAGTGAGAATATGTTTGGATTCAATATGGACGATATAAATAAAGGTATAAAGCTAATGGATCTTAGTGACGAAGATTTAGAACGTGGAATGGAGATAATAACAAGAACTAAAAAATATATGTCTATGGATGAAAAAAAGATATTAGTAAAAGTTGAAAGTGTATTAGATTTAGTTAAAGGAATCAAAAAACTTAGCAGTATAGAGGATATGCAAGAAGAAGAAACAAACTTCTTTAGAAGCATGGATGAAGATGATAAAAAAAATATGATGATAAAGGAAATATTAGAAGTATTCCCTGAAAAAAGAAAAGGCTCAATTGAAAAAGCAATAGATATGAAAAAGAAAATAGATTTATTTGCAGAATTGTTTTTACCAGATGATTTTGGAGAAGGTGGTTTTAGTTTAAGTTCTCTAGCAAATATAAACAATTTAGGAAGTATGAATAATTTAAAATTATTAGGTAGCCTTTTAAGGATAGATGATAATAATAGTGATGAAGAAGAGTATGAGGATGAATACGAAGAAGAGTACGATGAAGAGTATGAAGAAGAGTATGACGATGATGAATATGAAGATGAATACGAAGATGAGTATGAAAATGACGAAAATACAGACTACATAGATGAAGATGATGATTAATGTTGAAATAAATATGATAATTACTATATAAAAGTACTTTAAAAATATTTAGTTTTATTATATAATAAGAATATGAAATCCTGAAGCATACGACAAGGCTTATTTAAATTCAACCGACAAATGTTGTTCGGGAGACTGAGTTTAATAATAGATAACATGCCTGTACATTTTTATAGGAAGTTAAAAGTTATTAGCAGGTCACCCACCTGGGAGTATCTCGGGTCTGAATTTACGTGAGCCACCGGTGTTTTGGGATTTTTTAAAAAAAGTGTTGCTAAATTTAGCAACACTTTTTTTAATTAAATCCTAGTATTTCAACATTGTTATGTGTTGTAAATAAAGACGTAGAGTTATAAGGCAAATCATCTTTGTAGTTAGATACAAATCTTGCTCTAGTAAAATCATCTTCAATACTAAATTCGTCTATATCATGTTCACTCCATGTTTTTCCTAAATCCGTAGAGATAGAAGTATTCAATCTATTATAATTAACCCACATCAGATATAATGAAGAATCATTTTTTATTAAACTAGGATACATGCAAGTAGATGGTCCAGTTACGTAAGTAGAGACACCTAAATCTAGTTTATCATCCATTAAATATCCATTTATATATTTTACAGCGTACCCATTATCTATCTTTTCGCAAAATGTAAAATGGTAAAAATTCATATTGTCTTTAAGAACAGATAAATAAATTTTATTTTTATTTGAATTAGTTATTTGGATAGGTCTAGACCAAGTTAAAGTATTTAAATTAAATCTAGATGAGAATATTTCTTCATATCTATTAACTAAATTAAAATAAAAGATAACTGGAGAATGTTGAATCCACAACACAGTGAAGTTATCTAAAACGACATGATTAATAAAGTCTATTTTATTTTCTAGCCATACACCATCATGACGATAATGGTGGAACAAAGCACACTCATTAGTTGAAGCATTGTTATATACATAATAAAAAATATGAAGATCATCATTAAATTTTTTTATATAAGGAAATAAAATATTAAAATTCTCATAATTATAAGTCACAATATCTCTTTGAATAAAATCACTACTTTCTTTAGGTATTTCAAGTAGTTTTAATGCATTATCCGCATACACTCCATATAAAGAATCGTTCTCGTCTAATGAAAAATAAGAAGTAGTAAAATCAAGAGGTAAATCAATTATTGAAGTAGAAAAAATCAAATTACCTTCTTGATTAAAATAGTCATAACAAAGCTTCTCATCTAAATAAAAATTAAACATATCTTTGGTTGAACGTCTAATAATTGTAGAGCAGTTATTAATAAAACTCATATATAGCCTCCTTATAAAATTGTTTGTAGTAAATATATATTAATTTTAAAAAAATATATTCTATTTTGAGCTAAAGCAAAGTACAAGTAAGTAACAAATCTTAATTTAAATGCATAGTATTAATTAGGCTAGAAAAAGCCAAGACACATATAAGAATTCATTTAAGGGGAGGATAATGAGATATGCAAGATCTTAAAAAAAATAAAAAAAGAATAGCAAATCATCAAAACAAACAAGTGGATAATAATGTAATTGAACAAGAAACACATGTAGAAGAATATGATGAATTAAACAGGGGTTGCGGATCTAAACAAAAATCACAATGTAGCAATAATAACAATAACAATGGATGTAATACAAATCATAATAATGGATGTAATACAAATCATAATGATTGTGATTGCGACTGCGATTGTGGATGCAATACAAATCATCATAATAATTGTGGATGCGATAAACCAAAATATGAACCATGTAAAGTTGAAGAAAAAGACTGTGTAGACAATAAAAAATGTGGACCTGAATGTGGGAATCCTCTAATAGCACCAAAATTCTCAACAGCAAATAGTGTACCATTTGCAATCGAAGCAAATAGAGTATTTGACACTATGATGTTCCAAACATTTACAGATGCAATAGCACCAAACGGAGAAGCATTAAGCTTTGAGTACGATGTAGTTGAAGTAAGAGGACGTATTCCTAGATCTGGTCAAGTAAATGTTACTATAGAAAAAATATGCATGAACTATAGTGGCGTAGTAATAGATCCTGGATGTACTACACTAGAAGATTATGATTTACAACCATTAGATCCATCAACTGGTAGACCATGTGATACTAACTTTGAATACGCAGTATGTGGAGAAAAAAATACTAAATGTTGTAAACAAGGAAAAGGGAAAAATGTAGTTTACAAACAAAGAGGATTAACTGTAACAGTAGAAGATTTAGTATTAGAATTAAGAGGTAGATGTGGAAGCACAGAATGCACAATATTTGCTTATCCAGCAGTTAGAGGTTTAGGTGGTCAAACAAGAAGATGTGAAGATGTTGAGTTTATATTCAATACATTATCAGCACCTATATGTTTACCAGCAGATGGAAGAAGTGCTACGTTAAGACAAGATTTCCAAACTGATTTAACAGTAGACTGTATAGGTAAAGCAATCTTAAAATGCATAGATGATGATCCATGTGAAAGCTACTATGACTTATGCATACCAAATGATATAGACTTAGTATTATGCTTACAATGTGTAGTTAGTACTTTAATCAACGAACAAATAGTAGTTTTAGGATCATCTGATCCAGTTAAACCAAGATTAGTAGATACTTTTACTAAAGTATGTGATTTTAAAACATGTGGACCTAAAAATGATGTAGATGACAATAATAATGGAGGCTGTGGATGCAGCAGATAATTAAGTAAGCTAAAAGGCTATCAATATTTTGATAGCCTTTTTAGTTATTTAAAATTATATTAAATAGTTTAGAGTTTATATTTTATGCTAGAGCAATACTTAAATATATCACTTTTTATATCAAAGTTAGATTCATTGTTTAAAGTATTTGGATTTAACCATAGTCTAGAAATGCTATCAAATATAATTTTATTTTCAGTAGTATTTCTAGATATAGTATTTGAAATGTTGTATTCAAATACTATATTTGACATTTCATCAATATTTAATTTATAAATATGTTCATTTTCTTTATAAATATTATTTATTGTATACCTGAAAATTTTATAATTAGATGGATTAAAATTAAAATGAGAAACTTTATATAAACTATCAGATATAGGATACTTTTCAACAATAAATACATTTAAAAAATCATTGATAATATATAACCTCATATCTTTAATATTTTTTATATTATTAAAGACCTTAGTAATAACTTTTTTTCGCCAATGACCATCAGTATTAAATAAATGAGTCAGTTTACCATGAGTATCTAATCCACAGATATGTATATTTTCATTATCATCAATATTTGCAGAGTATGAAAATATATTATTTGCTAGCTTCTCTGTCTGTTCATTTATATTTTTTATATATAGACAACACTTATCTGTGTATATATAAAAAGGTTTTATATTTTTATTATTCATAATTTTATCCTCCTAATGTTTCAAAGCTTTTAAAGCCTTAACAAGAACTACGATATGTAGTAAACATGTAAAAAATGAAACTATTGTAACAGTATATATATAAGCATATATATTTATGCTTGGAATTGGGAGTAAGAAATATATTAATATTAACTGAACAAGCATAGTAGTAATTGTAATAATACTAGATGTTACTTCTTTTCTTATTGAATGTAGTATTCCTGACAATGTTTGATTTAAAGACATAAATAAAGGAACTAAAAACATTGCTTTTAAATAAGTTCCAGCTAGAGCATTATCAAATATAATTAAGCATAATTTATCTCCCAAAATATAAAAAAATAAAGAAGATACAGCTCCAACAAAAAAAGTAAGTAGTAAAGCATAGTTAACTTTTTTTATTACTATTTTATATCTACCTAATGACATCTCTTGAGAAATGCTAGGTATTAAATTAACAACTAAAGCTGAGCCTAAAGTAAAAGGTAGAAAAATAAAAGGCATAACCATACCACTTATAACTCCATACATACCCAAAGCTTGGCTATAACTAAGCCCACATAAGACTAGACGGGATGGAACTATCATAGAACTAATTGAATGAAGTAATATATTAGACATGCGATTACAAGTTATAGGTATAGACATCTTTATTGTTTCCATAGAGGCATTAAAAAAATCTTTTATTTGTATTGTATAGTTATTATGTAAATTAGAATTTTTATATAAACAAGCGCTTATAAATAATATATTTACAGCCTCACCAATTGAGATACCTAAAAGAGCAATATAGCAGTTCATAGATTTATTATTTACATACATAACAATTAAAAATACAAATACAATCCTACTTAACTGTTCTAAAAGTTGACCTATAGCAGGTACGACTACATTCTTAAGCCCATAATAATACCCCCTTAAGACATTAGATATGGTTATTACAACTATAGCAGGGCATATTGCCATTATAAAAAGAGTTAAGTTATTATGTTTTAATAATTTGATTGATAAATAGCTAGAATTAAAACCAATAAATAATGATATAACTAAAGAAATAAAAAAAGCTATATATAAAGTAGAAATAAAAAATACATTACTATTATGCTTGTCATTTAAAGCCTTCTTGTTAGCTACAAGACAACTAAGTGTAGTAGGAATACCTGTTGTAGTTAAAGCCAAGCAAATCATTAAAAAATTAAAAAGAATGTGATATACCCCAAGACCTGCTTCTCCTATAACTTTAGATAAAAATATTTTATATATAAATCCAAGTACTCTTACTATTAAATTAGACAAAAATAAAATTATAGTAGAAAATACAAGGTTGGGAATTTTCAATAAATCACCCCCTTATGTTTAAATATATTCATAAGGGGGTGAAAAAATAATTATATCTTTATAAATTCTGGTTTCATTTTGTTAAATTTACATACATACTTAAACCCACTATCTTTTAAGTAAGAATAAATATAGTCAAATTGATATGCTATCTGAGATGGATTGTGAGAATCTGATCCTGTAGTTATTATTTCTCCACCTAAATCTTTATACATATTAAGAATTTGTCTAGATGGTGTTAAATCGGGAAGATTGTATCTATAGCAAGAAGTATTTAGCTCAATACCCTTACCATCATAGATAGCTTGTTTTAATATTTCTTCAATTATATCTGAAAATAAGCTATCTTTAAGTAGATTATCGTAGTTACCATAGCGTTTGATTAAATCTAGATGACCTAAAACAGAATAATCTTTATATTTTTTTACAACAGTATAAAGTTCATTAAAATAAGTTTCATAAGCTTCGTGTTGAGTTTTACCTTTGAAAAACTCACCTAAGTACAAATCCGATTTGTTTATAGCGTGAATAGAACATATTATAAAATCAAATGGATATTTATTTGCATCTTCACTACATTTATCAGTTATTTGTTTTTGAAGCCCTAACTCAATTCCTTTTTTTATTGAAATTTTATCTTTATATTTATTTTGGAAGAAGTCAAGTTTTTCAAAATACTTATTGTAATCAATACCCCAATCAAAATCGGTATCTAGGTCATAATCTACATGATCTGTAAAACAAATTTCTCTAAGTCCTAAATCTATGGATCTTTTTATCATATCCTCCATGTCAGTTTTACTGTCATTGGAAAAATTAGAATGCATGTGATAGTCATAAAACATAAATAGTTCCCCTTTTTATTAAAATTTTGGTATTATATATACATACTACATATTAGCAAATATAAATATAACCATCAAGGAATTAATGAAAAGTACAAGTGGTGATAAAATGGAAGAATATAATATAAAGTTGAATAAAGAAACTGTTAAATATCTGCAAATCTATAATCATATAAAAAAGATTATAGTTGAAAAACAAATAAAAGAAAATGAAAAACTGCCTCCAATAAGAAAGTTAGCTCAGCATATAGGAGTAAATAACACTACAATTGTTAAGGTATATGAGTTATTAGAAAATGAAGGATATGTATACAAAACTGTAGGAAGTGGAACCTTCGTTTCTATGATTAAAACTAGTAAAGATGAAATTATAGTTAAAAAAGATGGAGTAATACATTTTGAAAGTGGAAATCCTTCAACTGATATATTTCCAATAGAAGATTTTAAAAACGCAGTAAATATGGCATTATCAAAAGATGGAAGCTCTATATTTGAATATGACGAAGGTCTTGGGTCAGATGATTTAAGGCAAAAAATAGTTTATCATCTTAAAGATAAAGGTATAAAGACTACTAAAGAAAATATTCAAGTTATATCTGGTGCACAACAAGGAATTGATATTGTTTGTAAAGGGCTGATAAATTATTGTGATGTTGTATTTGTAGAAGAGCCAACGTATAGTGGTGCAATAGAGGTATTTAAAAGTAGAGGTGCAAAAATAGTATCAATTCCTATGCTTGATGATGGTATTGATATAGGTATATTAAAATTAAAACTTGAAAAAATAAAACCTAAATTAATATATACTATGCCTAATTTTCAAAACCCTACAGGAATATCTTATTCTACATATAAAAAGAAAAAATTAATAGAACTAGCTGAAAAATATGATTTTTATATAGTAGAAGATGATTTTATAAGTGATTTCAAATTTGATTCACAAGACAATAAACCTCTAAAAAGCTATGATGATAAAAATAGAGTAATATATATAAAAAGTTTTTCAAAAATTTTAATGCCGGGTCTTAGAATAGGAATCGTAGACATACCTAGTGAGTTACTAAAAAAGGTATTATGGGCGAAACATTCATCAGATATATCAACACCAGGGCTTATTCAAAAGTCAATGTATTATTATATGGAGTACTTTAATTGGAATAATTACTTAGAAAATGTAGAAAAAATTTATACTCAAAAATATAAATTCACAAAACACTTAATTAATGAAAAATTAAGTGATAAACTAAAAGTAAGACAAGGCAATGGGGGTATAAATTTCTTTTTAGAACTACCCCGAGGATATTCATCTTATGACTTTACTAGATTTTTATTAGAAAAAGGAGTATCAGTACTCCCAGGAACATATTTTTTTGATAATATAGTTGATGATAGATTTTTCAGAATAAATATAGCAAAGTCGAGCATACAAGATATAGAAAAGGGAATATCTATAATAAGTGATAACTTAGAAGAATTTTTAAGAGAGTATAAAAATAAACTTAAAGATTTAAAAGAAGATTTTTTTATTAAACTATAAACAATAGGAAAGGAGAATACTTAAAATAAAAGTATATATTTTAAGTAGGACAATTAAAATGTTTGATCAAAAGAAATTAGATAGAATAAATGAATTAGCTAAAAAAAATAAAGCTGAGGGATTAAGCGATGCAGAAATAAAAGAAAGAGAAGGCTTAAGAAAAGAATATTTAGAGAACTTTAGAGCGCACTTTAGATCTAGATTAGATAATGTAAAAGTGGTTTCTCCAGAAGAATATGATGAATATATGAAAAACAATAAAGAAAATAACAGTGAGGACGATAATAAAGACAATAAGTAATTAACAATATATTAAGTTATTTAAATAACTTAATATTTAAATATAATATAAACTTAGGAGGATTATTATGGAACTAAAACACGAATTTAAAAATGCATGGGAAGTAGAAAGAGAAAATAATAAATTAGATGATATTACATCTTATTCTAAAGGATACATGAACTTTTTAGATAGTGGGAAAACTGAAAGAACTTCATGTAGAGAAGTAGTAAGAATAGCTAAGGAAAATGGATACATATCAATAGATGAAATAATGGAAAAAGGGAGTGTATCTGCTGGAGATAAAATTTATGCAGTAAATAAAGACAAGGCAGTAGCTTTATTTATAATGGGTAAAAATTCATTAGAAAAAGGAATGAAGGTTGTAGGTGGACATTTAGATGCACCAAGAATTGATTTAAAGCCTAATCCTTTATACGAAGAAGCTAATTTAGGGTTTTTCAAAACTCATTACTATGGCGGTATAAAAAAATATCAATGGACAGCAACACCACTTGCTATACATGGAGTAGTTATACTAAGCGATGGTAAAAAAGTAGATATTTGTATTGGAGAAGATGAAACTGATCCAGTATTTTGTATAACTGATTTATTAGTTCATCTTTCAGGAGATCAAATGCAAAAGAAACTTGCAGATGGTATAACTGGAGAAGGATTAAACATATTAATAGGTCATATGCCTCTAGAAGGTGAAGACAAAGAAGCTATTGAACAAAATATATTAAAAATATTAAATGACAAGTACGGTATGGTAGAAGAAGATTTCTTAAGTGCTGAAATAGAGATTATTCCAGCTGGACGTGCTCGTGATTTAGGATTTGATAGATCAATGGTTCTAGCTTATGGTCATGATGATAGAGTATGTTGCTATGGAGCAGTAAAAGCTATAATTGAAACTAAAGACCCAGAATACTGTGCAGTTGCATTATGTGTTGATAAAGAAGAAGTAGGTTCTCAAGGAAATACAGGAATGCATTCTAAATTCTTTGAAAATACTGTAGCAGAATTAATAGCATTAGAAGGAAACTATTGTGAACTAAAAGTTAGAAGAGCTATGGCTAATACTAAAGTTTTATCTGCTGATGTATCTGCAGGATATGACCCTAATTTCCCAGAAGCTTATGAAAAAAGAAACTCTGCATATATGGGACATGGAGTAGTTTTAGGTAAGTACACAGGCGTTAGAGGTAAAGGTGGATGTAACGATGCTAATGCTGAATTTATGGCAGAAATAAGAAGAACATTCAATAATGCAGGAGTAGTATGGCAAACAGCTGAACTTGGAAAAGTAGACCAAGGAGGCGGAGGTACTATCGCCTATATTTTAGCTAACTATGGAGCAGAAGTTATAGATTGTGGTGTAGGAGTATTAAACATGCATGCACCGTATGAAATAGTTTCAAAAGTTGATATATATGAAATGTATAAAGGATATAAATCATTCTTTAATTTAAATGTATAATAAAAAAAACCCTATACTTTAAGTATAGGGTTTATTTTTCTACATTAAAATAATTGCAGATATTATTTAGGAATTTATCCTCTAAAGGATTGAAAATTTTCTTTTTAGAATATATAAAATAAAACTTCCTTTTAAAATTAATATTTTTTATCTTATAAAACTTTATTTTGTTTGAATGTAGATAATCAATACAAGATGTATAAGATATGAAAGAAACTCCAAACCCAAGTCTAACCATTTCTTTTATAGATTCATTTGATTCTACATGAGCTAATATATTTAACTTATCTACTGTAAAATCATTATTTTCAAGTGTATCTAATATTAAGTTTCGAGTTCCTGATCCTTCTTTTCTCATTATAAAATTAAGATTATAGAGTTCTTCTAAATCTATAAAACCATTTTCATTTTTTATATTTAGATATGACGGAGCTATAAGAACTAATTCATCATCAATCAAATCAATATATTCTATTTGATGATTGTTAATTTTTGAACCTACTAAGCCAAAGCTTATTCTTTCATTCAAAATTTCAGATATTGCAAGTTGAGAATCGTAATGGCTTATACTAAATTTAACATCAGGATAAGTGCTAGAAAACTTTATTAAAAAATCTGGTAGTATATAAGTCTCTGGAATAGAGCTACAAGCTATATCAATAAGTCCTTCTATCTTACCTGCATATTCTTTTATATCATACACTGCTTTTTTACAGTTATTTAGTATATAAATAGCGTGATCATAAAGAATCTCTCCTGATTTAGTTAAAGTTATATTTTTATTATTTCTATTCACTAATATAGTATCCAATTCTCTTTCTAAATTTTGAATATGAGAACTTACAGTAGGTTGAGTTAAAAATAATTCTCGCGCAGCTTTAGAGAAGCTTTGATGCTTAGAAACAGCAACAAAAACTTCCAATTGTTTAAAATCCATTATTAATCTCTCCCTTTAATCATTATGAATATATTATAACATATATATAATTTAAAGCTAATTACTTCTTTAAATGAGAAATTTAAGTAAATATTAAAGTAGCTTTGCCTATTTAAAATTATTCTGCTATAATACTAAAGTAATTAAACTTTAATTCCTAAATTTGGATTTATATAATATTAAACTAGAAAAAATATCCTGTTACAGAAATATTACAAAGTAGCATTATATATATATAATCTTAAAAAATAGTATATAATCTATAATAACCATTAAAAAAGTATGGATTTTTAATTAAATAATAAATATTGAAGCTAATGGAAGGAGGACTAATTTATGAATTTAAAAAAAGTGTTAGCTAGTACTTTAGTATTGAGTATGTTTGTTGTAGGTTGTAATAAAACAAACATAAAAGAAGAATCAGCAATAGCCGATGAAGAAACTCAACAAAAGACTATGACAAAGGTTCAAAATGATGTTAAAGTTATAATGGGTAAAGACTATGAATATGTTCTAAAAAATATGGGTACTCCTTACAGTACTACATATTATATAGATAAAGATAGTGAGGATACTTTGGATAAAATTGATGATAACATTAATATGGTTTTAACTTATCCTAAATATACTTCAGATAATGAATTAGATGGTAGTGCATTATATGTAGAGCTAAAAGGCAAAAAGGTAACAGAGGTACAAACGTATGAATTTTCAAAACATAATATAGAAACGAAACCTACAGGGCGCAATGTAGATGTAGTGGTAGAAAAATATAATGAAGAATCAGAATTATCATTAGATAAAATAGAAAAAATTAAATTTAGTGAATATATTGGAAAGACTGAAGATGATTTATATAGTATCATTGGAGACAATACACCTAATTTAGAAGCTTATGATAAATCTAATAATCAAAATATTAAGGCATTTTTCTTAAAAGACAAAAACAATGAGATGTCTAAGATATTAATTATGTTACAAGATAAAAAGAATATTAAAAGTATCACAATCGTTGATAAAGATGACGTTATGAATTTAGTAGGACAATATTTATATAAAAATTAACACCAATATAAAAAGTTATAACTAATTAGTTATAACTTTTTTATATGTAAACAATTTATTTTTAATAATATTATTTTTCTCCAGCACCAGTTTTTTTCATACTTTTAATTGCATTTGAGCTTTGTCCAATATTTTTTACTGATTTAATATTATTTTTTGAATTAGAACTTTTAGATTTCTTTGCATCTATAAGTTTTTGCATCATTTCTAAATTTTTATTCATAATGAATACTCCTCTTTTATCATAATTTATTTTATTGATAAGGTTACATTATAAGCCTTATTTAAAACTATATCAATAAAATAAATTATTTTAACACAAATAAAAAGAGTTCAAGCTATGTAGCTTGAACTCTTTTGAATAATTATTGGTGCCGGATATCGGGGTCGAACCGATACGGTATTGCTACCAACGGATTTTGAGTCCGTCGTGTCTGCCATTCCACCAATCCGGCAAAATATTGAATATATGAATATTATACCAATATATATATACATTTGCAATATATTTAATATTAATATACTTTGGATATTGTGGTAATATTAAATAATAGAGTATTGGTATATAATAACTATAAGTAAAACTATAGAAATAATAGGAGAGATGAATTTGGAAAATAAATTAATTATAATAGATGGAAATTCAATAATAAATAGAGCTTTCTTTGCACTACCAGATATGAATAACAAAGAAGGGTTAAAAACAAATGCTATTTATGGATTTACTACAATGTTGTTTAAGATTATAGATACATATAAACCTACTCATATAAGTGTAGCTTTTGATAGAAAGGCTAAGACCTTTAGGCATTTAGAGTTTGAGGAATATAAAGCAGGAAGAAAGAAAATGGCAGATGAGCTTAGAGTACAATTTGAGCCTCTAAAGGAACTATTAGACAAGTTTAATATAAATAGACTTGAAATTGATGGATATGAAGCAGATGATATAATAGGAACTGTTTCTAAATTAGGAGAAGAAAATGGATATAAAGTATATATAGTTACTGGAGATAAAGATGCTATTCAACTTGCATCTCAAAGAACAACTACCTTAATAACTAAAAAAGGTGTTGGAGAAGTTGAAGAATATGATTTTGATTCTGTTATGGAAAAATATGAAATGACTCCAACTCAATTTATAGATTTAAAAGGGCTTATGGGAGATAAATCAGATAACATACCAGGAGTACCAGGTATCGGAGAAAAAACAGGTATAAAACTTATAAAAGAATATTCTAGTATAGAAGGTATACTTGAAAATTTAGAAAATATAAAAGGTAGTGCCAAAAAGAAAATAGAAGAAAATAAAGACTTAGCTATAATGAGTAAGAGATTAGCTACAATAATAAGAGATGTTCCAATCGATATAGATTTAGAAAGTATGAAATATGGAGACTTTGACAAACAAAGTGTTGTAGAGTGCTTTAGAAAATTAGGATTCTTAAGTTTGATTCCTAGATTTATAGATTCTGACCAAGAAAAAGAAATAGGTGAGATGTTAAATATAAATAAATTAGAAGATATAGAAGACTTTATTAAAACTGTTAATGAAAATAAAAAAATGATATTAAAAACAGTTAGTAAAAAAGGAAATATATTAGATAAAAATATAATGTATATGTTCGTAAGTGTAGATGGAACAAATATATATTATATAGAAGAAGATAATATAAACAAATTAGAAACTATACTTTCTAATAACGAAATAAGAAAAATTGGATATAATCTAAAAGATGATTATATAGCTTTAAGATCATATAAAATAATATTAGAAAATATGAATTTTGATATAACTATAGCTGAATATTTAATAGACTCAACTTCGTCAACGTCTTATGAATGTAGCGCAATAGCTATGAAATATCTTACTAAGACAGTAAAATCAAAAGAAGAATTATTAGGTAAAGGTGTAAAGACAAAAGGATATGAAGATTTAGAATTTGAAGAACTAAAAAATCACATATGTACAGTTATAAACGCAGTATATGATGTATTTCCTATCATGGAAAAAAGCCTAAATGAAATGGATATGGACGGTCTATTTTATCATGTTGAAATGCCACTAGTAGAAGTCTTAGGTGATATGGAATATGAAGGAATAAAAGTAGATAAAGAAAAATTGTATGAATTAGGTAGTGAATTTAAAGAAGTAATAAAAAGGCTAGAACAAGAAATATATATAATTGCAGGAGAGGAATTTAATATAAACTCTCCAAAACAATTAGGAGTAATATTATTTGATAAATTAGGACTTCCAGTAGTTAAAAAAACTAAAACAGGATATTCAACTAATGCAGATGTATTAGACAAACTAAAAGATAAAAATCCTATAATAGAAAAAATAACAGAATACAGACAAATAGTTAAACTAAACTCTACTTATGTTGAAGGTTTACTAGGAATAATAAATCCAATAAGTAATAGAATACATTCTTCATTTAACCAAACTATAACGACTACAGGTAGAATTTCTTCAACAGAGCCGAATCTTCAAAATATACCTGTAAAGCTTGAAATGGGAAGAAACATAAGAAAAGTATTTATAGCAGATAATGGATGTGAATTAGTAGATGCGGATTATTCACAAGTAGAACTTAGGGTATTAGCTCAAATGAGTCAAGATGAAAATATGATAGATGCATTTAAGCACAAAGAAGATATTCATACAAAAACAGCATCTCAAGTCTTTGATGTTGACATGGAAAATGTTACAAGTGAATTAAGAAGTGCAGCAAAAGCAGTAAACTTTGGTATAGTATATGGTAAGAGTGATTTTGGATTAGCAGATGATCTTAAGATACCAGTTAAGCAAGCTAAGGAATATATAGAGAATTATTTTAATAAATATAATAAAATAAAAGAATACATGGATGAAACTATAGAAAAAGCTACAGAAGATGGATATGTAACTACTATATTTAATAGAAGAAGATACATACCTGAAATAAAATCAAGCAATTTCATGGAAAAAAATCGTGGGAAGAGATTTGCTATGAATGCTCCAATACAAGGTAGCGCTGCAGATATAATAAAAATAGCTATGGTAAATGTGTATAAAAAATTAGAAGAGAAAAATTTAAAATCTAAACTTATACTACAAGTACACGATGAGCTTATTGTTGAAGCTATAGAAGAAGAAGTTGATATAGTAAGTACTATAGTAAGAGAAGAAATGGAAAATGCAGTTGCAATGGATATTGATTTAGATGTTGACTTAAATGTAGGATATTCATGGTATGAAACAAAGTAGGTGAAAATATGTTGATTTTAGGTGTTACAGGTAATATAGGTTGTGGTAAAAGTAGTTTGTCTAATATATTTAAGAAAAATGACATTGAGATAATTGATGCAGATAAAATATCGAGACAAATATTTGAAGATAAAAATCTTTTACAAGAGGTTTTTGTTAAATTTGGGGAAGGTATAAGAAATACCGATGGAAGTTTAGATAGAAAAGCTTTGGGGAGAATAGTATTTAATAATGAAAATAAACTTATAGAATTAAATAACTTAACTCATCCTAAAATTAAAGATAAAATATTAGAAAAAATAAATAACGCAAAAAATAATCTTAAAAAAATTATAGTTATAGATGCAGCTCTATTAATAGAAGGTGGATATACAGAAATAATAGACAAATTGTTAATAATAACTTGTGATAAAGACATGCAAATAAAGAGAATAGTAGATAGGGATAATTGTACAAAAGAAGACGCTATAAGTAGAATTAATTCTCAAAAGAGTCAAGAGGAGAAAGTTATATATGCAGATTATATAATAGATAACTCCTCGACTCTTGAAGAGTTAAATATAAAAGCAAAAAAATTTATTATGTATATGAAGGAGAATTGGTGTGAGTAAGAAAAAAATACTGATAATCATATCTATTGTAGTAATTTTATTTGCATCAATTTTAATTGAGAAAAAAACAATACATAAATTGATTTATCCTAAAAAGTATTCTGAATATGTGATAAAATACTCTAAAGAATTTGATTTAGATGAAAATTTAGTACATAGTGTAATTAAAGCAGAAAGCAAGTTTAGGCCAGATGCAGTATCTCATAAAGGGGCAAAAGGGTTAATGCAAATAAGTGATATAACTAGAGATTGGGCAAAAGAAGAATTAGCATTAGACGATGTAGATGTATTCAATCCTGAAATAAATATAAGAATTGGATGTTGGTATTTAAATAAGCTTTATAAAGAATTTGGAAAACTAGACTTAGTTATAGCAGCATATAATGGTGGTTCTGGTAATGTGAAAAAATGGTTAAATAATAATGATTATAGTAAAGATGGTGAAAAATTACATAATATACCATTTGAAGAAACCTCAAACTATGTAGGCAAAGTGAAAAAAAATTATATAAATTACAATAAGTTATATGGCAAGAAAGGAACAAACCAATGAAGAGATTAAAAATATTATTTATAGTACTAGCAATATCGGCTATAGTAGTTGGATGTGATAGTAAAAAATCAAGTGAAAACAAAGAAGAACAAGGTAAAAGTGCTATAAATTCAGAGTACATAAATTTAAGTATGGTAAAGCCAAAAACAATAAATCCTTTGTTAAATAAGGATAAATCTGTTGGATATATAACTAATATGATTTACGATGGGTTATTTACAATAGATGAAAATTACAATGTAGTACCTCAATTAGTTGAAGAATACGGAATATCACAAGATGGTATGAGTATAGATATTAAATTAAAGGATGCAAAATGGCATGATAAAAAACCAGTTACATCTGAGGATGTGAAATTTAGTATAGAGCTAATACAAAAAAATGCAGAAAGTCCATATAATTTTTCAGCTAAAAATATAGCCTCTATATCCATAAGTAATGATCGTGAGTTTACAATTAAATTTAAAGAAAAGTATGCATTTTCATTAGAAACATTAATATTTCCAATAGTATCTCAATCTAAGTTAGGATCAGCATCAGATAAAGAAAAATCAGAGTATAAGTATAATCTTATAGGTAACGGACCTTATAAGATAGAAAAATACGAAGAACGAGATGGAATGATATTAACGGTAAATGAAGACTATTATGATCAATCTCCAAAGACTACAAAAAATATAAAAGTAGGTGTCGTACCAGATGAAGAAACTCAAATTGCTATGGTTATGGCACTAGATAGCGATATAGCAGGAGTAACATTAAATGACTTAAGTAAGTTTTATGAAAAGGAATTTAACATAACCAAGTATGAAGGAAGAGATTATGAAAGCTTGATTTTTAATTATGATAATGAATTCCTTAAAGATATTAACTTTAGAAAAGCAATAGCATCTTCTATAAATAGAAAGCAAATAGTAGATGAAGGGTATATGGGAGATGCTAAGTTAGTAAACTTCCCTCTTAATTCAAACTCAAAGTATTATAATAAAGATATAGCATCTGTTAATTATAATAAGGAAAAATCAAAGCAATACCTTGATAAAGTTGATTTAAAAACTGACCCAAATGCAGAAAAAGATAAAACGGATGTTAAAGAAGATAAAACTAAGGTAGAAAAAGATAAAACAGATGCTAAAGAAGATAAAGCCAAAGAAGAAAAAGATAAAGCAGATATTAAAGCAAAAATTTCTAAATTAAATTTAAAAATTGTTGTTAATAAAAATAATACAGAAAGAATAAAATCAGCACATATAATATCTGAAAACTTAAAGGCGATCGGAATAAAATCAACTATAGAAGAATTAGAAGGTAAAGAATTAGAAAATGCTATAACTTCTAAGAAATATGATTTAGCATTAGTTGGATGGGAATTATCTAGTGTCCCAGATGCTAGAAGTATAATTGAAAATTCAGGATATAGTGATAAAAAACTTAATAGTTATCTAGAATCTTTATCTGTAGCAACAACAGAATCACAGATAAAAGATATATACAAATCAATACAAAAGTATATAAATGATAATATAATATTTATGAGTTTAGCAATTAGAGATGACTATATAGTTACTAATAGAAGACTTGAAGGAAAAGTTTCGCCAAATGACTTTGATATATATGAAGGTCTAATAAACTTAAATATAAAAGATAAATAATAAATTTATTGACTTATAAAGTTAAAATGCATATGCTTTATAGTATAAAGTATATGCGGGAATGGCGGAATCGGCAGACGCACTATCTTGAGGGGGTAGCGGGTGAATACTCATGCGGGTTCAAGTCCCGCTTTCCGCACCAAATAAAAATGGGTTTGATTTAAATCAAGCCCTTTTTTTTATGAAAAAATTAGAAAATATTTAATATTGAATACTTACAATAAAATAGAGAAAAATAATGTGAAGAGTTTATTTAATATGATATAATACCCTTATAGGGTATATAAGGAGGTATGAAAATGCAAAAGAAATTATTAATAGAAGGTATGAGCTGTGGGCATTGTGTGAACCACTTAAAAACAGCACTTACAGAAGATATAAAAGGTATAAAAGTATTAGATGTTAATTTAGATAAAAAGTATGCAATAGTTGAAATGCAAGACAGTGTAAATGAGACTGAATTAAACTCAGTAATAGAAGAATTAGGATTTGAACTAAAAGGAATAGAGTAATGAAACATCCCTCTAGACGATACCTTTATTAAGGATTGTTTAGAGGGATATTTTTATGCAAAAATATAAAAATGGCTTCTATTGGGGGAAATAATAGAAGCCTAAATGGGGAGATTGAGTATGTTTGATTTTACTTTAATAGTATCCCCGAATTTTAAATATATATACACAATTAACAATAAAAAATAATATGAATTAAATTATAAATATATATTGTTTAATTTGGCCAAGAAGGTAACTCACACTTTTTTATAAACTTGAATATAATATAAGTAACTAAGGGGGGAGTATCGTGGATGAAAGAGGATACAAGGATAATTTAAGAAAGATGATACTTGATATGGCCCAAAAAGAACTTGATAATTATGTATCTCAAAAGGGAGTTCAGAAGTACTTTGAGGGCAATGTTGATAAAATAATAAATGAAAACATTAAAAAAATAACTCAAGGGATGGGCGTAAATAAAACATATTCAAGAGTTTTAAAAAAAGGTGCAAATCAAGATAACATTTCCTCGATTGCAAGAACTATAAAATCTGAGGAAACATTTAAATCAAAGAATGAATTGGTGAAATTTGCAAAACATTTAGGTATAAATGTAAATCCAAAAAATTCATATAATCAAGTATTAAGAAAGGTATCTACACATATATATTCTAACAAAGATGAGTATTCCCAAAAGTATTTTTCATATAAAAGAGGAGAAGATGAATATATACTAGAACCAGAAAGAATAAAAAAAGATTTAGTAGAAAGTTATAAATCAAAAACAAGAAATGATATGAGGTCTATAGCTAGACTATTGGACTTACAGGTTGAGGATGAAGATGGAGCTGAAGAAATAAGAAAAAAAATAATCAATTATATAATGAAAGAGAAGCTTTCTAAAAAATAAATATAATAATGTAGAATTGAAGACGCTTATAAAGCGTCTTTAATTTTTAAAATAGCATATAATATAAAAGAAATCAAACGAGGAGTTGATGGCATATACGTACAAAGAAATTAAGTTTAATAATAATAATAATATTTTTAATTAATATAAGCTTTATGGTAGAGATGAAGTGCTTTTCACCAAAGAAAGAAATAAAGATAGTTAGCTATAATATTCATAGTGGGTTAAACAAAGATATGTTTCCTACTCTTTTTGATATAATCGATTTTTTAAGAATTTCAAATGCAGATATAATATGTCTTCAAGAAGTTAATGAGTCAGCGAAAGCAGGATTTCAGGTAAGTAGCTTTAAAGAAGAATTAAATATGTACTCACATTTTGGAGCGAATGTAGTAGATTTAGGGATGAATTATGGACTTGTTACATACTCAAAGTATCCTATAAAGAGTCAAGAACATATCTATCTTCATAGTGAAAGAGAGCGAAGAGGTATGCTACATACTGTGGTAAATGTTGAGGGTAGAAAACTAAATGTTATAAATGTTCACTTAGGTCTTGGGGAAGAGGAAAGAAATGTACAATTAAATGAACTTGCAGATTTTGTAAGTGATTTAAATAATGAACCATATATAGTAGTTGGAGATTTTAATCAAGGTAATATGGAACTAGATAATAATATTTTAAAAGATGTGGCTAAGGAATTAGATAAATCAAATATATTAACTTTTGCAACGGGTCTTGATAGAATAGATTATATTTTTATATCTCCTAAAATAGAAGTTTTAAATTATGAAGTTTTAATAAAAAATATGTCTGATCATTATCCGATAATAGCAAAAATAAAAATATAACAATAATTAATCATAAAGCAATAAGTTTTCAAATATATATAAGTAAAGAAAACTTTTAGGGGGGACAAACTAATGAATAAGAGGAAAACAATATACAGGGGATTTAATAAAAGACGCAAGAATAATAAAATAAAAATACTTTTAATTATGACAAGTGTATGCTTGATTAGTGGGTATGGATATACAAAAATTAAAGATGGTAATATAATTGAAAATTTATCTCAAAAAGTATCACTTTTAAAGCTTAACAATTTTTTAGAAAAAAAAGTGGATTTTAAAAGCTATGACGAACTTGGATTAAAGGATAATAAAAAAGAAAAAGATGTACAAGTGCAAAAAGAAGTTAAAGAAAAGCCAGCACAAAAAGAGACTAAAGAAAAAAGTGAAGATGTAAAAGTTGCAGTGGTAGATTCTTGGAATATTTACTCTATTCAAGTGGCTTCAGTTAAAAATGATAAAGATATGAACAAAGTAGAAACAAAGTTAATAGAAAATAAAATACCTTTTTCAGCAGTAGAAATGGATGAAGCAAAAAAAGTACAAACATATGCGTCTTTTGATAAAGAAGTAACTAAAACACATATGGAACAACTAAAAAATATATTCCCAGATGCTTTTGTATCAGAGATGAAAGTACCTGTATTATCATTAGAATATACTAGTAAATATTCTTATATAGAAAATATATCAAAAGATTTAAAAACATTAATTAAAAATTTTGAGGAAGAATCTAAATTTTGGGCAGCGAATAAAGAAGACATAGATTTGAAGGCGTATAACAACATTTTGACAGATAGAAAACAAATAATATCAAGTATAGAAAAAGAAGCTAATAAAATTGATTACTCAAATATGAATGTATTTAAGGACAACTTAATGAAATATACAAAAGATGTAAATGATAAAATTGAAGTATCATCAAAGGCAGCAAATGAAAAAAATTACAACATAAGTGAAAGTTTATATCTATCTTCTATGCAAGGATATTTCTCATTTATTAATTCTATGAAGAATGCATAAAAGAGGCTGTTTTATAACAGCCTTTTTCTTATTTTAATAGTAGAAATAAATCTTACCAATTGTTAAAAAACGGATATTTTTTTAACAATTGTTAAGTTTTTATATCATATATAGTATACTTGTATTAAAGTACAAATAAAGTGTTTTAATTTAAAGAAAAGGGGGTAATAAAATGAAACTCTTAACTTTTAAAGGCGGTATACATCCTCCATATAGAAAGGAGTACTCTAACCAAAAGCCTATTGAGAGGGCAGAAAATCCTAAAATAGTGTATATACCTCTTCAACAACATATAGGTGCTCCATCAAAGCCAATAGTTGAAGTTGGAGACTTAGTTAAAGTAGGGCAAAAAATAGGAGAGCAGCAGGGATTTGTATCTTGTAATGTACATTCATCAGTATCAGGAAAAGTTATAGCTATAAAAGAACACGAGGTAGCTGGAGGAACAGGTACATGTGTTATTGTGGAAAACGATTTTAAAGAAGAGCTACACGAAAGTGTTAAGCCAAAGGGTGAGTTAGCAGATTTAAGTAAAGAAGAAATAGTAGGGATAATCAAAGAAGCAGGGATTGTTGGAATGGGTGGTGCTACATTCCCGACACATATAAAACTATCACCTCCGCCAGATAAAAAAATAGATACGGTAATATTAAATGGAGCAGAGTGTGAACCATATTTAACAGCAGATGATAGGCTGATGGTTGAAAATCCTGAAGAAGTTGTATTTGGATTAAAAGTGTTTATGAAAGCCTTAAATGTTTCAAAAGGATACATAGGTATAGAAGTTAATAAGCCAGAGGCTATTGAAGCTATAAAGAAAGCTTCAAAGCCCTATTCAGATATAGAAGTAGTAAGCCTTGAAGTTAAGTATCCACAAGGTGCAGAAAAGCAGCTTATATACGCATGTACGGGAAGAGAAGTACCTTCTGGGGGACTACCTATGGATGCTGGAGCTGTAGTAAATAATGTTGGAACAGCTGCACAGGTATCAAAAACTATAAAAACTGGAATGCCACTTATTGAAAGAATAACTACGGTAACAGGAAGTTGTATAAAAGAACCTAAAAATCTAATAACAAAAGTAGGAACAATAGTATCTGAAATTATATATCAATGTGGAGGGTTTAAGGAAAATAAAAATGTTGGAAAAGTTATAATGGGTGGGCCTATGATGGGAATAGCACAGTATACAATAGACATTCCAACAAATAAAGGAACATCAGGTATATTATGCTTAGATGAAAGTGAATCTCGCACACCAAAACCACAAAATTGCTTAAGATGTGGAAAATGTTTAAGTGTGTGTCCTGCTTTTTTACAGCCGCTATATATAAGTGCATATTCATTGAAAAATGATTTTGAAAATGCACAAAATCACAGGGCGCTAGATTGTATAGAGTGTGGATCTTGTTCATTTGTATGTCCGGCAAGTAGACCATTGCTTCAATCGATTAGAAATGCAAAAAGAGAAATAATAGCAAATAAAAGAAAAGAATCAGCTAATAAATAAGGGGAGTTAGGAGGACTAAGAATGGATAGTAAATTGATAGTATCATCTTCTCCTCATGTGAGAAGTAATGAAGATACATCTTATATAATGAGACAGGTTATAATAGCGCTTCTTCCAGCTACATTAGGAGCATTATACTTTTTTAGATTAAGTGCATTAAATGTAATATTCTTTTGTGTAATTGGAGCAATAGGTGCTGAATTTTTATATCAAAAAATTGCAAAACAACAAAGTACTATAGGTGATTTTTCAGCAGTAGTAACTGGGTTGTTATTAGCATTTAACGTTCCAGCATCACTTCCATGGTGGATGTGTATATTAGGTTCAATGTTTGCAATAATAGTAGTTAAAATGGTGTTTGGAGGAATTGGTAATAACTTTGTCAATCCAGCACTTGCAGCTAGAGCGTTTTTATTAGCTTCATTCCCAGTAGCAATGACAGCTTGGACTAAAACTGGAGTTAACTGGGTAAGTAGTGGAAACATAGATGCGTATACAACTGCGACTCCTTTAAGTTTCTTGAAACATGGAGTGCAAGGAATATCAGAAATGGCTAACAATGGAGTGAGCATGACTGATATGATGATAGGAAATATAGGAGGATGTGTAGGCGAGACATCAGCTATATTAATCTTAATAGGTGGGCTTTATCTAATGTATAAAGGGATAATTAATTATGTAATACCTGTATGCTATATAGGTACAGTATTTATATTATCATTTGTATTAGGTGGGTTTGATTTGAATTTTGCTATATATCAATTGTTAGCAGGAGGGCTTATGTTAGGAGCATTCTTCATGTTAACTGATTATACGACATCTCCTATGACTACTAAAGGTCAAATTATATATGCGGTAGTAGCAGGTATAATAGCTACAGTTATAAGATTATATGGAGGATATCCAGAAGGAGTATCATATTCAATATTACTAGTTAATGTTATGACACCACTTATAGATAAATATGTGAAAAATAAAGTCTTTGGGGAGGTGGCTAAGTAATGAAAAATATGGTTAAATTAGGGCTTACATTGTTTGCTATATGTGCAGTAGCAGCCTTAGCATTATCACTTACCAATCAAGCAACAGCTCCTGTGATAGAACAATTAAATATACAAGCTAACAATGACTCAAGACAAATTGTATTACCAGAGGCTACTGAATTTAAAAAACTTGAAAATAGTGTATTTGAGAGCGTAGGAAATATAGATAAAGGGATAATAGCTGAAGTTTATGAAGGTTCAAATGCATCAGATGTAGTAGGATATACAATAAAAACACTTCCAAAAGGATATGGAGGAGAAATAGAACTTATAGTAGGTATATCAAAAGATGGAAAGGTAACAGGTCTTAATATAGGTAATATGACTGAGACTCCAGGACTTGGGTCTAAAGCAAAGGAACCAGGATTTAAAGATCAATTTAATGAAAAGCCAGCTAAAGAACTTAAAGTAGTTAAGGGTAAGGCTTCAGGAGACGATCAAATACAAGCAATATCAGGGGCAACTATTACATCTGCAGCTGTTACAAAAGGTGTAAATGCAGCTATAGAGGTATTTAATAGTAGCCTTAATAAATAGGAGGGGAACTTATGAAATTAGCTAAAATATTTAAAAATGGGCTAATAGATGAAAACCCAACATTTGTACAGATAATAGGAATGTGCCCAACTTTGGCAGTTACTACATCGGCTATAAATGGTCTAGGAATGGGTCTTTCAACTACTGTAGTTTTAATTTGTTCTAACATAGCTATATCTTTAATGAGAAAGATAGTACCAGATAAAATTAGGATACCAGCATTTGTTGTTGTTATAGCGACATTTGTTACCATAGTAGGAATGCTTTTAAAAGCGTATGTACCATCACTTGACAGCGCACTTGGTCTATTCATACCATTAATAGTTGTTAACTGTATAATATTAGCACGTGCTGAGAGTTTTGCATCTAAAAATGGTCCTATAGAATCGGGAGTAGATGGATTAGGAATGGGTCTTGGATTTAGTATGGCACTTACAATATTAGGAGCAATAAGAGAAATACTTGGAAATGGTAGTTTATTTGGATTTGCTTTATTTGGGTCATCATTTGAGCCAATATTGTTATTCATATTACCACCAGGTGCGTTTTTAACATTAGGGTTCCTTTTAGCAGGATTTAATAAGTTAAGAAGTAAGAAAGCATAATGGGGGTGTAATAATTGAATTTAGTACTTTTATTTTTAAGTGTTGTTCTTGTTAACAACGTTATAACATCTCAATTCTTAGGTATATGTCCTTTTTTAGGAGTTTCTAAAAAAGTTGATACAGCTGTAGGAATGGGAGTTGCGGTTACATTTGTTTTAACATTAGCATCTTTAATTACGTATTTTATACAAAAACTATTAATAGTGACTAATGTTGCATTTTTACAAACTATAGCATTTATATTGGTAATAGCATCTATAGTTCAGTTTGTTGAGATGGTAATACAAAAGATGAGTCCATCTTTGTATCAAGCTCTAGGAGTATTCTTACCTCTTATAACTACAAACTGCGCTGTACTAGGGATAGCATTAGTTAATGTAAATAACGGATATAACTTAGTAGAAACATTAGTTAATGGATTTGGAGCAGGAGCAGGTTTTACATTAGCAATAGTATTATTTGCGGGAATAAGAGAAAGATTAGAATTAGCTGATATACCAGAAACTTTCAAAGGATTTCCTATAACGCTTATATCAGCAAGCTTAATGTCAATAGCATTCTTAGGATTTGCTGGACTTATAAAGCTATAAAATAGGGGGTGAGAAAATGAGTACACTTAGTTCAGTTTTAGTTTTAGGAATTTTAGGGCTTATATTTGGAGCAGTGCTTGCATATGCATCTAAAAAATTCGCTGTAGAAATAGATGAAAGAGCAGAAAAAATACTTGAAGTTCTTCCAGGTGCAAATTGTGGAGGGTGTGGATTTCCTGGATGTGGAGGTCTTGCAAGTGCAATAGTAGAAGGAAAAGCTCAAGTAAATTCTTGTCCTGTAGGTGGTTCAGAATGTGCATCTAAAATAGGTGAGATTATGGGAATCAAAGCCGAGGAAGGCGAAAAGAAAGTAGCCAAAGTTATATGTAAAGGAAACTGTTCAAGTTCTAAAAATAAATATGAATATGAAGGAATACACGACTGTAGATCTGCGAATACTTTAAACTCAGGAGCTAAATCTTGTAAATATGGATGTTTAGGATTAGGAACATGTAAAGATTATTGCAAGTTTGGAGCAATTTCTATAGTAGACGGAGTAGCTATAATAGATGAGAAAAAATGTGTAATGTGCGGTAAATGTATTGAGGTTTGTCCAAAGGGGATAATATCTCAAAAACCAGTTAAGCAAGAAGTAGTTGTAGAGTGCAATAGTAAAGACTTCGGAAAATCAGTAAAAGAAAAATGTAGTGTAGGTTGCATAGGTTGTGGATTATGTGCGAAAGCTTGTAAATTTGATGCTATAGAATTTGAAAATAAAATAGCTAAAATTAATTATGATAAGTGCGTACAGTGTATGGAATGTGTATTAAAGTGTCCAACTAAAGTTATAAAAGGAAATTTAGAAAATAAAAAGAAAGCCACTATAGATGAAGATCTTTGCATAGGATGTACTATTTGTAAAAAGCAATGTAAATTTGATGCTATAGAAGGAGAATTAAAAGAAAAACATAAAGTAGATGAAAGTAAATGTGTTGGATGTCATTTATGTATTGAAAAATGTCCTAAAAAGGCTATTAAAACTATATAATATGGATAAGATAAAGGTATGGGGCTCCATACCTTTTATTTTGTTTTAAAATAATACTATTTAAGGATGAAGTTACCAATTACATATAATAAAAATATGCTGAAAATTAAAGTTAAATTTATATTTGAAATTATGTTCCAATGCTAGCGAATAAGATATTACAGCTCTAAAAAAAAAATTCAATGATGTTTACAGGCTATAATGTAGAAATATAACAATAGTGTAACAAAAACGTTCGACATTTGTGTTGAATTTTTTACAATATAATGATAGACTAAATAAGTACAAATTCTAAGTATCAAATGAGGTGAAGGAATGAAAATGATATTAGCGTCATCATCTCCTAGAAGAAAAGAAATTCTAGAAAATGCAAATGTTAAATTTGATATAATAAAAAGTGAGATTGATGAAGTTATATTAGATAATGAACTACCATCTCAAGTGGTAATGAGGCTTGCATTTGAAAAGTGCATAGATATAGCTGCTAAACATAGAGAATGTTTGGTTATAGGTGCAGATACCGTTGTAGTATTAGACGATATTATACTAGGTAAACCAAAAGATATCGATGAAGCTATAGAAATGATTACAAAATTGTCAGGCAAAACACATCAGGTAATAACTGGTATAAGCTTGATAAATTTAAGTGCAAACAAAAAAATAATAGATTATGTAGTTAGTAATGTTAAATTCAAAGATTTATCTGCAAAGGACATAAAAGATTATATACAAACTAATGAATCACTAGATAAAGCTGGAGCATATGGAATACAAGGTTACGGAGCGTTATTAGTTGAAGAAATACAAGGTGATTATTTCAACATAGTTGGCCTTCCTATATCTAGATTAAGTGATTTGTTAAAACAGCATTTTAGTATAAATATTTTTTATGGAGGGTGATTTATCTGAAGGATTCTTTTAATGTGGTTATTAAAGTAAAGGAAATGGCATTAGAAGAAAGACCCAGAGAGAAGATGCTTGCAAATGGAGAAAAAAATTTGTCTAATGCAGAATTATTAGCAATACTTCTTAGAACGGGCACTAAACATAAAAATGCTATAGAATTAGCTAACTATATTATAAATAAGGACATACAAGGACTAAGATATCTACAAGATATGACTATAGAAGAATTATGTGAAATAGACGGAATAGGACTATCTAAAGCAACTATGATAAAAGCATCCTTAGAGCTAGGACACAGAGTTGCAAGTATTAAACCACACAAATACAAGATTAAAAATCCTTGGGACATATATAAGTATTATATGGACAGCTTAAGGTATAAAAAACAAGAAATTTTTAAGGTAGTTCTTTTGAGTACTAAAAATGAAATTATAGCGGATGTAGATGTATCTATAGGAACTTTAAATTCATCATTAGTTCATCCAAGAGAAGTTTTTAGAGAAGCAATAAAAAGAAGCACAAATAAAATTATTTTAATGCACAATCATCCATCAGGTACGATAGAACCATCGACGGAAGATAAGAATGTTACTTCTAGACTTATTAAGTGTGGAGAATTAATAGGAATAGAGGTTATAGATCATATAATTATAGGAGATGGATTGTATTTTAGTTTTAAAGAAAATATGATGATTTGATTTGATAGAGCAGGAAGGAGCAGTAATATGGCTAAAGAGAAGAAAGAAAAAAAAGAAAAAAGAGGACTTATGTCAATGTTTGGATTTAATAAAATGACAAAGGATATGGGGATAGATTTAGGAACTGCAAATACATTAGTTTATATAAAAGGTCAAGGAATAGTAGTTAGAGAACCATCTGTTGTAGCAATAAGAGATGACAGCAAAGAAGTTTTAGCAGTAGGTGAAGAAGCTAAGAAAATGATAGGTAGAACACCTGGAAATATAGTAGCTATAAGACCTATGAAAGATGGAGTTATAGCTGATTTTGATATTACTCAATCTATGTTAAGTTACTTTATACAAAAGGCAGCAGCTAAAAAAGGAGTTGTAAGTCCTAGAATAGCAATATGCGTTCCTTATGGAGTTACTGAAGTAGAAAAAAGAGCAATAGAAGAGGCTGCTAGACAAGCTGGAGCTAGAGATGCATATCTTATAGAGGAACCAATGGCAGCTGCTATAGGAGCTGGTCTAAGAGTTGAAGAGCCAGAAGGTAATATGGTTGTAGATATCGGTGGAGGTACTACAGAAATCGCTGTAATATCTTTAGGTGGTATAGTTACAGCTAAATCAGTAAGATTAGGTGGAGACGAATTTGATGAGTCTATAGTTAGTTATGTTAAAAAAGAATATAACTTATTAATAGGTGAAAGAACTGCGGAAGATGTTAAGATAAGTATAGGGTCAACATTTAAAGATGACCAAGAAAGTAATATGCAAATAAGAGGTAGAGATTTAATATCTGGATTACCTAAAACAATAGAAATAGGATCTGTAGAAGTTAGAGATGCTTTAAAAGAACCTATAAATTCAATAATAGAAGCTATAAAATCAACTTTAGAAAAAACACCACCAGAATTAGCATCAGATATAATGGAAAATGGAATAATGTTAACTGGAGGGGGAGCATTACTTAGAGGGCTTGATAAGTTAGTTAAGCAAGAAACAGGAATGCCAGTACAGATAGCTGAAAATCCACTAGATTGTGTTGCCTTAGGAACAGGAAAATCAGTAGAAGATCAAGAAATATTTGAAAAAGTATTAATGATGAACGCTAGAAAGTAATTAAAAAGTTGGTGATATCTTGAAATTTGATAAAAATAAAAAGGAAAAAAAGAGGATTAATATTAAAGTGATAGCAACAGGGATTGTTGCTATCACTTTAATTGGAATTGTAGGAATATCAATAGGCAAATTTTCTGGAGCTAATCCTGTGGGTCCAGGAGCATTACTAGATGGAATAACAGCAGTAGAGAAGAACTTTAATAAAGGTTTTACATTTTTAGAAGATAATTTTAAAGAATTAATAAGTTATAAGAAAAATGCTAATAAAATAGCGCAAATAGAAAAAGATAACGATAAATTAAAACAAGAGGTAATCGATTTAAATAAGCAATTAGATGAGGCAGATTCTTTATCAAGCTTAAAAAAATCACTTGACTTTATTGATGAAAAATACAACCCTAAAAGCATATCAGCTACTGTAGTTGGTAAAAATGATGGAAACTGGTATGATAGTTTTACAATCGGAGCTGGAAGTAGTGATGGAGTTAAGAATGAAAGTATAGTGGTCAATGGAAATGGATTAGTAGGAATGGTATATGAAGTGTCTAAAAATTATAGTAAAGCTATTTCTTTATTAGATACAAAGTCGTCTGTAAGTTTTAAACTCCTTAAAGATGATAAATTTAAAGGTGTTATAACTCAAAATTCAACATTGGAAGATAAAGAAAATTATAAAAATAAAGGGCACTTAAATGGATACATGTTTGATAACTCTTATGATGTATTACCAGGAGATGTAGTTGTAACTTCTGGGTTGGGATTATACCCTAAAGGTATACCAATAGGAGAAATTGACAAAGTTATAGATGATAAAAATAAATCTATGAAATATGTGGTTGTCAAACCATATGCTGATTTTAAAAATATAGATGACGTTAAGATTATTCAACCAAGGAATATAGGATAAAGGAGACTGTTAAATATGAAAAAAGTTTTACTTTGTCTTTTAGGTATTTTTTTAGTAATGATAGAAAATAGCATTACTAATTACTTAGGTATACTTAATATAAGTTTTAATATAGTTATTATATATATGACTATTATTTCACTTTATGTTGATGAGTTCGAAGTTGGTGTAATTGGTGCAATAGTAGGTATTGTAAAAGACATAACTGTAGGAGGTATATTTGGAGTTAATGGCTTGATTTTATTTGCAATAGCATATTCAATCAGTCACTTAAGAGACAAAATATACAAAGAAAGTAGTATAACTATATTTGCACTAGTGTTTATAACTAGTTTATTTGACTCTATGGTAAATATAGCTACAGTTAGTGTAGTTTATAATACCTATGGATTGCTCAATTTGGCTATAAAAGGTATAGTTATAATTCCACTAGCAAATAGTTTGTTAAGTGTATTTTTATATAAAATATCGAAGAAATCTGTATTAAAACTTAAAGAAGATTAGTTGGTGATTATATGGAAGAAAATAAAAAAGTTGACAGATTGTTGATACTAAGAAGCATTATAATAGTAGCCTTTGTAGTGATTTTATTAAAAATAGTATATATGACAACATTTAAACATGAACATTATAATGAATTAGCAGAAAATAAAACATACAAAGAACTACCAGTAAAAGCACCTAGAGGTGAAATTAGAGATAGATATGGAAGATTATTAGCTGGAAATAAAAATTTATTCACAATTCAGGTATCTGCAGATGGGATTAATAAAAAAAATTCAGACAATAAAAGTATAGCAAATGAAATATCTCTAAAATTAATAAATCTTTTAGAAGATAATAAGGAAACGTACATAGATGAATTCCCTATATATTCTGTTAAAGGAAAGTATTTCTATACATTTGATAAAAAGATAAGAGACTTCAAAAAAGAAGAAAGTATTCCGCTAGATTTAAATGCTAAAGAAAGTTTTTATTTTATAGTGGATAGATTGATAAATGAAGGTGTACTTACAGAGGAAGACAGAAAATTAGAACCTGCTAAACTTCAAAAAAAATTAAATGAAAATGCTGAATATCCACCTATACTTGTAAGTAAATGGATGTTTACAGAAGAAAAAAATAAAAAAGACTGGTTAGAAGGTTATAAAATTGAAACACCTAATATAAATGCAAAAAATGCATTTAAAAAGCTTAGAACTAATTATGAGGTTGACAAAGGTTTAAGTGATCAAAATGCAAGGAAAATACTTGTTGTAAGAGATCTTATAAAATCACAAGGATACACACAATACAAACCTGTAACTATAGCTAGAGATATTAGTGAAGAGACAATATCTCAAATAGAAGAAAGTGCTATGGAATTGCCTGGAGTAGCTGTAGCTGTAGAGCCAGTAAGAGATTATCCAGAAAAAACTTTAGCGGCTCATACTATAGGACATATGGGGAAAATGCCATCAAGTGAAGAAACTAAATATTTACAAAGAGAAGAAGGCAAGAAGTACTCAAAAGGTGACACTATAGGTATGTCAGGTATTGAGAAAAGTTTAGAAGAAAAATTAAAGGGTGTTGATGGATATAAAAGGGTTCAGGTAGATGCATCAGGTAGAATTACTAAGGAACTTGAAGTTTCAGAACCTAAGTCTGGAGATACAGTATATCTTAGTATGGATAAAGATTTACAAACAGTAGCTGAAGATGCACTAAAAAGAACAATAGATGTAGCTAGAACAGGTGGAACTTTCCAAAGTAAATTTGGGAATAAGAGTTTTTCAAAGCCAGCACCAAATGCTAAATCAGGAGCCGTAATAGCTATAGATGTGAAAACTGGAGATGTTTTAGCTATGGCTAGTTATCCTAATTATGACCCTAATAAATTTTCAAATGGAATATCATATGAAGATTTCCAAGCTCTTCAACCTGAAAATAAAAATGATGTACTAGCACCAAATCCTCAAGTTAACTTGGCGACACAAGGTGTTTTCCAACCGGGATCTACATTTAAAATGGCAACTGCTATGGCAGCTTTAGATAATGGATTAGACCCTAATTATGCAATAAATGATACAGGAGTAATTAAGTTAGGTGGACGACCATTTGCCGATTATGTATGGCATAAGTCTAGAGCTAACCATGGATATACTAATTTATATAAAGCTATACAAGAATCTTGCAATATATATTTTTACACTATAGGAAGTGGTAAAAATTGGATTGGAGGAAAAGATCCTAATGCAAAAATTGGACCAAATAATATATTAGAATACGCTAGATTATTTGGATTAGATAGTTATACAGGATTAAATAAAGAGATAGATGAAAGAAAAGGTAAAGTACCAAGTATAGAAGCTAAGTTAGAATCAGCAAAATCTTTATTAAGAGCATTTCTTAACAAAGAAATGGCAAATGCATTTACTGACATAACTAAACTTAAAAATGAAGCAAAATATGAAGATAGAATAGAAGAGATTGTTAAATGGGCAGAAGAAGATAAAGCTATCGGTAGAGTTGAAGCTATGGAAAGATTAATTAAGATGAATGTCAAAGAAGACAAAGTGGAGTACTTTGCTGATAAAATAGTGTTTGACCATTTAAAATTTGCAAAGTGGAGTACCGCAGATACATTCAACTTAGCGATAGGTCAGGGTGAAAATCAATATACGCCAGCACAGATGGCAAGATATGCTGCTGCAATAGCTAATGGTGGAGACCTAGTTGAGTTGTCAGTTGTAGATAGAGTTATATCTAGTGATTATGCTTCTGTAGATATTGATGAAAATGCAAAAGAAAAAATACCATTTAATGATAGTGAAAAATTAAAAGAAATAGTAAAAGGTATGAAAAGAGTTATTAGTGAAAGTTCAGTTAAAAGCTTGTTTGCAAACTTCCCAGTTAGTGTAGCTGGAAAAACTGGTACTGCTGAAAAAAGTGGTAAAATACCAAATGAAGAAGAGTATGAATATTTAAAAAATCATATGCAATCATATGGAGTTTCAGCTCCAGAAGCTATTAAACTTTCTGAAAAAATGAAAAAAGCTAGAGAAAAAGAATTATCTGAACAAAGAGAAAAAGAAATTAAAGAAGAATTAAAGTCTAAAGACATTGATGATAAAAAGAAAAAACAATTAGAAGATGAGCTAAAAGAAGGTGTCAAAGTTAAATTAGAAAATACCGACAAGATGAATTCTGCTTATTTAAGAAAAGCTATAAAAGAATTAAATTCTAAAATTACGGATGAAAAAATAGATGCATATAAGCAAAGTTATCAGCCTTTTGCATGGAGTGTGGGATTTGCACCTGCTGATGACCCTGAAATTGCAGTAGTAACTATGATACCGCAAGGTAATGAAAGTATATTTGCGATGCTGCCTATTAGGGAGATAATAGGAAGTTATTTAGGGTTAAATGAGAAAAAATCAGATTCTCAAATAGATAAAGCTAATGAGGGGAAAGGCGAAGAAAGTAATAATAAATCGAAAAATGAAGATATAAATTTTGTATCACAAATGAAAAAATAAGAGGAATCAAGGTTTTTTTGCAGAATATATAAAATTATATATCACTCTGGAGGTTGTTATGTCTTTGAAAGAGTTTAATACCAAAGGACTAGTTGAGTTCAAAGGTAGTAAAAGAGGGATAATAGTAAATATTAAAAGATTTGCGTCTTTTGATGAGATAAAGCAAGGTATAATAGAGAGGCTAGAATCATCAATAGGTTTCTTTAATGGAGCTAGAATTTATGAAATCAACTGTGATTATTTAAGTGATATACAAATTATAGAAATAAAATACGATATTTCATCAAGATTTGATGTTGAGTTTGTTGAAGATTATGAAAAAAAAGAAGTTTGTAACTTTCAAACTAAATATGTTAACAACCTTAGATCTGGAGAAAATATTGAATTTGATGGTGATGTAATTGTAATGACGGATATGAAATCTGGTTCACAAGTAAGTTCAACTTCGAATGTAGTTGTAATGGGAAATATAGAACCTGGTGCAAGAGTGGTGGCTAATGGCAATGTAGTTGTAATGGGTAGTGTCAAGGGATTTATACATGCAGGAGCAATAGGAAATGAAAATGCATATGTTGTTTCTAATAATCTTAATGCACGAGTATTGCAAATAGCGCAAAATATAGCCGAAGCTCCAGAAGACGAAGATTATGAAGAAGAAAAATCAATCATCCCAGAGATAGCCTTGGTGAATAATGGAAGAATAGTTGTGGAGAGTTATTTACCTAAAGTAATAAAATAATAAGGATGAATCCATAGGGGGTAGTAATATGAGCGAAGTTATAGTTATAACATCTGGCAAAGGTGGAGTTGGAAAGACTACTACCGCGGCAAACTTAGGAACTGCTCTAAGCTTGGAAAATAAAAAAACAGTTATAGTAGATGCAGATATCGGACTTAGAAATTTAGATGTAGTTATGGGTCTTGAAAATAGAATTGTTTATGACATTGTAGATGTTGTTGAAGGAACTTGTAGATTAAAACAAGCATTGATAAAAGACAAAAGATTTGATAATCTATACTTATTACCAGCAGCTCAAACAAGAGATAAAAATGCAGTTACAGTAGAGCAAATGGCTGACTTAAGTACTCAGCTTAGAGAATCATTTGATTATGTCTTAATAGATTGTCCAGCAGGAATAGAACAAGGGTTTAAAAACGCTATAGCTGGAGCAGACAGAGCAATAGTAGTTACAAATCCAGAAGTATCTGCGGTAAGAGATGCAGATAGAATAATAGGACTGTTAGAAGCTAATGAAATCAAAGACATCCAGCTAATTATAAATAGAATAAGACAAGACATGGTAAAGCGTGGAGACATGATGAACAAAGAAGACATCATAGAAATCTTAGCTATAAAATTATTAGGGCTAGTTCCTGATGATGAAAGTATAATAGTATCAACAAATAAAGGAGAACCTGCTATTTTAGATTCTAAATCTAGCGCAGGTCAATCTTATAAAAATATTGCTCAAAGAATACTGGGCAATGATGTACCATTAGAAGAGATACAAACTGATAATAATATATTTATTAAAATCAAGAAAATGTTTGGTATGGCCAAGTAGCAAAGGGGGATATATCCGTGTTAGATTTATTCAAAGTTTTTTCTAACGAATCTAGGACTAGCAAATCTGTTGCAAAAGAAAGATTAAAATTAGTCTTAGTACATGATAGAGTGGATTGTTCTCCACAACTTTTAGACATGATAAAGGCAGATATTCTTAAAGTTATAGCAAATTATGCGGAAATAGAAGAAGATGGTCTTGAAATAAAAATGTCTAAAGTAAGAGGGGATCAAGACTATATGCCAGTGTCTGCGTTAGTCGCGAACATACCGCTTAAACATATAAAAGATAGGAATATGTAAAAATAGTTAAAGGGGGAATAAAATCCCCCTTTATTTTGATTATTTTAAAAATAATATTTTAAATGCATAAGGTAAGGAAGATGGTGAAAATATGATTGAATATAAATCGACTGTTAAATTAATAAAACAATTAGATTGGAAACTTATAATTATTGTTTTAGCTATATTTAGTTTTGGATTATTAGTTTTAAGTAGTGCTACTCATGCACAAATAACAGGAAATTATTCACAGATATACAAGCAATGTATGGGCTTTGGTTTAGGAACTGTTATGATAATATGTATATTGTTACTGGACTACAATTTCTTAGGTAAGTATTATAAAGCATTGTATATAATAAGTTTATTGTTGTTAGCAATAATTCTAATTCCAGGTATTGGAGCTGAAAGAGGTGGAGCTAGATCGTGGTTAAATTTAGGACCTTTAGATTTTCAAACTTCGGAATTGGTAAAGTTAACATTTATATTAAGTTATGCAAAAATAGTAGAGTCTAAAAAAGGGAAGTTAAATACTATAAAGGAAATAATACCTGTGATAATGTATGCTGTTCCTTTTATAGGATTATTATTTGCACAACCTGATTTAGGTACAGCAATAGTTTTTAGTTGTATAATAGCTTCTATGTTATTTATATCAGGACTTGATATAAAATTAATAAAAAAAGTTATAATTATAGCTTTAGTGTCTCTACCTATTATGTATATGTTTATGGCAAATCACCAAAGAGAAAGAATAGATGCATTCCTACATCCTGAGGATCCTACACTTAAAGGTAATTATCAAGTAATGCAATCTATGATTGCTATAGGATCTGGAGGAACAACAGGAAAAGGGCTATATAATGGTACTCAAAATCAAGAAGGATTTTTACCTGTTCAAGAAAGTGACTTTATATTTGCAGTTATAGGAGAAGAATTAGGAGCGCTAGGAATGATAACAGTAATAGCTTTGTATGCGTTATTTTTAACTAGGATGATAGCCATAGCTAAAGAGGCCAAAGATTTCTATGGTACGCTTATTGTAATTGGTGTTATGGCCATGTTTGCTTACCAAATTATTCAAAATATTGGTATGACAGTAGCCTTAATTCCTGTAACAGGTGTAACACTACCATTTATAAGTTATGGAGGTAGTTCTTTATTAACATCGTTAGCAAATTTAGGACTAGTTTTAAATGTTTGTATGAGAAGAAAAAAAATAAACTTTTAATAAATTCGGAGGGGAATATGAATATAGCATTAATTGCACATGATGAAATGAAAAATACAATGATTGGGTTTTGTATAGGATACGAGGCTATATTAAAAAAATATGGAATTTATGCAACTGGAACTACAGGTGAAAAAATTATGGAGGCAACTGAATTGAAAATTAATAGAGTTGCATCAGGTCCGCTTGGTGGAGATCAGCAAATTGGTTCATTAGTAGTATCTCAAGATATAGACTTAGTTATCTTTTTAAGAGACCCACTTACATCTCAAGCTCATGAGCCAGATATACAAGCATTAATCAGATTATGTGATGTTTATCATGTTCCTGTGGCAACTAATTTAGCTTCGGCAGAAATATTTATAAAAGGTTTAGATAGAGGAGAACTTTCTTGGAGAGAAGTTAGAAAAACTAAAAGCCAGAGAAGTTAATATTATAAAAAGAGTATCATGTTTACATGATACTCTTTTTTTTTATAAAACAAATTGATATAATATAGTTAAAAATAAATGTTTGTTATGATTGCATTATTTAATTAGTTCACCGTACTTAGCACCAAATTCAAAACATTCATTTAAAGTATCATCGCTTGGGAAGAATTTCTTTTTTAATGTTTCAACGGGCATTTTAAATGACATTGATTTTAATAAATTTTCAGCCATAGTTATACCTTCACCACTCCAACCGTAAGAACCAAACACACCTGCTATTTTGCCTACATTAGCCATAGGATCTATTACAGAGAATAAGTCCCACATAGGTTTAACCATACTTCTATTTATAGTTGGAGAACCTAATAAAATGACTTTAGACATTACAATAGCATCATGCATTTCTTTTAAATTAATATTTTCTAAATCATATAGCTTAACTTTTGCACCTTTTGAAAGTAATCCTTCTTCTATTTTTTTTGCCATTACTAAAGTGTTGCTATAAGCTGATAGGTAAAATACTGCTACTTGATTTTGATTAGTAGTATTTACGACCTCAGTTGACCAATCTAAATATCTTTTAACTGCAGCCATAGGGTCTTTAGTAAGCATTGGTCCATGAGAAGTTAAGATTGTATCAAAATCTATTTTTAAATCAACTACTTTATTAATAGCATTTAAAACATGTTTAGCAAAAGGTTTGACTATACAATCATAGTAGTGTTTAGATGATTTTAGATAATCTTCACTTTCTACAGCATTTGCATCAACGTTAGCGAAGTGACATCCGAAAGCATCGCAAGTAAATAAAGTTTTGTCTTCTTCAATATAAGTAAACATTGTATCTGGCCAATGTAAGAATGGTGCAGTTATAAATTTGATATTTCTTTTACCTATATTTAGAGTTTCTCCATCTTTTATAACGTGGCATTTAAATGGTTTGTTGATTTGCTCACTTAAATACATTTTTGCAACACTTGTACAGAAAACTTCTATATTAGGATTTAAATCTAAAAGATACTTTAAGCTACCAGCGTGGTCAGGCTCAGTATGATGGATAACAACATAATCTATATTAGCTATATCTGTAACTTGTGAGATATTATTTAAAAATTCATCTTTAAAATTAGGTTTTACAGTATCGAATAAAACTGTTTTCTCATCTTTAATTAAATAACAGTTATAAGTAGTACCAAACTCTGTTTCCATTATTATGTCAAATACCTTTAAATCTTTGTCTACGACTCCTGTAAAGTAAACGTCTTTCTTTACTTCAAATACATTACTCATTATAAATCCTCCTAAAAAATAAAATTATATAAAGATTATACCCAAATAATATATATCAAAACAAAATACCACAATATATTATTAAAAATATGCGTATAAATATAATATAACACACTTCAAATAAAAAAATAACGAGAAGGGAATTTAAAAAATAATCAAATTAAAAGTAAAATATTAATTTAAAAAGGAAGGTGAAATAGTAATTCAAAATAAAAATGCCATCATTTAACATAATAAGGAAGTACATTGGAGAAACTATATTTAAAATAGTTAATAATATTTTGATACATAATATCATATCGTGTATAATAATACGTATGTCTAGAAAATAATAAACTTATTGGAGGTTTTACACATAGATGAATAAAGTAGACTTAAAAAGAATTTTAAAGAAGGTTGAAAAGCCTGCTAGGTATCTTGGAAATGAGATTAACTCAGTACACAAAGATACGTCAAATGAAAACCTAATAAGATATGCTCATTGTTTCCCAGACTTATATGAAGTTGGAATGAGCCACTTAGGAAGTCATATATTATATGATGTAATAAACAAAGATGAAGATGTATTTTGTGAGAGAGTATATTCTCCAGCAGTTGATATGGAAAATATAATGAGAGAAAAAAATATACCTTTATTTGGTTTAGAATCAAGACAAGCTATAACTAACTTTGATTTTGTAGTATTTACACTTCAATACGAGTTATCGTACACAAATATTTTGAATATATTAGATTTAGCTAGTATACCACTATTAAGAGAAGATAGAAAATTAGACGATCCATTTATAATGGTTGGAGGACCTTGTGCTTATAACTGTGAGCCATTAGCTGATTTTGTTGATATAGTAATATTAGGTGAAGGTGAAGAAGTAAACTTAGAAGTTGTTAATGCTTATAAAGAATGGAAAAAAAATAAAACTACTAGAGAAGATTTCTTATATAAAATAGCTAATATAGAAGGTGTTTATATACCTAGCTTCTATGATGTTACATATAACGAAGATAACACAGTTAAATCTGTTTTACCAAACAGAGAAGGAATACCAGCTAGTCCTCAAAAGAGAATAGTTAAAGATATGGAAGAAGCACCATATCCAGAAAAACTAATAGTACCTTTTATTGATACTGTACATAATAGAATAGTTTTAGAATTATTTAGAGGATGTACAAGAGGTTGTAGATTCTGCCAAGCGGGTATGATATATAGACCTATAAGAGAAAAAAGTGTAGAAAGACTTAAAGAAATATTAGAAAATCTAGTTAAAAATACTGGGTATGATGAGATATCATTATCTTCATTAAGTACAAGTGACTATAGTCAATTAGAAGAACTTACAGACTACTTAGTTCATGAATACACTGACAGAAACATTGGTATATCACTACCTTCATTAAGACTTGATAATTTCTCTATGGAAATAGCAGAAAAGATTCAACAAGTAAGAAAATCAGGACTTACATTTGCACCAGAAGCAGGAACTCAAAGAATGAGAGATGTTATAAATAAAGGTGTAAGTGAAGATGATTTAGAAAATGCAACTAGAAAAGCATTTGAAATGGGATGGAACCGTGTTAAGTTATACTTTATGATAGGGCTTCCAACAGAAACTTATGATGATTTAGATGGTATAGCAAACCTTGCATACGATGTTATAGATACTTATAGAAGTGTTCACAATGGAAAAATAAAAAGAGATTTTGGTGTTACAGTAAGTACATCAACATTTGTACCTAAGCCATTTACACCATTCCAATGGCATGGACAAGATACTACAGAAGAAGTAGTAGAAAAACAAAGACATTTAGTTAGAAAATTAAAAAATGGAAATATAAAATATAACTATCATGATTCTAAAACTAGTTTAATGGAAGCAGTTGTAGCTAGAGGAGATAGAAAAATAGGTAAAGTTATATATGATGCATTTAAAGCTGGAGCTAAGTTTGATGGATGGTCTGAACATTTTAATTTAGACACATGGAAAGAAGCTATGGAGAAAAATAATCTTTCTATAGAGTTTTATGCAAATAGACAAAGAAACTACGAAGAAGTATTCCCTTGGGATCATATAGATGTAGGTGTAACTAAGCAATTCTTAGTTAGAGAAAATGAAAAATCAAAAGAGGATACAATTTCTCCAGATTGTAGACATAAATGTAACGGATGTGGAATAAATACACATGACATTGGAAGGGGGCTTTGTTAATTATGAGTAAGATAATAAGAACTAAATACAATAAAGAAGGCGATATGATATATATATCACACCTTGACTTACAACAATTATTACAAAGAGCATTTAGAAGAGCTGATATAGAATTAGTTCACTCTCAAGGTTATAATCCTCACCCTAAGATAAGTTATGGAAATGCATTAGCTTTAGGGACAGAAAGCCAAGGCGAGTATGTAGATGTTGAAATAGAAAACGACTTAAGTGTTGAAGAATATTCAAGCAGAATGAATGCACAGCTACCAAAAGGTATAAAGTTTATAAAGTCTGTAGAAATAACTAAACAAACTCCATCACTTGCATCAAACATAGAATATGGAGAGTATATATTTACTATAGATTTAGAGAAACCTTTAACTAAAGAATTTATAAAATCAAAAATATTAGAATTTATGAGTCAAGAAGAAATAATGATAACTAAGAAAAACAAAAAAGGAAAAATGGTAGAATCTAACATAAGACCTATGATAAAGCAGTTTGATGTATTAAATTTAAGTGATACATGTGTAACTCTTGAGGCTATGGCTGCTACAGGTTCTAAAGCGAATTTAAATAATTCTATATTTGTTCCTAAAATATTAGAAATGTTAGAATTAGACATGGACCCATTAGATGTAGATATATTAAGAAGAGATTTATACGTAGTAGAAGATGGACAATTAGTGTCTCCTATGTAGATTAAAAAGGTGGGTAAAACCACCTTTTTTCTATGTCACGATATTATAAAATAAAAATATTTATTAAAGGAATAATTTAATGAAAAAAATAATAATAGAAAATTTAATATCATCTCAAAAAACTGCTGTGCTTGAAGATGATAAATTAGTAGAGTTATTTATAGAAGATAATAAAAAAAATAAAATAGTTTCTAATATATATAGAGGTATTGTCAAAAAAGTACTTCCAGGAATAGATGCTTGCTTTATAGATGTTGGGTTTGATAAGTTAGCATATCTTCAATTAAAAAAAGATACTAATATAAAGTGTGGTCAAGACATTTTAGTCCAAATAAATAAGGAAGAAATAGGAACCAAGGGAGCTAAGTTAAACCTTGAAATAAGTTTAGCTGGAAGATATTTAGTTTATATACCATCAAACAGTAGAACTACTATATCAAATAAAATCACATTAGAAAAAGAAAGATTTAGATTAAAGAAAATTGCAAAATCTATAAACGAAGAAAATGTTGGTTTAATTATAAGAACGGAAGCTATAGGTTGTAGCAAAGAAGAATTACAAGAAGATATAGAAGAATTAAAAAAACAATATGAAAATATACAAAAAGAATATAAATTAGGAATGGGACCTAAACTTTTATACAAAAGTCTAGATTTTTGTACTAAATATGTAAAAGATAATGCAAATGAACATGTAGATAAAATAATAACTAATGACAGTATAAAGTATGAAGAACTGAAAATAATATTAAAATCTATAAAAAAAGAATATGTAGAAAAATTAGTGTTAGAAGAAAACAAGGATGTATTTGATTTATACAAAGTAAACAATCAAATAGAAAAATGTTTGAATAAAAAAGTATGGTTAAAAAGTGGGGGATATTTGATAATAGAAAAAACGGAAGCCCTTACGGTAATAGATGTTAATACTGGTAAATTTACTGGTAGTTTAAAGTTAGATGAAACTGTTTATAAAACTAACTTAGAAGCTGCAGTAGAAATTTGTAAACAATTAAAACTTAGAGATATAGGTGGAATAATTATAATTGACTTTATAGATATGCATAAAAATAATTATAAAGAAGAACTTTTAAAGACGTTAGAAATACAATTAAAAAAAGACAAAAGAAAGTCTGAAGTTTTAGGTATGACTAAACTTGGTTTAGTAGAAGTGGCGAGAAGGCGAGAAAAAGATTCTATAGATAAGTATTATTTAGATGAATGCATAAAATGTGAAGGCAAGGCTTATAATAAATCAGTTAACCACTTAGTAGACACTATAGAAAAAGAAATTATTAGGATTAAGGTACATACATCGTACAACGATATTACAATAGTACTAAATAATGATTTATATAATATAATAAATAAAAATTATAGTGATATAATTGAAAAAATTGGCGAAAAATATGATATAATAATATCGTTAGATAAAAGCAGTGAATTAAATTACGAAAAAATAAATATAATTTATAATACTTAGTTGACAAATGCACAAGTAAGTAGTAATATTAATAACTGTAATGCCGCACAGACAAGGTTACAAACTTCTTTAATGAGGTACCTATATGGCGAGTTTAAGACCGAGGAGGTGTATTTTAATGTACGCTATAGTTAAAACAGGTGGAAAGCAATATAAAGTTGCTGAAGGTGATGTATTATTCGTAGAGAAGTTAGAAGCTAACGCAGGTGATGTTATAACTTTAAACGAAGTATTAGCTTGTACTAAAGACGGAGAGTTAGTAGTTGGAGCTCCAGTTGTTGAAGGTGCTTCTGTTCAAGCGAAAGTTGTAGAACAAGGTAAAGCTAAGAAAATAATAGTTTTCAAATATAAGGCTAAGAAAGATTATAGAAGAAAGCAAGGACATCGTCAGCCATACACTAAGATAGTTATCGAAAAGATAAACGCTTAATTGTTGGTATAAGTAATGATAAAAGTCAAATATTATTACGATGATGAGTTTTCACTAAAAGGATTTTGCTTAAAGGGTCATGCTGATTTCGCTGAAATAGGCTATGATATAGTATGTTCTGCGGTTACATCTAATGCTATTGCAGTCATAAATTCTTTAGACAAATTAGTGAAAGTTGAATTTGAAAGTGTAATAGGACAAGAAGGTCATATAGAGTGTATCGTTAAAGATAATTACTTAAAAGATTCTCAATTACTATTAAATCATTTTCAATTATCTATTGAAGGAATAAAACGGGAATATCCCAAAAATATAAAAATCTTAAAAAAGTAGGGGGTGACTCCATATGTTAAACATGAACTTACAGTTACTTGCATCTAAAAAAGGGGTAGGATCTTCTAAGAATGGTAGAGATTCTATAGCTAAAAGATTAGGTGTTAAGAGATTTGACGGACAAGTTGTAACTGCTGGTAGTATAATAGTAAGACAAAGAGGTACTAAAATACATCCAGGAACTAACGTAGGTATAGGTGGCGATGACACTTTATTTGCATTAGTTGACGGTGCTGTTAAATTCGAAAGAAAAGATAAGAAAAGAAAAAAAGTAAGTGTATACCCAGTATCAATAGCTGAGTAATATACAAAGAAGGAGTGTTAATACACTCCTTTTTCTTGTAAATAGATATTTATAGAATTGTATGTATTTATTTTGGAAAAAATAATAATGAAATCTTATTTTAGATTTTAAATAATAATTTTATTAAAATGCTATCTTTAAGAAAAATTATCCGACGTGGATAATTTCTTATTTATTAGTATTATAAAAAAGTTTAATCAAGTAGGTGATTAATATGTTTATAGATAAGGCAAGAATTTTTGTTAAAGCTGGAAACGGTGGAAACGGTACGGTAAGTTTTAGAAAAGAAAAGTATGTTCCAGCTGGCGGTCCAGATGGTGGAGACGGTGGACATGGTGCTAGTATAGTGTTTGAGGTTGATTTAGGTCTTAGAACATTAATGGATTTCAAATATCAAAGAAAATACTCTGCAGAACCAGGTGGAGACGGATCAAAGAGTAGAAGAGCGGGTAAAAATGGTGATGATTTAACACTTAAAGTGCCTGCAGGAACAATAATTAGAGATGAAGCAACAGGTCTTATATTAGCAGATTTAAAAAACGAAGGCGATAGAGCTACAGTTGTAAGAGGTGGTAGAGGTGGAAAAGGAAACCAACATTTCGCAAATGCAGTAAGACAAGCCCCAGCTTTTGCTAAATCTGGTACTGAAGGTCAAGAAAGATGGGTAACTTTAGAGCTTAAAATGATAGCAGATGTGGGTCTTTTAGGATTCCCTAATGTAGGTAAATCTACATTTTTATCAGTAGTTACTAAAGCTAAACCAAAGATAGCTAACTATCACTTTACAACTTTAACACCTAATTTAGGTGTTGTTCAAACTAAGTTTGGCGATAGTTTTGTGTTAGCTGATATACCTGGACTTATAGAAGGTGCAGCTGAAGGAATCGGACTAGGTCATGATTTCTTAAGACACGTTGAAAGAACTAAAGTTTTAATTCATGTAGTAGATATATCAGGCTTAGAAGGTAGAGATGCTTTAGAAGACTTTGACAAGATAAATGATGAACTTAAAATGTACAATGAAAAATTATCTTTAAGACCACAAGTAGTAGTAGCTAATAAAATAGATATATTAGAAGATGAAAGTGTATTTGAAGATTTCAAAGATGAGCTAGAAGGTAGAGGATATAAGGTATTTAAAATGTCTGCAGCTACTCGTCAAGGTATAGATGATGTAATAGCTTATGTATCTCAATTATTAAATGAAGTTGAAGATGTAGAGTTAGTTACAGAAGAAGAGATGTACAAACCAGAATTAGATGTACAAGAAGACGAAGCTTTAACTATAGAAATCGAAGATGGAGTATATGTTGTTACAGGTAAAATGCTTAGAAGAATTTTATATTCTGTTAACTTTGATGATATGGAATCTCTTCAATATTTCCAAAAAGTTATGGAAGGCCAAGGCGTATTTGACAGACTTAGAGAAATGGGAATTGAAGATGGAGATACTGTTAGAATTTACGAGTTAGAATTCGAATTCTACAACTAGAATAAAAGAGGTGGAAAAATGTTAAAAGGAAAACAAAGAGCGTACTTAAGATCAGTAGCAAACACATTAAAGCCTGTTACTCAAATAGGTAAAGATGGTGTAACAGAAAGCTTTTTAGAGCAACTTGACAATATGTTAAGAAGCAGAGAAATAGTAAAAGTAACAATACTTGAAAATGCAGGAATAGATACAAAAGAAACTGCAAATGCAGTATGTGAAGCTTTAAGAGCTGAATTTGTTCAAGCTATAGGGTCTAAGTTTACTATATATAAAAAGAATTTAGAAGAACCTAAAATAATATTCCCAGGACATGAGCAAGCTAAAGCTAAAGTTAAGCTTGAAAATGTTACTAAAAAAGGGAAACCAACAAAGAGATCGGAAAGAAGATAGTTAAATTTGAGCACCTGTTAAATACAGGTGCTTTTTATATTTTAATTTAAATAAAAAATATATTATGATATAGATTTAAATATAAAAAAATGTTAATATATTAGCTACATATGGGTATATATGAAAATATAAACTTAATATATAATATTTTTAGGAGGGTCAAAGATGAGAGTTATAATAGTAGGGGCCGTTGCAGCTGGTATGAGTGCTGCTGTAAAATTAAAAAGAATGCAGCCAAGCTATGAAGTTGTAGTTTATGAAAAAACAGATGTGGTATCATTTGGAGCTTGTGGATTACCATATTTTGTTGGTGGATTCTTTGATGACCCAAATAGCATGATAGCAAGAAGCCCTGAAAAATTCAGAGAAACTGGGATTGATTTAAATACATTTCATGAAATAGTTAATGTAGATGTAACTAATAAAAAAGTTACAGTTAAAAATATACAAACTAATGTTGAATTTGAAGATTCATATGATAAATTAATGATAGCAAGTGGAGCTAGTAGTATAATACCTCCTATAAAAAATGTTCAATTAGAAAATGTTTCAACATTAAAAAGTATGGAGGATGGAATAAAAGTAAAAGAACTTTTTAATAGAGAAGAAAATAAAAACATTGTAATAATAGGTGCTGGATTTATAGGATTAGAAGCAGTTGAAGCTGCTAAAAAGCTGGGTAAAAATGTAACTGTATTCCAATCTGGCAACAGAATATTAGAACAAGTTTTTGACAAGGAGATAACAGACGTATTAGAAGAACAAATAAGAAAACACGATGTAGACTTGAGACTAGAAGAACTAGTGTCAGAATTAATTGGACAAACTAAGGTAGAAAAAGTTATAACTAATAAAGGGCAAATCGATGCTGATGTAGTTATAATAGCGACTGGTGTTAGACCAAACACATCATTCTTAAAAGACAGTGGAATAGAAATGTTGCCAAACGGTGCAATAATAGTTGATGAATTTGGTAAAACATCAATAAAAGATATATATGCAGCGGGAGACTGTGCAACTATACAAAATATAGTTAGTGGCAAAGACACTTATGTACCATTAGCAACGGGAGCTAATAAACTAGGAAGAATAGTTGGGGAAAACTTAGCTGGGGCTAATAATACGTTCCAAGGTTCGCTAGGCTCAAGCTGTTTAAAAGTCTTAGATATGGAAGCTGGTTCAACTGGTATTACAGAGAGTCAAGCACAAAAGCTTGGGTTAGATGTTAAAGTTAAATTTATATCTGATTTTAATCAAACAAACTATTATCCGGGGAGAAATAAAATATATGTCAAACTTGTTTATGACGCTAAAACAAAAGTAATATTAGGTGGTCAAGTAGCTGGATATAAAGATGCAGTTCAAAGAACAAATGTAATAGCAACAGCTATATTTGCAAAGCTAACAACTAGCCAACTGGGTATGTTAGATTTATGTTATGCACCACCATTTGCAAGAACGTGGGACGTGTTAAATGTAGCAGGAAATGTATGTAAATAATAAATCATAAAAAGCAAATTATAATATTTATTATAGTTTGCTTTTTATTAATATAAAATAATTAAAAATTAAAAATTTAATTACTCTTTAAAGTTTAAGTTAAGCTCTAATCTATCATATCCTATTATTGTATTTTTAAATACGCTAGTAGCATTATCTATATATCTATTAGGATCTTCAAGAGAAGGACTAAAGTGTGTTAAGAGTAGTTTGTTAACATTACCTAACTTTGCTAACTTTGCAGCTTCTTTAAAAGTCATATGACTGTTTTTAATAGCTTTAGAAATATCTAAATCATCTCCATACATAGCCTCACAAACTAATAAATCACTATTTTTTATAAATTCAGGAATTGAAAGTATAGGTCTGGTATCTGTTATAAAACTAACTTTAATACCTTCTCTATTATCTCCTAAAACCATTTCAGGTTTATATTCAGCATCATTAAATATAATATTTTTGCCTGCTTGAAGCTTTTGCCATAAAATAGTAGGTACATTGTTTAAAACTGCTTTATCTTTATTAAACTTTGGTCTTCGGTTAAAGTATAAGCTATATCCCAAACATTCTGTTGAATGTTCTAGTTTAATAGTTGAAATCTCAATATCATTTAAATACTCATGGCATAAAGAAAAAGGTCCATTAGGATTCTCAATAACATTTAAATTATATGGCAAGTATCCAACAAGTACTTTAATGGCGTCTAAATGTTTATTAATTCCAAGTGGTCCAACTATAGTTAAGTCTTCCGTTCGGGAACTATTGGCGATGGTAGATAAGAGCCCTATGAGTCCGTTAAGATGGTCTCCGTGGAGATGTGTTATGCATATTAAATCTATATTCTTAAAACCACAATTCTTCATTTTCATGGAAATTTGAGTTCCTTCACCACAATCTATAAGTATCTTTCTGCCCCTATAATTTATAAATAAAGAAGATAAAAACCTATTAGGCATAGGCATATTACCGCCGCATCCAAGTAAAACTAAATCTATCATAAATTTCTCCTTATATATTAGTAGTAAATATAGTATCTACGTTTTAAAGTATAATTATTATCATTGTTTGTACAATGACTTTTGCAATACATTAAGTTGTTGTTTATAAATTAAAAATTTATAGCAAAAAAGAGATTATTATTTAATAATCTCTTGAAGTTTACTTTATACTATCTTGTCTGTACAGTTGAACAATGTTATATATTCCTATTGCTAATGCAATAGCAGCTATTAATAATCTTTTAACTTCACTCAAAATAAATCCTCCTACAATAACTAATAAACGTATTACATATTAAATTCGTCATCATTTAAAAGTTTATTTAATACTCTTTTTATAATATCATAATTAAATCCTTTATAAGAAAGATGTTGAGAAATTTTTTGATATATTTTTCTTTTATCTTCGTTTTTAACTCTTTCATATCTTTTTTGACCTAAATAAAGTGCATTTTCAAACTCAACATCATTATCTATATCAGATATAGCTTCGTCAATAGATTCTTTATCGATACCTTTATTATATAAATTTTGTTTGATTTTATTTTTACCACATCTATTTAAATTAACATTAGTATTAACTATTTTTTGTGCTAATAAATCATCATCAACAAATTTATTTTTCTTTAAAAATTCTATAACCATATCTATTATATCATCTTCAAAATCTGCAGATAATTTTTGCTTTATTTTTTTTTCTGATTGATCTGCTTTAGCTAAAATGTTTAAAGCTTTATTTTTAGCTTTAATATACATTTCTTCATTTAATATATTTTTTAAATTTTCTTCTTCTATAGTCATGCCTTTTTTTAAATTAAAAGTGTATACTAATTCAGCAAATATAGCCATAAAAAATTCTTCATCTACATAAATATTAACTCTGTCATCACGTTTTTTTTGTGCTTCTATTTTAGTAATTATAGCCATTAAAAATCTCCTTTATATTGTGTATAACTATAAGTATATACTAAAAAACAATTTATAACCTTTAATATTATAAAAATAATGATACAATAATAATATAATTGCTGTAAAGGAGATTTAAAATGAGTATTGGTAATCTAATTAAGGAAGCAGAGATAAAAAATACTATTAAATTAGAAAAATTTAAAAAGGATTGTAAGAAAAATAAGATAGGTATAATGGGTGGAACATTTGACCCAATCCATTATGCGCATTTGGCTACTGCTGAATTTATTAGGGATAAATATAAATTAGATAAGATTATCTTTATACCATCAGGAAATCCGCCTCATAAGTTAGGTAATATAACTGACAAATATGATAGATATAATATGGTTAATCTTGCAACCTCAAGTAATGATGATTTTTTAGTTTGGGATATAGAAATTAAGAAGGAAGAAAAAACATATACAGTAGATACATTAAGATATCTTAAAAAAGCTTATGATAATATAGATATATTTTTTATAACAGGGGCAGATGCTATATGTGATATTGAGACATGGAAAAATGTAGAGGAAAATTTCAAATTGGCTACATTTATAGCAGCAACTAGACCGGGGATAAGTTTATTAAGATCGCAAGAAAAAATAGAAAAATTAAAAAATAAATATAATGCAAAGATTATAAGTGTCTATGTTCCATCTCTAGACATATCTTCAACATATATAAGAGATCAATTAAAGGAAAATAAATCAATAAGATATTTAGTACCTGAATATGTTGAAAATTATATATCTAAGAATTCTTTGTACAAAAATGAATAAAAACAAATGGAGAGAAATAAATGAATTTAGATTATATTAATAAACAATTGGAAAAAATGTTACCTAAAAAAAGATTTAAACATTCTTTAAACGTGGCTAATACTTCAATTAAACTTAGTGAAATATATAATTATGATAAAGAAAAAGCTTATTTAGCAGGCATGGTTCATGATTGCGCAAAATATTTAAATAAAGAAGAAGTAAATTATTATGTAACTAAGTATAAAATAGAGTTAGATGATTTAGAAAAAAATAATTTGGCATTATCTCATAGTGTAATCGGTTACTATATTGCTAAGTATGAGTTTAAGATAGAAGATGAAGAAATTATAAATGCAGTTAAATATCATACTACAGGAAAACAAAATATGAATTTATTAGAAAAAATACTTTATATAGCAGACTTAATAGAAGATGATAGAAGCTTTCCTGGTGTAGAATTATTAAGAGAATTAACTTATGAAGGCAGCTTAGATGAAGCTTTATTAATTTCTTTTAATAATACTATAAAATTTGTTATAGACAATCAACAACTAATTCATCCAAGAACTATAGAAGCTAGAAATTATCTTATGCAACAAAAACAAGCATTAAGGTAATAATAAAACTAAATATTAAAATAGCATAGTCTATAAATCAATATTTATGGTATAATAGTTAAATATGTTTGAAATTAGGAAAGGAAGGAAAAAATATGACTAACAATATGACAGTAGAACAAATTACGAAAGTTATATATGATGCAATAGATGATAAAATAGGACAAGATATATCTATAATAAAAATAGGAGATATGTCTAGCTTATGTGATTATTTTGTTATAGCTACAGCTGGATCTCAAAGACAAGTTAAGGCTATAACTGACAATGTTGAAGATGAATTAACTAAGCTTGGAATAGAACCAAGAGGAAAAGAAGGACATGGAGCTCAAAACTGGATACTTCTTGATTATGGCGATGTTATGGTTCATGTATTTGATGAGGAAAGTAGAGAGTACTATAAGCTAGAAAAATTATGGGCTGATGCTCCTCGTATAGATGTTGACACACTAGCATAAAACTGATATCATAATTTAAAACTTAAAATTATTAAATAGACTAGAGTAGTAAAAGAATGTGTTTTTTCAGAGAACTAGTGGTGGTGAAAACTAGTAAAATATATCTTTGAACTTGCTAGAGAAAATCTATTTGGCCGTAGTTGGCATAAAAACTATCTAAGAGAGTCTAGAAATAGGCTAATTAGGGTGGTACCGCGAATATAATCCTCGTCCCTAAACGTATGTTTAGTGGTGGGGATTTTTTTATATAAAAATACATAGGAGGTAGTTATATGAACGTTTATAAACCGAATGAAGTTGAAGCTAAATGGCAAAAAACTTGGGTAGAAAATGAGCAATACAAAACTAATACACAAGATTCATCAAAACCAAATTATTACACATTAGAGATGTTACCATACCCATCAGGAAAGATACACATGGGACATGTAAGAAATTATTCAATAGGTGATGTTATAGCTAGATTTAAAAAGATGGAAGGTTTTAACGTTCTTCATCCAATGGGATGGGACTCATTTGGTCTTCCAGCAGAAAATGCAGCTATAAAGCATGGAATACACCCTCATAAGTGGACTATGGAAAATATAGAAGATATGAAGGGTCAATTAAAATTATTAGGACTTAGCTATGATTGGGATAGAGAAATAGCTACATCTACACCTGAATATTATAAATTTACTCAAGAAATATTCTTAAAATTCTTAGAACATGGATTAGCATACAAAAAGAAATCTTTTGTTAACTGGTGTCCATCTTGCGAAACAGTTCTTGCTAATGAGCAAGTTGTTCAAGGACAATGTGAAAGATGTGATTCCGTAGTTGTTAAAAAAGATTTAGAGCAATGGTATTTTAAAACAACTCACTTTGCAGAAGAATTATTAAATGATTTAGACACTTTAACTGGATGGCCAGAAAAAGTTAAAACAATGCAAAAGAACTGGATAGGAAAAAGTACTGGAGCGGAGATAACTTTTGATATAGATGGAATTGATAAATCTGTAACAGTATTTACAACTAGACCGGATACTACTTATGGAGTTACTTATATGGTTCTTGCTCCAGAACATGAATTAGTTAAAGAGTTAGTAAAAGGAACAGAATATGAAGCTCAAGTTGATGCATTTGTAACTAAAATGCACACTATGACTGAAATAGAAAGAACTTCAAGCGATGTAGAAAAAGAAGGAATGTTTATAGGTAAATATGTTATAAATCCATTAAACGGAAATAAAGTTCCTCTATGGATTGCAAACTATGTTCTTGCTGACTATGGAACTGGTGCAGTTATGGCAGTTCCAGCTCATGACGAAAGAGATGCAGAATTTGCTGCTAAATATAACTTAGATGTAGCACAAGTTATAGATGAAGATGAAAAGATGATTAACTCTGGAGAATTTGATGGTTTAGAAGTGTCAAAAGGATTTGAAGGAATAGTTAATAAAATAGAAGAAATAAAAGTAGGAAAGAAAACAGTTAATTATAGATTAAGAGACTGGTTACTTTCTAGACAAAGATACTGGGGATGTCCTATACCTGTAGTTTACTGTGAAGAGTGTGGTTTAGTTCCAGAGAAGAAAGAGAATTTACCAATATTATTACCTACCGATATAGAATTTACTGGAAAAGGAGAATCTCCTCTTACTACTTCAAAAGAATTTATGAATGCTACTTGTCCTTGTTGTGGAAAGCCAGCTAGAAGAGAAGTTGATACAATGGATACATTTGTTGATTCTTCTTGGTACTTCTTAAGATATGTAGATCCTAAGAATACTAATGAACCATTTGGAAAAGATGTAGCTAACAAGTGGATGCCAGTAGATCAATATATAGGTGGAGTAGAACATGCTATAATGCATTTACTTTATTCAAGATTCTTTGTTAAAGCATTTAATGAAATGGGAATGATAGACTTTAATGAACCATTTAAAAACTTACTTACTCAAGGTATGGTACTTAAAGAAGGAACTAAAATGAGTAAGTCAAAAGGTAATGTTGTTTCGCCGATAGAAATAATAAATGAATTTGGAGCAGATACTGCTAGATTATTTGTATTATTTGCAGCTCCACCAGAAAGAGATTTAGATTGGTCAGAACAAGGTGTTGAAGGATGCTTTAGATTCTTAAATAGAGTTTATAGATTAGTTGATGAATTATCAGAAATAGCTAAATCTGATGTGAAAACAGGTGAATTAACTAAAGAAGATAAAGCTATGAGATATACTATAAATGCAACTCTTAAGAAAGTAACACAAGACTTAAGTGAAAAATTTGGTTTCAATACTGCAATATCAGCTTTAATGGAATTAATAAATGAAATGTATAAGTATAAAGAGTTAGAAAATAGAAATGAAGGTGTTATAAAAGAAGCAGTAGAAGTAATAGTTTCAATAATAGCACCATTTGCACCTCATATGGGTGAAGAGCTATGGACTATGATAGGTAAAGAAGGAAGTATCTTCAACATATCTTGGCCTAAATATGACGAAACTGCGTTAGTTAAAGATGAAGTTGAAGTTGTAGTTCAAGTAAATGGTAAAGTTAGAGGTAAATTAAGTATAGGAGCTAACATTTCTAGAGAAGAAATGCAAGAAGCTGCTATGAATGATGAAAAAATAAAAGCTTTAGTTGAAGGAAAAACTATTGTAAAAGTAGTTGCAGTTCCTAAGAAGCTAGTTAACATAGTAGTTAAATAAAATTTTAAATAAAAAAAGGAGAAAATTTTATAGTTTTCTCCTTTTTTTATTTATGAAAAATAAAATCATAAAATGTGAAATATGAGTTATAATAATTATAAAAAAGAATAAAACATTATAAAATTAAAACTAAAATTTTGTTAAATTAAAATTAATAAATTACAAGCTTCAAAATATATTAAAATATACTGCAAACATTATAAAATAAGATGAAATATGAATAAAAATTTAACAATTAAAGCAATTGATTAAATTGTATTAATTTTACACTGAATTTAGAAAAATAAAAAAATTATGAAAAAGCGATTTCCTGTTGATTTATGTAAAAAAAAAGTATAGAATAGGAATTGTTAGAAATGAAATAATTAACTTTACTATAAGGGAGATAAATAAAATGACAAAAGTTACTTTACAAGATATACAAAATGCTAGAGAAACTATAAAAGATATAGTAAAAAAGACAGATGTACTAGAGAGTGTTAAGCTTAGCACTATGACAGGGGCAAATGTTTTCTATAAATGTGAAAACTTACAAAAAACAGGTTCTTTCAAAGTAAGAGGAGCTTGTAATAAGATAGCTAACTTAACTGAACAAGAAAAGGCAAACGGTGTTATAGCATCAAGTGCTGGAAACCATGCACAAGGTGTTGCACTAGGAGCTAGAATGAGTGGAATAAAAGCTACAATAGTAATGCCAGCTACTGCACCACTTGCAAAGGTTACCGCAACTAAGGGATACGGAGCAGAAGTAGTATTAAATGGATTAGTATATGATGATGCTTATGCAAAAGCTGTTGAATTACAAAAAGAAAGTGGAGCTACTTTCTTACACCCATTCAACGATAAAGAAGTTATAGCAGGACAAGGAACTATGGCACTTGAGATATTTGAACAATTAAATGACAAAGTAGACACTATATTATGTCCAATTGGTGGTGGGGGAATAATCGCTGGTGTAGCTGTAGCTGCTAAAGCTTTAAATCCTAACGTAAAAATAATTGGGGTTCAAACTGCAAACATACCTTCAATGCAAGAATCAGTTAAAAATGGAAAAGTTACTACTGCATTTAAAGATACTACAATAGCAGATGGTATAGCTGTTAAAACTCCAGGGGATATGACTTTTGAAATAATAAAAGAATTAGTTGACGAAGTTGTAGTTGTAGAAGAAGCTGAAATAGCACAAGGAATGTTATTCTTAATGGAAAATCAAAAGGTTGTAGCTGAAGGTTCAGGGGCAGTAACTACAGCAGCTTTATTAAATAAAAAATACGTACCTCAAGAAGGGGAAAACGTAGTTTGTATAATATCTGGTGGAAACGTTGATGTTAACACATTATACAGAGTAATAGGAACTGCTTTAGCTAAAGAAGGAAGAAGATATGCATTCAACACAATAATACAAGATAAGCCAGGCGGACTTGCTGAATTAACTAAAATAATAAGTGAGCACAATGGAAACATATTAAGTGCTAACTTAGCTAGATTATCAATAGGTGGAGCATTAGGAAAGCAATCAGCTGAGATTGTATTAGAAACTTTCACAAGAGAGCATATAGCTGAAATAACAGAAGCTGTTAAAAAAGCAGGATTTGAAATAGTAGAAATATAATATTTTATAAAAAAATGAAAAATAAATACAGGTTAAATGTAAAATATAAAAAAAAATATATTTTTAGCCTGTATTTTAAAAAAACATGTGCATAATGAGTTATATAATAGTATAATAGTACTTGAAAAAGAGAACATATAAAAGGAATTACAAGGAGGAGTTATAAAATGAAACATCAAATAATAAATACAGACAATGCGCCTAAAGCTATAGGACCATATTCTCAAGCTGTTAAGGCTGGAAATATGTTATTCGTATCTGGACAAGTTCCATTTGTACCAGAAACTATGGAAGTAGTTGAAGGAGATGTTAAAGCTCAAACTGCTCAATCTTTAAAGAATGTTAAAGCTATATTAGCTGAAGCTGGATTAGATTTTTCACACGTAGTTAAATCTACAGTATTCATAAAAGATATGAATGAATTTGGAGCTATAAACGAAGTTTATGCAGAATATTTCGGAGAAAATAAGCCTGCTAGAGCTTGTGTAGAAGTTGCAAGATTACCAAGAGACGTTAAAGTTGAAATAGAAGTAATTGCTGTAATATAATTTTTGAACGTTATTGTGAAATGACCAGACATATAGCTGGTCATTTTGCCATTTAACGAAACAATTGGAAAATATTTCATTTTTTTCATTTGTAATAATTTATATGTTAATTTAAACAAGACATTTAAGAAAAGAAAGAGGTAATATAATGGCTAAAGATTATAGTGTATTTGATATTGTAGGTCCTAATATGATAGGTCCATCTAGTTCTCATACGGCAGGAGCAGCTAGACTTGGTAAAACGGCTTCTAAAATAGCAGGAAAACCTGTAAAGGAAGTAAAATTCTTACTTCATGGCTCCTTCGCAGAAACTTATAAAGGTCATGGAACTGATAAAGCAATAGTTGGTGGAATATTAGGATTCCAACCAGATGATGCTAGAATAAAGAATTCTTTTCAATTAGCACAAGAAGCGGGTGTTAAATTTGAATTTATAAAAACTAATTTAGGTGAAAATGTACATCCTAATACTGTTAAAATAGAAATGGTTCTAGAAGATGGTTCAACATCATCTGTAATGGGTGCTTCTATAGGTGGAGGTAACATAAAACTTACAGAAATGGATGGATTAGCTTTAGACTTTAATGGAGCGAGAGCGGCTGTAGTATTAGAAATAAAAGATATTCCTGGAGCAGTATCATTTGTAACAGGATTACTTGCTCATAATAATAAAAATATAGCAACACTTTCAACAAATAAACCAGCTAAATCTGAATATACATTTGTTACAATAGAAACAGATGATAAATTAGAAGCGGACCTAATAGATCAATTAAGAAAATTTGAAGTAATAGCTAAGATTGTAGTTTTAGACAAATTCTAATTAGTAAGGAGAAATAAAAAAAATGAAATATAACTTCACAAGCGGAGCAGAATTATTAGAAAAATGTAATGAATTAAATATGTCAATGCATGAGATGTGTTTAGAAAGGGAAGCTGAGCTTTCTGGATTATCTAAAGAAGAAGTAAGAGAAAAGATGAGAGTAAGTTTAAATATAATGAAAGCAGCTACAGAAAAGGCTGTTGAAGAAGATATAAAATCTATGGGTGGACTTATAGGTGGAGAAGCTAAAAAATTAACTAAATACAGAGGATTATCAAGAAGTGTATGTGGAGAGTTAATGAATAAGGCTATGGTTGCTGCTATGGGAACTATGGAAGTTAATGCTTCTATGGGATTAATAGTTGCTGCACCAACAGCTGGTTCTTGTGGAATACTTCCAGGAGCAGTTGTTACTATAGGTAAAGAGTATGGATTTAATGATGAAGAAATGATAGATGCTTTATTTGCAGCTTCTGCAATAGGTGTTATAATAACAAGAAATGCTACAGTATCTGGTGCAGAAGGTGGATGCCAAGCTGAAACTGGAGCAGCAGCAGCTATGGCTTCTGCTGGTGTAGTAGAAATGATGGGTGGATCTGTAGAGCAAGCTATACATGCTGCATCTCATTGTTTACAAAATGTTATGGGACTTGTATGTGACCCAATAGCAGGACTTGTTGAGGCTCCTTGCCAAGGAAGAAATGCAATAGGTGTTGCAAATGCTTTAATATCAGCTGAATTATGCTTAGCTGGAATATTAAACATAATACCATTTGATGAAACAGTAGCAGCAATGTATAAAGTTGGAAAAACACTTCCAATGGAGTTAAGAGAGACTGCATTAGGCGGAATCGCTTCTACTTGTACAGGATGTTCATTAACTACAAAGATATTTGGATAATATATATAAAACTGGCTATGCTAATGCAAGCCAGTTTTTTTGTATAAATATATTCAGTTAAATATAAAAAATAGAAGGGGATATTAGAAAAATATCGAATTGTATTAGATGGTGTATAAGTTAAATCAACAAATTAAAAATGGAGGGGACATTTTGAATAATGCAAATATAGGAATGAAAGATTTGATAAAAGAATTGGGAATAATTAAAAACAAAGTAGAATTCACAAATGACTTAAACTTATTTTTGAATATATCAGCATTTGATGAATCTCAAGGGGAGTATTATGACATTATAAAATCAAAATTTGATCAAAATATGGGGAAATGGAATATAGATATAAATGACAATTTTAGTATTATATCTAAATATATAAAATGTAGAAAACTTCCATATAAAATAGTAAAAGATGAAGGATTCGAAATGATAAAAAGTGAAAAATTTATCGTATCTATGTTAGTGGAACTATATGCTATGTATATTGTTATTAACAATGATGAAGTGTCAAAAAATGAAATGATTAAGTTTATACATAATGAGTTTAAGAATAGTGGGTTAAATATATACGAAAAAGATATAGTACTAAATGATTTAGAGTATTTATTTAGAGATAAAAAATTGACTTTAATGTGTAAAACCAACTTAAATAATAAAGAAATAGAAATAAAAAGCTCTTTAGATAAAACAATACGTGCAATAGAAAAAAGAAAAAATATAAAATTAAACTTAAACAAAACTATATCAAATAAATCTCAATTTGAAGAAACTAAAAATGATATTCAAAGTGATCTAGAATTGAAAAATATAGAACTAAAAAAATATATAGATAAATTAAGAGAAGAAGTAGAAATAAATAAGCATATTATTAATGAATACATAGATAAAGAAATAGTTTTACAAAATGAAATAACTAAATTACAAAAATATAATTTAGAATTGATAAGCTATGGGAAAGAACAATATTCTAAAGCTCTAGTAGATTTAGTTAAAAATATGAATGATGATACTAATGGAAATATATTAGATAGATTATATTGTTACTCAAAAGGGGAAAATGAGAAAAATTTAATGTTTGTAGCAACTAACTTATTTAATGTTTTTAGACAAATGGGAATATCTCCTAGAGAGACAAAAAAGATAGGAACTAATGTAGATATAGAAGAATATTCTTTTTACAATTATAGACTTAATAAAGACATATCAGATATTAAATTATCAAAAGGGGATGTTTTATATCCAGCATGGTTTTATAATGGGGTGGAAATATTAAAACCGTATGTAAGTATAAAGGGGGAATAATTTAATGAGTATAGAAACAGTAAATGAGACCTATTTTGGGGTTGACTTAGGGACAACTAATACAGTTGTATCAAAAGGAAATTTATTATTTAATGGATTAATTCAATCACAGATAATCCAAGTAATGCAAGTCGATGAAAATAAATGTTCTACAACTGAATTTATATTGCCGTCAGTACTGTATGCTGATGAAAATGGAAAAGAGTATGTAGGGAAAATAGCAAAAAATATAAAGTCGAAGGCATCTAAAAAAGTATTATATAATACTAAGCGATATATGGGTAGTAATAAAGTCTGGAAGTTGGGTAACGTCGAGTATACGTCTAAGGATGTAGCAAAACACATTCTAAAGACGTGTAGAGATTCTATGAAAAGATATAATCAAGGTAAAGATGTAGAAAGTGTAACTATAACAGTTCCAGCATCTTTTAATACGGATCAAATAAAAGATACAAAAGATGCTGCTTTAGAAATAGGATTTAAAAATGTAAACCTTATACCTGAGCCTACTTCAGCTCTTATCGATTTTATAAATGAGCAATCAAATTTAATAGAAAGTCAAAGACAGGTAAATCTTAGTGAATCGACTAGAATATTAGTTTTCGATTTAGGAGGAGGGACTTGTGATATAGCTATAGTTGATGTAATTCAAAACGGAAGAAAAGTTGAATTTACAGAAGTTGCAATTGGTAGATATGATGAACTTGGTGGAATTGATTTTGATAACAAAGTAGCATTAGTAAAACTGAATGAGTTTTTAGAAAAATATAATTTGGATTATAATTCTATAGATAAAGAAGATAGAGAACATATGGTTAGGCATTTGAGAATATTTGCAGAAAAAGCCAAAGAGAGAATATCTTCAGATGTAGAAATGAATTGTTACTTTGGTGAGAGTTTTGATCATTATATAATGAATTTTTATGGAGAGGATCCAGTTCAATTTTGTATAAATAAAGAAGAGTATGATGAGGCTATAAAAGATTTCTTTATAAAATCAAACTTAAGCAATAAACGTTCAGATGAAGAAATGCAAAAAAATATTGTTGACCCAATATTAAATACATTTAGAGATTATAATATAAGAAAAGACAGTATAGATTATTTGTTCTTAACAGGGGGAATGACTAAATACAAGTTAGTAAGAGATAAAATCAGAGGGATTTTAGACCTTAAAGAAAACCAAATAATAAATTCTACAGATCCTCTAAGTTCAGTGGCTAAAGGCGCTGCTATATATGATTATTATGAAACTACCATAAATAGAGATCAAGTTTTAGCAAAAGAAATAAACTATGATGATGAGGTAAGTGTTACAGAAGATAAAAAATTTGAATTAACAAGAGTTTTAGCAGAAGCAATAATGATAGATGTAAAAGAAGGATTACCTGTAGTTATAATAGATTCAAATCAAGAAGTTCCTTATGAGGGCAAATTAAAAGGAGCTCTTAGGACTACTAGTCCATCGGGAGTAGAGATCAATCTTTATGCAGGTATAGATCAATATGATTCTAAAATGAGAATACAGAGAAAATATAAAGCTTATTTTAAAACGCCTAAAAAACCAGGAACAATAATAGACATAGATTTTTCTATTGATAAAGACAAATACTTAAGGCTATCTGTTGATGTAGATGGGGAGAAGATAGAGCTTAAGCAAGAAGTAGATCTAAAAGAAAAAGAAACAATATAAGGGGGGGATTTTTGTGATATTAAAAAGCTTAGAAGACCTAGAAAATTATAAAAATAGTATAAGTATCCCAAAATCTTTCATTAGCTTAAAGGATATAAATGAAGTTAGCGAAGGTGGAGGAGAAAATACTAACGATTGTAATAATAAATTATTTTATTGGAATTTCGATCCATACTATATAGAAGAGTTGGTAGGAATATATGAAAAATTTAGTTCAGAAGGAATAAATGGTGGGAAACTTCATGAATTAGAACTAAACTTAAAATTTGTATCACAAGAGATGATGAATGAAAACACATGCCCTATAGAGGCTATACTATATGCTTCAAAAGTTATAAATAACATATTAATTAAAAATAATTTAGTAATAGAGACTATAGGTAAAGTTATTGCAGATAGTTATAGTAGAAATTCATCTGAGTATAAAGAAACTATTAAATTTATTTTAGAAGAATGGTCATGGGACATTCAAATTATGATTTTGATAAATGCATGTGGAAAAATAAATGATATGGATTTTTTAAGTATAATATACGATAGACATACCAAGGGAGATACAAAGCTACAGGCACTTAAGGCATTTATGAGTGGGAAAAATGATATGTGTGTAGATTATACATTGAAATTAATAAGTTTAAATCAAGAATCTGATAATACTGAAGTTCAAATGGCAAAATATTTTATACATAATTATGTAAAAAGCTTTGGAAAAGATGCTATAAAAAAAGCTGAAAGTTATTTAGATATTCCGAGTATAAACAAGCAAGCACGAAAAATAATAAGTAGGGTAATACCGAGTTGTAAAAAAAATGAGAATGTAACATTAGATACTATGATAAAAAAAGCTAAAAATTGGGAAGAAGAAGATGATTTTGAAAATAGCTTTTTAATATGGATGAATAATAATATAACTAGAAAAAACGCTTTTTTAGCTATAAGATATTCTAATTCACCTTTAGTTGAAGAAATGATAATAAATATTTTACAAAGATATCAATGTAATTCTATAGAAATTGGAACTGCACTGGTGACATTAGCACAATGGGGATCTAGAAAAGGGTCTAGTGAACAATTCTTAAACTTAATAAATGAAAATAAACATGATATAACTAAAAAAGTGTATTGTAATGCTGCTATGTGTAGCTTGGGATCTCAAAATGACTCAATAGAGTTAGTGAGAGAATTTTTAGAAGAAAGATATTATGATAATCGTCAGATATTTTCAATAATAAGAGACTGTGCATATAAAAGTAGTCAACTTTTAAGATATGCTATAAAAACAGTTTATGATGAATATTTAAATAGCAATGAAGAAGAAGAAATTATTAAAGCTATAAACGGAGCTTATGAACTTTGTGATAAACCTAAATTTAATTTTAAAGATATTACATTGCAGTTAATAAAGGATGCTATAGGAGTAAATGGTATTGTAGATAAGAAATTTTCTGATAATGTGTACATAGCATTAATAAACTTAGTTGAAAGATTACTTAATGATAAAAATAAAGATGAGTTTATAGATATACTATTTTTTATAATTGAAAATGATGCTTGTAGTACAAAAATTAAATTTAAGTCTATATCAATGCTTAAAAGATTAAAAGTAGATCCACCTAAGTAATAATGTATAAATATAAAGATATTATAGTAACAGAATCTAATGTTGAAAAAATAGAAAATGATATAATCTATACAATACAAAATTTTGATATTGAACAAATAGAAAATATAAAAGAAATAGATTATTTTATAGAAAATATTTCGTATATACAACAAGGTAAAAAAGAATTATTAGAGTTGTTGTCATATACAAAATATAAACTAGGAGAATATCTACTGTCTTTTCAATACGGTTTTGAAAGTTTTAATTTTAACAAAAATAGTACAGGGATAATATACTCTATATTGTCTCTATTAAACTTAAATTTATATGAACAAGCATATTTTATTTTCATTAAGAATAAAGAAACAATAATAGACATAATAAATGCAGATAAATGCAATGCAAATGATGTTATAAATATACTTATATATTTTAGTATTGATATAACTTTAATAGATAATGTAAGTAGTAAAATCGAAGAATTGCTAGATAAAAGAAAGAAATATATTTATATTTTAATGAACTTAATAAGAGATAGGAAAAAAAATCTTTCAAAAGAAATAGATTATAATAATATGAGCTATGAAGATATAAATATGTATAAAGAAAAAATGTCGGATATACTTAATATGTTAACAGAGTTAGATTTACATCAATTATCAGACTTATGTAAATTGAAATTAGAAAATAGCTGCAATGACAAAGATATATACAACATGCTTCCTTGTGATAATATAGAAAAATATATAAGCAAAACTTTGTTAGATGAACTAGATTTAACTAAAAAAGATAAAAATTATATGCCTTCTAAAATAAGCAAATATGATTTTGAAGATGAAAATATAAAGATAATAAGTTATAAATCTAAAAATTTAGTCAGTATGCATTTTATAAAGATTAAAGATGAATATTTAATAATTGATTGCGGTGCACAAATATTAAATATGAAGGTTCAAAAGATAGACATAGAAAATTTTTTATTAGAAAATAGTATACCATTAAACAAAATAAAAGCGATTATAATAAGCCATGCACACTTAGATCATTATGGAAGCTTGGATATAATGCAAAAATATGTTAATGAAATTTATATGACTAAAGATACATATCGTATCATAAATATTGTAGGGAAAAATATTGAAATAGATAATGATAAGTTAAGATTAAAAAAGGATAATGATGAGTTTTATATTGGAGATTTTAAAATTAAATTTTTTCAAACTAATCATATAAAAGGATCTATTGGAGTTTTTATAGAAGCTTTTGAAAAAAAAATAGTGTATACAGGAGATTTTTCTTTTAACAGACAATCTACAACTCAATATATAAATGAAAATGATTTTTATGAATTTCAAAATGCAGATTATCTTATAATGGAAACTACATACGGTTATAAAAATATGGAATTACCTTATATTTATAACAAAAAATTGTTTAATTATTTTATAAACTTATCATTAAAAAATGATAAAAAAGTAATTATTCCATCATTCTCTATTGGTAAGGCCCAAGAGTGTTATGACTTAATAACTAAAAGTACGATAAAAGGAAATGTATTAATGGATGGAAGTGCTATAAAAATAAATGAATATTATAATAGAATTGAGAAAAATATAATAGCTAACAATGAATTGAAGTATAATAAAAATAAGACAATTGAAAAAAAATATTATGAAAATGATATAATAATAGTTAGCGCTGGATTAATAAAAGATATAAGTTTAGCAGAAAAATATTATGAAATGGCACTAAAAGATAAAAATATGGTTACTATTTTAAAATGTGGGCCAATAGATAAATATACATTAGAACGAAAATTAAAACCTTATGATTCTGTTGATATAAATTTAATAGATATTAGCTTATCATCTCATGCACACTATGAAGATTTAATTAAAACTATAAATATGATTAGGCCTAAGAACTTAATAATGGTTCATGGAAAAGGAATAAAGATGTATGATTGAGGACGAACCTAAAATATAAATCCCCCCTTAGAGTAGAATGTAAAAGTACCTACTTTAAGGGGGGATTTTGAAATTTATTTTTTTCTGTTTTTAAAACGACGGTTTTTATTAGAATAAATATTTTTAGTATTTTTTCTTCTTCGTCTAGTTTTTTTTCTGATTATGATAAATATAATAAATATTATTATGAATGATAAAGCTGCAATAGCTATTTTAATAGCTGCCATGATTGATTGATTTTCAGTAATAGAAGCAAATATGCTATTAACATTATCTTTAGCGATTAAATTTATAGTGTGAGTAGCTTTATTCCCCTTATACACTTCTAAAGTACCTACTTTATCTCCCTTGCGAATAGGTAAATTAATGTTATCTAATTTTATTTTTGTAGTATATTCATTTTCTTTAGTTCCTTTAGGTAATACTAATTTATAGCTATATTCAGGTTCATAAATTAATTCCTTTTGTTTACTAAATAAAACTTTTTTATTTTTTATGTAATCTTCTTTGTTAACTATAGTAGTAGAATGAAAATTATCAAATCCGTAATCTAGTAAAGTTCTAGAATCTAAATATAAATCATTTCCACTCGACTTAAATACTGTTGAAATTAACCTCATATTATTTTTAACGCCACTAGATAAAAGACATCTACCTGCATCATCAGTATAGCCAGTTTTTATACCATCAATTATATCGTAATTGATGTCTATTTGCTGACCTTTATAGTTAATCTTTTCATTTGAAGTTAAAAATTTGTTAGTGTTTACAAAATACCTTTCATAAGGATATGCTTCACTAGGCTTAAAAGTTATAGATTTAGTTTTAACAATGTTTCTAAAAACCTCACTAGTCATTGCTTCTCTTGACATAAGAGCCATATCGTATGCAGTGGTATAGTGTTTTGCATCTGGTAGCCCGTTGGGATTATCAAAATTAGTGTTTTTAGCCCCGATAGCTTTAGCCTCTTTGTTCATTAACTTACAAAACTCATTTACAGATCCACTAACATAATTAGCTAAAACAACAGCTACATCGTTAGAGGAATGTACTAATAAACCTTCTAATAATTGCTTAACAGTGAAAGATTCACCATTTTTTAAGTACATACTAGAGCCATCTATAGGTGGCAAGTCTTTTATTTTAATGACTTGATTTAAATCCGGGACATGTTTTATAACTAAATAAGCTGTCCAAGCTTTAGTAGTTGAAGCTGGATAAAGTTTTTCATTGCCGTTTTTACTATATAAAACTTTTCCAGTTTCATAGTCCATTAAAACTGCATATTTAGCAGTTAAATCAAGTTTTACATCATCAGCAAATGACTTACCCGTAGTACCTAAAAAAGAGGTAAATGCTATCAGAAAAGCTACTAAAAGTGATAGAATTTTTTTCATTTGATACCTCCAAATTTAAAATTTATATTTTAGTATAACATATTTTCGTCAATAATTAAAATGAAGGAGTGATTTAGTTTTGAATAAGGTTAATAAGATTATGGTATTTTTAGTAATAATTATAGTAAGTTTAGCTACAATTTTATTGAAACAAAATATAGGTGTTAAAGAAAATGTGCATGTGGTTAGCAAAAGTGAAGAAGTAAGAAAAGACACCCCTCAAAGTCAAGATATAAAAACTAACGAACAACAAGTCAAGCAACAAAAACAAGAAAAGAAAAGTATCAGTAGTGAAAACATAACAATATTTATAAGTGGTGAAGTCAAAGAACCAGGTGTTGTAACAATAGAGGGAAATAAAAGACTGTCTGATGCTATAGATAAATTAGGTGGGTTTACAAGTGAAGCTAACTTAAATAAAATTAATTTAGCTATGAAAATTGAAGATGAAAAACACTATATTATACCTAAAATAGGTGAGGATATTGAAAATACAACAAAAGATACAGATGAATCAAAGTCAGTAGAAAGTAAAAGTGAAGATTCTAAAATAAATATAAATACAGCAAATATACAAGAACTAGATGCATTGCCAGGGGTAGGAGAAGCAACGGCAAATAAAATAATAAGTTATAGAGATGAAAAGGGTAAATTTAATAATATTGAAGAAATAAAGAATGTAAATGGAATAGGAGATAAAAAATATGAAGATATAAAGGAAATGATTAATATAAACTAAAATACATGTAAATCAAAAGTAAATAAATGAAAGAAATATAGTAAAATATGATATTATAGGTTTATGTAAAACAAAGGTCAAGGAGAAATAAAAATGGAAAATTTAAAAAAACTTACAGATATGACAACTTCAGGTGGATGAGCTGCAAAAATAGGGCCAGAGGTTCTGGCTTCAGTATTATCTCAATTACCTAAAAATGAAAATAATGATAAATTACTAGTAGGGTTAGAAACTTCAGATGATGCAGCAGTATATGAATTAAACGAAGAAACTGCATTGATTCAAACACTAGATTTTTTTACACCTATGATAGATGATCCGTATATATTTGGGCAAATAGCAGCATCAAATGCATTGTCAGATGTTTATGCTATGGGGGGAACTCCTATAGTAGCAATGAATATAGCTTGTTTTCCAGCATGTCATGATATGGATGTGTTAGCAAAGATACTAAAAGGTGGATTTGATAAAGTAAAAGAAAGTGGGGCTCTTTTAGTAGGAGGGCACACTGTAGATGATAAAGAACCTAAGTATGGGTTATCTGTTTCTGGATTAGTTCACCCTAAAAAAGTTTTATCTAATGCAACTGCAAAGGTTGGAGATAAACTAGTTATAACTAAGCCAATTGGTGTTGGCATATTAAACACAGCCATGAAAGAGGGGCTAATAGAAAAGCGTTTATCAGATAAGGTAATAGAAGTTATGATTCATTTAAACAAATATGCAGCTAAGAGTTTTAATAATATAGAGGTTAACTGTGCTACAGATGTAACTGGTTTTGGGCTTTTAGGGCATGCTCTAGAAGTTGCAAAAGCATCAGATGTAAGCATAGAGATAAATTCAAGAGAGGTTCCAATACTAGAGGGTGCTGTTGATATGGCGCAAATGGGGATTATACCTGCGGGAATGTATAGAAATAAAGAGTATGTTGGAAAAGACGTACAAATGAAAAATATAGAAACGTTAATAGAAGATATATTATATGACCCTCAGACATCAGGAGGGCTATTAGTATCAGTTAACCCTGACTTAGCAGATATGCTTGTTGAAGATATGAAAAAAAATGGGTCAATAGAAGCTAAAATAATAGGTGAAGTGAAATTAAAGGGAGATAAATACATTACTGTTATTTAAAATTAAAATAAGGAAGAGTGATTAATTTGAATAAAAGAGAACTATTTGCTATGTTACCATCAGTAGATGAAGTAATAGGGGACAAGAGAATAATAGAAATATTAAGCAAGTTCCCTAGAAGTTTAGTTTTAGAATCGATAAGACAAATAATTGGGTTTAAGAGAAGTGAAATTTCAAATTTAAACAATGAAAACGAAAAAATAGATATATCATTTGATACTATCGTAGAAGATTGTATAAATAAATCAAAAATAAGTTATTCTTTATCGCTAAAAAAAGTAATAAATGGGACTGGAACAGTTGTGCATACAAACTTAGGAAGGTCATTACTTAGCGAAAGTATAAAAGAGGAATTATGGAGTTCTGCGTCTAGATATTCTAACTTAGAGTACAATTTAGAAGAAGGTGAAAGAGGATCTAGATATACTCACTTAACGGAAACCATAAAAAGACTTACAAAAGCAGAAGATGTATTGGTAGTAAACAATAATGCAGCAGCGGTTCTTCTTGTTTTAAATACATTAGCTAAAGAAAAAGAAGCTATAGTATCTAGAGGCGAATTAGTAGAAGTTGGAGGTTCATTTAGAATACCGAGTATAATGGAACTTAGTGGAGCTAAGCTAGTAGAAGTTGGAGCTACTAATAAAACTCATTTAAAGGACTATGAAAACGCTATAAGTGAAGAAACGAAAGTATTAATGAAAGTACATACTAGCAATTATAGGATATTAGGATTCACAGAAAGTATAGAGATAAAAGAACTATCGGTACTTGGTAAAAAGCATAATATACCTGTTATAGAAGATTTAGGAAGTGGTGTTTTCATAGATTTATCTAAATATGGTCTATCATATGAACCAACAGTACTAGACTCTATAAATCAAGGTGCAGATATAGTTACTTTTAGTGGTGATAAAATGCTTGGGGGTCCTCAAGCAGGTATAATCGTAGGTAAAAAAGAATACATAGCGAAAATGAAAAAAAATCAACTTACAAGAGCCTTAAGAGTAGACAAGCTTACTATCTGTGCGCTAGAGGCAACTCTTAGAATGTATTTAGATGAAGAGAAAGCTATAAAAGAAATACCTACATTGAGAATGCTTACATATAAAATTGAGGAGTTAGAAGAAAAAGCTAATAATCTATTAAATAAAATAAAAATATTGAATTTAAATGCAAATATTAATATCGAAGATGGATTTTCTCAAGTTGGGGGAGGTTCTATGCCTTTAGAAACAATAAAAACAAAGGTGATAGCAATAACTCCTAATAATATGAATGTATCTAAACTAGAGCAAAAGCTACGACTAAGTGAATCTCACATAGTAGCTAGAGTATATGATAATAAATATATACTTGATGTAAGAACCATATTTGAAGATGAATACGATGATATTGTAAATGAACTAGAGAAAGCTTTAAAATAAAAGCTTTGATAGGGGGTTAAAAATGAAAAACATAGTAATAGGAACAGCAGGACATATAGACCATGGTAAGACGACTCTTATAAAAGCACTTACAGGAAGAGAGACAGATACTTTAGCAGAAGAAAAAAAGAGAGGTATATCAATAAATCTAGGATTTACTTATTTTGATTTACCTAGTAACAAAAGAGCTGGGATTGTAGATGTTCCAGGTCATGAAAAGTTCATAAAAAATATGCTAGCAGGTGCATCTGGATTAGATATGGTGTTGTTTGTTATATCGGCAGATGAAGGTGTAATGCCTCAAACAGTTGAACATTTAGATATTTTGAGTTTTTTAAATATAAAAAATGGAATAATAGTTTTAACGAAATGTGATACGGTAGATGATGAATTTATAGAATTAGTAAAAGAAGATATAAAGGAAAAAGTAAAAGGAACTTTTCTTGAAGATGTAGATATTATAGAAGTTGATTCTGTATCTAAAAGAGGCATAGAGGAGCTTATTAATAAAATTGATTGTATCAGTAATGAAATAGAAGAGAGTAATGAAAATTCTCCAGCTAGACTTAATATAGATAGAGTGTTTTCAGTAAAAGGATTTGGAACAGTAATAACAGGTACGTTAATAGAAGGAAAAATTAGCATAGAAGATGAACTTGAGATATACCCTAAAGAATTAAAAACTAAAATAAGAAGTATACAAGTGCATGGAGAAACTGTTAAGACAGCTTATGCAGGCCAAAGAACAGCTATTAATATTTCTAATGTTAAAGTTGATGAAATACAAAGAGGAGATGTGTTAGCATCTAAAAACTCACTAGAAGATGTAATGATGATAGATGTAAAAATATCTTTAGTAAATCATTCTGATAAAAATTTAAAGCATTGGGATAGACTTAGATTGTACCATGGAACAAAAGAAATACTTTGTAGAGCTGTTCCTCTAGATAAGGAAATAATAGAAACTGGAGAAAGTGGATACGTTCAGCTAAGATTAGAAGAAAAAATAGTAGTTAAAAAAGGAGATGCATTTGTAGTTAGATGTTATTCACCTATGGAGACTATTGGTGGTGGGATTGTTATTGATACAGCACCTAAGAAACATAAGAGATTTGATGAAAATGTAATAAAAGCCCTTAAAGTAAAAGAAAAGGGTGAACTAAAAGACATATTAGAAGAGTACTTAAAAAGAGGCATTAATTTTTATCCCACAAAAAAAGAAATAATGGCTTATAGTGGAGATAGTGAAGAAAATATAAACAATGCATTGGAAAAATTAATTAAAGAGGAAAAAATTATATTAATTAATAATATATATATGCATATTAACCAATATAGATTATTAGAGGAAAATTCGATAAAACTTTTAACGGATTATCATAAAAAACATAGACTTAAAAAAGGAATATTAAAGGAAGAATTTAGATCTAAAATAGAAAATAAATTTAAAACAAAAGAAATAGATATATTAATAGATAAATTAAATAATGAAAAGAAAATAAAGCTTGAGGAAAATTTAGTATCACTATATGAATTTAAAGTTGTTTTAAATGATAAGCAAAAAGAAATAAAAAATAAAATAAGTAATACTCTTCAAAAAAATGCTATGGACTCACTTTTAACAATAGAGGAAATATGCAAAGGGGATCGTTATTATCAAGAAGTTATAGAGTCAATGATAGGCTATGAAATTGAAAAATTAGATGATACATATATAATGGATAAACAAATGTATATAAAAGCAAAAGAAGATTTAATTGAATACCTAAAAGTAAATAATGAAATAACCTTAGGCGAGTATAGAGATTTAGTTAATTCAAGTAGGAAAAATTGTATGATTATATTAGAGAATTTTGATAGAAATAAAATAACAAAAAGAAACGATAATAAAAGAGTGCTATTTTAGAAAAAAATGTAAAAAAATAAATAAAAGTGATATAATGTAGAGGTAAAATACCAAGTTAAGTATAAATAATTAATAATATACATAACTTGGTATTTTATAGTTTAACACTAAGTAAAGGTGTTAAGTAATTTGGAATAAAAGGGAGAGATAAGGAGTGGAGGTTACAACACTTAGTATAAAAAGGGAAAGTAATAAAGAAAAATTAAGTGTTTTATTAATATTTTTTATATCAATAGTAGTTTTATTTTTGATAAAAGATGTAAAAAAATATAGAATCTTTGTACATGGAATATATGCAACATTTTTAATAGCTATGGGGATAATTGTGTTTAACACAATGAAATTTAATATAAATAGATTTTCTATATTTTTAGGTAGTATAGTTGCATTAACTGGAATTTTAGAAATTATATATGTATTTATTTGCTTAAACAGTTCTGACAATATATATTATTCTTTTGATTTTATGATGTTGTTAGGTATTGCTACAGATTTATTCCCAATAATAGGAATATATATGAGTATTAAATATATAAGACAAAACAAAGAGATTTCAAGAAATACAATAGTAACATTTTTAATGAATGTAACAATTATAAGCTTATTAATATTGTCTATAAAAGTTTTTAAAATTATGGATAATATGGCAATGGATATTATACTGTTTTTTATAGAGGGAATAATAAGTTTGTTTATATTATTTATTGCAATTCTTATAAACAAAAATATAAATCAAATAGGATCAGAACTTGATGATTATGAAAAACAATTTTTAAAAAAAATAATAACTATAATTGTTTTATCACGCATTCCTTCAACAGCGCATATTTTCATAAGAAATTTATATCTTGAAGATATGCTAAAGCAAGTAATGAATAATTTTGCAATATATTACTTGTACAAATATATAGTACATACGAATATAAAAAAGCCATATCTTAAATTAAATCAAATAAATACTCAGTTAATTCAAAAATCTAATATTTTAAGACATAAGAATCAAAATTTAATAAAAGAAACGTGTAATATAGAAAAATTAAGAAATATGCTTATATACAAAGAATTAAAGTTACAGTCTACTTTAGACTCGACTGAAAATTGTATAATAGTTTTTAATGATAAACAAGAAATAGCTTATGCAAATAAAACTTTTGTGCAAACTTTTAAAAAGGATAATCTAGATGAAAATTATAAGATAGAAAGAGACATAAAGCCTATAATTAAAAATTATTGTGATTTTATAAAAAGTATAGATGATTCATTTAAATTTAATAAAAATATAGAAGATATGATATTTACAGAAGATAACAAAGTATTTCAATCTATATTTACACCGTTGGTTATAAAAAATGAAACTCAAGGTACTTTATGTATATTGATAGATAAAACTAAGAAAAAAGAATTTGAAAAAAAGATAAAAGAAGCTAACACGAGATATGAAAGATTTTTAGAAAGTATTGGAGATGGAATTGTAGTTATTCAAAATGACAAGAAAATTTATGTTAATAAAGCTTGTAAGAATATATTTAAAGAAAAATTAGATGAAATTAAATTTGATATATATTCTGAAAATGAAAATTTAGAAGAATGCTATGAAATTGATGGGAAAATGGTATATGTAGAAATGAATTTTTCGAAGTATACAAAAAATAATGAAGATAAAACAATAATAGTTATAAGAGAAATAACAAATAGAAAAAAAGCTCAATTAAAATTAAAAGAAAATCAAAAATCATATGCAAAATTTATAGACATATTACCTGATGGAATTTGCTTGGTAGATAAAAATTTAAAAATAAATTATGGAAATCAATCTTTATTAAATATGCTAGAAATAGAGAATATGAATGCTATAAAAGGCTTAAACATAAATAAAATTATAAGTTTAAGTATAGAAGATGAATTTTTATTTGATAGTAAAATGAAGAAGGTAATGCATGAAAATAAATATATGCTATTGCTTGAGTATGAATTGATAAAGTACGACAAAAGCAAAATACAAGTAGAAGTCAATGCACTGCCTTTTTTTGTGGATGAAAATAAATATATAATGCTTATAATAAAAGATTTAACGTATAAGAAAACATCTCAAATGGCTGAGAGAGAAATATTGGATAGACTTAAAACAGATAAAATAAAAACTGAGTTTTTTGCAAATATGTCTCATGAACTAAAGACGCCGTTAAATGTTATATCAAGTTCTAATCAGTTGATAGATGCTTTACATAAAAATGGAAAAATTGAAGATTATAATGATAATATGAAATCACATATAGAACTTGTTAGACAGAGTTCTTATAGATTACAAAGGCTAATTAGTAACATAATAGATTTAACAAAAATGGAATCTGGACTTTATAAATTAAAATTATCTAAACATAATATTATAAGTGTTGTAGAAGATTTATTTATGAAGGTTGATGAATATGCAAGAAAAAAAGATATAAGTATTATCTTTGATACTGATAATGAAGAAATAAACTTAAGCATAGATAAAATTGAAATCGAAAGAATTATGTTGAATTTATTGTCTAATTGCATTAAATTTACAGATAGAGGTGGCCGCATATGTGTAAACATATATGATAAAAAAGATAGCTTAATGATATGTGTAAAAGACAATGGGGTTGGAATACCTGAAAATAAAATAAATATAATTTTTGAAGAATTTGCTCAAGTTGATAAGACGCTTTCTAGAAAAACAGAAGGAAGTGGAATAGGTCTTTCTATAGTTAAAAATTTAGTTGAATTACATCAAGGAAGTGTATCAGTTAAGAGTGAAGAAGGAAGTGGAACTGAATTTATAATAATAATTCCGATAGAAAACACAAGTAATGGAGATTATAAAGAAGATAAAAGAATTTATAATATAGATGAAAAGATAAAAATGGAGTTTTCGGACATATATTATTAAAATTAGTAGATAATAAAAAATATTTATAAGTAAAAGTAGGTGGATTTATGATTAAACTTAATAATGATTGGGATGAATTGCTAAAAGACGAATTTGAGAAAACTTACTACTTAAGTTTAATGGAATTTCTAAAACATGAGTATAGTGAAAATACAATATATCCTAGAATAAATAATGTATACGATGCATTAAAAAAAACATCATATAAAGATACAAAAGTATTAATACTTGGGCAAGATCCTTATCATGGAGAAAATCAAGCTAATGGATTAGCATTCTCAGTACAGCCTGGTGTTAGAACTCCACCATCTTTATTAAATATATATAAAGAATTAAATTTAGAATTAGGATGCTTTATACCTAATAATGGAAATTTAGTTCCATGGGCAAATCAAGGTGTACTATTGTTAAATACTGCGTTAACAGTTAGAGCTCATGAAGCAAATTCTCATAAAGGACAAGGATGGGAAACTTTCACAGATGAAATAATTAAAATATTAAACAAAAGAAGTGAGCCTGTGATATTTGTGTTATGGGGAGCAAATGCAAGGAAGAAAAAAGAATTTATAACATCAAAACAACACTATGTGTTAGAAGCACCTCATCCAAGTCCATTGTCTGCAAGAAGAGGATTCTTTGGATGTGGACATTTTTCTAGGATTAATGAAATACTTGTGAACTTACAAAAGGATAAAATAGATTGGCAAATACCGAATATATAGTGAAATAAAAAAGGTGTCTTAAAATGATTTTTTTAAATTATTTTGAGGCACCTTCTTTATTAAAGCGACACTAATAGATAATAAACACTAAAAAGAAAACTAAAAAATAACAAATAGTTTGTAACTCTTTGTACAACCTTTTAATAGGATATATTAAAAGAAAAGGAGGATAATTATGAAAATTACTACATTACAAGCTAAACAAGTGAAAAAAATGATAGATAATTACGAATTCGACTTAATTATAGATTTAAGAACCGAAGATAATTATTTAAAAGGCCATATCCCAGGGGCGATAAATATACCTATAAATGAGATAACTGATAAAGTAGAATTTTTAAATGAATACAAAGATAAGCATGTTATTTTATATTGTGGAATTGGTAGTCAAAGCAAAAGTGCGTGTAAAGTTTTAGCGTTAAATGGCTTTGATAAACTATATAATTTAGCAAATGGGATGAAAACGTATACGTATGATTTAGAATTATAAAATGTTACAGAAATGTAACTAGTGTGAAATATGATGTAAGTGTTGAAAACACATATCGAGCATATTTCATTTTTTTTGTCAAGTTGACATGTGGTATCAAAAAGGTTACAATTTATACATAAACAGTAAATAAGGACTAATCTTAAAATAAATTAAAAAAATCGATGGAGGAGGCAATTATGAATTTAAAAAATAATAAGAAATTGAAATTATCTATATTTACAGCTATATTATCTCTTGGGATTTTAGGTGGAGGTTACTTTATATTAAATAAAGAAGTAACATTGGTAGTAAAGGGTGAAGAACGTGTAGTATCTACATTTAAGCCTAACGTCAAAGAACTATTAGACGAACAAAATATTAAATATGATGGAAATGATATAATAAATTTATCGTTAGATAGTAAACTATCAGATAAATCTAAAATAGAAGTCATAGATGTTAAGGAAGAAACTATAAAGGAAAACAAAGAAATTCCTTTTGAAGTAAACATAGTTGAAGATAAAGACTTAGCTAAAGGTGAAAGTGAAATATCTACAGAAGGTAAAACTGGAAAAAATGAACTAGTTTATAAAGTAACTTATCATAATGATAAAAAAATAGAAAAGAAATTTATTGAAGAAGTAGCATTAGCTGAGCCTATAGATAAAGTTGTTAGAAAAGGTACTAAGGTAGAAATAAAAGAGGAAGTTAAAGTAGCATCATCTAGAGGAGAAAATATAAGAACTAATTTACATTCAAATGACAATAAATCAGAATCAAGAAGCGCTACGTCAAACAATAATTCAAACAATAACTCAAATAGTAACGCAAATAGCGATGGAAAAAGAATGCAAGTTGTAGCGACTGCATATACAGGACACAGTATAACTTCTACAGGAACAACTCCAAGATGGGGAACAATAGCTGTAGATCCAAGTGTTATACCTTATGGAACAAAAGTATATATACCTCAATTTGGTAGAACTTTTATAGCTGAAGATTGTGGTAGTGCTATAAAGGGAAATAAAATAGATGTATATATGAATGATGAAAGTTCAGTTTATAGCTGGGGAAGAAAAACAATAGATATATATATAGTTGGATAAAATAGATGTATAAAAGTAAAAAAGTAGCTTAATGCTACTTTTTTATTTTGAATATAGAAATTAAAAAAGTTAATAAATTTAAATATAAAATTAAATTTATTGATAAATCATATTGAAATTATAATGTAAAGATGATATTATAGAAAAAGAACAACATGTATGGGAGTGGATGGGTGCTGGTGTGCCCTCTAGTCTTCAAAACTAGTATGAGGAGTTAAGAGCTTCTTAGGTGGGTTCGACTCCCACGCATTCCCGCCAATATAAAAAGAACTCCGATGAGTTCTTTTTTTTGTATGTCCAATTGATGTTTGTTTATAGAATTAGAATGCTATATTAAGTAGCATTTAGGAGGGATTTTATGTTTTCTATACCCAATATAAAAAAAGCGAAAGAAGTAATGAACACTAAATTTATTATTTTAAAGAGAAATAATAAAGTAGGCACTACTATAGATTTACTTATAAAAAATAATGAAAGAGAAGTAATGATTGAGGGTGAGGATGGTAAAATTGAAGGTATAGTATCTTTAACGGACATTTCACATGCGTCTAAAGCTAACAAAAATTATAAAGATATGATGCTCTTTGAAGTTATGGCAAAGGATATAATATATACAAATAAAGAGGTTAGGTTAGATGAATGCAGAGATATAATGATAAAAAATAATATTGGTATTTTACCGGTTTTAGAAGATGGAAAAATCATAGGTGTAATAAACCAAAAGCATATAAGAGATTTTTTATACATGGAAGTTGAAAACTATGGTGTAAAAATTGAGTGCATAATAGGACAAATTAAAGAAGGAATATGTGCTATGAATAAGGATGGAACTGTGGTCCTTTGGAATAAATTTATGGAAGAAAGATATAACATAAGTGCAGACACTATATTAGGAGACAAAATAGATAATCATCTTAAGGATACAATTTCATATGGCGTATTAGATACAAAACAAAGAGAAAGTGGCGTATATAAAGTTAAAGGCAAAGAAGTATATGGGGTTGTTGACGCTAATCCGATGTTTATTAATTCGGAATTTGTTGGAGTTGTTTGTACTGAAGTTGATGTTACGGAAGTTAAAAAACTATCACAAAAACTAAAAAGTACAGAAAACAAATTAAGATATCTTGAAGATGAGGTTAAAAATTTATCTAACACAACATTTAAAAATATAATAGGTAAAAGTTATAAATTGGAGAAAGCAAAAGAAAAAGTTAAAAAAGTTGCTAATACAACAAGTAGTATATTTATTTTTGGAGAAAGTGGTACGGGCAAAGAAGGTTTTGCAAGAGCAATACATGATTATAGCAATAGACAAGGTAGATTTATACCTGTTAACTGTAGTGCGATACCATCAGAATTGTTTGAAAGTGAGTTTTTTGGATATGAGTCAGGATCATTTACAGGTGCTAACAAAAATGGTAAAAAGGGGATTTTTGAGTTAGCAGAAAAAGGAACTATATTTTTAGATGAAATTGCAGATTTGCCTTTAAGTATGCAAGCTAAATTACTTAGAGTTCTTGAGGAAAAAGAAATAAGAAGGATTGGGGGAGAAAAAATAATAAATGTAAATTCTAGAATTATATCTGCCACTAATAAAAATTTATTAGAATTAATTAAACAAGATAAATTTAGAGAAGATTTATATTATAGATTAAATGTAGTTCAAATTGACTTGCCTCCTCTTAGAGAAAGAAAAGAAGATATACCTATATTAGTCCATAAGTTTATTGAAGAAATATGTAAACAAAATGGAAAAGAAACACTTGATATAAGTAAAGAAACTATGAAAGTACTACAAATGTATTCTTGGAAAGGTAATATAAGAGAATTAAAGAATACTATGGAAAATTTGGTTATATTATCTAGAGAAGATACTATTGAAATAGATGATATACCAGAATACATAGTAGAATCAAGTAAGAAAATAGATTTAGGAGAAGAATATACAATGGATTTGAATAAAGCTATTGTACAAGTTGAAGTGAATGCAATAAAAAAAGCATTAACTATAACTAATGGAAATAAAGCTAAAGCATCTAAACTTCTAAACATACCTAGAACTACATTATATTACAAAATAGATCAATATAATATAAAAAGTGTCGAAAAATAGACTATAGTCGAAAAATCGACACTTTGCATTAAAATGATTAAATATGCTTAAACTAACGTGTGCTATATATAATTAACTATAAAAATTAATTACTGTATAAAAAAACGTCGGTTTATTGACGTTTTAATAGAAAAAAACAATTTCCAATATGTTTAGCATAGAAAAAAGCTATGTGGATTTTGAAAAAATAGACAATATATATAGAAAAAAGCTATTCTGAAGCATTATTATATAAAAAAAAACTAAAAAAGGATAAAAAAGAATTAATTTTTAAAAGTTGGCACAAAATATGCTTATATAAATAGTGTGAAAGAAAATAGTCACGGGGTGAAAAATTATGAAAATAAAAATAGAATTAAAACAGCACGTAGGTGTACCTTGTAATCCTGTTGTTGAGGTTGGAGAAAACGTTAAAAAAGGACAACTTATAGCGCAACCCCAAGGATTAGGAGCAAATATACATGCAAGTGTATATGGTAAAGTTACAGATATAACAGAAACATCTATAGTAATAGAATCTGATGAGGACCAACCAGATGAGTATGTGAAGTTAAAAGACACAGAAAATCATTTAGAAACTATAAAAGAGGCTGGTATAGTTGGAGCAGGGGGAGCAGGTTTCCCAGCACACGTTAAATTCAATGTGGATCTTAGCGGAGGATATGTTATAGCTAATGCAGCAGAATGCGAACCCGTTTTAGGCCACAATGTAGAGCTTATGGAAAGTAACCCTGAAATTTTAGTTAAAGGATTAAAATATATCCTTGATATAACTAAAGCTGATAAAGCTTATATAGCTATAAAGCCAAAATATAAAAAAGCTATGATAGCATTAGCAAAAGCTTGTAAAAATGAAGATAAAATAGAACTTAAATATTTACCAGATATGTACCCAGCTGGAGATGAAAGAGTTATAATAAGAGAATTATTAGGAGTAACTCTTGTACCAGGTCAACTTCCAATAGAAGCTAAAGCGGTTGTTTGTAATGTAGAAACTATTAAAAGAGTAGTTGAGGCAATCGATAACAGAAAACCTTTTATAACTAAGGATATAACTGTTGGAGGAAGAGTAAAAGGTGCAGAAAATAAAGGTAGAGTATTTATGGATGTTCCAATAGGAATGCCAATAATTAACTTCATTGAACAATGTGGTGGATATGTAAAACCTTATGGAGAAATTGTTTTAGGAGGACCTTTTACTGGTAGACACGGTGAAGAAGAAAGTCCTGTAACTAAAACTTTAGGAGGAATATTAGTATCAATGCCATTACCTAATGAAACTAAAAAATTAGGTATAATTGCTTGTGAATGTGGAGCCCAAGAAGATAGATTAAAGGAAATCGCATCTTTAATGGGAGCTGAAGTTGTAGCAGAAGAAAAATGTAAGAGAATGGTTGAAGTGAATGGCAGATTCAGATGTGATTTACCAGGAATATGCCCAGGACAAGCAGAAAAAGTATTAAAGTTAAAAAGTCAAGGAGCACAAGCGGTATTAATTGGAAATTGCGAGGACTGAACTAACACAGTGATGCAAGTGGCGCCTAGGTTAGGAATGCCTGTATACCATAGTACTGATCATGTTTTAAGAGCTTCTGGACATAAAATATATAGAAGAAAAAAATAATGCAAGGAGGTATTTGTAATGTCAATAACTGTAGAAACAGCTAAAGCTCATGCTAACGATCCAGCAATATGTTGTTGTAGATTTGAGGCAGGAACTATAATAGAACCATCAAACTTAGAAGATCCAGCAATATTTGCTGATTTAGAGGATTCTGGATTATTAACAATACCAGAGAATTGTTTAAAGATAGAGCAAGTTTTAGGAGCTAAATTAACTAAAACTGTAGATGCATTATCACCTTTAACAGCAGATTGTTTAGAGGGAATAGTAGCACAAGAAGCTAAAGAGGAAGTTAAAGAAGAAACTAAAGAAATAACACCTGTAGCTCCAGTAGCACAAGTAGCACCTGTTACATCAACAACTGGACAAACAATAAAGATACATATAGGTGAAGGTAGAGATATAAACTTAGAAATACCTTTATCAGTGGCATCTCAAATGGGTGTAGCTCCAGTACAAGTACAAGAGCAAAATACAGTAGCAATAGAAACTGCACAAGCTAATGCTGAAGTAGAAGCTAAACCATTAAGACAATTAACTAAGAAACATTTCAAAATAGAAAACGTTGAGTTTGGACCAGAAACTAAAATAGAAGGAACAACTCTATATATAAGAACTCCTGATGATTTAACTAAAGAAGCTATAGATAGCCAAGATTTAGTAGTAGATCTTAAGTTAGAAATAATAACTCCAGATAAATACAACACTTACAGTGAAACTGTAATGGATGTACAACCAATCGCAGCTAAAGAAGAAGGCGAATTAGGTAGTGGTGTAACTAGAGTTTTAGATGGTATAATAATGATGGTTACTGGTACAGATGAAGATGGAGTTCAAATCGGTGAATTTGGATCTTCTGAAGGTGTATTAGAAACTAACATAATGTGGGGAAGACCTGGTGCTCCTGACAAAGGAGATATATTCATAAAGACACAAGTGACAATAAAAGCTGGTACTAACATGGAAAGACCAGGACCTTTAGCTGCACACTGTGCTAGTGATTATATAACTCAAGAAATAAGAGAAGCATTAAAGAAAGCTGATGAAGCTTTAGTAGTAGATACTGAAGAATTAACTCAATATAGAAGAGCAGGTAAGAAAAGAGTTGTAGTTATCAAAGAGATAATGGGTCAAGGTGCAATGCATGATAACTTAATATTACCAGTTGAACCAGTTGGTACATTAGGAGCTCAACCAAACGTTGACTTAGGAAATGTTCCAGTTGTATTATCTCCACTTGAAGTATTAGATGGTGGTATACATGCATTAACTTGTATAGGACCTGCATCTAAAGAGATGTCAAGACATTACTTCAGAGAGCCATTAGTAATAAAGGCTATGCAAGATGAAGAAGTAGATTTAGTAGGTGTTGTATTTGTTGGTTCTCCACAAGTAAATGCTGAGAAATTCTATGTATCTAAGAGATTAGGTATGATGATAGAAGCTATGGGTGTTGATGGAGCTATAGTAACAACTGAAGGTTTCGGAAATAACCATATAGATTTTGCATCTCACATAGAGCAAATAGGTATGAGAGGTATTCCAGTAGTTGGTATGTCATTCTCAGCTGTTCAAGGTGCTTTAGTAGTTGGTAACAAATACATGAAGTACATGATAGACAACAATAAGTCTAAACAAGGTATAGAAAATGAAATATTATCAAACAATACATTATCTCCAGAAGATGCTGTAAGAGCTTTAGCAATGCTTAAATCTGTAATAGGTGGAGAAGAAGTAAAAGCTCCAGAGAGAAAATGGAATGCTAATGTTAAGTTAAACAACATAGAAGCTATAGAAAAAGAAATAGGACAAAAAATAGTATTAGAAGAAAATGAACAAAGTTTACCAAAGAGTAAAAAGAGAATCGAAATATACGAAAAATAAAAAATGCCAAGTTGAAAGAGGTAAATAATAATGGATAGATTAAAATATATCTCTACAGAAAGAATGTATGAAGGTGTTATAGTTGAGCTTACAGATGGTGGCGTTACTATAGACCTAAAAGGAAGACTTGGACAATTCAAGATACCAAAAAGAATGCTTATAACTGACTACGAACTGGAATTAGGTCTAGAAGTTGGATTTTTACTAAGCTATCCCGAGGTGTTAAGTCCAATACCTAATGCAAATTATGTAGAAAACATAAGAAGAACTGAAGAAAAGATACAAAAAATAAAAGAAAACTCTGAAAAATAGAAGGGAGAGGAAACACATGAGCCTTACAACAATAAAAGGACTTCAATCTGAAATATTTGTACCAATAACACCTCCTCCAGTATGGACTCCTGTAACTAAAGAATTAAAAGATATGACAATTGCTTTAGCTACAGCAGCTGGTGTTCACTTAAAATCTGACAAGAGATTTAATTTAGCAGGAGATACTACATTTAGAGAAATACCAAATACTGCTACAGTTGACGAAATGATGGTTTCACATGGTGGATATGATAATGGAGATGTTAATAAAGACATAAACTGCATGTTCCCAATAGATAGATTACATGAATTAGCTGCACAAGGATTTATAAAAGGTGTTGCACCTGTTCATTATGGATTTATGGGTGGTGGTGGAGACCAAACAGCTTTCACTGAAGAAAGTGGACCTGCTATAGCTCAAAAATTAAAAGAAGAAGGCGTAGACGGCGTAGTCTTAACAGCTGGCTGAGGTACTTGCCATAGAACTGCCGTGATCGTGCAGAGAGCAATAGAAGCTGCTGGAATACCTACAATAGTAATTGCAGCTTTACCACCAGTAGTTAGACAAAACGGAAGTCCAAGAGCAGTTGCTCCTTTAGTTCCAATGGGTGCTAACGCTGGAGAACCAAATAACATAGAAATGCAAACTAATATATTAAGAGATACTTTAAAGCAGTTAATAGCAATACCATCTGCTGGTAAAATAGTATCATTACCATATGAATATAAAGCTCATGTTTAAAATGTAGCTTTTACTAAAACCCTTCTTCTTATTTAAGGAGAAGGGTTTATAAAAAGGTGGTAATTATGGAAGAGAAGATATTAAGAAGGCTTGTTATAAAGCCATTTTATATTAATGAAGTTAAAATAGAATCTAAAACAATAATAAATAAAAATTCACTTTGCTTAGACTCGTCAAAAATCCAATCAATAAAAGATCAAAGTGATTTAATATCAGATATAAAATTAGACATAATTAAACCTGGAGACTATGATAGAGATATAAATACTATTATGGACATAATCCCAATATCTACTAAAGTATTAGGTAAGTTGGGAGAAGGAATAACTCATACTTTAACTGGTGTATATGTTATGTTGACTGGTGTAGATGAAGATGGTAGACAGATGCATGAGTTTGGATCTTCAGAAGGTAACCTTAAAAACCAAATTAAATTTGGAAAATATGGAACTCCTTCAATAACAGATCATATTATACATATAGACGTTACTGTTAAAGGAGGGCTTGCATACGAAAGAAACCTTCCGTTAGCAGCATTTAAAGCATGTGATGATTTTATACAAGAAATTAGAAATGTTTTAAAAGAAGAAGATGGCAGAAATGCTACACAAATTAGTGAATATTTTGACAAAATAAAGCCTAATGCAACCCAAAAAGTAGTTATATTAAAACAAATAGCAGGGCAAGGTGCAATGTATGACAATCAATTATTTCCAAATGAACCTAGTGGTTTAGATGGAGGCAAATCTATAATAGATATAGCAAATGTACCTATGATTATATCTCCTAATGAATACAGAGATGGCGCCCTTAGAGCTATGACTTAGAAGAGGTGATATTATGGGAATAGGACCATCTACTAAAGAAACATCCCTTCATCATTTTAGGGACCCGTTATTAGATATTGTTAGTGATGATAAGGATATTGATCTTTTAGGAATTATGGTAGTAGGAACACCTCAAGATAACAATGAAAAAGAATTTGTTGGTCAAAGAAGTGCTGCATGGATAGAAGCTATGAGGGCTGATGGTGTTATAATTTCATGTGATGGTTGGGGTAATTCTCATGTGGATTATGCTAATACCATTGAAGAGATTGGTAAAAGAAATATTCCTGTAGTAGGCCTTGCATTTAATGGAACGCAAGCTAAATTTGTTGTTACAAATAAATATATGGACACTATAGTAGACTTTAATAAGTCAGCTAAAGGAATAGAAACTGAAGTGGTCGGTGAAAATACCGTAAACCAACTAGATGCTAAAAAAGCACTAGCATTACTTAAACTAAAAATGAAGAAAAATAAGTAAGATTAATAAACAATATGAGGAGGGTACATAATGAAATTTTCAAGAAGTATAAATGCGATAGATTCTCATACAATGGGGGAACCAACAAGAATAGTAACAGGTGGAATTCCTAATATAAAAGGAAACACTATGGCACAAAAAAAAGAATACTTAGAAAAAAACTTAGACTACTTAAGAACTGCTATAATGTTAGAGCCAAGAGGTCATAACGATATGTTTGGTTCTATATTAACTCAACCAGTTAATGATGAAGCCGATTTTGGAATCATATTCATGGACGGTGGCGGATATTTAAATATGTGTGGTCACGGTTCAATAGGTGCAGTAACTGTAGCTATAGAAACAGGAATGGTAGAAAAACAAGAGCCTATAACTAAAGTAGTTATGGACACTCCTGCTGGAATAGTTAGAGCTCAAGCTAAAGTTGAAAATGATAGAGTAGAAGAAGTTTCTATAGTAAACGTACCTGCATTTTTATACAAAAGAGACGTTAAAATAGAAATGCCAGAAATAGGAACTGTAACTTTTGATATATCTTTCGGAGGAAGTTTCTTCGCTATAGTTAATGCTAAACAATTAGGATTAAAAGTTGAAACTAAGAATACTCAAAAATTAACTGAAATAGCTTTAGAAATGAGAGATATAATAAACAAAACTATAGAAATACAACATCCAGAATTAGCTCATATAAACACTGTTGATTTAATTGAAATATATGATGAGCCAACTCATCCAGAAGCTACTTACAAAAATGTAGTTATATTTGGTCAAGGTCAAGTAGATAGATCTCCATGTGGAACAGGAACAAGTGCTAAACTTGCTACTTTATACTCTAAAGGAGAATTAAAAGAAAATGAATTATTCGTATACGAAAGTATATTAGGAACTTTATTCAAAGGAAGAATAGTAGGAGTTGGTAAAGTAGGAGACTATGAATCAATAATACCTGAAATAACAGGTGCTGCTTATATAACAGGATTTAATCAATTTGTTATAGATGAGCACGACCCAGTAAAACACGGATTTATACTTAAATAAAATATAACATGAATACTAGTAGATTTTAATATTATTATATTTAAATCTGCTAGTAATATATTGGGAGGAATAATAAATGATAAACTTAGTAAGATTCTTGTTAGTTGCATTCACTTCAATCTTTGGATTTAGTTTCTTTAGAGATATTGCAAAAGCAAAGAGAGAGAACAACTTTGAAGAAGTTTCAACAGGGAAAGCTTTCGCAACAGGTTTTGCAACAGATTTCTTTGATACATTAGGAATAGGTTCTTTTGCACCAACAGTAGCAATGATGAATATTTTAAAAATGAATGTTTCAGACAGATTAATACCAGGTACATTAAATGTGTGTCACACAATACCAGTAGTAGTTGAGGCTCTTATATTTACTACAGTTATAAAAGTTGAACCAATTACACTAATAAGTTTAATAGGTGCAGCAGTTGTAGGTTCTTATGTAGGTGCTGGAGTTATATCTAAGATGGATGAGAAAAAAATACAATTAATAATGGGATTTGCATTAGCAATCACTGCAGTATTAATGTTATTAGCTCAATTAGGTTTAATGCCAGGTGGAGGAGATGCAATAGGACTAAGCGGAATTAAATTAGCTATAGGTGTTGTTGGTAACTTTATATTAGGTGCATTAATGACAGCAGGAGTTGGACTATATTCTCCATGCATGGCTATGATATACTTCTTAGGAATGTCTCCTGATATTGCATTCCCAATAATGATGGGATCTTGTGCTATGTTAATGCCAATAGCATCAACTAAGTTTATAAAAGAAGATGCTTATGCAAAGAAGACATCTTTATTTATAACTATAGGTGGAATTATAGGTGTATTTATAGCTGCTTATATAGTTAAGAGTATGCCAATGGACATATTAAAATGGGTAGTTATAGTAGTTATAGCTTATACTTCTGTAACAATGTTAAAGAAGGCTTTCAATAAAAAAGAAGAAATAAAATAAATATAAACTATAAAAATGTCAATTAAGATTTGATTTAAGTCTTGGTTGGCATTTTTTTATGCACTATAAATATTTTAGTACTAAATATGATTGTGCCTTGAAAATATAGCTTAAACTAGGATATACTAACTATATTAAAAATTAAAGGAGATAAAATTAATATGGAAAACAACTTCGCAACAAGAACTAGCTTAATAGTAGGAGACGATGGTATCGAAAAACTTAAAAATTCAAATGTAATTGTATTTGGTGTAGGAGGCGTAGGTAGCTTTGCAGCTGAAGCAATTGCAAGAGCTGGTGTAGGTAACCTTACAATCGTAGATTTTGATGATATTGATATAACTAATATAAATAGACAACTTCCTGCACTACATTCTACTGTAGGAAAATACAAAGTCGAAGTTATGAAAGAAAGAATACTTGATATTAATCCTAATATAAACATTAAAGCTGTTAGAGATGTGTATAATAAAGATACAAGCGAACAGATACTATGTGAGGATTATGATTATGTAGTAGATGCTATAGACATGGTTACATCTAAAATACATCTAATAGAAACTTGCAAATCTAAAGGGCTAGAAATAATAAGTTCTATGGGTATGGGAAATAAGTTAGACCCAACTAAAATAGTAGTTACAGATATACATAAAACTAGTATGTGTCCACTAGCTAAAGTGATGAGAAAAGAACTTAAAGATAGAAGGATAAAAAAATTAAAAGTTGTTTACTCAACAGAACAACCAATCGAATTAAAAAAGAAAATTTTAAATGGTAAAAAAATTACACCGGGAAGTACATCGTTTGTGCCTTCTGTGGGAGGCTTAACAATAGCTTCTATTGTAATAAATGACTTGCTTAATAAATAAATAGACAAACTTTAAATAATGGATAAGAAATGATTTAAATCATTTCTTATCCATTATTTGTATAGATTATATCTCCGTCGCTTAAAAACACTAAGTCTCCGGATAAATCAGTTCTATAAGTGAGAATTTTATTATTTGCTAAATTATCTAAAGTACTTTTATGAGGATGGCCATATTGGTTTTTATAGCCACAGGATATAGCAGCTACATCAGGAGTTATTTCATTTAAAAAATCTATACTAGTAGATGAACTACTTCCATGATGGCCTACTTTTAAAAAATCTACATCTTCTAAATCAAAAGAATTTATTATGTCATCTTCATTTCCAAGTTCAGCATCTCCTGTGAATAAAAAAGATTTGTTTTTGAAATCTAGTTTGAATACTATTGAATTTAAATTGTTTTTTTCTTGAATGAAAGAAGGGCTTAAAACTAATAAGTCAATATAATCTTCAATTTTTATTGTATCACCTTTGTATAAATAATTTATGTCTAGATCTTTGTTAATACAAGCACTTATTAAATTTTTATAAGATGAAGAGTCTGTGTTTTGTTCAGGCATATATATAGATTTGACTTCAAAGTTTTTAACAACACTGTCAAGTCCTCCAATATGGTCTGAATCAGGATGGGTAGCTATTATATAATCTATAGATTGGACTTTATATTTTTTCAAATAACGTTTAACTATATGTTCACTATCATCTGTTCCTCCATCAACTAAAATATTTTTCGAATTAGGTGTTTGTATTAATATACTATCTCCCTGGTCTACGTCAATTATATGAATCTTCAAATGGGAATTTTTGCTACATCCGCTTAAAAATGATATTATAATAAGTATTAAACAAATAATTGATTTTTTCAATTAATTAATCACTCCATTCGTTATATGTTTATATAAATATAATATGGGTAAAATAAACTAGTGGTTATTGTTACACCTTAGATTCTATACAAACTATTAAAATGTAATTCAAAAAATGAAAATAAATACATTAATAACATAAAATAAATTTTTAATAGATACTTTATAAAAATAAAAACACTAAAAATTAAAGCATAATAAAAGAAACAACAGGAGGATTTATGATTTTTAAAGAAATTAGTATAAATTCAAAAGAGGAGTTAGATCCGTATTTTGATATGATAGATTATGAAGCTTGTGAATATTGTTTTAGTACACTTTATATGTGGCAGCATGTTTATAAGACAGGATATTATATAGGTGAAGATTTTGCAGTAATAGTGGGCGAATATGAAGGTGATAGTTTTTCAATACTTCCTCTAGCCACTAAAGATAAATTACCTAAGGTAATTGAATTTGTATTAAATTATTTTGAAAAAGAAAATAAGAAAATTTACTTTAGAGGGATAACAGAAGAAGTAGTAGAATTTTTAAAGAACAACTATCCAAATAGATTTGAATATATACAAGAAAGAGATTTGTTTGATTATATCTATGATGGAGAAAGTCTAAGAAGTTTACAAGGTAAAAAAAATCAAAAGAAAAGAAATCATATAAACTATTTTTTAAAAGAGTATGAAGGAAGATATGAATATAAATTATTAGATAATGATAATTTTAAAGAGTGCTTAGATTTAATGAAAGAATGGACTAGTAACAAAGAAGAAAATGATGAATTTGATGAAGGTATGGATGATGAACTTTCAGGAATAAAAAAAATATTTAATGATTATGATATATTAAAAAATAAAGTAAAAGTAGCTGGAATATATGTAGATAATAAACTAGAAGCATTTACGATAGGTGAACTTTTAAATGAAAATATGGCTTTAGTTCATATAGAAAAAGCAAATCCTAACATAAGAGGTTTATATCCTTATATAAATCAACAATTCATAGTGAATGAATTTGAAAATGTTGATTTTGTAAATAGAGAAGAAGATTTAGGTATAGAAGGTCTTAGAAAAGCTAAACTTTCATACCATCCATGCAGATTTGTTGAAAAATACACTGTTAGGGAGGCTAAAAATGAAAATTAGATATGCTAAAGAATGTGAAATTAAAGATATAAAAGAAATTTGGAATTATTGTTTTGATGATGGTGAGAAATTCGTTGAATATTATTTCGAAAATAAATATAGAAAACAAAATACAGTAGTAGTTGATGAAGGAGAAGAGATAGTTTCTTCTCTTCAACTAAATCAATATAAATTAAGATTGAATAATAAAATATATGATACATCATATGTAGTAGGAGTTTCGACTTTTCCTCAAGTAAGAGGAAGAGGATACATGAAAAGTATAATGAAATTTACACTTAAAGAGTTGTATAAAAAAGATCAATTGGTATCAATTCTTATGCCGATAGACTATAGACTTTACAGAAAATATGGATATGAAAATTGCTACGATCAATTAGAATACATCATAGATATAGAAGATTTAAGAAGGTTTAAAATAGATGGAAGAATGTATAAAGCAAATGAGTTTAATATAGAAAATCTAGTAGAGATAAGCAAAAAATTTTTAGAAGATACAAATGGTAATGTAGAAAGAGATGAAAAGTATTATTTAAACCTAATAAAAGAAATAAAAAGTGAAGATGGACACATATACATACATGAAAATAACGGATATCAAGGATATATAATATATTTTTTAAATGGAGAAAATATGTTTGTTAGAGAGATTTACTATAAAAATATATATTCTTTAAAATCTATGCTGAAATTTATATATAATCATAATACTCAGTGTAATAAAGTAACTATCTCAGCACCTATAAACGATAAAATAAGATTTATACTAGATAACCCTAAAACTTGTGATATTAAGATAAAACCATTTATGATGGGAAGGATAGTTAATTTAAAAGGATATTTAGAAACGCTAGAAATTGATAGTAAATCAGAATTATATACAAATGTATTAGTACAAGATGAATTTATAAATGAAAATAACGGTGTATTTAAGATATCTTTGAAAAACAATAAATTAAAAGTACAAAAATGTGAAGAAAAACATGATGTACAATTTAATATAAATACAATAACTCAACTAGCTTTTTCATACATGGACATAAATGAGGCATTATTATTAAATGATACAACTATAAGTAAAGATGCATTAGAGCTATTTAAGATAATCTTTAATAAGAAAAATAATTATATAAATGAATATATATAAGGGACGCAAATTATGCGTCTCTTTTTTATATTTACTTATAAATGTTTAAAAATATAGAGTTTGAAAATAATTAAAAGTAAAAAGATTATTTGGAGGGATTATGAGAAGGCCACTTTTTATAATATTTATATTTATAATGTGTGTATCGTTTGTATATACAAAAAATAAAAATTTAGATAAGTCTTATAATAATGATAACGTAGAAATAACGGGCATTGTAAAATATAAAAAAGAGAAGCAAAAATACGATGAATACAAAGTAGATAAATTTTTGATAAGAGATTACTCTAGAAAAAAAGATTTAACAGTTGGGATGAAAATAAAATTATCTGGAAAATTTAAAAGTCTTGATGATATGAACTATGAAGATTTTAATTATGGCGTATATTTAAAGAGTGCTGGTTACAAAGGGCTTATATATATAAATAATTATAAAATTATAAGCAAAAGCATTTTATATGAAAATCTAGGTAAAATTAAGTCATACATAAGAAGCACAAACAGATATTTATATAAGGAAAATTCAGATTTTATAAATTCTTTGATTTTAGGAGAAAAAGAACAGCTTAAACAAGAAGACAATGAAATGTTTTCTAGAACCGGAACTAGCCATATTATAGCTATATCGGGTTTACACACTGGAGTATTGTGTGCCTTGGTTACATTTACTATTGGCGGTATAAATAAAATTTCTAAATTACTGATTTTATTTATAACTATGTCTCTATATTGTATAATGATTGGGACAAGTCCATCTATAGTAAGAGCAATAGCATTCACAATGACTTTATATTTAGCTATTTTCTTTGATAGGAAAATAGATGGAATAAGCACATTATCATTAATTGGCACATTTTTAGTGATAAATAACCCTTATATTCTATATAATATAAGTTTTCAATTGTCTTTTCTCGCTACATTGTCTATAATATATTTCTATGGTTATATAAATAATGTTATAAAGCTAAGTTTAATATCGTTAACTTTAGCTTCGAATATATTAACTTTACCGATAATATATTATAATTTTAAAGGTATACCAATAATTTCTGTTATTAGTAATATGGTAATAGTGCCTTTTATAGGGATTATAATGTATATGAGTATTATAAGTATATCTATATTTAAAATAAATATAGGAATTGCAAAATTTATAGCGTATTTTAATATGATAATAATAAATAATATATATTTTTTATTAGAAAAAATGAGTAACTTAGATTTTGCATACATAGAAATAGATAATCCAAACATGATTTATGTAATAATTTATTATACAGCAATATTTTTATATATGATTTATAAAGAACTAAAGGTTATGAAGGAGCAAAAAAATGAACTACAAGGATATTGTAACTAATCTTAAAAATAAAAAATTTGAAAATGTGTATCTCTTTTATGGAAGAGAATATTACTTAATAGAAAATACGATAAAGGTATTTAAAGATAGTTTAAATGAAGGTATGATTGATTTTAACCTAGACATTATAGATGGAAAAGAAACGGCACTAGATGAGCTTATAAGCTCTATAGAGACACTTCCTTTTATGGATGATAGAAAAATAGTGGTAGTGAAAGATTTTGAACTATTAAAAGGTAAAAAAAAGAACTTTAGTGATAGCGATGAAAAAAGTTTAATAGAGCATTTAGATAATATACCAGAAAGTACAATTTTAGTTTTTATAGTTTATGGAGACGTTGATAAAAGAAAGTCTCTAGTAAAAAAAATAGATAAAAAAGGCATAGTATTTAACTGCGATAAATTATCAGATATGGATTTGTTTAAGTGGACAAAAAAGAAGTTTGAAACTAATGATGTAATTATAGAGAATACTCAAATAATGTACTTTATAGACCAAGAGGGGTATAGAGATAAAAGCAGCGAAAAAACACTGTCAGATTTAGAAAATGAAATAAATAAAATAAGCTCATTTGTAGGAAGACAAAACAAAGTAACGAGTGAAATTATAGATAAGCTTTCTCAAAAAAAGGTAGAAAATGATATATTCAAATTAATAGATTATATAGGAGAACAAAATGCTTCTAATGCTATGAGAATATTAAATGACATGATGCATGAAGGAGAATCTGTTCTTGGAATATTTGCTATGATAGCTAGGCAATTTAAGGTGGTTATGCAGGTTAGACAACTACAAGTACAAGGGCATACTTCAAAGACTATAGCAGAAAAATTAAAAATACATCCATTTGTAGCAGGAAAAGCACTAAAACAATCTAATAATTTTTCAGATGATATAATAGTAGAAATATTAAATTATATATTAGAAAGTGATTATAAGATAAAAAATGGATTAGTTAGAGATACTTTAGCTTTAGAAATACTCGTAAGTAAGTATTGTCAAAGAAAAATAAGCTAAAATATAAAAGCCTTAGATAAAGATCGTTCTTTATCTAAGGCTTTTATAGCATTAAGCGCTTTTATACTTAAATGGATAGTAAAAAACCCTTGATTAACAACCAAGGGTAATATCTATTAAGCTTAAACGGTTAATTAAGCGTTCATTCCGTTTAACTTTTGAGCTAATTTAGCTACTTTTCTAGCTGCAGCGTTCTTGTGTATAGTTCCTTTAGAAGCTACTTGGCATATTCTCTTTTGAGCGTATTGGAATTTTACAACAGCTTCTTCTCTATTACCTGCAGTAACAGCTTCTTCGAATCTTCTTATTGCAGTTTTAAGTTGAGATTTTCTAGCTTTGTTTAAAGCAGTCTTTTTCTCGATAACTTTTATTCTTTTCTTAGCTGATTTTATGTTTGCCACCGTGTTCACCCCCTCGTGTGTGTTTTATTATATTCATCGTCAACATATTAGATTTTAACAGAAATAAATCTAAAAATCAAGGATAATTATTTATAATTTTTCATATAATATCTTTTTGTTTTGACTTTTTAGATTATAACTCATATAAAAATAATTTACAACATCCAAATTAATTATTCAAAGATTTTAAAAATAAAAATTTAATGCATTTAAACAAAATAAAAATTTAAGTTTTTAAAAAAAATTGTTATAAAATACTAAAAACTGTTAACACTTATAAATAGCATTTAAATTGTACTTGGAGGTTTACTATGATTAGTATAAGAACAGACTTAGCCCTAGAAGCTAGAGAAATGTGTGAAGATGGTCAATCTTCTAAAGAAATACCGGGTGTAAAACTTGAAAAAAAAGAACTAGAAAATTGTATAGTAACAAAAGTTGAAATTATAGATGAACAAGGTTCACAAATAATGAATAAAGGGATAGGCAAGTATATAACATTAGAAAGTAACCTTATGAAGTTTGATGATGATGAGTCTAGAGAAGAAGTAATAAGTTACTTAAAGGATGAATTAGTCGAAGTTTTGGGAACTGATAAAACTAAAAAAACCTTGCTTATTGGACTTGGAAACTGGAATATAACATCTGATGCATTAGGACCTAAAACAATATCTAAAAGCTTGGTTACTAGGCATATATTTAAAAATTACAACAAAGATTATGATGACGATTTTACAGAGGTAGCAGGTTTGAGTCCTGGAGTTATGGGACTTACAGGAATTGAAACTAGTGAAATTGTAAAATCAATAGTAGATAAGATAAAGCCAGATAGAGTAATAGCAATAGATGCCCTAGCTTCAAGAAAGATGGAGAGGGTAAATTCAACTATACAAATATCCACTGCAGGGATAGCGCCTGGAGGAGGGGTAGGAAACAAAAGAAAAGCATTAAACAAAGAATATTTAGGAGTAGATGTAATTGCTATAGGAGTACCAACGGTGGTAGATGCAGCAACACTTACTAGTGATGTTCTAGATTTGGCTATTGATAACTTAATGAGTCAATCTGAAAATGGGGATAAATTTTATGATATGTTAAAAAAATTAAAAGAAGAAGAAAAGTATCATTTAATAAAGGAATCATTAGACCCATATGATAAAAATTTAATAGTAACACCTAAAGACATTGATGAAACAATTGAAAATTTAGCAATAATAATAAGTGAAGGATTAAATAGGTCTCTTCATCCGGGTAGAGTCACCAAATAAGGAGGAATGAATATGTTAAAAAAACGCATTAAGGCATTAGCTATGTCCTGTGTGTTAGTTTGTATTTTACCTGTAATGTCTTATGCCATGGATAAAGATGAGTTTTTAAAGTTTTTAGTGAATTCATCATATCCGGAATCTAAGGTTGAAGATACACAAAAAAGTGAAAAGAAGGAAGAAGTAAATACAAATAACGATAAAAAGGATAAAGAGTATATTAAATTTCATATAGGAGAAGAAAATATACCTACTATAAATAATGAAGCAAACGCAGATACTAAAAAAAGCAATGAAGAAAGTATAAATGTGAGTAATTCTAATTACGAAAACAAAGTAAGAGTTACTAAAGAAAGTCCAAAAATACTTTTATATCACTCACATGCAGGTGAAACCTATTCTAATGCACCCGCAGGAAATTATCACTCACAAAATGCAGACGAATCAGTATTAGCAGTTGGAAAAATTGTAACAGAGGAATTAAATAAAAAAGGATGGGGTGTAGTTCATAGTACTAAATATCATGACTATCCAGATTTTACAGAATCATATGGTAGTAGCTATAAGACATTACAAGAATTATTACCAAAATATAAAAGTGTAGATATAGCTGTAGACTTACATAGAGATGCAAGAGACCTTAAAACTGAAGCTGAGAAAAAATCAGAACATGAAAGAATGACTACAACAATTAATGGAGAAAAGGTTGCTAAATTTTTCTTTGTAGTTGGAGCTAGAAATTCTAATGTAAACGAAATAAAAGCGTTAGCTCAGGATATAACTAAATTTGGTCAAGCAAAATATCCTGAATTAGTTAAACCTATTATAGTAAAACCTAAAGGAAGATACAATCAATCTGTAGTTAAAAACCATATGCTTATAGAGGTAGGTAGTAATGGGACAACTGCTGCTGAAGCTAAAGCTAGCGGTAAATATGTTGCACAAATATTAGATGAGTACTTTAAAAGCAAGAACTAGACAAATTAGCAGGAGAAACAAATGAGTAGATTAGAAAAAACTATACAGAAAAAATCAAAAGGTAGGAAAAGAAGATTTATAAGTAAAGTACTATTTATTTTGTTTATGATTGTGAATTTGATGGTATGTATATTTATAGTAGATAATAGTGCAAAAATGATGCTAGGCGAACAAACATATAAAGTAGAACCTATTATAAAAGAAATACAAACTTTTATAAATGAAAAAGTTGTAGATATAAGTTCGACTACTAAAGAAATGTTAGGAAAATTTAATAAATGAGAATAAAAAATAAGACTTATTAAAAAGATAAGTCTTATTTTTTATTCACTGTATTTACATCAAAGAGGATATATTATAAAATGAAAGTTATGATAAGAATAAAAAGGAGGAACAAAGGTGGACAATAAACAAAGTAGAACGAGAAATTTTAGTATAATAGCGCATATAGATCATGGTAAGTCTACCTTAGCTGATAGATTAATACAAAAAACAGGACTTGTTAGTGATAGAGACATGAAAGCTCAGTTATTAGACAACATGGATCTTGAAAGAGAAAGAGGAATCACTATAAAGCTTCAAAATATAAGATTAGTATATAAAGCTAAGGATGGAAATGAATATTATTTAAACCTTATAGATACACCTGGTCATGTAGACTTTACATATGAGGTTTCAAGAAGTTTAGCAGCATGTGAGGGTGCCCTACTAGTAGTAGATGCGGCTCAAGGTGTTGAAGCACAGACTTTAGCTAATGTTTATTTAGCACTAGATCAAGATCTAGAAATAGTACCGGTTATAAATAAAATAGACCTTCCAAGTGCTAGACCAGAAGAAATAAAAACAGAAATAGAAGATATAATAGGCATTGATGCAAGTGAAGCACCACTAGTATCAGCTAAAAGCGGATTAAATATAGAAGACGTATTAGAAGCAATAGTAGAGAAAGTTCCAGCTCCAGGTGGAGACAAAGAGGCACCTTTAAAGGCGTTAATATTTGATTCATACTATGATGCATATAAAGGTGTTGTAGCTTATGTTAGAGTGTTTGAAGGAAGCGTTAAAAAAGGTATGGCAATAAAGATGATGAACACTAATAAAAAGTTCGAAGTAACTGAAGTTGGTGTTATGGCTCCTGGTCAAACCGAACTTGATGAGCTTTGTGCTGGAGATGTTGGGTATATTGCTGCTAGTATAAAAGACATAAGAAGTTGTCAAGTTGGAGATACAATAACTAATGCAGAACACCCTACTGATGAACCTATGCCTGGATACAAAAAAGCTACTCCAATGGTTTATTGTGGTATATACCCTGGAGAAGGCGAAAAGTATGAAAATGTAAGAGATGCTCTTGAAAAATTACAAGTAAATGATGCATCCTTAGAATTTGAAGCTGAAACATCAGCAGCATTAGGATTTGGATTTAGATGTGGGTTCTTAGGACTTTTACACATGGAAATAATTCAAGAAAGATTAGAAAGAGAATTTAATCTTGATATTATAACAACTGCGCCATCTGTTATATATAAAGTTACAAAAACTGATGGAGAGCTTGTGATGATACAAAATCCTGCTAACTTACCAGAGGTATCTGAAATTAGAATGATAGAAGAACCTATAGTTAAAGGAGACATAATAGTGCCTAAAGATTATGTAGGGATTGTTATGGAACTTTGTCAAGAAAGACGTGGAAACATGATAAACATGGAGTACATAGATGAAAAAAGAGTTATGCTTCATTATGACTTACCATTAAATGAAGTTGTTTATGACTTCTTTGATGCATTAAAATCAAGAACTAGAGGATATGGTTCACTAGACTATGAAGTTAAAGGATATGTTGCGTCAACTCTTGTTAAATTAGACATACTAATAAATAAAGAACAAGTAGATGCACTTAGCTTTATAGTTCATGAAACTAGAGCTTACCCTAGAGGTAAATCTATGTGTGAAAAGTTAAAAAATGAAATACCAAGACACCAATTCCCTGTACCAATACAAGCAGCTGTTGGAAATAAAGTAGTAGCGAGAGAAACTATAAGTGCACTTAGAAAAGACGTTCTTGCTAAGTGTTATGGAGGAGATATATCTCGTAAGAAGAAACTTCTTGAAAAGCAAAAAGAAGGTAAAAAGCGTATGAGACAAGTAGGATCTGTTGAAGTTCCTCAAAAAGCATTCATGTCAGTATTAAAATTAGATGAGTAATTAACTTTAACATAAACAAAAAAGTCAAAGGCTTATGCCTTTGACTTTTTTGTTTATCTAAATATTTTTAAAATAGGCGTATATGTATAATACTAAAATTAATAATTGGTTTAAACTTGGGAATACTAAGTTTATAAAAGTACGTATATATATTTTTTTATGTACTCATGCAACAATAAGGAGGAAAGACATGGGTGAACAACTAAAAAAAACATTAGGGCTTTCAGCGGCTTTTTCAACTGTATTGGGTATGGTTATAGGTTCGGGAGTGTTTTTTAAGCCTCAAGCCATATATACTGCAACTAATGGAGCTCCAGGGCTTGGGATTGTAGCATGGATTTTAGGAGGAATTATAACTATAACAGCAGGACTTACAGCAGCAGAAATTTCAGCAGCTATACCAAGAACTGGTGGAATGATGGTTTATATTGAAGAGATATATGGAAGGAAGCTTGGTTTTTTAACTGGATGGATGCAAACAGTGCTATTTTTCCCAGGAACAGCAGCAGCGCTAGCTGTAATATTTGCAAAGCAAGTAGCTGAATTGTTAGGGTACAACTCTGATAATATGATGATTTTACTACCAATAGCTATATTAACCATATTATTTATAGCCTTATTAAATACTATGGGTTCATCTCTAGGAGGTGCAATACAAACTGTAGCAACTATAGGTAAATTAATTCCGTTAGTCCTTATAATGATATTTGGGTTTATAAAAGGAAATGGGAATCCTATCTTTGAACCTATTGTAGGTAGCGGTGTTACAGTAAGTGGAGCATTAGGACAAGTTTTAATAGCTACATTATTTGCATACGATGGTTGGATAAATGTAGGAGCTATAGCTGGAGAAATGAAAAATCCAGGGAGAGATTTGCCAAAGGCTATAGTTGGAGGATTATCTGTAGCTATGGCAGTGTACATTGCGATAAACTTAGCATACTTGTGGGTTGCGCCTGCTTCAGAATTAGCAAATGCAACAGCACCAGCAGCACTTGTAGCTACAAAAATATTTGGATCTATAGGTGGTAAAATAATAACTGTAGGTATATTAATATCAGTATTTGGGGCTTTGAATGGATATTTACTTACAGGTCCAAGAGTTCCATATACTTTAGCAAAACAAGGAATGTTGCCAGGCAGTGAAGTATTTTCTAAATTAAATAAAGGTGGTGTTCCAGCTAATTCGATATGGTTAGTTGCAATACTAGCATCTTTATATGCGCTATCAGGTCAATTTAATTTATTAACAGACTTAACAGTATTTATAATATGGGTGTTTTATGTTTTTACATTTATAGGTGTAATAAAACTTAGAAAAGAAAAACCAAATTTAATTAGACCATATAAAGTGCCAATGTATCCTATAATACCTTTAATAGCTATATTTGGAGGTTTATTTGTTATAATAAATCAGTTAATAACAGCCACTGTGATAGCACTTGGAGGAATATTAATAACTTTAATAGGCATACCAGTATATTCATACATGAGCAAAAAATAGATATTAATTTTTATGTACAATTTAAAAATCTCTGTTCAATAAGAATAGAGATTTTTTATAGCGTATATCAAATTATATTTATAGAAATAAAATGGATATATAGAAAAATTATGATTTATTAATATGATTTAGTATAATCTAATATATAAATAAAAACAAAGTGTGAAAAGAGGAAATGAAATGTTAGGATTATATGTACATATTCCATTTTGTGTGAGTAAATGTAACTACTGCGATTTTAATTCATATAAAATAGATAAAAATAGTAAAGAGAGATACTTAAAAGATTTAAAGAAAGAAATGAATTTCTATAAACAAGATACTGAAAATAAAGAAATAACTAGTATATTTTTAGGTGGAGGAACGCCAAGCATACTTAATGCTGAAGAAATAAAATTTATATTTAAACAAATAAAAGAAAACTTTGAAATAAAAGAAGGTGCAGAAATAAGCATAGAATGTAATCCTGGTACATTGAACAAAGAGAAACTTATAGCTATGAAGGAATGTGGAATAAATAGAATAAGTATAGGCTTACAAGCTGTACAAGATTATCATTTGAGCTCTATAGGAAGAATACATACTTATAATGAATTTGAAAAAAACTATAAAGAGGCCATAGAATTAGGATTTGAAAATATTAATGTGGATTTAATGTATGCACTTCCTAATCAAAAATTTAAAGAATGGAAAGATAGTTTGCAAAAAATTGTAGCCTTAAATCCATCACATATATCAGCATACTCACTTATATTAGAAGAAGGAACAAAGCTATATGATATGTATGAAAATAATGAATTTGAAATGATAGATGAAAATACAGATATGCAAATGTATAACTATACGATAAATTATTTGAAAGAAAATGGGTATAATCAATATGAAATATCAAATTATGCTAAATCTGGATTAGAGTGTAAACATAACATATTATATTGGAAGTGTGATCATTATATTGGTATAGGAGCAGGGGCTTCTGGATATTTAAAAGACTATAGATATAATAATGTAGAGGATTTAAAAGATTATCATGAAAAAATAAACAGGAATGAAAAACCAATAGAAAATATAGAAAAATTAAGTGTAGAAGATAAAATTCAGGAAAAAATATTTATGGGACTTAGAATGAATGAAGGAATAAAATTTGAAGATTTCAAAAAACAATTTAATATAGACTTTAAAGAAAAATATTATCAAATAATAAAAGAACTAGAAGATGGAAAGCTTATAAATCAAACTATAGCTGGGTTTAGCCTTACTCAAAGGGGAAGAGAAATATCAAATAGTATTTTTATAAAATTCATGAATTAGTTAAAAAGTGTTGACAAAGATAAAATATAATGATATATAATATATATGATCTTTTTAGCACTCGAATATAGTGAGTGCTAACAGTAAGGAGTGAAAGTATGGAATTGAACGAAAGAAAACTAAGTATCTTAAATGCTATAGTTAAAGACTATATAGAAACAGCAGAGGCTGTAGGGTCAAGGACAATCTCTAAAAAGCATGACTTAGGTGTTAGTGCTGCTACGATAAGAAATGAAATGGCTGACCTTGAAGAGCTTGGTTATCTTATTCAGCCACATACTTCCGCTGGTAGAGTTCCATCTGAAAAAGGTTATAAGCTTTATGTAGATTCATTAATGAGCCAAGGCGAATTAAGAGAAGAAGAAAAGATATTAATACAACAATGTGTACAAAATAATGTTAGTCACATAAGAGATTTAATGAATGAAACTTCTAAGTTATTATCGAAGCTTACAAATTATACTACAGTAGCTGAAACTAAGAATTTAATAAATCAAAGTGTAATAAAACATATACAATTAGTAGAGATGAATGATAATCAAATATTACTAATAGTTGTGACACATAAAGGTGATATAAAAAAGGCTAATCTTACAACTAATATTTATTTAGATCAGTCTAAGCTGAATTTAATTTCTGATAATCTTACTAAAAAGCTTGCAGGAAAGAGTATAACAGACTTAGATGAAAGATTAATAGCTTTTATAAAATATGAAATAAGTGAATACTCAGCGCTTATAGATGAACTTGTAAGTGCGTTGAATTTTGATATATCAGAAGAAGATTTTTCAGTTTCTTTAAATGGAGCTACTAACATATTTAGTTATCCAGAATTTAATGATGTGATAAAAGCTAAATCTTTCTTAAACATGTTAGAAAAAAAAGAAGTTATAGCTAGTATGATGAAATCAAAGGGTATTCAAAAGGATAATATAAATATAATTATTGGTAGTGACAATGATTATGAACTGGCCAAGGACTGTGGTATAGTTACAGCCACATATAATATTGACAAAGATTTAGTAGGTCGTATAAGTTTTATAGGTCCAACTAGGATGGATTATTCTAGGATTTATGCAATAGTTAATTATATGAGCTTACTATTTAATAAAAAATAAATTGAGGGGTGTAATGTCTTGCAAGAAAAAAACATAGACCAAGAAGAGATAATAGAAGAAGTAGATACATTAGAGGATAGAGAAATATTATCTGAAGATATAGATGAAGAAACTACAGAAGATAATGTTTCTGACATAAATGATAAATTACAAGAAAAAAAATTACAAGAAGAGATTGATACACTTAATGATCAATATCAAAGGCTTCAAGCTGAATATTCAAACTATAGAAGAAGAACTCAACAAGAGAAAGAAACTATTGGAGTATTTGCAAATGAAAAAATATTAAACGAGTTAATACCAGTTATAGATAACATGGAAAGAGCTCTACAAGTTTTTGAAAACAAAGAAGATAGTGTGTATCAAGGAATAGATATGGTATACAAGCAACTTCAAAGTACTTTAAATAAATTTGGAGTAGAAGAAATAGAAGCTTTAGATAGTGATTTTGATCCAAATCTACATTTAGCTGTAATGCAAGAGCCTGTAGAGGGTGTAGATGCTAATAAAGTAGTTATGATACTTCAAAAGGGTTATAAATTAGGAACTAAAGTACTAAGACCTAGTATGGTTAAGGTTTCTTGTTAAATAAGTTAATATCAAAAATTAAAATAAAATATTAATATAATAAATCAATTTAGGAGGAATTAGTCATGGGAAAAATAATAGGAATAGATTTAGGAACAACTAACTCATGTGTAGCAGTTTTAGAAGGTGGAGAAGCACAAATAATAACAAATGCAGAAGGTATGAGAACTACTCCATCAGTAGTAGCATTTACTAAAGATGGTGAAAGAATAGTAGGAGAACCAGCAAAAAGACAAGCAGTTACTAATGCTGATAAAACAATAATATCTATAAAAACTCATATGGGAACAGATTACAAAGTTGATATAGATGGTAAAGGATATACTCCTCAAGAAATATCTGCTATAACTTTACAAAAATTAAAAGCAGATGCAGAAAGCTACTTAGGTCAAAGTGTAACTGAAGCTGTTATAACAGTTCCAGCATACTTTACAGATGCTCAAAGACAAGCAACTAAAGATGCAGGTAGAATAGCAGGATTAGATGTTAAGAGAATAATAAATGAGCCAACTGCAGCAGCTCTTGCTTACGGTATGGATAAATTAGACCAAGAAAAGAAAATATTAGTATTTGACTTAGGTGGAGGTACATTTGACGTTTCTGTACTTGAAATAGGAGATGGAACATTTGAAGTTTTAGCTACTGCTGGTAACAACAGATTAGGTGGAGATGACTTTGACCAAATAGTAATAGATTACTTAGCTGAAGAATTCAAAAAAGCTGAAGGTGTAGATTTAAGAAATGATAACATGGCTCTTCAAAGATTAAAAGAAGCTGGTGAAAAGGCTAAGAAGGAATTATCTTCTACAATGTCTACAAACATAAACTTACCATTCATAACAGCTACTATGGAAGGACCAAAACATTTAAATATAGATTTAACTAGAGCTAAGTTTGATGAATTAACAGCTAACTTAGTAGAAAAAACTATGGAACCAACAAGAAGAGCATTACAAGATGCAGGACTTTCTACTTCTGACATAGATGATGTATTATTAGTTGGAGGATCAACTAGAATACCAGCTGTTCAAGAAGCTGTTAAGAAATTCATAGGAAAAGAAGCTCACAAAGGTATAAATCCAGATGAGTGTGTTGCTGCAGGAGCTGCTATACAAGCTGGTGTATTAACTGGAGAAGTTAATGATTTATTACTTTTAGATGTTACTCCATTATCATTAGGAATAGAAACTATGGGTAACGTAATGACTAAAATAATAGAAAGAAATACAACAATACCAACTAAAAAATCACAAGTATTCTCAACTGCTGCTGACAACCAAACTGCTGTTGATATACATGTATTACAAGGTGAGAGAAGTATGTCTTATGACAACTCTACTTTAGGTAGATTCCAATTAACAGATATACCACCAGCACCAAGAGGAATACCTCAAGTAGAAGTTACTTTTGATATAGATGCTAATGGTATAGTTCATGTTACTGCTAAAGATTTAGGAACAGGAAAAGAGCAAAAGGTAACTATAACTTCAGGAACTAACTTAAGCGAAGATGAAATAGAAAAGAAAGTAAAAGAAGCTGAAATGAATGCTGAAGCTGATAAGCAAAAGAAAGATAAAATAGAAGCTTTAAACCAAGCTGATTCTACTATATACCAAACAGAAAAAACTTTAGCTGATCTTGGAGATAAAGTAAATGCTGAAGATAAAAGCGCTATAGAAGCTGCAATAGTTGAGTTAAAAGCTGTTAAAGAAAAAGAAGAAGCAACTGCTGAAGAAATAAAAGCTGCAATGGATGAAGTAATGAATAAATTCCATAAAGTATCTGAGCAAATGTATCAACAAGCTCAAGCTGATGCACAAGCTAATGGTGGTGCAGAACAAGAAGCTCCAAAAGATGATAATGTAGTTGATGCTGACTTTACAGAAGTAAATGAAGAAAAATAAGTTACACAAATAGACATATTTGTATATAATTAATATAGAGTAAAAGAAAAGAATATCTTTTCATAAGCATAAAACCATTATAAAAATGAAGATCATATGCTTAAAATAATGATAATAGCTTGTAGTATGATATTCTACAAGCTATTGTTTTGTAATATAAAGGCGGTGGCACAATTTGAGTACTAAAAGAGACTATTATGATGTGCTGGGTGTTGACAAAAATGCAGATGCTCAAGCACTAAAAAAAGCTTATAGAAAACTAGCAATGCAATATCATCCAGACAGAAATCCTGATAATAAAGAAGCAGAAGAAAAATTCAAAGAACTAAGTGAAGCATATGAAGTCTTATCAGATGATACTAAAAGACAAACTTACGATCAATTTGGTCATGCAGGAATGAATGGTCAAGGCGGATTCGGAGGCCAAGGTGGATTTGGTGGTCAAGGTGGATTCGGTGGATTTGAAGATATATTTGGAGATATGTTTGGAGATATATTCGGAGGCGGATTCGGTGGCCAAAGAAATAGAAGAAGAGGTCCAGAACGTGGAGCAGACATAAGACAAGATATAGATATAACTTTTGAAGAAGCTGCATTTGGTAAAAAGGCAGCTATAAAGTTAACTAGAAGCGAAGAATGTAGTGAATGTAATGGATCTGGTGCAAAGCCAGGAACAAGTAAAAAAACTTGTCCAACATGTAATGGTGCAGGAGAAGTTAGAACTGTTCAAAGAACTCCATTTGGAAACATAGCAAGTTCAAGACCTTGTAGTGCATGTAATGGAGAAGGTGAAGTTGTAGAATCACCATGTAGCAAATGTCATGGTCAAGGAAGTACTAGAAAAGTTAAGACTATTGAAGTTGATATACCAGCTGGTATAGATGATGGTCAAATGATAAAATTATCTAATCAAGGTGAAGTAGGAAGTAAAGGTGGACCAAGAGGAGACTTATATATAGTAGTTAATGTTAAATCTCATCCATTATTCACAAGAGAAGGAAATGATATATACTTTGACATGCCAATAACATTTGTTCAGGCAACATTAGGAGACGAAATAGAGGTTCCAACTTTAGATGGAAAAGTTAAGTACAGTGTACCAGAGGGAACTCAAACAGGAACTGTATTTAGACTAAGAGAAAAAGGTATACCAAGACTTAGAGGTAATACTAGAGGAGATCAGTACATTAAAGTTGTAGTGGATACTCCTAAGAAATTAAATGAAAAGCAAAAGGATTTACTAAAACAATTTGCTCAAGAATGCGGGGAAGAAGTTCATGAAAAGAAAAGAACTTTTGGCCAAAAAATAGAAAGCATGCTAAAAAAAAAGTAAAAAAAAACTCTAGGATTTTTTCCTAGAGTTTTTTCTTTAATATAAATACAAATTTAAAAAATAGTGAAAATTAAGTAATGTGATATGACTTATAAGTCATTAGAAAATTGTAAAGGAGAATAATTATGAGTACATATTTTACAATTGGTGAAATATCAAAACTTTTTAATATTTCTATAAAAACTCTTAGATATTATGATGAAATAGGATTATTAAAGCCTGCGCATATAAATAAAGATAATAATTATAGATATTACTCTGTGGATCAATTTATAAAAATAGACTTAATAAAATATTTTAAACTTACAGGTATGTCTTTAGACGTTATAAAAGATATTTTAAGTTCAAAAACTTCGATACAGTTCATATTGGAAAATATTAAAAATCAGTCAAAGAAACTAGAAGAAAAAATAGATGAATTAAGTGCAGTAAAAAAATATTTAGATAATCTAGAAAAAAATATATCTCAAAATATTGAAGATGGTATTGATGAAGTTTTTATAAAGTATAATGATGAAAGACAATATATGAAATATGAAGTAGTATCGAAAGATTTAGAGGAACTAGATTTGAATTTAAGACCTGTGATATTAGAAATAGAGAAAAATCCAAATGAAATTTATTCGGATTTGGGATTAACTGTTTCCTATGAAATGCTTACAAACCATAATACAATAATATATAATGAGTTTAAAGTTTTTTGTGAAGATAAACTCAATATTAATGTTTTACCATCAGGAGAATATGTAACTATAATATTTGAAGATAGTTCAAGGAATAGTATCAAATACTATAAAAAGATATTAGAATATATACAAAAAAATAATATTGATGTAATAGGTGACTTCCATGAGACTTGGATAATGATTAATATAGATGATAACTCTCAAGAAAAAAGTTTGATTAAAATAGAAATACTTAAAAATAAATAAAAACATATTGACCCTCCCCTTGCTGGAGGGTTTAATATTGTAACATAATAGATAAGGAGGAGGCGTAAATGATTAAACAATTTTTAAGTTATGCGATACCGTCAGCTTTAGCTATGTGTATAGCATCACTAAATACAATAATAGATGGGATATTTTTAGGAAATGGAATAGGAGACCAAGCATTAGGCGCTGTAAATATTGTTATGCCAATTACAATAGTATTCTTTGGGCTTTCAACTATGATAGCAGTAGGAGGAGGAGCTTTAATATCAAAGTATTTTGGAGCTAATGAGCATGAAAAAAGTGTAAGTATATTTAGACAAGTAACTTATATATTGATTATTATGAGTCTTAGTTTAAGCGTATTTTGTGTTATATTTGCAAGTCCAATAGTTAAAATAATGGGAGCAACACAAGGATTACAAGAATTAGCTGCTGAATATTTAACATATTATGCAATATTTTGCTTGCCGAATTTACTAGGAATTGCTTTTAATAGTTTCCTTAGAAATGATAATAAACCAAAGCTTGCTATGATAGCTACAATATGTGGAACCTTGAGTAATATAATTTTAAATTATATATTCATATTCCAAATGGGATTAGGAATAAAAAGCGCAGCAATAGCAACAGGTTTAGGTCAAATAGTAACGCTTTTAATAGCACTACCTCATTTTATTATGAAAAAAGGAAAATTAAGTTTTGGAAAACAAAAGCTAGAATTAGATAGTGTAAAAGAAGTTTTAAAAATCGGTGTACCATCATTTTTTGCAGAAGCAGCATTTTCAGTTATAATATTTGTTCATAATTTAGTTTTAGTAAATACAGTAGGTGAAACTGGAATATCTACTTACGCAATAATAAATTATATAACTAGTAATATATATATGATTCTTCTAGGGGTTACGTTAGGAGCTCAACCGCTAATAAGTTATAATTATGGAGCAAAAAATAGTGAAAAGATGCTAACATTTTATAAGTTATCTAACAAAACATCGCTTATTATAGGAATATTTTTTGCTATAGTATGCTTAATATTTGGTAAGGAGATAATATCTGTATTTACAAATGACAAAAACCTTATAGAAATATCTTATGTTGCAGTAAATATAAATAATCTTGCTTATTTATTTATAGGAAAAAATTTAACAACAACAATGTATTATCAAGCTATAGAGATACCAAAGTATTCAAATATAATATGTGCAATGAGATCTATCTTGATTTTACCTGTAGTATTAGTAGTATTATATAAAGCATTTGGAGTAAATGGAATATGGATTAGTATGGCAGTTTCAGAATTGTTAATTATTTTAATTGTAGATAAATCTTTTAAAATAAATAAGTGCACTCAAAGAGCATTATCAGAAGTGACTCTTTAAAGAGTGAATTATAAAAATTGATTTATTAAGTGAATAGCAACAGGCTTTACTATTTTGTAAGATAGCTAAAAAAATACCCTAAGATTAAGATTTTACTTATTCTAGGGTATTTTTTATTTATATTGATATTATAGATAATGTTTTTATTTGGCTAAGAATAGCTTGAGACAAGTTGTTTCTTTTTTCATTTTCAATATCCATATCTTTTAGAGCTAAGAATGTCATAAAAGAATTCACCAATATTTTTTCGTAAATATAGAAATATGTATTTTTGTCTTCTAAGTATTCTTTTTTTTCTATAGACCTATTTATAAGAATTAACTCATCAACTGTAGAAAACATAACGGCATTTACAGTAGTAGAGTCTATATCTATAGCACTATTTTTAATAAATAGATATTTATCATAAGCGAAATTATTAAGGTCAATAAGAGCTTTATTAATATTTTCAGAACTTTCATTTTTAAGTTCGTCTGCAGTTTGGTTTAAAACAAAGTTAGATTTTTCTTTTATTTGATCTATACTAGATTTATAAAATTCTAATAATGAGCTTAGTTTTTTATTGTCTTGTAGTTCCCCATCCGTGTCTTTAAGCTTTAAAGTAGTGTATTTTGTTGAAACTAATTGTAAATCTTTAAACAATTTTAATGATTCAAGATTCTTCATAACCAATCCCCCTTTTAGTTTATTGTGTTTATTTATTTTTATGTAATAACTTTAGTATAAAGCATTAATTTAATATAATAAAGAGAATGTTTTCCCTGTAGATAAAAAAATTATTTCAAACTAGATAATTATACTTTTACTATTAAAAGCCATGAGATAATATATAAGTTAAAGAGCTACTTAAAAAGTTAAAGGAGATATATTATGTATTCTGTAGGAGTAGATATTGGTGGAACTGGCATTCAAGCTGGGGTGGTGAATAAAGACGGAAAAATATTATTTAGAAAAGAATGTTTTACAAATGTAGATAGCGGGTTTGATAGTGTAATGGATGATGTAAATAACTTAGTTAGAGAATTATTAAAAGAAAACAATTTCGAGATTGAAGATATAGAATCTATAGGATTTGGTGTTCCAAGTTTTATAAACAAAAAAGGCTTAGTAACATGTGTAAACTTAGGATGGTATGAAGTTGATTTTATGAGAGCGCTGAATAATCGATTTAGAGAAAGTAAAGTCTATGCAGAAAATGATGCAACAGTTGCAGCATTAGCAGAATTTAAATTTGGAAGTATGAAAAATAAAGATATTGCTGTTATGTATACTCTAGGAACTGGAGTAGGCGGAGGAATAATAATAAATGGAAAAGCTATTACAGGAGCCCATGGAATGGGATCTGAAATAGGCCATACGATTATAGGCGAAAATTATTTTGATTGTAACTGTGGAAATAATGGGTGTCTAGAATCATTTTGTTCTGCAACTGCGATTATAAAGCATGCACAAAAGCTAATAAACGAAGGAAGTGAAAGCATAATACTAGATATGGCAAATGGTAATGCAGAAAAAATAAATGCTAAAATGATATTTGATGCTTTTAGAAAAAATGATGAAGTTGCAGTATTAACTATAAATAGATTTAAATCTTATCTAGCAAGGGCTATGGCTAATATGATAAATATTTTAGATCCAGATGTAATATCAATAGGTGGTGGAGTATCTAGGGCTAGTGATATAATACTTGATGGGATAGAAGATTTAATAAGAAATTATATTTTATACAAAAAAGAAGAGTTTGCAAATATAGTTTGTGCTACTTTAGGCGCTGATGCAGGTATAATAGGTGCAGCATTTTTAAGATAATAAATATGGTTAATAAATATTGTAGGATTTTATAAAATCATATTAATGATGGGCGAATTTCCCGGGTAATTAATGGAAATTGTAAAATAATAAAATCTATTGCTAGTTTATAAGAAATAATATTGTTTTTTTGAATTTAAAATTAATAAAAGTTTGTAGGAGTATTGATAACTAATGTTGAATAATTATGTAAGGTTAATCCACATTAATCCACTGAGTAAATAAGTTTTTATAGGCTGATACATTTTATGTATCAGCCTATAAACTTGTATTAAAAAATAAAGCTAAGTAAAAAAGTGTCGGTGTATTAAAATATCTATTTTAATACACCGACACTTTTTATATATGTAAATTTAGAATTATTTTTTTAAGTCTATTACATTTTGAACAAGAGCTTTACATCTACCACAACCAGATCCAGCACCTGTAACTTCTGAAACTTTATCAGTAGTATCAGCACCATTTTTAACAGCGTTGACAACATCTTCAAGTGAAACGTTCTTACAACCGCAAACAGAAGCTAATATTTTTTCTATTTCACCAGCACATCTACCACATCCAGTACCAGCACCAGTTTGTTCTTTTATTTCATCTAAGCTACGAGCCCCAGCTACCATTGCTTTTCTTATATCTAAGTAACTTACTTGTTTACAGTGACAAATTATTTTATCTCCAGCCATTTTATATCTCCTTTTAATTAAAATATATTTTTATACATAATGTATAATCAATATAAATTATACCCAATGTGTACAATATGTAAACTAATTATTATGAAAAAATAAATTGATATGCATTTTAGGTTTATATATTAATGAAATTGTAGCGTATAAACTATTGTAAAATAGATTAAACAATGGTATTAATGAGAATAATTATGATATAATAAATCTTATGAAAAATAAGAAAAATAAACATAAGGACGGTGCTTAACATATGAAATGGTCTGAAATAACTATAAAAACTTCAACAGAAGCAGTTGAAGCTATAACTAATATACTGTATGAACAAAATGTAGGTGGAGTAAGTATAGAAGATCCTAAGGACTTCAAATTCCAAAAGAAAAATGATTATGATTGGGATTTTGTTGAAGAAGAAATATTCAATAGTGGATATGACGGAGTTATAATCAAAACTTACATAACAGAAGAAAGAGATGTAACGGAAGACATAAATACAATAAAAGAAAAAATACAAGGATTAAAAGAATTTGGTATAGATATAGGAGAAGCTATAGTTGAATTATCTCAAGTAGATGAGCAAGATTGGGCTAATGAATGGAAAAATTACTATAAGCCAGCTAAATTAGGTCAAAAAGTAGTAGTAAAACCGACATGGGAAGAATATGAAGCTAAAGATGGAGATTTAATCATAGAATTAGACCCAGGAATGGCTTTTGGAACAGGAACTCATGAGACTACTACTATGTGTATAAGAGAACTTGAAAACTACGTTAAACAAGATTCTAAAGTGTTTGACATAGGTTGCGGAAGTGGAATACTTGCAATAGCTGCTGCAAAACTTGGAGCAAAAGAAGTACTAGCTGTTGATTTAGATGAAGTAGCTGTAAGAGTATCTAAAGAAAACATAGAATTAAACAACGTAGAATCAAATGTAGTAGCTAAACATGGGAATTTAATGGATGTTGTTAGTGATAAAGCAGACATAGTAGTAGCAAACATAATAGCTGATATTATAAAAATATTAGCAAAAGACGTTCATAACTTCATGAAAGATGATGCGGTATTTATATCTTCAGGTATAATACATGCTAAAGTAGAAGAAGTTAAAGCTAGTTTAATAGAAAATGGATTTGAAATAGTAAAAGTTGAAAGTCTAGGCGAATGGAACGCTATAGTATCTAAACTTAAGTAGGTGAAAAAATGGATAGATTTTTTGTAGAAAAGAAAAATATTAATGTAGAAGATAACACATGTATTATAGAAGGTGAAGATGTTAAACACATATCTAAAGTATTGAGATGTAAAATCGGTGAAGAATTAGAAATATGTGACAATAACAATAATGAATATATATGTGAGATAACTGATATAGATAAAAGCATAGTAAGTTTAGATATATTAAAAAAAGTAGATGTAAAAAGAGAATCCGATTTGAAAATTAAATTATATCAAGGCCTTCCAAAAGGGCCGAAGATGGAAATGATACTTCAAAAACTTACTGAAGTTGGTGTGGATGAAATAATATTAGTTCAAAGCAAAAGAAGTGTAGCTAAAGTTGAAGACAAAAAAGAAGACAAAAAAATTGAACGTTGGGAAAGAATAATATATGAGGCTGCAAAACAAAGTAAAAGAGGTCAAATTCCTAAGTTAAGAGGAGTTTTAAGTTTTAAAGAAGCTTTAGATGATATGAAACTTAACGACTTTAATATAGCACCATATGAAAATGAAAGAACAAAATCGATTAAACAAGCTATAAAAGGTATAAATGTAAATAATGTAGGTATTTTTGTTGGACCTGAAGGTGGATTTGATGAAAGTGAAATACAAGCAATAGAAGAAATAGGTGGACAATCAGTATCTTTAGGACCTAGAATATTAAGAACAGAGACAGCATCAGTTGTCGCTTCATCTATAGTTTTATACGAATTAAGCGACTTAGGAGGACAAGAATAATATGAAAAAGGTAGCTTTTTACACATTAGGATGTAAAGTAAATCAATATGAAACAGAAGCTATGATTGAGATGTTTGAAAAAGAAGGATACACTCAAGTTGATAGTGAAGAATTTGCAGATGTTTATGTTATAAATACGTGTACTGTAACACATATGAGTGATAGAAAATCTCGTCAATATATAAGAAGAATGAAAAAGAAAAATCCGGATGCTATAATAGCTGTTGTTGGATGTTATTCTCAAGTATCTCCAGAAGAAATACTTGAAATAGAAGAAGTAAATTTAGTAATGGGAACAAATGAAAGAAGAACTATAGTAGATGAAATCAAAAAAATAGATTCAAGCAATAAAGTTAGTACAGTTGATGACATAATGAAAGTAAGAGCTTTTGAAGAAATAGAAATTAGCCAAGCTAATGGAAGAACAAGAGCATTTATGAAAATACAAGACGGGTGTGATAGATTCTGCTCTTATTGCATAATACCTTTTGCAAGAGGTGGTAAGGTAAGAAGTAGAAGTATGGACTCTATACTAGAAGAAGTTAATAAATTAGTTTCTAATGGATATAAAGAATTTGTATTAACAGGGATACACGTTGCATCTTATGGAAAAGACTTAAAAGATGAACAAATCACTTTACTAAGCGTAATAAAAGAAATAAATAAAATACAAGGCGTTAAAAGAATTAGATTAAGTTCTGTTGAGCCTATTTTATTTACTGATGAATTTGTAAGTGAAGTTTGCAAAATGGAAAAAGTATCTCCACACTATCACCTATCTCTACAAAGCGGATGTGATGAGACTTTAAGTAGAATGAATAGAAGATATACTACAAAAGAATATAAGGAAATAGTAGATTGTTTAAGAGAAAATATACCTAATGTAGCAATAACTACTGACGTAATAGTAGGATTCCCAGGGGAAAGCAATGATGAATTCAATAAAACATATGAATTCCTAAAAGATATTGAACTTTCTCAAATGCATATATTTAAGTATTCACCAAGAAAAGGTACTCCAGCAGCCACTATGGAAAATCAAATAGATCCTCAAATGAAACAATTAAGAAGTGATAAACTTTTAAATTTAAGTAAAGAAAACTTTAATAAATTTGCAACTAAATTTATAGGTGAAGAACTAGATGTTTTATTTGAACAAAATATAGTAGACAATAAATACGAAGGTTTAACACCTAATTATATAAGAGTTGTAGTAAATAGCGACAAAGATATTCAAGGTGAGATACTAAAAGTTAAAATAACTGATGTAAAAAATGAATATGTAGAAGGTATTTTAGTATAGTATCTAGAAATAAACTTTTGTATAGGACAGGGGGTGTTAAATATGAGTTGTTTATTTTGTAAAATAATAGATGGAGAAATTCCATGTAGCAAAGTTTATGAAGATGATAAAGTATTAGCGTTTAATGATATAAATCCGCTAGCGCCATACCATATATTAGTTATACCTAAAAAACATTATGATAGCATAATAGATATAGATGAAAAAGATATGGGAATTGTTGCACATATTCACACTGTAATTAATAAAATATCTAATGAGAAAGGTTTTGATAAAACGGGCTTTAGAATCGTAAATAACTGCGGCGAAGATGGTGGCCAAGAAGTTAAACACATTCATTATCATGTTTTAGGTGGAAAGAAATTACCTGTTTATGAAAATGATGGAAAATAGTTTTAATTCAAAAAATAACTTTCTTATTTAACAAAATACTTGAAAAAAGTTTAAGATTAGTTTATAATAAACAAAGTGTGAGGTTGTAATGCATTTATGCAGATATAATCGTAGTTACAGTCCCAGCATAATTCGCGCTATCGGAGGGAGGGAAAAAGAAATGTCAGAAGTAAGAGTAAGAGAAAATGAAACATTAGACAGCGCTTTAAGAAGATTTAAGCGTTCATGTGCAATGTCTGGCATCATGTCTGAAGTTAGAAAAAGAGAGCACTATGATAAGCCAAGCGTTAGACGTAAGAAAAAGGCAGAAGCAGCAAGAAGAAAAAACGCTAAGAAATAGTAAAAAAGAGTAAAGAGGTGAAGGGAAATGTCCCTTAAACAAAAGTTACAAGAAGATTTAAAATCTTCAATGAAGAACAAAGATACAGTTAGAAAGTCTGTAGTAACTTTAATAAGAGCATCTATAAAGCAATACGAGGTTGACAATAGAGTTGAACTTGAAGAAGATGGTATTATTGATATAATATCTAAGCAAATGAAACAACGTAGAGATGCGTTAAGTGAATTTGCTAAAGCTAATAGAGAAGACTTAGTGAGTGAAACAGAAGCTGAAATCGAAGTTTTAAAAGAGTACCTACCTCAACAGTTAAGCGAAGAAGAGCTAAACGAAATTGTAAAATCTACTATATCAGAAGTAGGAGCAACTTCTATGAAAGATATGGGAAAAATTATGTCAGCTATAAAGCCTAAAGTAAAAGGTAGAGCTGATGGAAAACTTATAAATGAGTTAGTAAAAAATAACTTACAATAGATTAAAAACCTAGAGAGAAATCTCTAGGTTTTTTGCGTTTAAAAACTTGTCATAATAAAATAATCTTGTACATATTTATTAATTAAAGAATACAAAAGGAGAAAGAGGGGGAAAAATTTGATTATATCGTTAAAAGAAATTAAAAAATTCTTTATAAGTGTACTGATACCATTAGTTGTAGGATATGCTAGTAGCTTTATAGCTTCGCTACTTGCAGGGGGAAGCATGTCTGAATACTATTCACAATTGATAAAGCCTTCATTTGCACCGCCGAGCTTTATATTCCCTATAGTTTGGACAATACTTTATGTATTAATGGGGATATCAGCCTACATAATTATGAAAAAAGGGTATGAATCTCCAAAAGTCAAAGATGCTATGTTCTACTATTGGCTACAGTTGGGGATAAATTTCATATGGAGTATTTTGTTTTTTGGTTTGGATTTAAGATTCACAGCTTTAGTTACATTAGCAATATTAATAATCGTAGTGATAATAATGGTTATAAAATTTGCTAAATTAGATAAAAAAGCAGCTTATTTGAATATACCATACATAATCTGGCTTTTATATGCGTTGGTATTAAACTATTTCATATGGATGATAAATAGATAATATTATTAAATTTAAATATTCAATATAAAAATACTGAGGTTTATTTCTCGGTATTTTTATATTGAATAAAATTATTATTTTAAAATAACGAAATTTCTTCAATAACTAAAGTTTGCGGATTGATAGTTATATAGAATGCTTTATTAAAATTTGTTTTTCCTGAGTTTTCTTTATAATTATATTTGAATTTATAACCTTCAATTGAATTATCATAAGTGTAAGTCTTTAAATAGTTTTTATCATATAATAGATTTTCAAATTCATCAATAAACTTTTCTTGTAAATAATTATCGATAAATGTTTTTGATTCTTCTTTGCTTAAAGGTGGGCTGATTTTTATATCATCTATATGACTTTGGTATAAATAAAATATTTCTCCGTTTTTATATAAAACTCTTATTTTAAAAATGCTATCATTTGTTTTAAAAAAATATTGATAAAATTTATTTTCAAAGTTATTTTCAAAAAAGACTTCATAATACTCATCTATAATTTTGTTATCAATTAAGGAATAATTGAAAAAAAAGTCAATCGCGTTTATAGAAATCTTACGTATATATTCAATCGATGATTCTTTAGAAATATTTTCTGAAAGATTGGTGTCAGGCAAGTTGAAAAAACGAGTTTTATTGTAATTTATTTTTTTATCTGGCACTATTTCAAAAAAGTACTGGATGGAAGACACAAAATTAAAATAGCTATAAATTAATGATTGTAAAAGTTTTAAATAATAAACATCAAAATTGTATTTTTTTAGACTCTCTAAATCAGACAAAATATTTAAATTAAGCTTAATTAAATAATTAAAATTGTTTTCATATTTTTTATCGACTTTAATAGAATCAACATTCTCAAGAACTAAATCTTCTTTAAATGTATAGTTATAAAGATAGCAGATAAACTTAATGTTTCTTAAATTTTCAGTTTTGATGGAAGATAAAAAACTTAAATCTTGATAGGAATTAGAATTAATTAATGAATTAATTAGGAAATCTAAACATATACATTTTTGAACTAAATTTATAAAGGTGTTTTTCATATGATCTCCTTTCTTAAAAATATAGTTGTATGTATATATTTTATTCTAAATATGATTATAAGTTTACACACATATATAAATAAAAGCGTATTATAAAATATATTGATTATTTAAAAATGAACAATATAAAAATGTAATTTAAGTACATTATTAACATAAAATATATTAAGGGGGTATACGTATGATGGATATATCAACTGACCTGTTAGTAAATCAACCTACAGTAACTATTATAGGAAATACATTCATAAGTATAGAAAATTATTTAAACATAATAACTTATGAAACTGATTTAATAAAAATCAAAACAAAAGTGAAATCAATTAAAATATCTGGGGACAAACTTTCACTAAAATATATTACTGATGGGGAGATAGGTATAAAAGGAATTATATACACTGTAGAATACGTAGATTAGGAGGAAATACGAGTGATAAGTTATATAAGGGGATACTATATAATAACTGTAGAGGGTATAGGAATTGAAAGATTTTTAAATCATCTTATAAAAAATAACATAAGAGTTTATAATGTTAAAAGAGTAAGTAATAGCAAGATAGAACTTAATATAGAAAAAAGGGATATGAGGGACTTTAAACGAGCCTATAGAGGTAGTAACTTTGATATTAAAGTTAAACAAAAAACTGGTATACCTTTCATTTTAAAGCGAATATACAAATTGAAAGGTATGTGGATTTGTGCACTAGTATCTTTGGTATTGTTAATGTTAACATCTCAATTTATTACAGACATATATATTCAAGTACCTGAAGGTATAAAAAAAGAAGCAATTAGAAAAGAGTTATATAATGCAGGCCTTAAGCCTGGAGTATATAAGAAAAACATAGATAGAAAAGCAATTAGAGATCATATAATGTTGAAATTTGATGAAGCTGCATATGTATCTATAAATGTAAAAGGGACTAACATATTTGCAACAGTTACTAAAAAAGCAGAAACCTTAAAGTCAACAGAACAATCAAATTATTGTAATATAATTGCAGAAAAAAATGGTATAATAGAAAGAGTAATGCCAAGAAGTGGGAATCAAATTGCAAATGTTGGAAAAATTGTTCAAAAAGGTGAAGTACTAGTAAGTGGAGCGAATACAAAGTCAGTACCAGAAGTATGGGCAAGTACTTTTTATGAAGTATCTAAAAGTGCAAATTACGAAGATATTATAAAAAGAAAAACTGGAGAGAAAAAAAGAGTATACACAATGAGTTTTTACGGAAATAAGCACACATTAAGAAGAAACATAAAATATAAAGATTATAGTATAGATAATAAAGAATATAAGCTATCTCTAGGAAACTATACGTTCCCTTTAAGAATAAATATAAGTACATTTAATGAAGTCAAGGATGTGAAAATAAAAAAAGATAAAGAAAAACTTAAACGCGAACTATCAGAAAAATCATTAAAAGAATTAGAATACATAATGCCAGTGTCAGCTAGAGTTGTTAATGTGGAACATGATTATAAAGTTAATAAAAATATGTTAGAATATATAGTAACGGTACAAACATCTGAAAATATAGCTCAAGTAGACCCTCTTAGTAAAGCTGAAGCACAGCAACTTATAAATGAGCAAAATACTCCTAAGGAAGGAGAAGAGGCAATTCCACAAAATCCTAGCAAAAGACCGATAAATGATATAAGAAATGAATTTGAAAATAATAAAAATGATACTGATAAAAAACAATAAAAAGATAATAATATATATAAAACAAAGGAAGAAGTGAACAATATGGAACTTATAATAGATAATAGACAAGATAAAATGGATGTAAATGAAGATTTAATAGAGAAGATAAAAGATATAATATTAGAATGTTTAGATTCTGAAGGATACGACGATGATTATGAGGTGAGTTTATCTTTTGTAGACAATAAAGAAATACATGAACTAAATAGAGAATATAGAGGTGTAGATAGAGCTACAGATGTATTATCATTCCCTATGTTAAGTGATGATTTTGACATTGAATTAGAAGAAGAAACGTTAGGAGACATAGTTATATCTTTAGAAAGAGCATTTGAACAAAGTATAGAATATAACCATAGCTTTGAAAGAGAAGTATGCTTTTTAGTTTGCCATAGTACATTCCATCTCTTAGGATATGATCATGATACTGACGAAAATACAAAAGAAATGAGACAAAAAGAAGATTACATATTAAATAAGCTAAACATAACAAGGGAGTAAGCTTTATGAAGGAAAAGAAAAAACGTCAGGGTATAATCCAAGCATTTAATGCTGCTATAGAAGGTATATTATATACTTTTAAGTCAGAGAGGAATATGAAGATACATTATTTTGTAGCTGCCATAGTGCTTGTAGCAAGTTTATTTTTCGGCTTAAATAAACTTGAGATGATAGTACTTATATTTGCTATAAGTTTAGTTGTAATATCAGAGATGTTTAACACTGCTATAGAAAAAACTATAGATATGGTAACTGAAACTTATCATCCTCTTGCAAAGATAGCTAAAGATGTTGCAGCTGGAGGGGTTTTAATTGCAACTTTAAATTCAGTTGTAGTTGGGTATATAATTTTTTATGATAAATTAACAGATGTATCTGACTCACTAATATATACTATTAGACAGTCTAAGCTTCATGTAACGTTAATTTGTATAGTATTAGTTCTTATAGCGGTTGTTGTAGTAAAATCGCTAACTTCAACAGGGACGCCTTTAAAAGGAGGCATGCCTAGTGGTCATGCAGCATTGTCTTTTGCAATGGCTACAGCTATAACGCTTATTACAGCTGGACTTGTGCCATCAACATTAGCATATCTTATGGCTTTACTGGTTGCACAAAGTAGGATTGAAGGGAAAATACATACATTTTGGGAAACAGTAGCAGGAGCTTTATTAGGGGCATTAATAGGATTATTAATTTATCAAATTGGGAGTTTTTATTGATGATAAATTAATACAAAGGGATGTGGGTTTTATTAGCAGACCTTATAAAAAAAGAAGTCTGCAAGACTTCTTTTTTATGTTATAATATAACGTACTAAACAAATTTTTAAATAATAAAAGATATTGAAATAAGAACATTTATAATATATTATTTATAATACTAAGAAATTAAAAATTATCAACTTTTAGGCAAACATTCTTGAAGATAGTATTAAAACAAAAATATTATTATCTCTTAAAATAATATTTTGTTCTAATATAAAATTATAGAAATAAAGTAATTAATAAGGCACAGTAAAATAAAACCTAGGAGGCACATATTATGAACAATAAAGAATTATTGAAAATAGCAGAAGATGCAAGAAAATATTCTCATTCTCCATACTCAAATTTTAAAGTAGGAGCAGCTCTTTTAAGTAAAGATAACAAAGTCTATACAGGATGTAATATTGAGTGCGCATCTTTAGGAGGAACTAATTGTGCTGAAAGAACAGCTATATTTAAAGCTATATCAGACGGTACAAGTGATATAGAAGCAATAGCAATAGCAAGTGATAATTCAGAAAAAAATGAGCCTACATATCCATGTGGAATATGCAGACAAGTAATAATAGAATTTGGAACTGATATAAGAATAATAACAGGATATTCAGAAGGTGAAATACAGGAATGTAGGATAAAAGACTTAATACCTAATTATTTCACTGGGAGTGACTTTAGAGAAACAAAATAAAACAAAAGAGATCGATAGGAGAAATGACAATATGTTTAAATCAGGATTCGTTAGTATAGTAGGAAGACCAAATGTAGGTAAATCTACTCTTATGAATAATGTAGTTGGAGAAAAAATAGCAATAATGAGTGATAAGCCTCAAACTACAAGAAACACAATACAAGCAGTATATACAGATGAAGAAGGGCAAATAGTATTTTTAGATACACCAGGAATACATAAACCTAAAAATAAATTAGGTGAATTTATGGTGAAATCAGCTACAGATGCATTCAAAAACGTAGATGTAGTTCTATTTGTAGTAGATGACTCTAAAAAAATAGGGCCTGGAGATAGAATGATAATAGAAGATTTAAGAAAAATAAAAACTCCAGTAGTTTTAGTTATAAATAAAATGGATCAAATAGAAGAACAAGATTTATTTGATATGATGAAAATGTACCATGCTGAAGGCTTATTTAAGCAAATAGTACCAATATCAGCATTAAAAGGAAGAAATGTTAAAGAATTATTAAAAGTAATACAAAATCATTTACAAGAAGGTCCTAAGTACTTCCCAGATTATATGATAACTGATCAACCAGAAAGAGTGTTAGCATCAGAATTAATAAGAGAAAAAGTACTTCACTATATACATGATGAAATACCTCATGGAGTAGCTGTTGAAATAGAAAAAATGAAATCTAGAAAAGATAAAGCAATAGTTGATGTATCTGCTGTTATATACTGTGAAAGAGATTCACATAAAGGTATAATAATAGGTAAAAATGGTAGAAAACTAAAAGGAATAGGAAAGTCAGCAAGAGAAGATATGGAATTACTTTTAGGTTCTCAAATAAATCTTCAATTATGGGTTAAAGTTAAGGAGAACTGGAGAAATCTTCAAAGTTCTGTAAGTAACTTTGGATATACTGAAAAATAAGGATGGATTATATGGATAGGAAACAAGACGCTTCCCAGGATTTATTAAGTGAAGTCAAGATATTAATTGAAAATAGCAAAATATTAGAACTAAGAGAGTTACTTGAAGAATATCATATAATAGATATTTTTGATATAATGGAACATTTAAATGAAAGTATGAAGATTAAATTATTTGAAGTCCTTCCTCTAGATATGGCAGCGTCTATACTAGAAGAAAGTGATGCTGAATTTTTTAGTAAAATATTATCAAAGATAGACATAGACCATAGAAAAAACATATTAGAGTTAATGTCACTTGATGATATGGCAGATATATTAAGCCAACTAGAAGAAGATGAACGAGAAGAAGTAATGGAACTTTTAAGTCAAGAGGATGCACAAGACGTAAAAGAATTATTAATTTATGAAGAAGAGTCTACTGGTGGGATAATGACCACTGGATATATAGAAATAAATAAAGATATGACAGCTAAAGAAGCAATTAAGCATATGAGAGAAAATGCTCAAGATGCAGAAACTATATATTATATATATGTAGTTGATAATGAAGAACGCTTAGTTGGAGTATTGTCTTTAAGAGAGCTTATAACATCTAGGGATGCTAACATAGTAGAAGACTTAATGAGTGAAAATATAATATCTGTATATGTAGACGAAGATAGAGAAGAAGCTGTAAGATTAGTTTCTAAATATAATTTAATAGCAATACCAGTAATAGATAGACAACAGAAACTAAAAGGAATAATAACTGTAGACGATATAATTGATGTTATGGAAGAAGAAGCTACTGAAGATATGTACAAATTTGCAGGTACTTCAGAACAAGAAAGAGATTTTGTAGAAAAAGTAAATCCAACATCAAGAGAACAAATTGTATCATCTGTTAAAGCTAGAATTCCTTGGCTTTTAATAACCTTAATTGGTGGGTTACTATCGACATTAATACTTTCTAATTTAGACTTTATAATGAACCCTACGTACAGAGTATTAGTATTTTTCATACCAGTTGTAATGGGTATGGGTGGAAATATAGGTACACAATCATCAGCATTAACAGTTATGGCATTATCTAATAAAGATTTAGAGTTTAGTAATGTAATAAGAGAGGGTATGGTAGGATTTATTACAGGAATAGTTTGCAGCTTAATAATAGCAGTATTAACATTTATTTTTATAAAAGATATTAATATTGTGCTAGTAGTATCGATATCTTTATTTATAAATATGATTGTAGGAGCTATGATTGGTGCATTTATGCCAGTTTTATTTAAAAAATTAGATGTAGATCCATCTATAATTTCTGCGCCTGTTATAGCTACAGCGCTTGATATAACTGGGATAGCTATTTACCTTGTAATAACAACTATATTATTGTCAAAAATTGTTTAATAACTTAATGTATTATTTACCCTCTTCTTAGTAAAAATATAACTAGAACCGTAAGAAGGGGGTTTTTAAAAAATGAACAATTTATGTTGGGAAGTTTTTAAAAAGACGGGTAGTATAGAAGCCTATCTGTATATACAACATGGTAAGAATATAAGTGTAGAAAACCAAGATGTGAGGGAGATAGATACTGACTATGATAATCTTGAACACCCAGGGGATAGTACTTAGAGCAGTAAGGTACGAAGAAAATGATGTGATATTAACTTTGTTTACAAGAAAGCTTGGAAAAGTAGCTGCACTAGCAAAGGGAGCTAAAAGAAATAAAAGCCCTTTGCTTTCATCTTCACAGCTTTTTTCCTACTCAAATTACACCTTAAAAAAGCAAGGAAGTATGTATAAAGTAAATCAAAGTGACACAATAAAAAGCTTTTATGATATATCTTCTGATATAGAATCTTTTTCATATGCAACATATATCATAAAATTAGTAGACGGTTCTACTTTTGAAAATCAAACTAATAATAGGCTGTTTATATTATTGGCTCAAACATTATATTTGTATACACAAAAAGACGTAGACAAAGAATTTGTGACTCGTGCTTTTGAACTTAAATTTTTAGACTACATAGGATTTAAGCCCACTATCAATAGATGTTGCAATTGTGGAAGTGGAAATTTAAAAAATTCTAAGTTCAATGTATATGAAGGTGGCGTAGTATGTGATTTGTGTAGTGAAAAAACAGAAAATAATTTAAATTTTGATATAACAACTTTGAAGCTTATGGAATATATATTAAGTAATGATATATTGCAGTGTAGCAAAGCGAAGGTATCAAAGTATATAACTCATGAACTAGATAGAATTCTAAAAAAATATTTACATGTTCATGTTGACAATGTTAATTTAAAATCATTAAACTTATTACAAGATATACAAAAAAATAAGGGAGTTGATAAGGGTGAATAACAATATAACTATTGAAAAATTAGATGCTGTAATAGAAAGAGTTAATAGTGCAACTTATGCAGAAGCAAAAAAGGCTCTTTTAGATTGTGATGGAGATGTTATTGAAGCTGTTATATTATTAGAATCTGTAAAAGGTTTTGGTAGTAAAACAAAACAAGCTAAAAAAACAATGGAAGGTGTTCTTTCTAAAGACAATGAAGATATTAAAGAATTAAAACTTCAAGTGAAAGAACTTCTTAAAAAAAGTAGTGTAATAAGAGTTATAGTTGAAAAAAACGAAAAGACTGTAATGAATATACCTTTAACAGTAGGAGTTGTAGGGTTAGCTTTAGGGCCATTAGTTACGTTAGTAGGATTATCAGCAGCAGTTATAGGCAAGTATCAAATAAAGATACAAAATGAAGATGATGGAACTATTGTTGACTTAGGAGAACTAAACGAGGAAAAGCTAAACATGTTAAAACAAATGTTAACTAGTACAGCAAAAGAAGTAAAAGACGTTGTAGTAGATCATAAAAAAGACAATGCAGACGCTAAAGATATAACTGACGAACTTATTGAAGAAGATGAAAAAATAGACATAGACAAAAAATAGTAAGACATCATAGTATTCAGTATTGAGATTGACAAAAATTGTAGAATTTGATATTCTAAAAAATAGAAATGAACTATTAAAAGGCCTTTCGTATAAACGAAAGGCTTTGTTAGATTAAAGGAAACTATAGTTTCAAACAATAAACGATGACGAAGTCGTAAACTTATAGGAGGTATTCGTATGAATTTTCAAAATATGATACTTACATTGCAAAATTACTGGGCTAAACAAGGATGTATTATGATGCAACCTTATGATGTAGAAAAAGGTGCGGGGACAATGAATCCTAATACATTTTTAAGATCTTTAGGGCCAGAGCCTTGGAAGGTTTGTTATGTAGAACCATCTAGAAGACCAGCAGATGGTAGATATGGTGAAAACCCAAATAGATTGTACCAACATCATCAATTCCAAGTTATATTAAAGCCATCACCAGATAATATACAAGAATTATATCTAGAGAGTTTAAAACAAATAGGTATAGATCCAAGTGAACATGACATAAGATTTGTTGAAGATAACTGGGAAGCAACAGCAGTTGGTGCTTGGGGACTTGGATGGGAAGTTTGGTTAGATGGTATGGAAATAACTCAATTTACATACTTCCAACAAGTTGGAGGAATAGAGTGTGAACTTGAAACAGGAGAAATTACATACGGATTAGAAAGACTAGCTATGTATATTCAAGAAGTAGACAGTGTTTACGATTTAAAATGGAATGATGAAATAACTTATGGAGATGTATTCCAAAAGGCTGAATATGAAAATTCAGTATATGCTTTTGAAGAGTGTGATGCAGATATGTTATTTAATTTATTTGATGTATACGAAAAAGAAGCATTAAAGCTTATGGAAAAGGGATTAGTAGTTCCATCTTATGATTATGTACTAAAGTGTTCTCATGCATTTAATACACTAGATGCAAGAGGTGCCATAGGTGTTAGTCAAAGAGCATCATTTATAAGCAGAGTTAGAAATATGGCTAGAAATGTTGCATTAGCATTTGTAAAACAAAGGGAAGAAATGGGATTCCCACTTTTAAAGGAAGGTGACAAATAATGAGTAATTACCTTTTATTTGAGATTGGTGTTGAAGAACTACCAGCAAGATTCGTATCGTCTACATTAGACCAAATCAAAAATAATTTAACTAAGCTATTTAATGAAAAAAGAATAAGTTTTGACAATATACAAATACTTGGAACTCCAAGAAGATTAACTTTCATAGTAGATGGTATAAGTGAAAAGCAAAGTGACTTAGAAGAAGAAGTAAAAGGTCCTGCTAAAAAAATAGCACTTGATGATGATGGAAACTTTACTAAGCCTGCGCTAGGATTTATGAAAAGTAAAGGTCTTAAAGAAGAAGATGTAGTATTTAAAGTTGTTGGAAAAGATGAATATATATTTGGAACAATAAGACAAGCTGGAAAAGAAACTAGTGAAGTTTTAAAAGAAATATTACCACAAGCTGTAAAAATGGTTGTATTCCCTAAAGCTATGCGTTGGGGTGGAAAGAATATGAGATTTGCTAGACCAATAAGATGGATGGTAACATTATTAAATGACAATATAGTAGAAATAGATTTAGAAGGTATAAAATCTTCTAATATAACTAAAGGTCATAGATTCTTAGGTAAAAGTGAATTTGAAGTTAATTCATTACAAGACTATTTTGCAAAGTTAGAAGAAAACTATGTAATATTAGACCAAGAAAAAAGAAAAGAACTTATAAAGAATCAATGTATAGAAGTTGCAAAATCATTAGGTGGAGAAATAGAATTTGACGAAGATTTACTAGAAGAAGTAACTCATCTAGTAGAATATCCAACAGCATTCTATGGAGAATTTGATGAATCTTATGCAAAACTTCCAAAAGAAGTTGTAACAACTCCTATGCAACAACATCAAAGATATTTCCCAGTATTAAAGGATGGACAATTATTACCAAACTTTATAGCTGTTAGAAATGGAGATGACTATAGAATTGATAATGTAAAAAAAGGTAATGAAAAAGTATTAGAAGCAAGACTTGCAGATGCATTATTCTTCTATAAAGAAGATACTAAAAGAGACTTAGAAAGTTACACAGAAAAATTAAAGAGTGTTGTATTCCAAGCTAAATTGGGAACAATTTATGATAAAAGTATAAGAATAGAAGAATTAAGCGATAAGATATTAAAATTATTAGGACTTGATAGTGAAAGTGAAGATACAAAAAGAGCTGCTAAGTTATGTAAAGCTGACTTAGTTACAGGAATGGTATTTGAATTTACTGAACTTCAAGGAATAATGGGTAGAGAATATGCAAAAATTGGTGGAGAAAATGAAGTAGTAAGTGAAGCTATATTTGAACATTACTTACCAAGATTTGCAGGAGACATACTCCCTAAAACTAATGCAGGTGTAGCTTTATCTATAGCAGATAAGTTAGATTCTATAGCAGGATTCTTTGCTATAGGAATACAACCAACAGGTTCTCAAGATCCTTATGCTCTAAGACGTCAAGCTTTAGGTATAATAAATATACTTATGGATAGTAAGCTAGATGTAGAGTTAAAAGAATTAGCTTTATTATCACTAGAAAATTATACTAATATAGAATTTAATAAAGAAGAAGTTTTATCTCATATGATGGAATTCTTTAAAGAAAGAATAAAGAATTTATTTAGAGAATTAGGAATAAGATATGATGTAATAGACGCTGTATTAAGTTCAAAAATAGATGATATATCAGATATGTATGCAAGAGCAATAGAACTTAATAATTGGTTACAAAAAGATGAGTTAGTAGAGATGCTAACAGCATTCAATAGAGTTTCTACATTAGCTCAAAAGTCAGTATCTAGCACTGTAGATAAAGATTTATTAAAAGAAGAAGCAGAAATAAAGCTATATAATGAATTTAATGATACAAAAGATAAAGTAAAAGAATTATTAAATCAAAAGAAATATAGTGAATCGCTAGATTGCTTTGCATCACTTAGACCTTCTATAGACGCTATGTTTGATAGTGTTATGGTAATGGACAAGGATGAAGCTATAAAGAACAATAGATTAGGATTACTTAAGCAAATATACGATACAATGTTAAGTATATGTGACTTATCTAAGATAGTTTATAAGTAGTATGTATGGGGCTAAAAGGGTGTTAACCTTTAGCCCCATTATTCTTTTTTTGAATTTTATGTGAAAATTAATTTAAAAATAGTTATGTAAGGCAATATTATATTATAATAGAGTTTAGTATAAACAATTTAGCTGCATTATTTAATATATAACCCCCATTAATGTATATTAAATATATATATAGTATACAATTAAAATAAAAAGTGTAACACATATATAACAAAAGTGTTTACAAACGCATATATATGTATGTATAATATACTATATAAGATAAAAGTTTAAAAAGTATGGCATAAATGAAGGAAGGTGAGTATTATTCAACTTAATCAAAGACAATTAAAAATAATTGAAATAGTAAAAGCTAATGAACCTATAACAAGTGAAAATATTGCTTTTAATTTAAATGTAACTCGTGCTACATTAAGATCTGATTTAGCCATATTAACGATGACAGGCATATTAGATGCAAGACCTAAAGTTGGATATTTTTACTCTGGAGTTAGTGAAATTAACTTAATTAGCAATAAAATAAAAGATAAAAAAGTCAAGGACATAATGAGCATGCCTATACTCGTAAAAAAAGACCTGAGTATATATGAAGTTATAGTTACAATGTTTTTATCTGATGTAGGAAGTATATTTATTATAGACGATAAAGAAAATTTATGTGGAATTGTTTCTAGAAAAGACTTATTAAAAGCTACTGTAGGTGGAAGTGATATAAACAAAATGCCTATAGGAATGATAATGACTAGAATGCCAAATATAGTAACTATTAACAAAGATGATGATATTATATTGGCAGCTAAGAAAATAATAGATCATGAAGTTGATTCTATACCTGTAATTGAATACGATGAACATGATAAAAATCAAATAAAAGTTATGGGTAGAATGTCTAAAACTAATATAACTAAGTTATTTTTAGAGTTAGCTGGCAATTAAGGAGGAATATATGGAAAATTTAATTATATATGTAATATCAGATTCAGTAGGTGAAACAGCTCAACAAGTCACAAAAGCGGCTATATCTCAATTTAGCATGAGTGATAATTATGAAATAAGAAGATTTCCGTATGTTGTAGAATCAAAATTTTTATTAGACATACTACACAGTGGAAAAAGTGAAGATGCAATAATAGTTTACACTTTAGTTGATAAAATATTATTGAATACAACTAAAAAATTCTGCGAAGAGGAAGGGTTAAGTCACATAGATTTAATGACACCACTTTTAAGAGAAATCGCAAAGAAGACAAACATAAAGCCAAGAAGAGAACCTGGGATAATAAGAAAGTTAGATGAAAGTTACTTTAAAAGAGTCGAAGCAATAGAATTTGCTGTAAAATACGATGATGGAAAAGATCCAAGAGGTATATTAAAATCGGATATAGTTTTATTAGGGATATCAAGAACTTCTAAAACTCCTTTGAGCATGTACTTAGCAAATAAAAACATTAAAGTAGCAAATGTACCATTAGTACCAGAAATACCTATACCTAAAGAGGTATTTGAAATAAATCCTAAAAAAATTATGGGTCTTACTAACACTCCAGAGAAGCTTAATAAGATAAGACAAGAAAGACTTAAAGCACTGGGATTATCGAGCAATGCAAGTTATGCTAATTTAGAAAGAATACTTCAAGAATTAGATTACTCAGAAACTATAATGAAAAAAGTTGGATGTCCAGTAATAGATGTATCTAGCAAGGCAATAGAAGAAACTGCAGGTATAATTCTTGATATTATGAAAGAAAATGGATTAAAAGTATACAAGGATGGCGATAAATAAAGTTCGCTAAAATAAATTAATGGGGGTTTTAAATGATGGCAGCTAAATATGTTTATGGTTTTAATGAAGGTAACAAAGATATGAAATCTTTACTTGGAGGTAAGGGTGCCAATTTAGCAGAAATGACAAAAATAGGATTACCTGTCCCTCCTGGATTTACAATTAGTACAAGTGCATGTAATGACTATTATGATAATAGTGAATTAATAAGAGATGAAATAATAAAAGAAATAGAAAATCACTTAAAAAGTTTAGAAGAAAATTTAAATAAAAAATTAGGATGTAGTAAAAATCCACTTTTACTATCAGTTCGTTCAGGTGCAGTATTTTCAATGCCAGGTATGATGGATACTATACTTAACTTAGGACTTAATGATAGCAGTGTAGTAGCTTTAGCAAATGCTACTGAAAATGAAAGATTTGCATATGATAGTTATAGAAGATTTATACAAATGTTTTCTGATGTAGCTATGGGAATACCTAAATACAAATTTGAAAATGTATTAGATGATGCAAAAGAGAGCAAAGGATATAAAATTGATACAGATTTAAACAGTGAAGATTTAAAAGAAATAGTAACAAAGTATAAAGCTATATATAAAAAAGAAATAAAAAAAGATTTTCCACAAGAACCAAAAGACCAATTAATGCTTGCAATAGAAGCAGTATTTAAGTCATGGAACAACCCTCGTGCAGCTGTATACCGTAAATTAAATGATATACCTCATAATTTAGGAACAGCAGTAAATATTCAGTCAATGGTATTTGGAAATATGGGAGAAAGTAGTGGTACAGGAGTAGCATTTACTAGAAACCCATCTACAGGGGAGAATAAGTTATTTGGTGAATTTTTAATTAATGCTCAAGGAGAAGATGTAGTTGCAGGAATAAGAACTCCTCAAGATATATCTTCACTTAAAAATGTTATGCCAAAGGCATACGATGAATTTGTGAAAATTACTTCTATTCTTGAAAATCATTACAAAGATATGCAAGATATAGAGTTTACTATAGAAAGAGAAAAGTTATATATATTACAAACTAGAAATGGAAAAAGAACAACTACAGCTGCTATAAATATAGCGGTAGATTTAGTAAATGATAATATAATAGATGAAAAAGAAGCTATAATGAGAATTGAGCCTAAACAATTAGACCAACTACTACATCCAAGCTTTGAAAGTAAAGCATTAAAAAATGCTACAGTTATAGCTAAAGGATTACCAGCTTCACCAGGTGCTGGAAGTGGTAAAGTATACTTTAATGCACAAGATGTTGTAGAAGCTAAAGGTAGAGGAGAAGAAGCGATACTTGTAAGACTTGAGACATCTCCAGAGGATATAGAAGGTATGGTTTGTGCACAAGGTATACTTACAGCTAGAGGTGGTATGACATCTCATGCAGCCGTTGTAGCTCGTGGTATGGGAAAATGTTGTGTGGCAGGATGTTCACAAATAAAAGTTGATGAATACAATAAAGAAATCAGAAGTGATGACTTTGTTATAAAAGAAGGCGAATATATATCATTAGACGGTTCTAGTGGATGTGTTTATATAGGTAGTGTCAAAAAAACTGATGTAGCACTTACTGGTAGCTTTGAAAAACTGATGAACTGGGTAGATAAGTACAAAGATATAGTAGTAAGATCTAATGCTGATAACCCAAGAGATGCAGCTATGGCAATAAAATTTGGAGCACAAGGAATAGGATTATGTAGAACTGAGCATATGTTCTTTGACGAAGACAGAATACCAGCAGTAAGAGAGATGATATTATCTAATACTTTAGAACAAAGATTAGTAGCATTAGAAAAGCTATTACCAATGCAAAGAGAAGACTTTGTAGCAATGTTTAAAGTTATGGATGGAAAACCGGTAAATATAAGATTATTAGATCCACCTCTACATGAATTCTTACCTCATGATGATGAATCTATAAACCATCTTGCAAAAGTTATGGGATTACAAGTTAGTGAAATAAAAAGAAGAATAATTGATTTAGATGAATTTAATCCTATGTTAGGACATAGGGGATGTAGACTTGCAATAACTTTCCCTGAAATATATGAAATGCAAGCTAAGGCTATAATACAAGGTGCTATAGAAGCTAACAAAGAGGGCATTAAAGTTACTCCAGAAATAATGATACCATTAGTTGGAGAAGTAAAAGAATTAAAAGTTATAAAAGATATGATAAAAGAGACAGTAGACAATATAATAGCTGCTGAGGGTGTTAATATACCTTATACAATAGGAACTATGATAGAAATACCTAGAGCATGTCTAAGTGCTGATGAGATAGCACAAGAAGCTGATTTCTTTAGCTTTGGAACTAATGACTTAACTCAGATGACTTTTGGTTACTCAAGAGATGATGCAGGTAAGTTCTTAGGAGAGTATGTAAATAAAGAGTTGTTAGAAAAAGATCCATTTGAAGTACTAGACCAAAAGGGTGTAGGTAAACTAGTAAAAATGGGTGTTGAATTAGGAAGATCTAGTAAGCCTAATATAAAATTAGGAATATGTGGAGAACATGGTGGAGAACCATCTTCAATAGAATTCTTCTATAATTTAGGACTTAATTATGTTTCATGTTCACCATTTAGAGTTCCAATAGCAAGACTTGCAGCAGCACAAGCATTTATAAAAAATCCTAGATAATATAAATTTAATATAAAATAGAAACCTCCTTAAGTAGCTAAAAAGTTATTAAGGAGGTTTTTATGATTTTTACAATCACATATATAGATGCTTTATCATAACATATATTGATATTTTAAAATTAAGTTGGGGGGAGCAATATGACAAAATGTCCGAGATGTGGAAAAGATGTATCGTCAAGACCAGGAACTATATGTCCAAGATGTGGGCTTAAAGTATCTGAAGTAAACCAAAAAACAAGATGTCCAGAACCTAGCTGTAGGGCACTAATATCTAAGAAATTGGAATATTGTCCTAAGTGCGGATGTAAACTTAAAAATTATAATTTTTCAGATTTTATAAAAATGGCAAGGTGCAAAATAGATGAAACATTAAATGAAAAAGAATAAAGGTTGCTAATTTAAGCAACCTTTTAATTTATATACAGTTAAATTTATTTTTCAATTTCGATATCCCATCCGAAATAACCATTTTCTTTTTTATGATATTTCAAAATAGCATCAAATTTATTTCCTTGTTTTGAAGTTAAAGACTTAACTTTACTTTGTCCATTTTTTAGTATGCCTTTAACCATAGTTTTATTAGGTTTTTTCTTATAATATTCTAAAAATTTATCATTTTTCCAAATTCCAAATTTACACTCTTTATAATTATTACAAATATATCCCTTTTCTATTTCGACGACATCACCTTGACAGACAGGACATTTACCAAGGACTTCATTTTTAGAATTAGATTCATTATTATTATTTGAAGTAGCCTTAGATGAATTATTGTTACTTTTAGAAGCTTCTTTAGTATATTTTTTAGAAGCTTCTTTAGTATATTTTTTAGTTTTAGGATTATATATGTAATTTTCCGTGCTAATGTTTTTAGGCGAATCTCTTTTTATTAAATGAACATTTTCATAAATAAAATTCATTATATTAGTTAAGTATTCTTTTCTAGTAAAAGTACCTTTTTGAATATCACTTAAACTTTTTTCTAGTTTACCTGTGTAGTCAACGTCAAATAAGTCTTTTACAGGAAAAACTTCAACTAGATTTTTTCCTAAATCAGATATAAAGTATGATTTACCTTTTTTGCCAACATAACCAACTTGCATTATTTTTTTTAATACGTCAGCACGAGTAGCAGAAGTACCTATAGAGTACCCTGATAAAACAGCAGTATCATCATCTGAAGCATTTTTACCGCAATTTTTCATAGCCTTAAGCAACGTATCCTCTGTATATGATTTTGGAGGAGTAGTTTGTTTTGTTAAAGGCTTTATATCTAAAACATCTACAATATCATTGTTATTAACCATAGGCAATAAATCATCTTTTTCTTCTTTTTTATATACTTCAAGATAACCCATAGATTTAAGGACTTTACCTTTAGTCAAGAAAATATGACCATCAACATCTGTTTTTATTTCTGTATTTTCATATTCTGCAGGAGGCATAAAGTTAGCTATAAATCTATCTTTTATAGCATTATAAACTATAAGCTCATCACTACTTAAATTATTAGGTATAATATAAGTTGGGATAATAGCACTATGGCTATCTACTTTAGATGAATCAAATACTCTTTTAGTCTTAGCAAATTTAATCATATTCTCATAAGGTAGTCCTAATTTCAATTTATCCAAAGTTTGAGATACTTTTGAAGTTAAACTTTCTTCTAAATAAATAGAATCTGTTCTAGGATATGTTATACAACCACCTTTACCTTTTCCTTCGTAAAGGGATTGGCACACGTTTAAAACCTTATCTGAAGTGAAATTTGAGTACTTAGAAGTTATATATCCTTGTAATGAAGTTAAACTAAAAAGTTTTGGTGCGTATTCTTTTGACATACTAACTTTTTTGTCTAACACTTTACCTGTATCAGAAGTTATAGTATTTATTACTTTATCAACTTCTTCTATCGTATCAAATTTACTTTCCTTTCCTTTTGTATACTTTCCTTTGTATGATCCGTTAGCACATTTAAAATTACCTTCAATTTCATAATAAGTCTTAGGTATAAAATTTAAGATTTCCATATCTCTATCATAAACTAATTTTACAGTAGGTAAAATTACACGACCTATGTTAAGTAATTTACCATTTCCATATTTTAGTGTAGCAGCAGATGTGAAATTTATTCCAATAAGCCAGTCAGTTATAAGCCTTGTATATCCTGCAGCTTGCAAGTTTCTCATTTCAGAGTCATCTTTTAAATTATTAATACCTCTTGTAATATCCTCTGGAGTCCACTCATTAACTAAAATTCTCTTTACTGGTTTTTTATTTTTTGCTAATAAAAATATAAGGAAGGAAATTAATTCTCCTTCTCTATCATTATCAGTAGCATTTATAATATATTCAATGTCATCTCTATGTAAAAGATTTTTAACTATATCAAATTGTTTTTTCTTAGAGCTATCTACTTTAAATTTGAACTTATCAGTAGGTATAAAAGGAAAATTTTCCATTCTCCAAGAACCTGAATATCTATCCTTATCGTAGTCTTTCATATCGTATAAACCAACTAAATGACCAACTGCATAGGTGATTATATATCCATTGCCTTCAAAATATCCATCGCCTCTAGTTTTAGCACCTAAAAATGATGCTATAGTTTTAGCAACTGATGGCTTTTCGGCTAATATAAGTTTCATAAAGAGCCCCCCTTTCAAAGTGCTTAAATATTTAGTTGTAACCTTAAATATATTATCACAAAAAAAGAATAGACTGCAAGGAAGTCTATAAATTAAAGTTAAAGTTATTGTTATTATTAGTTAAACCTTTTAGATATGTATCAAAATAGTTGTTTGCTGTAATATCATCCATTAAATTTATAAATGAAATATGATCTATATCATTAGGATTAGGGCTTTTTATATGATAATTTAATGTAGGTCCAGATATAGTACAAGATGTAGCTGGATTTATAGAAATTCTTTGAGTATCACATAAAGATGTGAAAATCTCATAGCACTTAGAGTCATCTATGATATATGCAAAATCAATTAATCCATTAAGCTGCGGAAACTGTGTGTATAAATCAGCTATATGATCTAACTCATTAGGGCTAGTATTATTTTTTAGGTATCCTCCTAATATAATATATATATTTTCTTTAAATAATGATTTAAAAGAAAGTATTAGATTTTTAATAAAAGGATCTACTTCTATAGGAAGATATAAGCATAAAGCATTATTTTGGCATGTATTAATATTATAGTTATCTAATAAATCAAGTAAAAATGTAGTTGAAGTATCGGTAAAATTTTTGGAATTAAGGTCATTATACATCAAGTATAAATTACCATATAATTTTTTCTCATAAATAACTTCTAGTTTTTGTTTCATCCAAGGTATAGGCAATAAATTCATGTTTTCCTCCTAAAATATTAAATTGGTTAGTAAAACTATACTAATTTTACTTCTAAATGAGATATTCTGTATGAATCTATATTCTATATTACATGCATATATTCCTTCTAAATGTAGTAGACAAGCGACATTAAACTTACTGTAATTACACAATAAAATTTAAATATAAATTTATGTATAAATAACACCTACTATTGAAAATAATATATATAGAAACAAAAATCAGATATGAAATATAAGGAGTGCTGTCATGAGCGTAATAACTGATTTTTATCAATTTAAGTATACTAGAAATGACTATTATATAGATTTATTTGTCAACAGATTTGTACTGATAAGTATTGAAGAAGCCTTAGATGAAAGACTAAGCAATATGCATATTAGTAAAGATTCTCAGTGTGCATATATGAGATTAAAAGAATTATTTCAATTATCTAGACTAGGAACAGATTCATTATATGTAGAGGTTAGAATCAATAAATGCTACCTAAAGTATATAAGAAATTTAGATTGTTATTTTAATGAAAAGAAAGAATATATCTCTTTAAAAGTACTAAATGAATACTTGCAATCATTTTTAGTCAATGATATAGAAAACATATCAAGGTTTAGTTGTTTAAATGAGGATATAAAAATAAGGGTTTTATCTAATGTTTAATAGGGTCTGCCTACGTTGTAGGGAGATTTTATTTTTTTGAAAGTTTAAAAATAAAAAAAACAATTTTGTAATAATTGGCAATTTATATAAACAACTTGCATATATTAAATTAGATATGAAAGTTAGAAAATAAAAAAATCATATTTAATACAATAAAAAACTAGGAGGAACTATATATGGAAAACAATTTAGACTTATTATACCTTGATTATGAAAATGAAATGGAATACGATTATACACCAGATTATGATACAGAGTAAATGAATAAGTAAAAAGAATACATTCATCTAAAATATAGAAATGATAAATCGACTAAGTTTATATTGCAAAGGAGAAGAGATGTGTTTAATACAAAAATGAAAAGATGAAAACTCTTACTAACCTATTATAGTAAGAGTTTTTTATTATGTATTTATAAATAATAAAAAACCACCTAAATTAATAAAAAAGGTGGTTTGAAAATAAATTATTAATATTTTATTAAAAAATGGTTTGACCTTCTTCAAAATCATAAACATCCATTAAGGCCTCTCCGAATCGTTGATAATGAACGATTTCTCTTTCACCTAAAAATCTCAATACGTCTATTATATCAGCATCATCTGTTAAGTTAATAAGATGATAGTAAGTTGCTAAAGCTTTTTGCTCAGCAGCCATATCCTCATGTAAATCAGTAACAGCATTACCCATAACTGCTATTGGCGCAGCACTAAAAGGTACTCCATTAGCATCAGATGGATAAATTCCAAATCCATTTTGTGCATAACTAGATCCAAGCCCAGCAGCTCGTAGTTGTTCAGGTGTAGCATCACAAGTTAATTGATAAACCATAGTAGCAATCATTTCAACATGAGCAAGTTCTTCTGTACCTATATCAGTTAAAAGTGCACGAGATTTTCCTGTAGGCATAGTATATCTTTGACTTAAATATCTTATAGCTGCACCTAATTCTCCATTTGGTCCTCCAAATTGAGTTATTAGGTATTTAGCCATCTGTAAATCCCCATTTTTAAGATTAATAGGGTGTTGTAATGTTTTTTGATAAATCCACATAAAGTTCTAACCCTCCTCAATAATTATCTAATCATTAAATTCTTTGTCCCAAGGCCAAGGATTTGAAACCCACTGCCAAGGATATTTACTTGGTGAATAACCGAAATTTGTTAATGGTCCATATTTATTTTCATAAGCATACCTAGCTTGCATAAACTGAGTACATAAAGAATTGTAAGTATTAACTGCTTTTTTATCATCTGGATGATTATCTAAATATAAATTCATGTCTAAGCATGCAAAACTAAGTTCTTGAATATTTCTTAAAAGTTCTTGTCTAGATTCCCTTTTCATTATCTTCTACCTCCATTTCTCTTTTTAGGCGTAGAATATAAATCTTTATTGTACATTAAAGAATCAAGCAAAAATAATTCTGGAAATATAGTGCCATGTTTTAGAGCACTAGATGTATTATACATTTTAGTAAAAGTTTGATCAGCTACATATGGTCTAGCTAAGTCATTTCTAGAATCTTTTGTAACCCCTTTGTTGTTATTTTGCATTTATTAGCCCTCCTTGTCTAAAACTAGATAATGTCTATCTATTAACAGGATATTCGTACAAGTAAAAAGAGTTCCTTAAAATAATAAAAAGTTGTATTATTTAAAAAATAATAAATTTAGGTATTACTTGAATTATTAACGTTATTTATGATAAAATAATTTGCATGTTTGTATAAAAATGAGGTGAAAGAATGAGCGATTTAGCAGGAAAAGGCTGTGAAATTATAGTACCTTTTGATGAAAGACAGCCATTAAGAGATATAGAAAAAAGTATAATAAAAAAATTTAGAAAAAATTTATGGTCAAAATTTATAAAAGCAATAAAAGCTTATAATTTAGTAGAAGACGGAGATAAAATCGCCGTTGCTATATCTGGAGGAAAAGATAGCTTACTTATGGCTAAAATGTTTCAGGAATTAAAAAGACATGGTCAAGTTAAATTTGAAATAGAATTTATAGCTATGGATCCTGGGTATCATGAAGATATAAGAAAGTTACTTATAGATAATTGTGATTATTTAGATATACCTATACACTTATTTGATTCAAAAATATTTGAGGTAGCAGATGAAATAGCAAAGGATTATCCTTGTTATATGTGCGCAAGAATGAGAAGAGGGGCATTATACTCTAAAGCTCAAGAATTAGGTTGTAACAAATTGGCTCTAGGACATCACTATGATGATGTAATAGAAACTACAATGCTTAATTTATTATGTGCAGGTAACTTTAAAACAATGTTGCCTAAGTTAGATTCTACAAACTTTGATGGAATGAAAATAATAAGACCTCTTTATTATATAAGAGAAGAACATATAATTAAATTTATACAAACTAGTGGAATATGGCCATTAAACTGTGCTTGTATGGTTGCAGCCAAGAAAACTGGTAACAAAAGATATGAGATAAAAGATTTAATAAAAAATCTAGGAAGTAATTTTAAGGATGTAGAAAAGTCTATTTTCAAAGCAGCTGAAAATGTAAATGTAGATTCAGTGTTAGGATGGCAAATAGATGGAGAAAAGCATTCTTTCCTGGAAAGACATAAGTAAATTATAAAAATATACAAAAACCGATGATAAAATTTATTATCGGTTTTTATATATATAAATTATCATAATGTAGTAATTACATAAAAGAATTAAAATTTTATTAAAATATTTATGAAAAAAACTATAATAAAATGATAGACTATAAGTAGAGTTATTTAGAAGGGGATGGTTTATATTGAAAAAAATATACATAGACTTTGAAATGAATATGCCAAGTGCTAGAAATAAAAGGGATATGTTAAATGCAGATATAATAGCCATAGGTGCAATACAGTATGATACAGACACAGGGGAAATAGAAGAATTTAAATCTCTAATAAAGCCAGTAAGTAGTCAATATATTTATCCACATATACAAGAACTTACTCAAATAAACCAAGATGATTTAGACAAAGCGCCTACTTATGAAGAGGTGATGAGAAAATTTAAAAAATGGCTAGGTATATTTTCTCAAATAGAAGGAATCTATACTTTTGGAAATTTAGATTTAACTTGTTTTAATAATACAGACAAAAAAAGCGCTAAAAAATATAATCATCCAAGATTTATAAATAACATTAAAAGTTTATTTGTAGATATAAAAGATAAGTATTTAGATTATGGAATAAAGTGTATGAATTATATATCTTTAAAAAATTTATTAGAATGTGCGAATCTAGAATTTAAAGGAGATGCACATGATCCATTATATGATGCATATAATTTATATATTTTAGATGATGTTTTACAAGAAAATGAAGATATTAGAAATCTGTTGATAATTAAAGATTTTGTAAGAGCTCCATTTAGTACAATTAATGAAAACTTAGAAGAAAACTTTAAAAAATATGTAAGTAATTTTTATGCAAATGAAAATAAATACGATGAAGAAGATATGTCTATAGAAGTGATAAAAACACTAAGACAATACTTACAATCTATACAAGATATAGATATATATAATATAGATTCGTTGAGGGACATAAATAGAAAACTTGATACAATAGATAAAATTAAGGATATAAAATGTGGCTATTTTTACTTAATAGAAAATTTATACTTTGATATAAAAGATTTACTAGAGGACTTGATGCTTTATAAATTAAATAAAGAAGAATATAAAGAAGAACTTAAAAATATAGTTACATTATTTGATGAAGATTTAAGTTATGAAAATATAGATTGTAGTTGTTTTTTAGAAGAAAGCTGTTGATATTTTAATATGTTGACAGCTTTTTTGTGTTGAAAATACTACTTTATAAAAAATATATTTAATGAATTTATAGTAATACTTATATATTTACGAATAAATATGATGAAATATAAATATAAATTAACATAAGTACTATGTAAGTGGGGAGAGATTACTATGGAGCAAATAATGAAGTATTTTATGACTATATTAGCAGTCTTTGTATGCCTATCATCAATATTAATTTTACTGTTAATAGTAAAGTTTATTATTAGTTCAAGAAAAAATAAATTTAAGAGAAATAAATACTCAAGAAGCACATGTGACAAGGTGGATATAAATAGCCGTGAAATAAATACTACAAAGAAAATAAAACAACATACTTCTAATTTAAATGATGAAAAAGTGTTTAAGTATGATAATGGAGATATGTATAAAGGTGAGATTATAAATGGAAAGAAACATGGATTTGGTGTGTGCATATTTGCAAATAAGGAACGATATGAGGGACTTTGGAAAGATGATAAGATGCATAGTATAGGAAAATATATATATAGTGATGGGTCAACTTATAGTGGAGATTTTAAAAATGGTACAGTAGAAGGCTTAGGTCTTTATACATATAAAAACAAAGATATGTATAAAGGGTATTTTATAAATAATAAAAAAAATGGTAAAGGCGTTTTATACTATAAAGACGGAAGTAAATATAGTGGAATATGGGAAGATAATTTACAAAGTGGAGATGGAAAGTTAATAAAATCTAATGGAGATATTTATGAAGGTGAATTTAGAAGTGGAAAGATTAATGGAAAAGGTGAGTATAAGTTTAAAGATGGAAGTAAGTATATAGGAGAGTTTAAAGACAATACATTTCATGGGCATGGATGCTATACAGATGTAGAAGGAAATATATATGAAGGTGAATATAAATATGGATGTAGACGGGGAAGGGGAATAATTAAGTATAGAAATAAAGAAATATATGAAGGTGAGTTTAAAGACGATGTATTTGAAGGTATAGGGAGGTATCTATATCAGAATAAAGATATTTATGAAGGTGACTTTAAAAAAGGACAAAAAGATGGAATAGGAACGTATACATGCGAATTATACAAATATATTGGAGAGTGGAAAGAAGACAAAAAAGGAAAGATAGGAACATATTATTTAATCTCTAGTGCAACCGTAGATGTAATTATAGAAAATGAAAAAATAGTACAAGGTATATATAGGATAAATGATAAAGATGAAAAATATGTGAATGATTTGGATATTAGTGGAGATAAAGAAAATGCTGTTTTAAAAGACATTACTCGCTATTTAAAAAAGAAAAATAATCACCAAAATCATTTTGAATTTATATAATTAAATAGAAAGCAAATTTTGGAGTGATATCTATGAAAAATAAACAAAGTGATGCTAATGTAAAATTATTACCTTTTACATTAAGTAGGCAATTTAGGGGAAAAGAATCAAAAACTCCATATGGAATCGAAATGATAAAAGCAAAATCTATTTGGAGTAACTCTAATCAAGGCAGTGGTATTAAGATTGCGGTAATAGATTCAGGATGTGATGTAAATCATGAGAGTTTAAAAGATAATATTGTTGCAGTTAGAAATTTTACTGATGAAGATGGAAAAAACCACAATATAGTTGTAGATAGAGTAGGGCATGGAACTCATGTAATAGGGACTATAGCGGCTAATGGCAAAAACAATACTATAATGGGAGTTGCACCTAAAGCTGATATATATGTATTAAAAGCTATAGACAGAACTGGCTCAGGAAAAGTAAGCTGGGTAGTAAATGCTATATATTACGCTATTGAGCAAAATGTAGATATAATATCTATGTCATTAGGAATGCCTAAAAGTACAGAAAAATTAGAAAAAGCTGTAAAAGAAGCTGTAAATAAAAATATACTATTAGTTTGTGCAGCAGGCAATGACGGAGATGGAAATGTAAATGATTTTGAATATTCATATCCAGCTGCATATCCAGAAGTAATATCTGTTGGAGCTGTAGATAAAAAAGGGGTTCCAGCAAGTTTTAGTAATTCAAATTTAAATATAGATGTAGTGGCGCCTGGAGTAGATATACTTTCGACGTATCCAGAGAATCAATTTGCAGTATTAAGTGGAACTAGTATGGCGACCCCTCATGTAAGTGGAAGTTTAGCATTATTAAAAAATTGGTCAAAAGAAGAGTTTAAAAGAGATTTGACCGAAACAGAATTATATGCACAATTAATTAAACATACTAAATTACTACAGTATTCACGTGCAGTTCAAGGTAATGGATTAGTTTATTTGGCACAAACAAAATCTAAAGGGAAATTAAAATATTGAAAATCTCTTGTGTATCTAAGCTATATAGTTTAGATACACAAGAGATTTTTAATTTTATTTGAGAAATTAATTATTTAAGTTACAAAAAGGTTACAAAAAAAGACAAAATTGTGTATAATTAAAAAGAAAGCAAAATGCTTAAATATAACTCAAAGAAAAAGAAAAGTGGAGTGATAAAATTGATTAAATTTACTAATGTAGATAAAATTTATAATGATGGCAACAAATCATTAGATAATATAAATTTAGGTATAAAACAAGGTGAATTTGTATTTTTAGTAGGTCCATCAGGTGCAGGTAAATCTACTTTATTTAAATTGCTAACTAGAGAAGAAAAAATCTCAGCAGGTAGGTTATCAGTAGTAGGACAAGAAATAACAAAAATAAAACCGAATAAAATACATAAATATAGAAGACACTTAGGAATTGTATTTCAAGATTTTAAGTTGTTAAAAGAAAAAACTGTATTTGAAAATGTTGAAATAGCTATGAGAGTAGTGGGTGCAAATCCTAAAGATATAAGGCCTAGGGTTTTAGAAATTCTACATAAAGTAGGGATTGCAGACAAACACAGTAAATATCCATCAGAACTATCAGGTGGAGAGTGTCAGAGAGTTTGTATAGCTAGAGCAATAGTAAATAAGCCTGCCATAATTATAGCCGATGAGTGCACAGGAAACTTAGATATAGATAATTCTATAGGTATATTGAATTTATTAAATGATATAAATGCAGAAGGTATAACTGTGATAATGGCAACTCATGATATTGAAATTTTAAAATTATTTCCAAAAAGAGTTATAGAAATTCAAAAAGGAAAAATAGTGAAAGACACGAAGAGGGATTCATATGAAACTAATGTCTAAATTTTTATATAGTTTAAAGCAAGGAATTAAAGGGGTTTTTCATAATAAAACAATGAGTTTTATATCAATAATCTCAGTTACAGCATCATTAATAATACTTGGAATAGTACTTACTATAGTTTTAAATATAAATCAGTTTATTAAAGTTACAAAAGATGAAATAAATGAAGTAAGGGTGTCTGTACAAGCTAATATAGAGGATGACGCTAGAATTGAACTGAAAAGTAATATAAGTAAACTTAAAGGTGTAAAAAATGTAGAGTACAGAACTAAAGAAACATCTTTTAAAGACCTAAAAAAGAGTTGGGGAGACGATGCATATCTTTTAGAAGGTGTTAATAACCCATTAGACGATTATTATGTTGTAACAATAGATAGTCCAAATAATATAAAAAATATATCTGATAAAATATTAAAGTTAGACGGAGCAAATGACGTAAAATATGCTCAAGATGTAATGAAAAACTTTTTGAGTATTTCAGACACTATTACTAAATTTGGAACAATATTTATAGTATTGCTATTATTAATATGTTTAGTGATAATCTCTAACACAATAAAAAGTAGGGTATATAGCAAAAAAGAAGAAATTCAGATAATAAAGTATGTAGGAGCAAGCAACGGCTTTGTAATAGCACCATTTATAGTAGAAGGATTTATTATAGGTATTATAGGGTCAGTGTTAGCAATAAGTAGCTGTATAGGAATGTATGGATATATAATAAAAAAAATAACAACTATTATAAGCTCTGTAATGGGAAATGTTGTACTTCCTTTAACTAGCGTGTATATGTATCTTATAGCTGTTTTATTAGTAACAGGTATAAGTGTTGGTATTTTAGGCAGTGCTGTATCAGTAAAGAGGCATTTAAAAGTATAAAAACAGGGGGAACTATAGTGAAAAAATCAATATCAATAATTACTGCTTGTGCAGTATTAATTAGTACAAATTTTATATATGCAGATGAAAAACAAGAAAATTTAGATAAAAAATTAATTGAAAATAGAAGTGAACAAACGACATTAGAAGGAAAAATTAAAGCTTTAGATTCTAATGTATCTGATATAGAGAAAAATATAAATTCTAGTAATAGTGAGATAGAAAAATTAGGTTTAGAAATAGATAAAACTAAGTCAGAAATTGAAACACTAGAAAATAACATTAAAAAAAATGAAGAAGCTTTAGGAAAAAGACTAAAAGCTATTAACAATACTTATTCTATGGAATATATTAATGT